>JBFLVV010000025.1:0-65528 GCA_040758275.1 Pseudomonadota bacterium
CAGTCGGAGTGCCACTTCGCTGGCAACACGTCCGAGGACCAAGTCCGTCGCGTCAATCACAAACCAGTCGCGCTGGACTTCATGGCCCTTAGCGGAAAAAGTTTTCATGTTGACTTCCTAATAGGTTAAGTGCTCACTGTGGTGGTTCCGCCCTTGCTGCAGCGGACTCTGCCTTATTGTCTTCCCCGAGCAAAGGGAAAGCCCACGATGATAGCCGAAGAGTAGCCCCCCGTCAATGCGCACTGACCTTTGCTGTCGCATTTTCCGTTCTTCACCAGGGCCCCTGTCATTCCGCATGAATAAGAACGTCTCCCGGTCGCATAATTTCGTGCTTCGTCGCAATTAATCCATTGACCGCCAAAACGATGCCACTCTAGTATGGAACTGTCCTTTGAGGAGATTGTGTGAAGACAAGATCATTGCTCCGCGTTTCATTACTCCCCCTTGCCGCGCTCTGGCTGAGCGCTTCCGCAGCAAGCGCCGCTCCCACCGCCGCCACCCGCGGCTGCCACCTTCCCGGGGCGGTCGACACCTTGCGCTGCGTCAGCATCGACGTTCCGCTCGACCATGCCAAGCCTGATGGAGAAAAGCTCAAGCTGCACGTCACCGTCGCCCCGGCGCACCGCCAGGGCACGCGCGGCGACCCGCTGTTCGTGCTGGCCGGCGGACCCGGCGAAGCGGGCAGCGACGTGGTCGGCGTGCTGTCGACGGCCTTCAGCCGCGTGCGCGCCACCCGCGACATCGTGTTCATCGACCAGCGCGGCACCGGCCGCTCGGGCAAGCTCGATTGCAAGAACAAGCCCGAACACGAACAGATGACGGAAGACCAGCTCGAGGCCGAACTGGTCGCCTGCATCGGCGCCACCAAGGCTTCCTGGGGCGCCTACACCACCGAGGCCGCAGCCCGCGACACCGAACTGGTGCGCCAGGCACTCGGCTACGGCGCCGTGAACGTCTTCGGCGGTTCCTACGGCACCCGCCTGGGCCAGCTCTATGCGCGCCTGTACCCGTCCAGCGTGCGCAGCCTGATCCTCGACGGCGTGGCCGCGCCCGACCAGGTGATCCCGGCCGCCGCGAAGGACGCCCAGGCCGCGCTCGAGAAGCTGTTCGCGCAATGCGAAAAGGACGCCGGCTGCAAGAAGGCCTTCCCGCAGCTGCGCGCGGAATACGACGGCCTGGTCGCGAAGCTGGAAGCGGGCCCGATCAAGCTGTCGATGCCCGACCCGCGCACCGCCCAGCCGATCACCCCGACCATGACCTCGGCGCGCTTCCTCGGCACCGTGCACAACATCCTGTACTCGCCGGCCGACGCGCGCCGCCTGCCTTTCCTGATCCATAACGCCGCCCAGGGCCGCTGGCAGCCTTTCGTGGCGCGCCAGAACCTGGCGGGCGACTACGGCATGCAGGGCAGTATCGCGATGCTGCTGCACTTCGCCGTGGTCTGCGCCGAAGACGTGCCGCGCATGACGCCCGAACTGCTGGCGCAAGACGCCGGCAAGCTGACCAAGTCGCTGGCGGACCAGATGCCGCGCATCTGCAAGACGATGCAGGTGCCGGCGGTCGCCTGGAAGGCGCCGACGCCGATCCAGGCCCCGGCCCTGCTGCTGTCCGGCGCCCTCGATCCGGTCACGCCGCCGCACCGCGCCGAGACCGCGGCCAAGTTCATGCCGCGCGCCCAGCACCTGGTGGCGGAGAACGTCGGCCACGGTGTCTCCCAGCTCGGCTGCGCGCCGCGCCTGCTGCGCACCTTCCTCGACAAGCCGCAGGACAAGCTGGACGCCAGCTGCCTGAAAGAGATCCCGCCCCCGACCTTCCAGCTCGGCAGCGCCGGCCCGCAACCATAAGGCACACGACATGATTGAAGTCCACGATGTACGCAAGAAGTTCGGCGACGTCCAGGCGCTGGGCGGCGTCACTTTCACCGCCCGCGACGGCCAGATCACCGCACTGCTCGGCCCCAACGGCGCCGGCAAGACCACCCTGCTGCGCACCCTGGTGGGGCTGCTCAGGCGCGACCACGGCAGCATCGCGATCGACGGCGTCGACCCCGAAAAAGACCCGATGGCGGTACGCCGGAACATCGGCTTCCTGACCGACCAGTTCGGCCTGTACGAGCGCCTCACCACGCGCGAATACCTGGCCTATTTCGGCGAGCTCAATGGCATGGACCGCCCGGCCATCGCCAGGCGTATCGACGAAGTCTCCGAGCTGCTCGGCATGGAAGACATCCTGGCGCGCCGCAGCAAGGGCTTCTCGCAAGGCCAGCGCATCAAGGTGGCGCTTGCCCGCACCCTGCTGCACCGGCCGCGCCACCTGCTGCTCGACGAGCCGAGCCGCGGCCTGGACGTCATGAGCACGCGCGCCCTGCGCACCGCCCTGAACTCGCTGCGCGCCGATGGCTGCTGCGTGATCATGGCCACCCACGTGATGCAGGAAGTCACCGCCCTGTGCGAAGACGTGATCGTGATCGCCGGCGGCCATACCGTGGCCCAGGGCTCGCCCGAAGAACTGTGCCAGCGCACCGGCATCGCCAACCTGGAAGACGCGTTCGTGAACCTGGTCGGCACCGAGGAAGGAATCGCATGAAATCGAAACTCTGGATCATCTTGCGCAAGGAGCTGAGCGAGACGCTGCGCGACAAGCGCACGCTGGCCATGCTGGCCATGTTCACGCTGCTGTATCCGATCATGATCGCCTTCATGCTGAACCAGCTGATCGACAAGAGCACGAAGTCGGAACGCGAGGGCATCGAGCTCACCGTAATCGGCGCCTCCCGGGCGCCGACCCTGATGGCCCAGCTGGGCCAGAAGAACATCACGGTCAAGGACAGCGCCCAGATTGACGAAGACGCCATCGCCGACCTGCTGCGCGCCAAGAAGACCGTGGCGGTGCTGCGCCTCCCCGACGACTTCACCGAGCACTACCAGGCAATGCGCCCGGCCCGACTCGAAATCTGGTTCGACTCGGCGGCCGAGACCGGCCAGCAGCGGCGCGAGGTGGAAGAAGTGCTGGAAGCCTACGGCAACAATATCGCCAGCGCCCGCCTGCTGGCGCACGGGGTGTCGCCCGCCGCGCTGACGCCGGTCATGCTGCAGCGCTACGACACCGGCACCAGCGCATCGCGTTCCGCGGTCCTGATCGGCAGCCTGATCGGCCTGCTGTTCCTGCCTGCCTTCTTCATGCCGATGTCGGCCGCGGTCGACACCACCGCGGGCGAACGCGAGCGCCGTTCGCTCGAAGTGCTGATGGCGCAGCCGGCGACGACCTGGGAGCTCATCGGCGGAAAATGGATGGCGGTCAGCCTGCTCGGCGTGGTCGGCGTCACCGTCGAACTGATGCTGGGACACGTCATGCTCAGGTGGCTGCCACTCGAGGAAATCGGCATGTCGTGGAGCGTGAGTTCGCCGCAGTTGATGTTGCTGTGCCTTGCCACGATCCCGCTGTCGATGCTGGCCGGTGCGCTGTACGTCACGCTGGCGATGAACGCCAAGACCTTCAAGGAAGCGCAGA
This sequence comes from Pseudomonadota bacterium, assembly GCA_040758275.1. Lineage (GTDB taxonomy): Bacteria > Pseudomonadota > Gammaproteobacteria > Burkholderiales > Burkholderiaceae_D > Telluria. The sequence goes on from JBFLVV010000025.1 coordinate 3,511, forward strand.
CCATCCTGAGCCTCGTGATGCTGGCGCCCCTGATCCCCACCATGGTGGTGTCCTTCCTCGACCTGAAGACGGCGCAGTGGATGTACATGGTGCCGATGCTGTCGAACCAGACCCTGGCCAAGGAACTGTCCAAGGGCGGCGACCTCGGGTCCCTGCCCTTCCTGCTGACCTTCCTGTGCTCGGCGGTGCCGGCGCTGCTGCTGGTGGCCTTCGCCAGCTGGCGCATGAAGAGCGAGCGCTACGTGCTCGCGGTGTAACGACGCCGGGTTCCGTAGGGTGGGCGGTCCTCCGCCCACGCGTTCAACCAACCTGACTTACAATGATCCGCTAACGAAACCCCGCGGAGAATGCACATGGAAGTAAAAGTCAGCTGGAACGGCCCCTCAGGCATGAGTTTCCGCGCCGAGACCGGCAGTGGCCACATGGTGTCGATGGACGGCGCGCCCGATGGCGGAGGCCATAACCTGGCGCCGCGCCCGATGGAGATGGTCCTGGTCGGCACCGGCGGCTGCACCGCCTACGACGTGGTCCTGATTTTGAAGCGCGGCCGCGAGGACGTGCGCGGCTGCGACGTCACGCTGCAGGCCGAGCGCGCGGAGACCGAGCCGAAGGTGTTCACCAAGATTAACTTCCACTTCACGGTCACGGGCCGCAACCTGAAGCCGGCGGCGGTGGAACGCGCGGTGACGCTGTCGCACGACAAGTACTGCTCGGCGTCGATCATGCTGGCCAAGACGGCGGAGATCACCCACTCGATCGAGATCGTCGAGGTGTGAGGATTTCGCCAGCCAGTGCTGCGCTTTGCACTGCCATTACTTGACCGTAAAGATGTGCGCGTGCCGGCCCTGCTCTCAGCGTACAGAATTCACTGACTGCAAGAGAAATCGGAAGCTGCCAGCGGCAAATCCTTCAAGCCCTGCTGCAAGCGTGCGACGGGGATCGCGTAGCGCGGACGCACGCTGTCGGCGGTAACGCGGTAGTAAGCCGCATGTCGTAGCGCCCAGCGGCTGTCGTATTCCTCGCGCGCGATCGCCAGGTCGTCGGCGAATTCGCCATCGTCGATTTCCTGCATCAGGGAAGCGGTCCAGCAAGGCAGCCAAGAAATCGGGCCGCTTCGAACGATCAGGTGATACTGCCCGTCGCGATCCTTGATGACAGGCCAGGCTCTGTAGCGCAGCATTTCCAGGGCCGTACCGTTCGAACGAAGCAGCATCAACTTGGCGGGCTCGGCGGCGCCGACTTTCATCGCGCCATAATGGCTCCCCGTCACCGCGTAAAACTCGTCGCCGATTTCCGCGCCGGCCACATGCTGCAGGACGCGCGCCTTGAACCAGGTTGGTGGCGGGTTCAGGCAGATGACGAGGGTGGCGCTGCCATCGGCCCTGGTCTCCGACTTCGGGCAATCGTAGCCCTTCAGGTAGTCGGTGGCGGCCAGTTCCGCCACCACCAGGCTCAAGCCGCCCGTACCCTCTTCAAACTTGGGATAGGTGGTGGGCACTTCCCTCGCGAATGGCGAGGCGGCCAAGGCGGCTTGCCATGGTCCGCCGGCGAAAAGAACGACCAGCGGGATCCATCGTTTATCAATGCGGAACATATGACTCCTGGCGGGGATGCAGGGAAAAGATCTGTCAACGCCGATTGTAACCATTCGCTGCCTGGCCAAATGCGCGCATTACCACAAGGAGCACCTTCACTTGCGGACGGTGTAGCGCCTTTATCGCGTCCAGCTTCGACACGGCGCCAATTTATGCTGCGCGGATTAAATCAAGGAGAAATCTGTATTTGGGTGCACTTGCCGGCTGCAACCTCATCATAATGATTGGCGAATAGAAATTTACGCCACCATCATCAGCCACCCAATCAGACCAAGTCCAATCACATGAACGCTGTCGAGCTCGATTCCGTCATCCACCGTTATGGCACAGTCAAAGCGCTCGACGGCCTGAGTCTCACCGTGCGGCAGGGTGAAATGTTCGGCTTCCTTGGCCGTAACGGCGCCGGCAAGACCACTACCCTGAAAATGCTGATGGGTTTGCTGAGGCCGGACAGCGGCGATATCGCCGTGCTGGGCCGCCCGGTCAAGCGCATGCCAACGGCGCTCAAGCAGCGTATCGGCTACGTCTGCCAGGAACCGAATTTCTATGCGTGGATGACGGCCGACCAGCTGGGCGCATTTGTCGGCAGTTTCTACAAGACCTGGGACGCGCCCGAATTCCAGCGGCTGTTGCGCATGCTGGACGTGCCGCGCGACCGGCGCGCCTCGGAGATGTCTGGCGGCACGCGAACCAAGCTGGGCCTGGCGCTGGCGCTGGCGCCCCGCCCCGAATTGCTGCTGCTGGACGAACCGACTGCCGGGCTCGATCCTGTGGCAAGGCGTGAATTCAATGACCAGCTGCAGGTCCTGCAGCGCGAGCAAGGCACGACGGTCATGTTTTCCTCGCACCTGGTGGGTGAAGTCGAGCAGCTGGCGCAGCGCGTCGGCATTGTCCAGAGCGGCGCCTGCCGCTTCGAGGGCGAAGTCGGCGCCCTGCGCCAGCGGGTGCGCAGGATCGTCGCCGATGCGGCGATACTGCCCGGTGAGGGTTTCACGCAGCTGCGCGGCGATATCTGGCAGGCCGACCCTGTGCTGTGGGAGCAGAACGGATGGCCGCCGGGTGTCGCCGTCGAGCTCCTGTCGCTGGAAGACATTTTCCTCGCCTTCGCCCGCACCGACAGCGTGGCCGCCTGATGCGCGCCCTGCTCTACAAGGAGTGGCGCGAACACCGTTGGGTGCTGCTGGCCATGTTGCTGCTGCTGGCGCTGGCCCAGGCCGTCGCGCTGCACGGCGCCAGGACGATGGGCAGTCCCATGCTGGCCTACCAGAAAATCGTCGTGCTCATGGCGCCGCTGATCGCGCTGTTACTGGGCAACCGCCTGGTTGTGCGCGAATACATGGGACGTACCCAGCTGTTCCTGGAGACCTTGCCCGTCAGCCGGAGCCAGGTGTTGGCGGTCAAATGGGTGCTGGGGATGGCGCTGCTGTTGCTGGCCATGGCTGCCTGTCTTGGCGTGACCCTGTACGCCGCGCGTGGCCAGGTATTGCTGACCCAGCACTATGCCGCCCTGCTTGCCATCCGAAGCGCCAGTTTTGTGTTCCTCACCTACGCACTGGCCTTCCTGGTCGGATTGACCGGCCGTTACCGCTACGTCATCTGGCCCCTGCTGCTGTTATGCACAATTGTGGCGGATACGACCGGACAGTTGCCCGTCGCGCAATGGCCGCCGTTCTACCTGGTGCAGGAGTCGATGGTCTACGAAAAGCTGGTCCTGCCCTTGCAGGAGGTCTTGATCACCTGCGCCATCGCCGCGGGGCTGGTCGCAGCCACGTTCGCGCTCGCGCTCTCGTCCGAGGGCTCGCTGGTGGTCGCACTCTCGCGCCGCATGCGCCCGCGCGAAATATCCGCCGTGACGGTCGGCTTCCTGGCGCTCGTCATGGCGATCTCGGTGATCGAGGAGCGCAAGCCGAAGCCACCCTACAAACTGGCGCGGGCGGTGCGCAGCACGAGCGGCCCGTCCGTCGCGGTCGGCATCGCCGGATCCACCCATGTCGCCCAGGCGCTGGCCAATACGCTGTCGTCCGACCTGGCGCGCATGCAGGCCTTCCTGGCCCTGCGCGGGTCTCCTGCGCTGACGGCCTTGCACGACAACGCCCTCGATGGCGACGCCTTCCAACGCGCCGCCCTGCCGAATGCCGATGGCGTGGTGGTGCGGGCGGCGTTCACCAACAGCGCCTTCGACAGCGAAGGATTCCGGGCCTATGCGCTGGCGTCGTGGATGCAGTGGCATTCGCGTGGTCGCGCCGCCGAAGAGGAGCGGCGCTGGCTGCTGGACGGCGCCGCGCAGTGGCTGGTCGCACGCGATTTGCCGCAGCAACAGGAGAAGCTGGCGCTGCGTGCGGCATTCGGCGCGCGCCTGTTGCAGGCCAGGCCAGGCGGCGCCAGCCGCGTCGTGCACGAGTGGCTGAGCGTGCGCGAGGAACTGGGCCCCTGCCTTGCCGACGCACTGGCATGGCGGATGGTGGCGTCGCTGGCGCAAGACATGGGGGAGTCGCGTTTCCAGGTGCTGGCCCGGTCGGTGCTGGCCGAACGTCCGCCCGGCGATGCGCGCGCTTCGCTGTTCGCGCCGGATTTTCCCCGGCTGTTGGCGCAGAGCGGCGCACCGGACCAGGCGACCTTGACGCGCCAGTTCCACGGGCTGTTCGCCGCCGAGCAGGCGCGGCTCGCGCATGCGCTCGACCAGATCGCGATACCGCAGGCGAGCTTCAGCGCGCAGCGCATGGCCGGGAACACATTCGAAGTGCACTACCGATTGGGGGCTGGGGCAGGCGAGGCGCCGCCGTTTGCCGTCCTGTATGTCGCCCTCAAACCCTGGGATGGAGAAATCCCGCCCGAGGCGCTCGCCAGGGTCGACAGCACGCGCGCCGGTGTGCTGCCGGCTTCGTTCCCGCGCGGAACCCGCCTGTTCACCGCCGTGGAGCGGCGCGACGCGCTGCTCGGCTGCAGCGTCAGGCTGGCGGCGCGGCGCTGGGAGGTGAAATGAACGCCGCATTGCTCCGCAAGGAATTGCGCAGCCTGCGCCCCTTCGTGTTCGTGGTGCTTGCGCTCTTGCTGATGGAGATCGTCGGCGCCTTCCTGGTCCCGCTGGGCGGGTATTCCTTTTCCGCACACATGCAAACCCTGTCCGAGGGGCTGGGGATCATGCAAGTCCTGTTCGGATTCGCCCTCGGCACCAACCTCCTGGCGCGCGAAATCGACGAAGGCACCCTGAACTTCCTCGACGGGCTTCCTTTGACGCGGCCGGCCATCTTCGCGGCCAAGATGCAGGCGGCGATGCTGGTGATGCTCATCTACCCCGTCGGAGCCTTGCTGTGGAACGCAGCCATGCACACCGCCACGCACGGCTCGCTCGATCATGCCTTGTGGCCTTCCTTGCTGCTGACGATGTTCGGCCTGTCCATCCTGGTCACGGTGGTTGGGCTGACGGCCGGCATGCTGCTGGGCTTCCTGCGCCATGTGTCCTGGCTGATCCTGGCGCTGTGCGCGATCGGGGTCAAGCTGCTGCAGGAAGACGCGCCGTCGCTGGCGGCGGTCCTGGATACGACCGACCTGCTGACCTTGCGCTTCACCGGCACCGCCTGGCAACTGCCGATGTCGACCATCTGGACCCAGCTTGGGGCGGCGCTGCTGTTCGGCTCACTCGCCTTCGTCCTGTTCTGCAGCGCCGGCAAGGTGAGCGCGCGGGTGCGGCGAAGCGGCGGGCTGCGGCGCTGGCTCACGCGGCTCGGGATCGGCCTGCTCGTGGCCGCGCTGATCGCGGGCCTCTCGCTGCTGTCCGCGCGCAGCAGGGATGACGACGCCGGCACCGACAGGACGCGCGCCGACGCCCTCGAGTTCATGCCGGTCGCCAGCGGACACGCCACCACCAGGCACTACAACTTCAGCTATCCCGCCTTGAGCAGCGCGCGGGTGCGTCCCCTGATCGACGAGGCCGACCGCACCTTCGACGCCGTCGCCGCCCTGCTCGGTGTCGAAGGCGGTGCCCCGATCGACGTCGACCTGTCCGGCACCACCCGCAACCACGCCGGCACGGCCTATCTCGATCGCATCCGCATGCGCGTGAGCGACAGGGGCGCAAACAACACCCTGGCGCACGAAACGGCGCACGTGCTGGCCAGGCGCCTGGCCGGCGGCGCCCGTGCGTCCCAGCTCGACCGCATGATGGTCTTGAACGAAGGGCTGGCCGAGTGGGTGGAAAACAAACTCGGCACGGGGGCGGACGTGACCGGGAAGCAGGAACTGGCGGCGGCCATCGTCTCGGCACGGCGCCTGGTCACGCCGCGCCTGCTGACCGACCAGGTCGGCTTCGCCAACGCGGTCGATGAAAATCTCAAATACCCGCTGGGCGCGATCCTGATCGATCGCCTGGTCAAGCGCTACGGCGCGGCCGCTCCGCACACCCTCCTGCGGACCTTGGCGCGCGGAGATTTTCCGCGCGATCTCGATGGCTATGTCTTGTGGCAGGCGGCCTTCCAGCTCGCCGGCTTCGACCTCGACCTCGTGCTGGACGATTACGCTCGCCACCTGAAGGGCCTGGAAGCGACCCATGCCCGCCAGATCGCGCGCTTGCCGCGCCCGCGCGGCAGCCTCGTCGAGCAGGACGAGGAATACGTGATCGCCCTGCGTTTCGACCTGCCCTTGCCGGATGACGCCGAGCCGGTGGTGCGCTATCGGCCCGGCAAGAGCGCCGACTCGTCCAGCTATCGCACGCGATACGGCGATCTTGCGGAGGATGGCACGTACACCGTCGAGGTGCCGGAGAGCATGATCACGCGCGGCCAGGTCTGCTTCCAGACCGGAGTGATTGTCGAATCGGTGGTGCTGTATGAACCGTGGGTGTGCCTGCCGGTGGATGTGGCGGGTGGCGACTGAGGTGGGGAATCAGGAAGACTTGGCTCCCAGCGGCCGCTGGAAGTCGTAGGCGCCAGCGGCGCGTACGACTTCTGCAGGGCATGCGCCTGAGCTACCGCATCAAATCCGATACGCCGTCGTCGTCATCACCTTCGACATCGCCTTCATCAACACCCGCACCGGCAGCGGCGTCTCCGCCGCGCCCAGCGCCTGGGCGGACGCGCCGTGGGCGATCTCGTCCACCCGCATCTGCTCGACGATGGCGCGCGACTTGGCATCCTGCGGCGGCAGGGTCGTGAGGTGGCTGTTCAGGTGGGCCTCGACCTGGCGCTCGGTTTCGACGACAAAACCGAGACTCTGCGGATCGCCCAGCTTGGCCGCGATGCTGCCCAGCACGTAAGAACCGGCATACCACAGGGGATTCAGCACGCTCGGCTGCGAACCGAGTTCGGCCAGGCGTTCGGCGGTCCAGGCCAGGTGGTCTTCTTCCTCGCGCGCGGATTTTTCGAACTGGGCGCGGATCGCCGGGCTCTTGCCGAAGCGCGCCTGCGAGTCGTACAGCGCCTGGGCGCAGACTTCGCCGACGTGGTTCACCCGCATCAGGCCCGCGCTGTGGCGGCGTTCTTCATCCGAGAGTTCGCAGTCGGTCGCATGCGCGCCGGGGTTCGGGCGCGAGGACGATGCCACGCCGCCGACCACGCGCAGGGCCTTGTCGAAACCGGTGATCAGGCTGTCAAAAGGAGTATGGGAACGGTATGCGCTCATGGGGATGGCCAATTCGATATCGAAAACGCCATTATAGGCCTTGCGCGCTCTTGCGCTGCGCCACCCAGTCCGCCAGGGGACCGGAAGGATCCAGCCCCGAAATGTTCTTCGCCACACCCAGGTTCAGCTCGAGCAGAAACGGGATCGATTCGGCCGGCACTTCCGGGCAGTGGCGCCCGAAGGCTTCCTGGAAGCGGCTTGAGCTCACCGTCGGCATCACCTTCTCTCCGCTCATGAACTGCAGCACGCTGGCGATGCTGTGGCCCTTGCCCAGCGTGTGGTAGATGAAGCGGTTGAAGGCGCGGTCGACCTTCTTGAAATCGATGGTCTCCTTGGTCATCAGGCCTGCCAGGTAGACCAGGCCCAGGCCGACCCGGAACCAGTCCGTCGCCTCGACCCGGCTGTGGGCCTCGCGCATCAAGAGCAGCAGTTTGTCCTGGAGGGCCTCGTTCATCCTGCCATTATCCATGTTTCCGCCTATGTTTCCACAGATAAACTTCTGAATATTTACAAGGGGCAAATGCTGATGCGTTCTGTCACCGGATTATGCAGTCCAGCCTATCAATCCGCCCGTGCGTCGCAGAGTCGCCACAGCTTGCGTGACAATTTAATACAATGCAAGTGTTGATAAGGCTGACACGGGAGGACCGACAGGTCCGCAGGAGCATGGCATGGAACTGAAAATACGCAATCTGTCGAAGACCTACGCCAATGGCGTGGTCGCGCTCGACCGCGTCACGCTCACCATCCCGGCCGGGATGTTCGGCCTGCTCGGCCCCAACGGCGCCGGCAAGTCGACCCTGATGCGCATCCTCGCCACCCTGCAGGAATGCGATTCCGGCTCGGTCTTCCTGGACGATATCGACGTCCTCGACGAAAAGGACGAAGTGCGCCGCATGCTCGGCTACCTGCCGCAGGACTTCGGCGTCTACCCGAAAGTGACCGCTTACGAACTGCTCGACCATTTCGCCCAGCTCAAGGGCCTGTCGCACAAGCACCGCCGGCGCGAAGTGGTCGACGGCCTCCTGCAGCAGACCAATCTCTGGGAAGTGCGCAACCAGCGCCTCGGCACCTTCTCGGGCGGCATGCGCCAGCGCTTCGGCATCGCCCAGGCCCTCCTGGGCGACCCGCGCCTGATCATCGTCGACGAGCCGACCGCGGGCCTGGACCCGCTGGAGCGGGTGCGCTTCCACAACCTGCTGTCCGAGATCGGCGAGGACAAGACCGTGATCCTGTCGACCCACATCGTGTCCGACGTGGCCGACCTGTGCTCGAACATGGCCATCATCAACAAGGGCCACGTGCTGCTGTGCGGCGACCCGCAGGACCTCACCTACGAAATCGAAGACTACATCTGGGCGCGCTTCGTGACGCGCCAGGAGCTGCCGGTGTTCCAGAAGCGCCACCAGGTCATCTCCACGCGCCTGCTCACCGGTAAAACCCTGATCCACGTGTATTCCGAGAGCGATCCGGGCGACGGCTTCGAGCCCGCCCGCGCCAGCCTGGAAGACGTGTACTTCGCCACCATCGCCGGCCGCTTCGCCGACCGCGCCGAATCGGCAGGGACCTGCTAGTCCATGCGGCTGCTCTTCGCCATCGCGCGCTTCGAGGCGGGACAGCGCCTGCGCCTGCTATCCACCTGGATCTATTTCGGCATGTTCCTGGCCCTGGCCATGCTGTGGATGGCGGCGGCGGGCGGCGTGTTCCGCGACGCCATGGTGACCTTCGGCGGGCTCCTGCTGATCAACGCCCCGCGCCAGATCGCGCTGACCGCCTCCTTCCTCGGCTGCTTCGGCGTGGTGGTGGTGGCGGCCGTGATGGGCCGCTCGGTGCAGCAGGACTTCGAATACGAGACCCAGCACTTCTTCTTCAGCGCCCCGATCCGCAAGCACCACTACGTGCTGGGGCGCTTCCTCGGCGCCTTCGCCACCCTGGCCGTGATCCTGTCGAGCATCGTGCTGGGCGCCTGGCTCGGCACCCTCATTCCCGGCATCGAGCCGGACCGCCTGGGGCCGACGCCGCTGGCGACCTGGATCCTGCCCTACCTGTTCACGCTGCTGCCCAACACCTTCATCTTCGGCGCCCTGTTCTTCGTGCTGGCCGCGCTGTCGCGCCGCATGCTGCCGGTCTACGTGGCCAGCATCGTCATGATGGTCGGCTACATCGTCGCTCCCTCGCTGGCCCGCGACCTCGATTACAAGACCCTGGCCGCCCTGATCGACCCCTTCGGCACCACCGCCCTGATCCGGCTCACCGAATACTGGCCGATCGCCGAACGCAATACCCGCCTCGTGACCCTGGAGGGCGTCTACCTCGTCAACCGCCTGCTGTGGATCGGCTTCGGCCTGGTGGTCCTGCTGCTCGGCTACTGGCGCTTCCAGACCGTCGGCAACGTCGATCCGCGCAAGCGCCAGGGCGCGGCGCCCGTGGCCGACACCCCGCCTCCCCTGTCGCACGCCGCCGTCGACACCCGCGAGGCCCCGGACTTCCAGCACCGCAGCCTCACCGTCCTGCTGGCCAGGTCGGCCTGGTACAACCTGCGCGAAGCGACCAGGAACGTCTACTTCCTGGCCCTCGCCCTGGCCGGCGCCCTGATCCTGGCCGCCAGCTCGATCGATCTGGGCAGCGTCTACGGCACCAATACGCAGCCGGTCACCTATATGGTGCTGGACCTGATCCGCGGCGTCTTCGAACTGTATATGCTGGTGGTGACGACGCTGTTCGCCGGCGAGATGATCTGGCGCGAACGCGAGGCGCGCATGGCGCAGATGCTGGACGCCATGCCCGCGCCGACCTGGCTGCCGCTCGCCGGCAAGTTCCTGGCCCTGGTCGGCCTGCAGGCCGTGCTGCTCTTCATGGCCATGGTGGTGGGCATGCTGGTCCAGCTCTTCAAGGGATATTTCGGCCTCGAACCGGGCCTCTACATCCGGGTGCTGTTCACGGTGCTGCTGCCGCAGTACGCGCTGCTGGCGGCGGTGGCGATCGCCATGCAGGTGGTCGTCAACAACCGCTACCTCGCCTACTTCATCCTGATTGCCCTGTATCTGGTTGCCGGCACCGCGCGCGGCTACGGCTACGACCATCCCCTGCTCAGCTACGGCGTGTGGCCGCCGACGATGTACTCGGCGATGAACGGCTTCGGGCACTACCTGGTCCGCGAGCGCCTGTTCCAGCTCTACTGGTCGGGCCTGGCCCTGATGCTCCTGGTGGCGGCGCGTGTGCTGTGGGCGCGCGGGGTCGACGACACCTGGCGCGAGCGCCTGCGCCTGGCGCGCCGCAACCTGTCGCGCACCGTGCTGGCCGGCTTCGCCGTGGGCCTGCTGGTGTTCGCGGGCACCGGGGCCCTGCTGGCATGGGAGCTGCATGCAGGCGACTACCAGACCAGCGCGCAGGTCGAGCGCCAGCGCGCCGAATACGAACTGCGCTACCACCGCTACGCCAAACTCCCGCAGCCGCGCATCACCGACGTCAACCTGCAGGTCTGGATCGAGCCCGAACACCGCTCGCTGCAGGTGAAGGGCTTCTACCAGCTGGAAAACCGCAGCGGCGTGCCGCTCACCGACATCGTGCTGTACCAGCAGCGTGGCGCGTCCTTGCGCGCCCGTTTCGCACAGAACGCGCGCCAGGTGGCGGCCGACCCGGCCCACGGTTTCTATCATTACCGCCTGCTGCAACCCCTGCAGCCGGGCATGCGCACCGCCCTCGAATTCGACCTCGCCTACAAGCCGGGCGGCTGGCTCGGCATCGGCCGCGACACCCCCGTGGTGGCCAACGGCAGCTTCTTCACCAACGAGGTGCTGCCGCGCATCGGCTACCAGCGCAGCATCGAACTCACCGACGACCGCGACCGCAAGCGCTTCGGCCTGGGCCCGAAGGACCCGCTGCCCGCGCACGACGACCCGGCCGGCCGCACGCGCAACTTCCTCGGCCAGGACGCCGACTGGATCAATTTCGACGCCGTCGTCGCCACCAGCCCGGACCAGATCGCGATCGCCCCCGGCACCCTGGAGCGCGAATGGATGGACCGGGGCCGGCGCTACTTCCACTACCGGATGGACAAGCCGATCCTGAACTTCTACGCCTTCCAGTCGGCCAGGTACGAGGTGCGCCACGACCGCTGGGAAGACGTGACCATCGACGTCTACTACCACCCGGGCCACGACTGGAACGTCGAGCGCATGATCCGCGGCGCCCAGGCCAGCCTCGATTACGCCTCGCGCCGTTTCGGCCGCTACCAGTTCCGCGAGCTGCGCATCGTCGAATTCCCGCGCTACGGCCAGTATGCCCAGGCCTTCCCGGGCACCATCCCCTTCTCGGAAAGCGCCGGCTTCATCGCCCGCATCGACGACGATTCGCCGAAGGACATCGACTACCCCTTCTACGTGAGCGCCCACGAGGCGGCGCACCAGTGGTGGGGACACCAGGTGGTGGGCGCCGATACGCGCGGCGCCACCGTGCTGTCCGAGAGCCTGTCCGAGTACACCGCGCTGATGGTGATGAAGCGCGCGGTCGGCGCCCAGAAGATGCGCCGCTTCCTGCGCTACAACCTGGATGCCTACCTGATGGGCCGCGCCGTCGCGCGCCGCCCCGAGCTGCCGCTGGCCGAGAACGAAAACCAGGGCTACGTCCACTACCGCAAGGGCAGCCTGGCCCTCTACCTGCTGCAGGACCTGCTGGGTGAAGACGCGGTCAACGGCGTGCTGCGCAAACTGGTGGCGGAGCATGCCTTCAAGGGCGCACCCTACCCCACCGTCAACGCGCTGGTGGAGGCGCTGCGCGCGGTCACGCCGCCGGACAAAGCCTATCTGATCGATGACCTGTTCGAATCCATCGTCCTGTACGAGAACCGTGCGGTCGGCGCCAGTGCGCGCCAGCGTCCGGACGGTAAATACGAGGTGACGATCAAGGCCCACGCCGGCAAGGTGCGCGCGGGCGCGGCGGGCGAAGAGCAGCCCATGGCTTTGCGGGACTACGTCGAATTCGGCGTCGACGACCGCAACGGCAAGCCCCTGGTGCGCGAACGCCGCCTGGTGGACAAGGCCGAGCAGAGCATCACCCTGGTGGTCGACGCGCGTCCGGGAAGGGCCGGAATCGACCCCGACAATAAGCTGATTGATAGAAAACCAACGGATAACATGGTTCCTGTCGACAACCTTTAATTCCCAAGCTATTATTTCAAAAATATTACTGGGGGGACCACCATGTCGAATCAGGTTGCCGAGATCGCCGAGAAGATCCAGCTGCTGAATGCGGACGACAAGCACGCGCTGCTGCGCATGCTGCTCCAGGATATCGATGGTCCCGACCAGGACGCCGACGAGGCCTGGCGCAACGAAGTGGTGCGCCGCGTGAAGGCGATCCGCAACGGCGAAGCCGCGATCCGCGCGCTTCAGGAGTGGCAGGAATAAATACGGAACGGCGCGTCTCGCGTCGCCCCTGAAGAACCGCGGCTCGTACCGCGGTTTTTGCTTTTCAGGCCACCAGGATTCTTGATGAAACGACGCTCCCTCCTGCTGCTACCGCTCTCCGTCGGCCTGCCCGCGCTGGCCGGCGACCCGCCGCGGCCGCCCCTGACCGACAGGCTGGCGGCGCTGCAGAAACGCTCGCTGCTGCCGGGCTTCGCGGTAGCCGTGGTATCGCGCGAGAAGGTGCTCTACCAGCACGGCTTCGGCCTGGCCGATGTCGCCGGCCAGCGCCCCTATACCGAGGACACGCTGCAGAACGTCGCCTCGGTCAGCAAGACCGTGGTCGGGGTCGCGCTGGTCAAGGCCATCGAGCTCGGCTACTTCGGCCTGGACACCGAGATCGAGCGCATCCTGCCCTTCAAGGTGCGCAATCCGCATGTGCCTGGCGCGATCACAGTGCGGCACCTGGTCACGCACACGTCCTCCATCATTGACGACGAGGACATCTACGGCCATTCCTATACCATCCTGCCGGACGCGGACAGGAAAGGCCCGCTGTACAAGGAGTTCGAGCGCAATGCCACGGCGCCGGGACGGCTCGACGTCTCCCTCGGCGCCTTCCTGAAGAATTACCTGTCGCCGGGCGGCGCCCGCTACCGCAAGAGCAACTTCGCCAGGCAGGCCGCGGGCAGCGCCTACCATTACTCGAACATTGGCTCGGCGCTGGCCGCTTACCTGGTCGAGCTGAAAGGCGGCATCGGCTTCGACGCCTTCACCAAACGCCACATCTTCGAGCCGCTCGGCATGCATGCCACGCGCTGGCACGCCGACCCGGCGCTCGCGCACCGCCAGGCCAGCGTCTACAACCGCAAAGGGCAAGCCTATCCGCGCTACGGCCTGGTGACCTATCCGGACGGCGGCCTGACGACCTCGGTGTCCGACCTGGCGCGCTTCCTCATGGCGATGGTGAATGGCTTCCACGGCGGCGCCGGCATCCTGAGCAAGGCCGGCTTCGCCCTGCTGTTCAAGCCGCAGTTCGCGCCCGACGCCCTGCCCGCCGGCAGCCCGCCGGGAGAGCCGAACAGCGGCGTGTTCTGGCGCATCCGGAAGAATGGCCAGGTCGGCCACACCGGCGGCGACCCGGGCGTCGCGGCCTTCATGTTCATCGATCCCGCCAAGGGGACCGGGCGCATCCTGATGACGAATACCGAATTCAGCGGCCCCGGCGAGGACGACGATCCGCGCATGGTGCAGCAGGTGCGCGCGATCTGGTCCGCGCTGGCCGGGGTGCGTTGAGCCGGGAGCGGCTGGTCCGGTCACCGGTTGAGCATTTTTGTTCAATACGTGGCGACGGCGTCCTTGTACGCTGCGAGCTTTCTTACTTCTCAGGGAAAGCAGGCATGCACGAACAAGGAATCGCATTGGCCAGCCAGGCCGCCGACGCGCTGCGCGCGCTTGCGCTGAACGAAGCCGCGAAAGAGCGCATCCTTCACGATCCGCTGCTCGGCGCCTTCGCAAGGCGGGTCGCCTCGCGCTATACGGCCGGACAGACGATCGACGCGGTACTGGAAACGGTACGGCGCATCCACCTGCGCGGGCACGCCGCCTCGGCCGAATACATGGGCGAGAGCTGCCGCGACCCTGCCCGCGCCGATGCCGAGACCGGCGTGTTCCTCGACCTGATCGCGGCGCTCGATGCCGCGCGCCTGCCTTGCTCGATCTCCTTCGACCTCTCGCATGTCGGGTCCCTGGTCAGTCCGCAGCAGGGCTTCGCCAATGCCCGGCGCATTGCCGCCGCAGCAGCAAAGACCGACCGGGAAGTGATGATCTCCATGGAAGGTTCCGATCGCGCCGATGACATCTACGCCATGTACGCCCGTCTGCACACCGAGGCCGGCCTCGCCAATGTGGGCATCACGGTGCCGGCGAAACTGCATCGCACGGCGCAGGACCTGCCGCGACTGCTGCAGTATCCGGGACGGATCCGGCTCGTGAAGGGTGCGTTCGCGGAGCCGCGGGAGGTGGCCTTGCGCCGCGACGATCCCGAACTCGCACAGCGCTACCGCGACTATGCACGGCAATTGATCGACAGCGGACACCAATGTTCGATCGCGACCCATGACCGGAGCATCCAGCATGAGGTCAGCGCTTACCTCACCCAGGCTGCCGCAAGCCACGGGCAGGTCGAATTCGAGTCGCTGATCGGCCTGGGGACGGACCGGATCGACGATCTGCAGCGCCGCGGTTTCCAGACACGCGAATATGCGGTCTTCGGAGAGGAGTACTTCCTGTACGTGCTGAACCGGATTGCGGAGGATCCGGTGCGGCTCTACCAGGCGGTCATCGACCTGCTGGCGCCAGGGCACGCCGGTACTGGCCCGGCGTAGCGGCGACATGACGCTTGAAGGCGCGCTGGAAGTGCGCCTGGTCGGCAAAGCCCGCGTTCGATGCCACCTCGGCGATCGGCAGGCCGCGCTTGAGCTGGCTGCGGCCGACCTGGATGCGGCGGTTGACCAGGTAGGCATGCGGCGTCATGCCGAAGCGGCGTTTGAAGGACCTGATGAAGTGCGCGGGGGATAATCCTGCCGCTGCGCTGATCTCCGCAAGACTGAGGTCGAGGGAGAAGTTATCGTTGATGAACTCCGCAGCACGCGCGAGCCTCGGGTCCGCAGCCGGCGCCGCCGCCTGCCTTGGCGCCAGCGATGCCAGCATGCCGGAGAAAAAACCGATGGCCGCGCCGTGCTTCTCCAGTTGGTCTGCTCCTTCGTCGACCAGGACCGCATGCAGGGCTTGCAGTCCGCCGAACAGCGCCGTCGTCGCCGTCTCCGCGAAGGGGCGGAAACTGCCGTCGACGCTGTATCCAAGTTCATCCTGAACACCGGCGAGCCACGTCGCGTCAACATGGAGCATCGAATAGGACCACGCTTGCGCATCGGTAGGATTGCAAGCGTGCATATCGCCCGGGTTCATCAGGACCACCGTTCCCGGACCGACCAGCTGGCTTACCCGGCCATTGAGATAGCGGGTGCATCCTTGCGTGATGGCGCCGATCGAGAAGGTCTCGTGCGCATGCCTGGTGTAGCAGACTCCGTGGCCACGGGCGACCGACCGGAGTTCCAGGAAAGGCAGCGCCTCGTCGCGCCAGAAGCTTGGCATGCCGGTCGCCATATGCGAGACCAGGTCTAGGACTGCGGCCGGTAGTCGAGCACCAGCGAGCGTTCCAGGCAGCTGCCCAGCGTTTTCACGAAGGCTTCATGCGCCGGGTGCACGAGGTAGTCGTCGCGATCCTCGTTGCTTGCAAAGGTCAGGGTGAAGCAGTGGGTGAAGCCGTCGTTCAGGCCTTCCGGGCTGACGTTGGTACCCCATTCGTAAGACACGATGCCCGGGATCTGGCCCGGCAGCTTGCCGAAGTCGGCGACGACCTTGTCGACCGCACCGGTGCTGGCCTCGTCCTTGAACGAGAACAGCACCACGTGGCGGAGCAGCGACGTAGCGGATGCATTGGATGACATGGGACTCCTCGTGAATGGTTGGACTCAGCGTGCCCAGGCGAGCGCCTTGACGTAATCGGGGCTGTTCGAAATCGTATTATGCCCCGCCCCATCGATCACCTGCATGGTGGCGACCTTCGGAGAGAAACGCGTGAGCAGCTGGTCCGCGCTGTCGCGCGGGATGATTTCGTCGCTTCCGGCGACCAGCAGGAGCGTGGGCGCCGTCACCTTCGGCGCGTGGCGCCAGGAGTCGTAGCGGTCGCGCAGCAGCCAGCGCACCGGGAAATACGGGAACTGCCGGGCCGCCAGGTCGCGCAGGCTGTCGAAGGGCGTGACCAGCACCAGCCGGCGCACCGGACGCTGGGTGGCCAGCTGCATGGCCACGCCCGTGCCCAGGCTGCGCCCGACCACGACGATGTCCCCGTGCTCCGGCGCGACCTTGTCGAACAGCGCCAGCGCGTCGTGCACCAGCTCTTCCTCGGCCGGCTTGCCGGTGCTGCCCGCATAGCCGCGGTAATGCAGCAGGTAGAGGGCGCGGTCGGGATAGGCGGCGTCCAGCAGCGGCAGGCTTGCCGTGACGTCTTCGGCATTACCGCCCAGGTAGATCACCGCGCCATGCCCTTTCGCAGGCCGTTCCGACACCTTCAGGGAGGCGCCGGGCACCTCAAGCGTCGATGTATGCGGCGCGGGAAAGGCCGCGCTGGCGGGCGGATAGTAGATCAGGGAGCGCTGCATGACGAACAGCGCGAGGCAGGCGGCAGCGTAGGCGCCGAGCGCCAGCATGACGAGGAACACCAGGAACTTCTGCATCGGTCGGGGCTGCTCCCTCAGGCCGCGCGGCGCATGCGGCCCTTGCCGCGCCGGCGGCCTTCCATGAACTGCAACTGCGCAAAGTCGTCACTGCTGAACATCGCATACCTCCGTGAAAAGAACAGGCGTTCCCGATAGCAGAACGGAGCATACCTTGCTTTTCGGCGACGTGCGCTGGGTGCGTCAGGCGAATCGTGTCCCTCGGTGGGACTCCAGGGTCACGCCGCTTCTTCGCCGGCCGGCTCCACTGCGCTCGCGCGCCTGCGGGCAGCAGGTTTGCGGGGGCCGGCAGGCTGCACCAGGGCAGGACGCCTGGCCAGGGCCAGCGCCGTGGATGGCGGCGCCGAGGCCAGCTGGAAGGTGCCCACCAGCCGCGCCAGCGCGGCTGCCTGCTCGCGCATGGCTTCGGCGGCGGCCGCCGCCTCCTCCACCAGGGCCGCGTTCTGCTGCGTCCCCTGGTCCATCTGCACGATGGCGCCATTGACCTGCTCGATGCCTTCGCGCTGCTCTTCGCTCGCGGCGGCGATCTCGCCGATGATGTCGGCCACCCGCTTGACGCTCTGCACCACCTCTTCCATGGTGCTGCCGGCCTGGTCGACCAGGCGCGAGCCCGCGTCCACGCGCGCCACCGAGTCCTTGATCAGTTCCTTGATTTCCCTGGCCGCGTTGGCCGAGCGCTGCGCCAGGTTGCGCACCTCGCCCGCCACCACCGCGAAGCCACGTCCCTGCTCGCCGGCGCGGGCCGCTTCCACGGCCGCGTTCAGGGCCAGGATATTGGTCTGGAAGGCAATGCCGTCGATGACGCCGATGATGTCGCTGATCTTGCGCGAAGCTTCGTTGATCGAGGCCATCGTCGTCACCACCTCGGACACCACCTCGCCGCCGCGCAGGGCGGTGTCGGCGGCGCTGGCGGCCAGCTGCTTGGCCTGGCGCGCATTGTCGGCGTTCTGGTTGACGGTCGAGGTCAGTTCTTCCATCGAGGATGCGGTTTCCTCCAGTGCGCCGGCCTGCTCTTCGGTGCGTTGCGAAAGGTCCTGGTTGCCGGCCGAGATTTCGTGGGCGGCGGTCTCGATGGTCGTGGTGCCGGCGCGCACCTGCGACACGATCGACACCAGGGAGGCATTCATGGTCTTCAGCGCCGCCATCAGCTCGCCCGCCTCGTCGCCCGTGCGCACCTTGACCTCGGCGGTCAGGTCGCCCTGCGCGACACGCCCGGCCAGGGTGACGGCGCGGCGCAGCGGGATGCTGATGTTGCGGCCCAGCTGGTAGGCCATGAAGACCGCCAGCACGGCCGCGATCAGGCCGCCGCCGACCAGGGTGCGGCGCATGGCCGACTTCCGCGCCAGCACGTCGGCTTCGCGCTCGGCCAGCAGTTCCTGCTCGCGTGCGCGCAACTGCTCGACCAGGCCGCGCATTGCGTCCATGCCTGCCCTGCCTTTGCCGGCCTGCACGGTCGCGACGACCTGGGACAGGTCACCGTCGACCGCCGCGCGGCGCTGGGCGATCACGGGATCGATCGCCTGCGCCAGCCAGTTGCGCTGGTGCGCGGCCAGCTCGCGCAGGCGGGCCTGCTGGGCATCGTCGCCCGCCGACAGCGCGAGCGCCTTGTCGACGTGCTGCTGGAAGGCCTGCTTGCCGGCGGTATACGGCTGGAGCATCGCATCCGTACCGGTGAGGGCGAAGCCGCGCTCGCCCGTCTCGATATCGGTGAGCGCCTGCATGGCGGCGTCGACTTCGGCCAGCGCCTGGTGGCTGCGCGCGTTCAGGGCATTGGCCGTGTCCAGGGCGGAGAAGTTGGCGTAGGCGATGGCGACGACGATGCCGGTGATCCCGACGAGGATGCCGTAGCCGAGGTAGAGACGGGTGGAAATCTTGAGATCGGAAAGCTTCATGGTGTCCAGACGGGCAGATTATTTATAGGTATGGCCGGCAGTGCCGGGCGGGCCGAATGACGAAACTTGTTCGATTATTACCGGAAGTTGTGCTTAATGAAAAGCAATTTGTTATTAGCTGGGGAAAGGATGCTTGGCGGGTAATGCCGGGACCCAAGTTCGCGAATCGATCGCGCAAAAAAAAACGCGAACCCTCGAGTTCGCGTTTTTGCCGATATGGCCGCGCGGCTTACTTCTTGTCCGCCGCCGATGCGATCTTCTTCGCCGCAGGCTTGCGCGCCGCCGTCTTAGCAGCCGCCTTCTTGGCCGGCGCCTTCGCCGCCGCTTTCGCCGGCGCCTTGCGCGCCGCCTTCACCGGTTCGGCCGCACCGTCGGCGCCGTCGGCGGCACCATCGGCTGCCTTGCCCTTCGCGCCCGGCTTGGCCTTGCGCTCCTCGAACTCGAAGCTGATCTTGCCGTCCTTGCCGCGCACCAGGAAGGCCTTGAAGGCGCGGCGGGTGCGCTGCGAGACGAAGCCCGGCAGCAGGTCGGTCTTGCCCTCGTTGAGCAGCTTGGCCATCTGCTCCGGCAGGATTTCCTGCTGCAGGATGATGCGGCCGCTGCGGAAGTCGCAGGTCTTGGGCTTGGCGACCTGGTGTTCGCACACATAGGCCAGGCCCATCTCGTAGACGCCGCCATTGCACTTCGGGCATGGGCCGAGCGGGGTCTGGCCGGTGAAGTCCACGCCCTCGCCTTCTTCGCCTTCGTCCTGGTCCTGGCCGAAGTCGAATTCGAGCTTGAAGTTCTTGATCTCTTCGTCGCGCACGATGCGCAGGATCGCCGCGAACGGGCGGCCCATCTTCGAGCGGAAGCCCTGCAGCGGACCGATGGTGCGGTTCTTCAGCAGTTCTTCGACTTCTTCGATCTCGAACTGGCGGCTGCCCGGCGTTTTCGACATCGAGAAGTCGCACTTGGTGCAGGCGAAGCGGCGGTAGTTTTCCTTGACCACGCCCGAGCAGTTCGGGCACGGGGTCTGCAGGGTCGCATAGTCGCCCGGGATGGTCTCGTTGTCGTATTCCTTGGCGCGCTTGACGATAATCTGCGTCATCTGCTGGATCTCGCGCATGAACTCGTCGCGCGAGATCTTGCCCTTCTCCATCTGCGAGAGCTTGAACTCCCATTCGCCTGTGAGTTCAGGCGCGGTGAGTTCGTTCACGCCCAGGCCGCGCAGCAGGGTCATGAGCTGCGAAGCCTTCGCGGTCGGGATCAGTTCGCGCCCTTCGCGCACCAGGTACTTCTCGGTCAGCAGGCCCTCGATGATGGCCGCGCGCGTGGCCGGCGTACCGAGGCCCTTGCCGGCCATGGCGTCGCGCAGCTCGTCGGAGTCGACCAGCTTGCCCGCGCCTTCCATGGCCGACAGCAGGGTCGCTTCGGTATAGCGTGCGGGCGGCTTCGTCACCAGGCCATTCGGCGTGACCTTGTCGGCCAGGACCTGTTCCCCTTTTTGCACCGGCACGAGATTCGCGCCGTCCTTGTCGTCCTGCGATTCCTTGCCGTAGATCTGCAGCCAGCCGGGGTTGGTCATGACCTTGCCCTCGGTCTTGAACTGGTGGCCCGAGACTTCGGTGAAGCGGGTCGTGACCAGGAACTCGGCCGGCGGGAAGAACACGGCCAGGAAGCGGCGCGTGACCAGGTCATAGAGCTTCTGTTCCGGCTCGGTCAGGTTCTTCGGAATCACACCGGTCGGGATGATGGCGAAGTGGTCCGAGATCTTGGTGTTGTCGAAGATGCGCTTGTTCGGCTTGACCCAGCCGTTCTTCAGCACCTGCTTCGAGAACTGCTGGTAGTTGTTGGTGTCGTTCAGCGCCTCCATCGTACTCTTGACGGTGCCGATGTAGTCTTCCGGCAGGTGGCGCGAATCGGTACGCGGGTAGGTCAGCACCTTGTGCTTCTCGTACAGCGCCTGGGCCAGGCCCAGCGTGTTCTTGGCCGAGAAGCCGAAGCGGCCGTTGGCCTCGCGCTGCAGCGAGGTCAGGTCGAACAGGGCCGGCGCCATCGAGGTGGTCGGCTTCGATTCCTCGGTGACGATGCCCTGCTTGCCGCGGCAGGCGGCGACGATGGAGTCGGCCGCGGCGCGGCTCCACAGGCGCTCGGCGCGCTTCTCGGGGTCGTTCTCGTCCTTCTTGAAGTTCGTGTCCAGCCAGCGGCCTTCGTAGACGCCGGCGGCGCACACGAACTCGGCGCGCACTTCCCAGTAGTCGCGCGGGACGAAGCGCTTGATCTTCTCTTCGCGCTCGACCACGATCGACAGGGTCGGCGTCTGCACGCGGCCCACGGTGGTCAGGTAGAAGCCGCCCTCTTTCGAGTTGAAAGCGGTCATGGCGCGGGTGCCGTTGATGCCGATCAGCCAGTCGGCCTCGGAGCGGCAGCGCGCGGCGTCGGCCAGCGGCAGCATCTCTTCGTCGCTGCGCAGGTGGGCGAAGCCGTCACGGATCGCGGCCGGGGTCATCGACTGCAGCCACAGGCGCTTGACCGGCTGTTTCGCCTTCGCGTTCTGGGCGATCAGGCGGAAGATGAGTTCTCCTTCGCGTCCCGCGTCACATGCGTTGATCAGGGTGGTGACGTCCTTGCGCTTGATCAGCTTGTTCAACACCTTGAGGCGCGATTCGGTCTTGGCGATCGGGTTCAGCGCGAAGTACGGCGGGATCATCGGCAGGTGGGCGAAGCTCCATTTGCCGCGCTTGACGTCGTATTCTTCCGGCACCGCGATCTCGAGCAGGTGGCCGACGGCGGACGAGAGGATGTATTCGTCGGATTCGAAGTACTCATCGTGCTTGGTGAAGCCGCCCAGCGTCTTCGCGATGTCGTTCGCGACCGACGGCTTCTCGGCGATGATGAGGGATTTGGTCATAGTGATTCTCGGGTGCTCTATATATAAGTGGCTTTTTCCCGCGCATCATACATGCTTGCGGGCTCGACGGTTTTAAAAGCCGTAGTGTCTGAAGAGTAACAGTCTGGATTAAGCGGCCAATGATAAGCGCGATGACAGGCGCACTGCAAGTGTGCGCGTCTGCACTGTCATTGCCTTTCGGAACTATCCGCATGGTGCGTAGCGGGCTGCGGATATGCAGGACAAATAAGACTTTTCAAATTATATAAGCACTTATATGATTGAATCGCCATTCGACGAAACCACCAAGGAGCGCTCATGGACACCCCCGTTGCCTCGCCCGCCCACTCCCCGGCCACTACCGGCCTGACCCGCTTCACCTTCGTGCGTATCGTCCTGGCCGTGCCCATCGTGTGCATCCCGGTCGCGTGGGTACTGGTCCTGTCCAGCATGGTTCCCGACCAGGCGATGCGCGCCTACTGGGCGCCCCTGCTCGCGGCGCTGGCCGGCTATGCTGGCTATGCCTTCTACCTGCGCCGCATCGAGCGGCGCGTGGCCGACGAGCTGCGCGGCCCCGCCAGCCTGCGCGAACTGGGGGCCGGCCTGGCCCTGGGCGCGGCGATGTTCCTGGCAGTGCTCGGCCTGCTCGCGGCCGCGGGCGCCTACCGCTTCACCGGCGCCGGCGACTCGGCAGTGCTGCTCAAGTCGGCGACCGAGATGGTCTTCGTCGCCGTGGTCGAGGAAATCCTCTTCCGCGGCATCCTGTATCGCCTGCCTGAGCGCGGGCTCGGCACCCGCCTCGCGCTCATCGTCTCCAGCGCGATCTTCGCCCTGGCCCACCTGCCGAACGACGGCGTCACCGTGCTCGGGGTCGTGAACACCGCGCTGGCGGGCCTGCTGTTCGCGGCGGCCTACCTGGCCACGCGCCGCCTGTGGCTGCCGATCGGCGCCCACTTCGCCTGGAACTTCGTCTCCGATGGCGTGTTCTTGCTGCCCACCTCGGGCCACCCGGCGCGCGGCATGCTGCAGGGCCAGTTGAGCGGCCCCGAATGGCTGACCGGCGGCGCCTACGGGCTCGAGGCGTCGATCGTCACCTTCATCGTGATGGGCGCAGCCACCATCCTCCTGCTGCGCCGGGCGCAGCGCGCCGGCCACTTTATGCCGAAGCCATGAAGCAGGGACTGGGAACCCAGTTGCGCCACCTGATCGAACTGCTCGATGGCGCCGTCGAAGCGGCCTATGTGGAAGCGGGCCTGAACTACCGGCCCCGCTACACGCCCGTGATGCGGGCGCTCGCGGCCGTCGATGCGCTCACCATCGGCGAGATCGCCGCGCAGGCCGGCATCACCCAGCCCGCCGCGACGCAGACCGTGGCGGTGATGGTCAAGGAAGGCCTGCTCGTGACCTCGGCGGGCAAGCAGGATGGGCGGCAGAAGATGGTGCGTCTCAGCGAAGCCGGGCGTGCAATGCTGCCGCGCTTGCAGCAGTGCTGGCAGGCGACGGCGCTTGCCGCGGCCAGCCTCGATGCGCAGCTGCCCTATCCCTTGTCCGCGACGCTGGCCAATGCGATCGATGCCCTGCAAGCCGAATCGTTCGGCGAGCGCATTCGCGCGGCTAATCGCATTCGCGAAGCCAGCGTGTGAAGGCCTGAACGCGCGTCGCTTTCCAGGCGATGCGGATGGATGATCCTTGAGGCACAGGGATTATCCAGGCTAGACTCCAGCTTCCTATCAAAAGGAGACACGAATGGACATCCTGCTCAACAGCGCCGCACCGAGCGATGCGCCTGCCATGCTCGCCCTCCTGCAATCCGTATCGGACGAAGGCGATGCCCTTCCCTTCCTCGGCACCCTCGACCACGACTTCATCCGGAGCCAGTGGCTCGGGGCGCAGGGCTGCACGCTTGCTCGCCGTGACGGAGAGCTGCTCGGCATGTACCGCTACGGCGCCAATATGCCCGGCCGCGGCGCCCATGTTTCAACCGCCACTTTTGTCGTGAGCCGGCATGCGCGTGGACAGGGAATAGGCCGTGCCCTCGTCACGCACTGCCTCGACACCGCCACGGCCGCGGGCTATAGGGCGATGCAGTTCAACCAGGTGGTGAGCACCAATCTTGCCGCGCTTGCGCTGTACCGGAGCCTTGGCTTCACCGAAGCCGGATGCATCCCCGACGCATTCAGGCACGACCGGCTCGGCTATCTATCGGCCTACATCATGTACCGCAGGCTCGCCTGAAAACGCATCGTCATGCTCGCCGCGCCGCACGACCTGCAAGGACAGGATGGTCACCGGGCCCGCGCGCAGCAGGTTCATCGACGAGACCAGCATCTCGGCGGCGCGCGCCGGCGCGCTCTCAGGGCCCGGCAGGTCGAGCAGGAAGTCCTTGCCCTCTAAGTAGCCGCCGTTGGTGAAGTCGATGCGGAAGGCCAGCTTGACGCGCCAGAGGGAAGCAGGGTCGGCGGCATAGGGCGCGGCGTCGTCGGCCGGCAGGTAAGTCAGCGGCAAGGCGGCGTTCATTGGCGCGCCCCCACCAGGCCGACGTACAGGCGCGCACCGAACAGGTTGATGCACAGCCCCAGGATCACGAGGGCGAAGGCGATCAGCTTCCAGGGCTGCAGTTCTTCGCCCAGCACCAGGCTCGACGAGCTCATGCCGAACAGCGGCACCATCAGGGTCAGCGGCGCCACGCTGGCCGCCGGGTAGCGCGAGAGCAGCCAGTTCCAGACCGCGAAGCCCAGCAGGGTGGACATGTAGACCAGGTAGGCGATCGCCGCCACCGTTTCCCAGCGCAGGAAAGACAGGCTGGCCACGATGCGCGCCGGGCCCTCCACCGCGAAGGACAGCGCCAGCATGGGCCCGGCCGCCGCCAGGCTGCCCCACACGACGAGGGCGAACATGTTCACCCGTCCCATGCGCTTGGCCAGCAGGTTGCCCGCCGCCCAGGCCGCGGCCGACAGGATCACCAGCCCCAGGCCGACGGCCGTCACGTCCTGTCCGAGATGGGCCGCCACCACGAGGATGCCCGAGAACGCGACCGCTGCGCCGAACACCTGGAAGCGGGTGGGCCGCTCTTTCAGGAGGAAGGCCGCCAGCGCGATGGTCATGAAGGATTGCAGCTGCACGGTGAGCGAGGCCAGGCCCGGCGAGACGCCGAGCCCGATGCCGGAAAAGAGCAGCGCGAACTGCAGCCCGAACATGACGAGGCCATAGACGGCGATGTGGCGCAGGGGCACGTCGGGACGCTTCACGAAAAAGACCGCCGGCAGGGCCGCCAGCGTGAAGCGCAGCGCGCACAGGAGCAAAGGCGGCAGGTGGTTCAGGCCGAGCTTGATGACGACGAAGTTGAAGCCCCAGACGGCAACGATGCCGAGGGCGGCGAGCAGGTGCAGTGGATTCACATTGACTCCTTGAACATGGTGACTTTATACCTGCGAACGCGGGGCAGGAAAAACGCTTTATACTCACAGCTACTTGAATGCCATTCACATGTCGCTGCCACCTCTCCATACCCTGCGCGCTTTCGAAGCCATCGGCCGTCTCGGCAGCTTCACCCTCGCCGCCCGCGAGCTGCACCTGACCCACAGCGCCGTCAGCCACCAGATGCGGGCGCTGGAATCGTCGCTGCAGACGACGCTGATCGACCGCACGCGGCGCGAGGTCGCGCTCACGCCCCAGGGCCGGCAATTCCTCGCCACGGTACGGCCACTGCTCCAGCAGTTGCTGGAGGCCGCCGAGGCCCTGCGCCAGGCCGGCCGCCGGCGCCTGCGCATCAATGTGCTGCCCTCGTTTGCTGCGCGCTGGCTGCTGCCGCGCCTGGGCGACTTCTTCCTGCGCCATCCCGACATCGAGGTCGAAGTCGCCGCCACCCAGGCCGTCGTCGACCTGCATGCGGCGGGCGCCCACCTGGCGATCCGCACCGGCCGGGGCCAATGGCCCGGCGTGCGCAGCGAACTGCTGTTCGAGGAGGATCTCTTCCCGGTGGCCAGCCCGGCCTACCTGCGCGAACACGGCATTGCCGCCCTGGCCGACCTGGGGCGCGCCACCCTGCTGCGCGACGACGACAATGACTGGGACGCCTGGCTGCACGCAAGCGCGCTCGAACCAATGCCCGCCAGTTTCGGCGCCGTCTACCGCGATTCGGCGCTGGTGCTGCAGGCCGCGGAAAGCGGCCAGGGCGTGGCGCTGGCGCGCAGCTGGCTGGCGCGCGATGCGCTGCGCACGGGCCAGCTGCGCCGCATCGGCGAGCTGGCGATTCCCTCGTCCGCCTCCTACTTCCTGGTCACGCCGCGCGACGCCGCGGAGAATCCCGAGGTCGGCGAATTCGTCGCGTGGATACGCGGCTGCGCGGCTACACCAGCTTGATCGACACCACGCCGGCCAGCAGCGCCAATGCGCCCAGCAGGCGTGTGCGCGAGACCGCGCCGGCCGGCAGCCCGAGCAAGCCGAAACGGTCGACCAGGATCGACACCAGCTGCTGGCCGGCGATCGTGAAGCCGACGGTGGCGGCGGCGCCGATGCGCGGCATGGCCGTGAACACGCTGGTCACGTAGCAGGCGCCCACCAGGCCGCCCAGCCAGCCCCACCAGGGCATGCCTGCCAGTCCCGCCGCATGCGGGCGCTCGGCCAGGCCCGCCCCCCGCGCCACAAGGAAGACGGCGAGCATCCCGAGCGCCGCCACGGCGAAGCTGCTGAGCGCCACCGCCAGCGGCGCTTCCAGCACCTGCATGAAGGAAGCGTTGACCGCGCCCTGCAGCGGCAGCAGCGCGCCCGACAGGGCCGCCAGTACCATCCAGCCCCCGCGGGACTCGCGGGCCGCAGGCGGGCCTGCCTGTCCGCGCACGATCAACAGGATGCCCATTGCGACGGCGGCGGCGCCGATGCAGGCCTGCAGGCCATAGTCGCGCGCGGCGATGCCGAGCAGGCCGAAGCCGTCCAGCAGCAGCGAGGCGCCGGCCTGGCCCGCGATGAAGAGGCCCACGGTGACGACGGCGCCGAGCCGCGGGAAGAGCACGATGCCGGCCACGACGTAGGCGGCGCTGGCCAGGCCGGCCGCGGGCTGCCACCAGGCGGCGTGGCCGAGCCGCTGGAGCGCGCCCAGTTGTCCGGTGGCGCTTGCAGCCAGCAGGAGCAGGACGGCGGCGATCAGGAGCTGCACGGTCGCCGCCGCGAAGGGACTGGCCACGGCGCGGCTCAGGCGTGCGTTGGCGGCGGCCTGTAGGGGCAGGCCGCAACCGGCCAGGAAAGCGATGAGGATGTAGAAGGCGTTCATGGCTAAAAGCGGATCAGGGTGGAGACAGGGCCTTCAGGCCCGCGATGCCGGCGACAACCAGCGCGATGCGAGCGGCCCATTCACTCAGCGTTCCTCCATCTTGCGCAAGGCCTCCCGCAGCGCCGGGCGCGCCGCGATGCGATCCAGCCAGGCCTTGATGTGCGGATAGGGCTGGAGGTCGATGCCGAGTTCCGCGTGCGTTTCCATCCAGGTGTACCAGGCGATGTCGGCCACCGTGTACTCCTGCGTCGCGACGTAGGGCGATTCGGACAGGCGCTTCTCGAGCACGGTGTGGATGCGCAGCGCTTCACGCGAATAGCGCTCCAGCGCCTGCGGGTTCGGCTCTGGCGCCGCGTGCCTGAACCACCACAGCTGCCCCAGCATCGGCCCAAGGGTGGCGGCCTGCAGGAACAGCCACTGCAGCACCAGCTCGCGTCCCTGCGTATCGGCGGGAATCAGGCGGCCGGTGGCGCAGGCCAGGTGGTAGAGGATGGCGCAGGATTCGAACAGGGTGACGCCCGTGTCTTCGTCGACCAGCACGGGAATCTTGTGGTTGGGGCTGAGGCGCACGAAGTCTGGCTGGTGCTGGTCGCCGGCGCCGAGGTCGACGTGGCGCAGGCGGTAGTCGAGGCCGAGTTCTTCGAGGGCGATCGGGATTTTCTTGCCGTTGGGGGTGCCGGCAACGTAGGCGGTGTACATGGTCAAAGCTCGCGAAATAAAGGAGCTTCAGCGTAGCCTGTGCAAGAATGGATGAACATTCGACGTTTTCGCAAAACCCTTATCGATTTTTGGACGGGCCATGGATTGGGACGATTACCAGTACTTCCTCGCGGTCGCGAGCGGCGGCTCGGTGTCGGCGGCGGCGCGCAGGCTGGGGCAGAGCCACTCGACGGTGATCCGGCGCCTCGACAAGCTGGAGGCCGCACTCGACGTGCGCCTGTTCGAGCGCTTCCAGAGCGGCTATGTCCTCACGCCGACCGGCGAGGAGCTGCTCGCCCTGCTCGGCCCGATCGACGAGGGCATGCAGGATGTGGCGCGCAAGATCGCCGGGCGCGATGCGGCGCTGCAGGGCAGCATCCGTGTCACCACGACCGACACCCTGTTGGGCGCCCTCGTGCTGCCCGCGGTCGCCGCCTTCCGCCTGGCCTACCCGGGCGTCCAGATCCAGCTCACGATCGACAACCGCTTCGTCAACCTGTCGCGGCGCGATGCCGACGTCGCCATCCGGCCCTCGAATACGCCGCCGGACAACCTGGTCGGACGCAAGCTGGGCAGCCTGCGCACGGCGCCGTATGCCGCGCAAGCCTATCTGGACAGGCGCGAGGAAGACGGCAATGCGTGGGACAGCTACGACTGGGTGGCGCCCGACGAAGCGCTCGGCCACTTGCGCCAGGCCGCCTGGCTGCGCCAGCACGTGCCGCCCGAGCGCCAGGTCGCCAGCGTGGATTCCCTGCTCGGCATGCTTGGGGCCGTCGCGGCGGGTATCGGCGCCGGCATGCTGCTTTGCCTGCTGGCCGATGGCCGTCCCGGCCTCGTGCAGCTGGCGCCGCCCGATGCCGCGCTCGATACCGAGCTGTGGATTCTCAGCCACCCCGACCTGCGCCGCGTGAAGCGCATCCGCGCCTTCACTGACTTTGTGTACGGGGAACTGTCGCGGCACCCTGCCCTCACCTGAACCAACGAAAGGCACACATGACCATTGTCGATCCACGCATGTTCGATGCGATGCAGCTGCGCGAAGCAGGCAGCTACGAGGAAGCATTGACGCTGCTCGGGCAGCTGTTCGACGAAGCCGACAGCGAGCCCGCGCCGAGCAGGAACCGCTACTTCATGACGATGCTGGAGTGGCAGTTCCTGCTCGAGGTCCATCCGCCGGCGCAGGCGCCTCTGCGCGCGCGGCGCGATGCGCAGGTCGAGCGCCTCCTGGGGGGCGCCGAGTACGCCGGCAGCACACCGGGCGAGGCAGGCGACTTCCGACGCGCGCCGCGCTTCTTCCTCATCGCAGAAATGAACGAACTGCTTGGCGACGAGCGCTCGACCTGGGAGACCTTCAAGAAGCTGGATGCGATGTACCCCGCGCAGGCGCACAGCTACGCCCACGTTGCCCTCGACGCCGTCGTGGCGATGCGGGACTACGCGCTGGCTGAACGCTATTGTGGTGAGCCATTGGATCTGCTCGACGCCGTCAATGTTGGCGCACGGGAGCACCCGCTGTTCCCGCCGCAGCGACACCCGCCACGGCTCGCCATGGACCTGAGCAATCTGGCAAAAGCGGTGCGCATCGGCATGGCCATCCTGCGCGGCCGCGGCGAGGATGCCGAAGCGGACAAGCTGCGCGAGGCGCTGCTCGCCGGTCTCGAGTCCGCCGAGCTGAGGGACCTCGCCCGGCGCGAGCTCGATGAACCGGGCACGATCACCCGCGTCGTGGTTGAACGCCAGATGGCCGAGGAGGACCGCAGCAAGGGGGCGCGCCCGGACTTCGCTGAAGGCGCGTGACAATTCCTGAGAATCCGGGGTGGTGCGGGCGGGTACACTGGTGCCCCTCGCAACCGCCCCGATTCTCATGAAGCAGCTCCTGATTGCCCTCTTCTTCTGCGCCGTCCTGCCGGCGCAGGCTTCCGACGAATTCGCCTTCTCCAATCCGCCGGGCCGCCACGGCGTCGGCTTCAAGGTCGTGCAGCAGTACGACTACACGCGCCAGTACAAGACCCGCGTCGACATGCATACCGGCGAGCCCACCTCGGGCGAACGCGCGCGTCCCATGCAAGCCCTCATCTGGTACCCGGCGGCACGCGGCGGCAGGCCCGTGACCTTCCGCGACTACATCGCGACCACGCTGACCGAGGACGACTTCACGCTCGGCGCGCCTGAGGACAAACGCCAGCTCGAGGCGCGCATCGCCGGACATGTGAGCAGGCGCGGTGACGCGCTGCTGCGCGAATTCGCCAAGCCGATGCTGGCCGTACGCGATGCGACACCGGAGAACGGCCGCTTCCCGGTCGTGATCTATGCACCGGGCTTCTCCGAGAGCGCCATGGAAAACAGCGACCTGTGCGAGCTGCTGGCCAGCCACGGCTACATCGTGCTGGCTACTCCCTCGCGGGGTCCGCATACCCGGACCATGAGCTCCGACCTCGACGGCCTGGAAGCCCAGGCCGCCGACATCGCCTGGCTGATCGGCCATGCGCGCACCCTGCCCCAGGCCGATACGGAGCAGGTGGCGGTGGTCGGCTTCAGCTGGGGAGGCCTCTCGAACGTACTGGCCGCAGCGAAGGACGACCGCATCAAGGCCATCGTCAGCCTGGACGGCTCGGTGCGCGGCACGCGCGAATACGTCGACGGCGGCAAGGATGCGGCGAAGTACGTGACACCTAGCAGGGTCGCGATCCCGATGCTGTTCCTGGGACGCCGTCCGCCGACGATCGAGGAGCTCAACCGCGCCGAAGTCGACACCCGCTTCTCCTTCCTGAACGAGATGCGCTGGTCCGACCTCTACATCGCCGTCATGCTGCCGATGAAGCACATGGACTTCTCTGCCTACAACGTACGCGTTGATCGGGCGGGCAACTTCGGCGACTACACGCGCGCCGAGATCGCGCTCGCGCACAGCTGGGCCGCGCGCTATGTGCTGCGCTTCATCGACGCCCATATCAAGAAGGACGCCGCAAGCCTCGCCTTCCTGAACAACACGCCCGCGGCGAACGGCGCGCCGCCGCACATGATCCTCACCGACGTGCGGCGCAATGGCGGCAAGACGGCGCCGACCCTGGAGAACTTCGTGGCGCGTTTGCATAGCGAAGGCTTCGAGCGCGCGATTCCCGTGTACCAGCAGTTCGCGGCGCAGAGTGCGAGCTTCACGCTGGGGCCGGAAAAAATCTATCGCTGGGGTGCAGAGCTGACATCGCTGGCGCGCCATGCCGAGGCGCGCGAGATTTTCCGCCTCGGCACCCACTTGCATCCAAACGAGATCTTCCTGGTCGAATGCCTGGCCGAGATGCAGGCGAAGACGGGACAGACGCTCGATGCCGTGCGCAGCTACCGGCGCGTACTGGAGAACAATCCCGGGCATGCCGCTGCTGCGGCCTTCGTGAAGGAGCATGGCGGCGCCCAGCCATGAGATGTACTTAGCGCAGGAATGCAAACGGGGCCTTGCGGGCCCCGTTGTTGTTTCGGTCTTGCGTGTGCTTAATGCAGCAAACGCGGTTCCTGGTCGTCGTCGTCGCCGAACAGGTCGTCGAACATGAGCGCGTCGGGCTCCTTGCCCTGGCTCCACAGGACCATCAGCACGATGATCTTGAGCTTGCCCAATGCGACCGGCGATTCGTCGCAGGCCAGCGCACGTTCGATGACGATCTCGCGCTGCGTGGGGCTGAGCACCTTGGCGCTCTCGAGGAACTGGATGAAGCCGATGGCGGCGCTGCCCAGTTCGATGTATTCCTCGTCCACGTAGTAGCGGATGCTGGTGGAAGCATCGATTGCATCGGAAACTGCCGCTTCGGTCAGCCCGGTCAGCCAGTCCAGCGCCTCGGAAATCTCGATGTCATCGAAACCGACGGCGGACAGCTTGCGTGCCAGGGCCGCCGGCTCGGGGCAGGCGTCAGGACGATAGTACGTCTCGTAGAGGTAGACCAGGATGTCGAACATAGTGACGCTACTGTAGCAGTTAAGCTCGTCGCGGCACAAGTCTGGCACGCGTGCACAAGCGGTGGATGTGGGTTTCCTTGGATTTTCGTTGTATGCCGGCCTTATCCGTTCATTCAGTTTTCTCTATTTCCAATGAAATCAAGGGCATACGTTTCATTAAAACATCTCAGGAAGGAAATCTTTTTTCGCATTGCCCCATGCGAGCCGCATATGCCAGCATGTCCATGCTACGGGCATTCAGGCAGCGCGCACCACCCGCTGCACGCGGCCACCGGGCAGGCGTTCGAGCACGCCCGCGAGTTCCAGCGCCAGCAACTCACCGGCAAGCAGCGCGGCGTCGCCACCGAAACATTCCAACAAGGCATCCGGCTCAACCGGGTCGTGCCCCAGCGCCTCGAGCAAGACGCTGTCTTCCACGGGCGTGATGGGCGCCGCCTGCCGCACCAGCGGCGAGACGCGCATCGCTTCGAGCACCTCGTCCACCGTCTCGACCAGGCGCGCGCCTTCGCGTATCAATTGATGGCAGCCCTTGGCCAGGGTGGAGTGAATCGAGCCGGGCAAGGCGAACACTTCCCTGCCCTGCTCGGCCGCCATCTGCGCGGTGATGAGGGAACCCGATTGCGCGGCCGCTTCGACCACCAGCACGCCGGCCGCCATGCCGCTGATGATGCGATTGCGGCGCGGGAAATTGTTGGCCACCGGCGGCGTGCCGAGCGCGTATTCGCTGACGATGCAGCCCTCTTCGGCAATGCGGTGCGCAAGCAGCCGGTTGCGCGCGGGGTAGACGCGGTCGATGCCGGTGCCGATGACGGCGATGGTGGAACCCGGCCCGCACAAGGCGCCTTCGTGGGCCGCGGTATCGATGCCCAGCGCCATGCCGGACACCACGCACAGCCCCGCTTGCGACAAGGCGCGCGCAAAATTTTCCGCATTGGCGCGGCCCTGGGTACTGGCATTGCGGCTGCCGACCACCGCGACCAGGGATTGCTGCAGCAATGCGCACCGCCCCTTTATATACAGCAGCAGCGGCGGATCGGGAATGTGCCGCAGCGCTTCCGGGTAAGCGGCATCGTGCAGCGTGAGGATGTGGTGGGCGGGCCTGGCGAGCCAGTCGAATGTAATGTCGAGGAGCCGCGCAGTTTCGGAAGGAAGCGGCGCCGACAAGGCCGCAGCGACATTGGCCGGCACATGGGCGGCGAGTGCGGCGTGGCCGGCGCGCAGGATGGCGGCAGGCGAGCCGAAGGCATCGAGCAAGACCTGTGCAGTCCGGCACCCCACACCCGGCGCCTCGGCGAGGCGGATCCAGTCGGCGATGGCGGCAGGGTTGCTGCACTGGGGGCTGGCTGGCGGTGTGGGGTCCGTGTCCTGCACGGCGGCTTTACTCCGTTGCGGCCTCCGGCGAACGGGCCACGTCGCCGACTTCGACCGGCGCCGTGACCTGCATGATCAGGCCGTAGGAAACCTTGTTGAACACGCGGAAGATGAACAGGCTGCCATATTGTTCGTCCGGCAGCTTGATCCGCTCCTTGTTGCGGAAGATGCCCCGGCGCGCCGGGTCCGCAACCTTCTTCCCGAGATGATAGAGCTCCAGCACGGAGCCGACATCGAGTCCGTCAAGCGAACCCCGGTTGACAGTCACGACCTGGCTTTGTCCGGCGTGCGTGACGCCCGAGTGGATCGACATCACGCGCGCGTCCACGGCTTGCAGCGGCGCATGCGGCATGTAGTTGCGCACCGGAGGCGGCGGCAGCGGCACCAGCAGGTCGCCGACGCCGATTTCCTGTTTCGTCTCGGTGACGCGGAAAGCGTGCGCATCGACGCCCGGCTTGGCTTCGATGTCCAGGGTCACGCTGCCGAGGTAGGTCGCTTCGTGCGCCAGCACCTTGCGGGTGACCGGATCGCGCAGGGCGCCGCCCGGACGGAACACCTGGAAATTGCGCACGCCACCCAGCTGGCCCAGCACGTAGACGCGGTCGCCGGTGCCGAGGTAGACCCGGCCTTCCTGCGTGGCCACGATGCGCGGCGCGCGCGCCAAGGCGCCCGGCTCGACCACCAGCGGCTGGGTCAGGTAGGGCTCGATCTGGCCGGCCGGGATCGCCTGGATGGCGTCGCGGTCGAGCGACTCGGTACGGAGCTGGGGCGACAGCTTCGTCAGCGGCAGGTTGGAACCATCACTGCCATCGCTGCCCGGACGGTTCAGGGACAGGCGGCCACGTGCACGGTCAAAATAAATGATCTGGCCGGGATAGATCCAGTGCGGGTTGCGGATCTCGTCGCGGTTCATGCCCCAGACCTGGGGCCAGCACCAGGGGTTCTGCAAAAAGGTGCCGGAAATATCCCAGAGGGTATCGCCCTTGACCACGACATGCTGGTCGGGTGCATTCGGGCGGAATGCGCACGTTGCGGCCTGAGCGGGGCTGGCCACGGCGGCCGCGAGGAGCGCCACGGCAGCAGCACGGCTCACGACTGTGCTAAAATTTTTCATTGAGACGTCCGTTATTGCGTCGTTTTGCGTTTTGGAGCCGGTTCTGCTGGCCAACTCGCTGACAGTGCGTCATCGCGCCCCGTTTCGGGAGTACGAAGAATCGCTTCCTGATCGACAAAGGTTGCCGTACTGAATCAAATTCTGCACACAAATCCCCGAAACAGCAAGACAAACCGCGTCCCGGCAGGGCCGGCGAGTGTTGCATTTCCGTTCGTGCATGAACTCTTATTGAACTGCTATCTACCCCTGAATCCGTCCTGATATGGCCTTACTGAAGATCCTCCGCTACCCCGATCCGCGCCTGCACAAGGTCGCCAAGCCGGTTACCGAATTCGGCACCGAGCGCCTGCGCAAGCTGGTCGCGGACATGGCCGAAACGATGTACGACGCCCCCGGCGTGGGCCTGGCCGCAACCCAGGTCGACGTGCACGAACGCGTCATCACGATCGACGTCTCGGAGACCAGCGACAATCTGCTGGTCCTCGTGAACCCGGAAATCACCTGGGCCAGCGACGAGAAGCAGGTCTATGACGAAGGCTGCCTGTCGGTGCCCGGCATCTACGACGGCGTCGAGCGCCCGGCCCGCGTCAAGGTCAAGGCCCATGACGTCGAAGGCAAGGAATTCGAGTTCGACGCCGACGGCCTGCTGGCCGTGTGCGTCCAGCACGAGATGGACCACCTGATGGGCAAGGTCTTCGTCGAATACCTGTCGCCGCTCAAGCGCAACCGCATCAAGGCCAAGCTGCAGAAGGAAGAGCGCGGCATGGAACGCGACGCCGCCGCGCGCAGCGCCCGCCGTTGATGAAGGTCGTTTTCGCGGGTACGCCCGAGTTCGCCGCAGTGGCGCTGCGCGCCCTGCACGAAGCCGGCTTCGAGATTCCCCTGGTCCTGACCCAGCCGGACCGTCCGGCCGGGCGCGGCATGCAGCTGCAGGCATCAAGCGTGAAACAGTATGCGCTGGCGCACGGCATGGCGGTGGCCCAGCCCCTGTCGCTGCGCATGGATGCCAAGGACCCGCAGCGCGCCGAGGAAGCGCGCGCCGCGCATGAGCGCCTGAGCTCGCTGGACTATGACGTGATGGTGGTCGCGGCCTACGGCCTGATCCTGCCGCGCAGCACCCTCGACATCAAGCCTTGCATCAATATCCATGGCTCCCTGCTGCCGCGCTGGCGCGGCGCCGCGCCGATCCACCGCGCGATCGAAACGGGCGACCGTGAGACGGGCGTGACCATCATGGGCATGGAAGAAGGCCTGGACACCGGCCCGATGATGCTGATCGAACGCGTGGCGATCGCCGACAGCGACACCACCGGCAGCCTGCACGACAAGCTGGCCGCGCTCGGCGGGCGCATGATCGTCGAGGCGCTGCGCAAGATGGAACAGGGCCACTTGGCGTCGGTGCCGCAGCCGGAAGAAGGCGTGACCTACGCGGCCAAGATCGCCAAGGAAGAAGCGAAGCTCGATTTCAGCCTGCCGGCCGAGGTGCTGTGGCGCCGGGTGCGGGCCTTTAATCCTTTCCCGGGCGCGCAGGGCCAGGTCGACGGCGTGACCGTCAAGCTGTGGAATGCGGAACTGGCTCCGGGCAAGGGCGAGCCGGGCCAGGTGCTGGCGCTTGACGCGCAAGGCATCGTGGTTGCTTGTGGTGAAGGCGCACTGCGCCTGCTGGAGCTGCAGAAGCCGGGTGGCAAGCGATTGCCGGCGCAGGAGTTCCTGAAAAGCTTCCCACTGTTGGGGAAGAACTTTTCGTAGGGTGGGCGGTCCTCCGCCCACGCGTTCAACTAACGGACGCCCTACGGCGACTCATCTACTGATTGAACGCGTGGGCAAGAAACTTGCCCACCCTACGAAAACGCTTGGGCCGCAGGCCCACAAAAGAAAATCGGGGCAGCGCCCCGATATAACTTACTCCGCCTTTGCGGCGCGCTGCGCTTCCATGTATTCGCGCAGCACCTGGTTGATACGGGTCTGGTAACCCGGGCCAGCCGACTTGAACCATTCCAACATGTCCACGTCCAGGCGGATCGTCACGATCTGCTTCACGCCGTTGATCGTTTGCGGCTTCACGGCGACAGCCGGTTCTTCGATGCGGTTCACCGGTTGATCCCAATCCGGTACATATTCTTTGTTCATGCAATCATCCCGTTAAAAGCTTCGCCAGCGTTGTGGCGATGGAGTAATTGTCGTCCGTGTATGTAACGTAAAGATTGCGATACGGCCGGGTTTTGTAACGTCGTGTAACAGTTTGCGATTTCCATACATAAAGATACATACACAAAAACGCATTTCCACACCTCCAGAATGAAGGCGGCGTCATGACGTATAATTTCAGACCGCCCAACCATAACGGCCTGTCAAGCCGGTATCGAGAAGACCACCATGAACGCCCGCCATCCGAACATTTCCTCCGTCGACAATCAGCTGCGCGATATCCTGAAGCGCCGCATCATGATCCTGGATGGCGCGATGGGCACCATCATCCAGCAGTACAAGCTCGACGAAGCGGCCTACCGCGGCGAGCGTTTCGCGAACTTCGCCCCGCCCGAGGGCGCGGCCCAGCGCGAACTCTTCGTGAAGGGTAACAACGAGCTCCTTACCCTCACCCAGCCGCAAGTGATCCAGGAGATCCACGAGCGCTACCTGGCCGCCGGCGCCGACCTGATCGAAACGAATACCTTCGGCGCGACCAGCGTCGCGCAGGAGGACTACCACATGGCGCATCTCGCCTACGAGATGAACGTGCAAGCCGCCAAGCTCGCGCGCGCCGCCTGCGACAAATACAGTACGCCGGACAAGCCGCGCTTCGTGGCCGGCGCCCTCGGCCCGACCCCGAAGACCGCGTCGATCTCCCCCGACGTGAACGACCCGGCCGCGCGCAACATCACCTTTGACCAGCTGGTCGCGGGCTACCATGAGCAGGTGTGCGGCCTGGTCGATGGTGGTTCCGATGTACTGCTGGTCGAGACCATCTTCGACACCCTGAACTGCAAGGCCGCGCTGTTCGCGATCGACCTCTACTTCGAAGAGCATCCGGAAACGCCGCGCCTGCCGATCATGATCTCGGGCACCGTTACCGACGCCTCGGGCCGCATCCTCTCGGGCCAGACCGTGGCCGCCTTCTGGAACTCGGTGCGCCACGCCAAGCCGCTGACCATCGGCCTGAACTGCGCGCTCGGCGCCGCGCTGATGCGCCCCTATGCCGAAGAGTTGTCAACGATCGCCGACACCTTTGTCTGCATCTACCCGAACGCCGGCCTACCCAACCCGATGAGCGATACCGGCTTCGACGAGCTCCCGGCCGACACCTCGGCCCTGCTGGCCGAATTCGCCGACGCAGGTTTCGTCAACATCGCCGGCGGCTGCTGCGGCACCACGCCCGACCACATCGCGGCGATTTCCAGGATGCTGGAAAACCGCGCGCCGCGCCAGATTCCGGAAGTGCCGGTCGCGATGCGCCTGTCGGGCCTCGAGCCCTTCACGGTCGACGACAGCTCGCTGTTCGTGAACGTCGGCGAGCGCACCAACGTCACCGGTTCGAAAGCGTTTGCCCGCATGATCCTGAACGAGCAGTTCGACGAGGCGCTGTCGGTGGCGCGCCAGCAGGTCGAGAACGGCGCCCAGGTCATCGACATCAATATGGACGAGGCGATGCTCGATTCGCAGGCCGCGATGACGCGCTTCCTGAACCTGATCGCCTCCGAACCGGACATCTCGCGCGTGCCGATCATGATCGACTCCTCGAAGTGGTCGGTGATCGAGGCAGGCCTGAAGTGCGTGCAGGGCAAGGCCATCGTCAACTCGATCTCGATGAAGGAAGGCGAAGAGGAATTCATCCGCCAGGCCAAGCTGTGCCGCCGCTACGGCGCCGCCGTCATCGTCATGGCTTTCGACGAACAGGGCCAGGCCGACACCTTCGCGCGCAAGATCGAGATCTGCGGCCGCGCCTACAAGGTGCTGGTTGAAAAAGTCGGCTTCCCGCCGGAAGACATCATCTTCGACCCGAACATCTTCGCCATCGCCACCGGCATCGAAGAGCACAACAACTACGCGAACGACTTCATCGAGGCCACCGCCTGGATCCGCCAGAACCTCCCGCATGCGAAGGTCTCGGGCGGCGTGTCCAACGTCTCCTTCAGCTTCCGCGGCAACGACCCGGCGCGCGAGGCGATTCACACGGTCTTCCTCTACCACGCGATCAAGGCCGGCATGACCATGGGCATCGTCAACGCCGGCATGGTCGGCGTCTACGATGACCTGCCCGCTGAATTGCGCGAACGCGTGGAAGACGTGGTCCTGAACCGCCGCGAGGACGCCACCGAGCGCATGATCGAATTCGCCGGCACCCTGAAGGCCGGCGGCGGCAAGCAGGAGCAGAACCTCGAGTGGCGTAACGCGTCCGTCGAGAAGCGCCTGGCCCACGCCCTGGTGCACGGCATCACGCAGTGGATCGTCGAGGACACCGAAGAGATGCGCCAGCAGGTCCTGGCTGCCAATGGCCGTCCGATCCACGTGATCGAGGGCCCGCTGATGGACGGCATGAACATCGTCGGCGACCTGTTCGGACAGGGCAAGATGTTCCTGCCCCAGGTGGTCAAGTCGGCGCGCGTGATGAAGCAGGCCGTGGCCCACCTGGTGCCCTTCATCGAAGAAGAGAAGGCCGAAGAAGAACGCCGCACCGGCATCGTGGCCAAGCCGAAGGGCAAGATGGTGATCGCCACGGTGAAGGGCGACGTGCACGACATCGGCAAGAACATCGTCTCGGTGGTCCTGCAGTGTAATAACTTCGAGATCGTGAACATGGGCGTGATGGTCCCCTGCTCCGACATTTTGGCCAAGGCCAAGGAAGAGAACGCCGACATCGTCGGCCTGTCGGGCCTCATCACGCCCTCGCTGGAAGAGATGGCCCATGTGGCGCGCGAGATGCAGCGCGACCCCTACTTCCGCGAGAAGAAGATTCCGCTGCTGATCGGCGGCGCCACCACCAGCCGCGCACACACGGCCGTCAAGATCGCGCCGCACTACGAGGGCCCGGTGGTCTACGTGCCGGACGCCTCGCGCTCGGTGTCGGTGGGCCAGTCCCTCCTGACCGACGAGACCCGCGACGCCTACATCATCGAACTGGCCCAGGACTACGAACGCATCCGCGTCCAGCACGCCGGCAAGAAGGCCCTGCCGATCTTGAGCATCGAACAGGCGCGCGCCAACAAGGCGAAACTGGCGTATGCGCCGGTGAAGCCGAAGTTCATCGGCCGCCGCGTCTTCAAGAACGTCGACCTGGCGACCCTGGCCCGCTACATCGACTGGGGTCCCTTCTTCCAGACCTGGGACCTGGCCGGCCCCTACCCCGCCATCCTCAAGGACGAGGTGGTGGGCGAAGCGGCCTCCAAGGTCTTCGAGGAAGGCCAGGCCATGCTGAAGAAGATCATCGAAGGCCGCTGGCTCACCGCCAATGGCGCCATCGCCCTGCTGCCGGCCAACAGCGTCAACGAGGACGACGTCGAGATCTATACGGACGAATCGCGCAAGGACGTCGCCTTCACCTGGTACGGCCTGCGCCAGCAGGGCGTCAAGCCGGTGGTCGATGGCGAGCAGCGTCCGAACCAGTGCCTGGCCGATTTCGTGGCGCCGAAGGAATCCGGCATTGCCGACTACATCGGCATGTTCGCCGTCACCGCGGGCCTGGGCATCGAGAAGCACGAACAGCGCTTCGAGGCGGCGCACGACGACTACTCCTCGATCATGCTCAAGGCCCTGGCCGACCGCCTGGCCGAAGCCTTCGCCGAGTACCTGCACGAGCGCGTGCGCACCGACCTGTGGGGCTACGCAAGCAACGAGGACCTGTCGAACGAGGCGCTGATCGCCGAGCAGTACGCGGGCATCCGTCCGGCGCCGGGCTACCCGGCCTGCCCGGAACACACGGTCAAGGCCGAGCTGTTCCGTACCCTGCAGGCCGAGGAGATCGGCATGCAGCTGACCGAGTCCTATGCGATGTTCCCGGGCGCGGCGGTGTCGGGCTTCTACTTCGCCCATCCGGAATCGAAGTACTTCGTGGTCGGCAAGATCGGCGAAGACCAGCTGGCGGACATGGCCGAGCGCCGCGGCATGGACAAGTCCGAACTCGAACGCCACCTGGCGCCGAACCTCTAAGCTTCATCCCGCCGCCGGCGTCCTGCCGGCGGCTCCCCTTCCCTCCGGCGAACTTTCGCCGTACCGCATTGCCTAAAGCATTGCAGTAGTTCCATTGAGGAGGGTCACATCATGGCAATGCATTTGTCGTCCAGGCGCTGGCAGGACCAACTCATGGTCCTGATCGGTGTCTGGCTGATCGTCTCGCCCATGGCCTTCGCCTATCCGTCGGATTCGGCGCCGGCCATGAACGCCTTCATCGCCGGCGCCATCATCGCGCTGCTGGCGGCCTTCGATCTCTACAAGACCTATGTCTGGGCCGTGCTCTGCAACATTCTCGTGGGGCTGTGGGTGGCGGTATCGCCCTGGCTGGTCGAGGTGACGCGCGACCCG
The DNA here is from genome assembly GCA_040758275.1 of Pseudomonadota bacterium. Taxonomy (GTDB): domain Bacteria; phylum Pseudomonadota; class Gammaproteobacteria; order Burkholderiales; family Burkholderiaceae_D; genus Telluria. The sequence goes on from JBFLVV010000025.1 coordinate 44,103, forward strand.
GCCATGAGCTGGAGCCTTGCCGTGGCGGGTGTGGCGACGGTGGTGCTGGGATTGTGGGAGTTGCGCAGCGATCCCGAGCTGCACAGCAAGTGGACCGGGAGTGGGGTTACGTAGGGTGGGCGGGTCTCCCGCCCACGCGGTGATTGTTAGCGATTGGAGTGACGAGCGGGCGGATCTTGCCTGATTTGACCGCGTGGGCGGCATAGCCGCCCACCCTACGGTACAGATGTAATCCTAAATCGCGTAACGAACGACCTTGTCGCTCCACTCGAACGCTTCCACTTCGAGCTCGGCGAGGTCGTCGCCATTCATCGACAGCTCGTTCAGCGCCGGCATCACCTCGTCCTGCGCGTCTTCCATGCGCTCGATCGATTCCGCCAGGCGCAGCAGCTCGCCGAAGAAGCCGCGGCGCACCAGCAGCGCGTGGCGCACCTCGTCGATCACGGGAATCTGTTCCACGATGTCCTGCATCGGGATGCAGAACAGCGTGTCCATCAGCGACATCATGCCGACCGTGAAGGCCACGTCGGCGACGTTGCGCTGCCCGGGACGCAGGCGCTGGGCCAGCAGCTCCATCAGGCGCGCCCGCGTGGTCGCCAGCATCAAGAGGGGGCTGAGGTTGTGACCGCGCACGCCCGGCTCGGCGTACAGCAGGATCTGCAGCCAGCGCTGCAGCTGGCGGCGGCCCAGCAGCACCAGGGCCTGGCTCACCGATTCGATGCGGCGCCCTGCCCCCGCGGCCGGGGTGTTCACCAGGCGCAGCAGGTTCAGGCCAAGCGTGACGTCCTTCTTGACCGCGCGTTCGATCTCGGCATTGTCGGCGTCCGAGGTCACCAGGTTCATCAGGTCCAGCACCGCCGCCTGCGAAGGCGAGAGCTTGCGGCCCGCGATGACGGTCGGCTTGGCGAAATAATAGCCCTGGAAGTAGTCGAAGCCGATGTCCAGGCAGGTGCGGTATTCGGTATGGGTCTCGACCTTCTCGGCCACCAGGCGTTTGCCGGTGCCGCGCAGGCGCGGGGCCAGCGACAGCAGGGTCACGACCGGCAGTTCGCGCAGGTCCATCTTGACGAAATCGATCACCGGCAGCAGGCGCGCCAGCGCGTTGCCGTGGGCCGAGGCTTCGGCCGCGAAGCGGAAACCATGGCGCGAGAGCTCGGTCATGCGCTGGATAACAGCATCGCTCGGCTCGACCGAGCGGACGATCTCGAGCACCGTGCGTTCGCGCGGCAGGAAGGCGAACATATCGCTGCGCAGGACCTCTTCGTCGACGTTCAGGAAGGCGGTGGCGTCGCCGATGGCGCGCGCCAGGCCCAGCTGGGAAGCATGGTGGATCACGCCGGCGCTGGCCGACAGGCCGGACTCGATCTCGGCCGGTCCCTGGGCGCTGCCGCGGAACAGCAGCTCGTAGCCATACAACGCCTGGTTACGGTCGAGCACCGGCTGGCGCCCGAGGTAGAAATTGCGCAGTTTTAGCGGCTGGGAAGCCTGGTCGTGGCTGGCGGAATCGTTCATGTCGTCAGGTTTGTCTCGCGAACCCGCCTACTTTACCGCATCTGCCCGAAATAATGGCTTTCCAGGCATTAATTTATCGGTCAAATGATAATAAAAGATTACGAAGTGTGTTTATTGTGGCAAGCCATCCACGAATACTTTCAGCTCGCCCGGCGCGAACTGGGTCCAGGTTTCGTTATTGGTCAGCGGTTCGGTGACGATGATGGCGACCCGGTCGTTCGGCGTCGTTACCTGCGAAAAATCAACCGACAGGTCTTCGTCGGACAGGCAGGCGGAGGCGAAGGGATACTGGCGCACGATGTAGCACAGCTTGGTCGAGCAGTGCGTGAACAGCGCCGTGCCGTCCGAGAGCAGCATATTGAAGGTGCCGTGGGCGGCTATCGTAGGAACCAGGCGCTCGAGCGCGGTGCGCAGGTCGGCGACTGCCGGCGGCGTGTCGCCGAAGGTATTGCGCAGTTCCTGCATCAGCCAGCAGAAGGCCAGCTCGCTGTCGGTGTTGCCGACCGGGCGGAAGGGTCCATGCAGTGCGGGCGCGAAGTCCTTCAGGTCGCCGTTGTGGGCGAAGACCCAATAGCGGCCCCACAGCTCGCGCACGAATGGATGGCAGTTCTCGAGAGCCACCTGCCCTTGCGTGGCCTTGCGGATGTGGGCGATGACGTTGGTGGACTTGATCGGATAGCGTTTGATCAGCTCGGCGATCGGCGAATCGATGGCGGCCTGGTGGTCGACGAAATGGCGTACGCCGGAACCTTCGAAGAATGCGATGCCCCAGCCGTCATGGTGGGTGTCGGTGCGTCCGCCGCGGTGGGCGAAGCCGGTGAAGGAGAAGACGATGTCCGTGGGGACGTTGCAGTTCATTCCGAGGAGTTGGCACATGCGCGAGAGCTTACCACGCCAGAGGTGCCGGTGCCGGCCACTGTCCCCTCGAAACGGACAGTGGCGTCTTCCTGATCAGTGCAGCACAACCGGCTGGCTCATCAGGGTGTCGTAGGAACCCAGGAAGTCGTCGATTTCTTCCATGGTCGGCTCGCTGGCGATGAGGTTGTTCACATCGCGGCGGAACGATTGAGCCAGTTTGCCGCCGATGAACGCTTCGCGCCGGCCGGCCTTGTCGACGATCTCGTACCCGCCGAAGCGCAGGGCTTCGAGGTCGCGATCCACGCCGAATTCGACGACGCTGTACTGTTCGCTGTTATAGATCATGTTCATGATGACTCCTTCTCTTGATCAGAGTAATTGTGCTGCCAGGCGCTTGGCGGCAGGTGCCTGGCTGATCACTTCGGTTAAGAGGTGGGGCTGGCTGGATCGATTTCAAGTGCGTTGGCTTGAAGGGGCCGTCAAGGCTGGACGTCAAGCGCGTACTACGGGTTCCAGTGCCAACAGCTGATCGTATGGCGCTTCTTGCAGCCACGATCGCAACTGATCAAGGTGTTCGCTGCTGGCCAAACCGATGAACAGACGTTCCGGCCCCTGGCGCAACAGACGATTCAATGTTACACGCAAAACCAGGTTCCCGGCGCAGCACGGACACCCGACTGCGAGTCGGACAAGTCTTACGGAAGAGGATTCGAGGAGGGGCGAGCTGCCTGAAGCCAGCCCTTCGAGGATGACGGCGCTGAACGCTCCATCGGAAGAAAGAGGAGTCGCGGCAAGCTGCGCGGCGATGGCCTCCTCGCGCTGCGCCGCGCTCGCGCCCGTGACCAGGGTGGTCGGCAGGCGCTTGCCGGCTAGAGCCAATCAGCCGCCCTTTTTGGCGAGCTTGCCCGGCTCCACGCCGAGCTGCTTGAGCTTGCGGTACAGGTGGGTGCGTTCCAGGCCGGTCTTCTCGGCCACGCGCGTCATGCTGCCGCCTTCGCGGCCCAGGTGGTGCTCGAAATACATGCGCTCGAAGGCGTCGCGCGCCTCGCGCAGCGGCAGGTCGAAGGACAGGGTATAGCCGGTGCCCTCGCCCTGCGAGATCGCATGCACCAGGCGCGAGCCGTTGGGCGCCATGGGCGCGGCCTGCGGCGCGTACATCGGCGCGGGCGCTGCCGCGGTGGCGGCCTCCATGGCCGGCATGCTGGTGTTCTGGACCACGGCCGGGCGCGGCGGCGCCATCGGCGCGCGCGCCACTTCCTGGGCGCGGGTCAGGCCCTGCTGGACGGCCTTGAGCAGCTTTTGCAGGGCGATCGGTTTTTCGAGGAAATTCAGGGCGCCGATGCGCGTCGCCTCGACGGCGGTATCGATGGTCGCATGGCCGGACATCATGATGACCGGCATGGTGAGCAGGCCGTCGCGCTGCCATTCCTTGAGCAGGGTGACGCCGTCGGTATCCGGCATCCAGATGTCGAGCAGCACCAAATCAGGGGCGCCTGCGGCACGCGCCTCGCGCGCCTGCTGCGCGTTCTCCGCCAGCGTGATGGCATGGCCTTCGTCGCCCAGGATTTCCGAGAGTAACTCCCGGATGCCCATTTCATCGTCCACTACGAGTATGTTCGCCATCTGTCTGCCTTCCTGATCTCTTACCCGTTTCGTGCGCAGCGCCATGAAAACGAAGCGCGTCACTGTTTAGTGAGATTTTATGCGTGTTTTATATTTCGGCCAAGTTCGCCTCGGGAGCTAACTTTAACAGCAAAATGAATACCGACGCGCCACTTCCGTCCGCCCGGTTGCCGATGTCGATGCGTCCGCCATGTTCGTCGATGATCTTCTTGACCATCGGCAGGCCCAGGCCGGTGCCGCGCGCCTTGGAAGTGACGTAAGGTTCGAAGGCGCGCGCCAGGATGCGCGGCGAGAAGCCGGGGCCGTTGTCCGTGATCGCCAGGCGCACCGCAGTGCCGGCGGCGCCGTCCGCGCCCTCGTAGTGGATGGCCTCGGTGACCACGTCCACCCGCGCCGGCGGCGCGTCCGGGCCGCGGTCGGCCAGGGCGTCCTGGGCGTTCTGCACCAGGTTGTGGATCACCTGGCGCAGCTGGGTCGGGTCGCCCATCACCTGCGGCAGGTTCGAGGCCAGCGCGGCGTGGATGATGTCCGAACCGTCCTCGGCCAGGTAGAGCTGCAGGATCTCGTCGATCAGGCCGTTCAGGTCGAGCGGCTCGAGCACCGCCGGCGGCGTGCGCGCGTAGTCGCGGAAGTCGTCGACCATGCGCTTCATGGCGTCGACCTGGTTGACGATGGTGGCGGTGCTCTTCCTGAGCAGTTCCGCTTCCTGCGGCGGCAGGCTCGATTCCAGTTTCATCTGCAGGCGTTCGGCCGAGAGCTGGATCGGGGTAAGCGGGTTCTTGATCTCGTGCGCCAGGCGGCGCGCCACCTCGCCCCAGGCCACCGAGCGCTGGGCCGAGATCACGTCCGAGATATCGTCGAACACCACGATGAAGCCGTTGCCGGAGCCGACCGGCAGGCGCGAGCCGCGCGCCAGCAGCGTGATGTCGTGGTCGTGCTCGTCGCCGCTGCCGCGCCGCGGGATCTCGATCTGCTGCTGCCAGTGGGCGCGGCGGCGCCGGTCGGTGCTCGGATTGGCCGCGGCCGATTGCGCGCTCTGCGCCGAGATCGCGCGCGTGACGCAGTTGTAGAAGGTCTCCAGGCCCGCGATGCTGGCCAGCGGCCCGGCCAGGGCGCCCGGCTCCACCTGCAGGATGCGGTAGGCAGCGTCGTTCGAGTTTACCACCCGCCCTTCGGCGTCGAGCACGATCACGCCGGCCGACATGTTCGCCAGCACCGACTCCAGGTGGGCCTTGGCGTTCTGCAGCGCGGCGCGGTTGCGCTCGACGGCGCTCCTCGCCTCGAACAGCTGGCCGGTCATGGCGTTGAAGGAGCGCGTCAGCGTGCCCAGTTCGTCGTTGGTCTCGACCGTCGGGCGCGGCGACAGGTCGCCCTCGGCCACGGCTTGCGTGCCCTCGGCCAGCACCAGCAGCGGCTGCGCCAGGTTGCCCGCGATGAGGAAGGCGCTGCCGATCGCCCCGAAAATCGCCAGCAGCAGGGTCAGGGTCAGCGTCTCGATATACATCTTGCGCAGGCCCAGTCTCGCCTGCGCGCGACTTCGGTATTCGTCCGAGGCGCTCCTGAGCACCACCGCATTCGATGCCAGGTTGACCGGCACCGACTGCAGCAGCTGCAGGTAGCGCGGCTCCAGGCCCGCCGACTCAGGCACCGCCAGCACCACCCGCAATCGCAGGCCGGTGGCGGCGTCGAGCGCATTGGGACCGTTGGTCACGCCTTCACTGCTGCCTTCGGGCCGTGCATAGCCGCCCGGGAGCGCGGCGGATTTGAGCATCTCCGGCGTGGGTTTGTCCATCTCGAGGCTGGCATTGCGGTCCTGGGCGCTGGAGGCGAGCACGGTGCCGTCGGCAGTGAGCAGCATGGCGCTCTGCATGCCGCGCACGTCGTTGGTCAGCCCGCTCAGGACGCCCTGCACCATCACCGCATCCTGGCCGGCCAGGGTCGCGGCCGCGGTCTGTCCGGTGGCGCTCAGTTCGGCGACCGCCTCGTCCAGGGCGGCGCGCCCGAGGTTCAGGCCCGATTCGATCGCGGCCTCGATCTTGACGTCGAACCAGGACTCAATCGAGTGCGAGACGAAGCGCACCGAGACCATGAAGATCAGGAGGCCCGGCAGGATGCCGATGGCGGCGAACAGCAGCACCAGCCTGGCCACCAGGCGCGAGCCGAACTTGCCGGCCTTGTAGCGCACGTACAGGCGGCCCAGCGCGACGACGACGAGCACCAGCAGCAGCACTGCCATGCCGGCGTTCACGCCCAGCAGCCAGGTGTAGTAACGGTCGAAGAAGCCCGAATTGTCCGAAGCGGACGCGAGCAGGAACAGCAGGATCGACACGATGGCGCCGCCCACCACGAGGGCGTAGCGCAGCGCACGGTTGATCGACCTAACCCGCACTTGGCCCCGCTTTATAGGTGAAGGTCTTGCGGTTGGAGGCGAGGCGCCAGCTGGAATCGTTGATGGCGTTCACCTGCAGCGGCTTGGACAGGTAATCGCGGTCCATGAACATGCGGATCGACACCTCGTAGGTCTCGCCGGTCTTGAGCGCGCTCCTGGGCGCGATCAACCAGCGCGCCGGGCGCCGGATCAGGGACAGGGCTTCGTCCAGCGTCGGGAAACTCTGGGGCACGGTGCCGCCACTGGACACATTGTACTGGCGCGTCAATACGTCGTAGGAGATGCTGATGGTGCGCTTCGAGAACACCGCCTTTTCGTCGCGCCACCACCAGCGCGGGCGCGTCATCTCGATCTCGGTGGTGAAGGCCAGCTTGATGCCGTTCTGGACCGCCTCCTGCAGCTCGTGATTGAGCTCGAAGGCGAAGCGGGTGTTGAGGCGGTAGCCTTCCTCGGTGAGCTGGATCTCGGCCTGCGTGATGTCGACCCCGTCGGCCGCCCGTGCCTGCGTGCACGCGAAGACCAGCAGCAGCTGGCAGGCGAGTAGGCAGAAGAATCGTAACGTCACGGGTGAGCGGGGCCTTGGTTTAAACGTGATGAGGGAAGGTCATCACGCCGCGTTTTTCTGGAACAGGGCGTAGAACAAGCCGTCATGATCCTGCGCGGCACCGCTGGCTGGCAGCAGCTGGCCCGGCGCGTCGAGGCGGAGCGCGTTGTGGCGTGCCGCGAAAGCAGCCGCCTGCGCCTCCGATTCCTGGGGCCAGAGCGAACATGTCACAAACAGCAATTTACCATCGGGCAGCAACATCTGCCAAAGGTTGTCGAGTATTTTGGTGGAAAGTGTTGCAAGTTGGAGCGTATCGGACTTGCGGCGCAGCCAGCGGATGTCCGGGTGGCGGCGCACGATGCCCGAGGCCGTGCAGGGCACGTCGGCCAGGATGCGATCGTACTGCTGCCCGTCCCACCAGCCGCTATCCTGGGCCTCGGCCGCGATCAGCTTCGCCTGCAGGCCCAGGCGCCCCAGGTTGTCGCCGACCCGCGCCAGGCGCTGGGGATCGGCATCGACCGAGGTCAGGTCGACGTCGGCCGTCTCGAGGATGTGGCCGCTCTTGCCGCCCGGGGCGGCGCAGGCGTCCAGCACCCGCATGCCATCCTGCAGGTCGAGCAGCGGCGCGGCCAGCTGGGCGCCGGCGTCCTGCACCGACACCACGCCCTCGTGGAAGCCCGGGATCTGGCTGACGTTCATGGCCTGGGCCAGGCGCACGGCGCTGGGGCCTACCCTGCCCGCCTCGATGCCGGCCTCCGCCAGGGTCGCCAGGTAAGTGTCGACGTCGGTACGGCGGCGGTTCACGCGCAGGGTCAGGGGCGGGTGCACGTTGCCGGCCGCGAGGATGCTCTCCCATTGGTCGGGATAGGCGGCGCGGGTGCTGTCGATCCACCACTGGGGGTAGTTCCAGCGTGCCAGCGGCTGCTTGAGCGCTTGCGCCACCAGGGCCTCGCGCTCGCGCAGGAAGCGGCGCAGCACGGCATTGACCATCGCCTTGGCATGAGCGAAATCGGGGTGGCTGGCGGCCGCGTTCACGGCCTGGTCGACCACGGTGAAGGCCTCGTAGGGCGGCTGGGTCCCCTGCGGCGGATCGAGCAGGGCCAGGGCGGCCGACAGGAGGCCGGCCAGCATCGGCGGCTCGGGCGCCTTGGTGGTCATCAGGCCGAGCAGGGTGTCGCTGCGGCCCAGCTGGCGCATGGTGCGGTAGGCGATGTCCTGGATCGCGCCGCGCGCCTGCGGGGTGACTTCATAGGCCGTAAACACGCCGGCCAGCGCCTGCGGCAGCGCACTGCCGCCGCGCACGCGGGCCACGGCATTGGCCGCGCCCAGCAGGGCCAGGGCCAGCGAGTCGGACTTCAGGTCGGGGCGGTAGTCGCGCTGCGGGGCGACCTTGGCCTGGTGGCTTTCGCGCAGGCGCGGCGCTTCCCTGGTGACCGGCGCGCGGCGTTCGGGCGTGGCCGCTTCGCGCTCCGCCGAAGGGCGGTAGGTCGGCTTGGCGGCCGGCTTGGCAGGCGCCGCCCCGTCCGTATGCGCCCCGGATGGACGTACTCCGGGTGCCCGTACTCCTCCCGACGTGGTGGAACGCGCCGGCTTGGCTTTCGGTTTCAGGGTGAGCGTCGGGCGCTTGTCGGTCATGGCAAGGGTCACTACAGATGCAAAAGGCCCTCATTGTAACGGTTTAGGCTTTGGCGCCGCTTAAATAACAATCAACCCATAGAGGGTGTGAAAAAACCGCCGTGGCAAGGCGCCGAGTCGAAGACAGTACGCTAGTACGGCGAGACGAGGCAACGCAGCCATGGCGGAATTTTTCACACCTTCGTACACTGGGGAACATGTTTCCGTCCTTCGCCAAACCAGTATAATGGCCGCTGTTTGCCTGCCTGCAGGCCTCCCTCTTTTATCAGACAGACATCCCCATGCTCGCCCAACAAAAACAAGAAATCGTTGCCCTGTTCCAGGCCGCCCTTGCGCCGATCGTCGCCGGCACCGATCTGACTCCCAACGTGGTGCTGGAGCGTCCGCGCGACCCCAGCCATGGCGACATCGCCTGCAATATCGCCATGCAGCTGGCCAAGCCGCTAAAAACCAATCCGCGCGACCTGGCCACCCGCCTGGTCGCCGCCCTGCTCGCCGAACCCGCTGCCACCAAGCTGATCGAGTCGGCCGACGTGGCCGGCCCCGGCTTCATCAACCTGCGCGTCGCTGCCGGCGCCAAGCAGTCGGTCGTGCGCACCGTGCTCGAGCAGGGCGATGCATTTGGCCGCGGCACCTCGGGCAAGGGCCACCACGCCATCATCGAATTCGTCTCGGCCAACCCGACCGGCCCGCTGCACGTCGGCCACGGCCGCCAGGCCGCACTGGGTGACGCGCTCTCGTCGCTGTTCGAATCGCAGGGCCATGAGGTGACCCGCGAGTTCTACTACAACGACGCCGGCGTGCAGATCGCCACCCTGGCCACCTCGGTGCAGGCGCGCGCACGCGGCTTCAAGCCGGGCGACGCCGAATGGCCCGAGTCGGCCTACAACGGCGACTACATCGCCGAGATCGCCGCCGACTTCCTGGCCAAGAAAACCGTCTCGGCCAGCGACGGCGAGCCAGCCACCGCCTCGGGCGACGTGGAAGACATCGAATCGATCCGCCGCTTCGCCGTGACCTACCTGCGCAACGAGCAGGACCAGGACCTGCAGGCCTTCGGCGTCAAGTTCGACAATTACTACCTCGAGTCCTCGCTGTACGCGGACGGCAAGGTCGAAGCGGCCGTGAAGGCGCTGGTCGATGCCGGCGTCACCTACGAGCAGGAAGGCGCGCTGTGGCTCAAGACCACCGACTACGGCGACGACAAGGACCGCGTGATGCGCAAGTCCGACGGCACCTATACCTATTTCGTGCCGGACGTCGCTTACCACATCCAGAAATTCCGCCGCGGCTTCGACCAGGCCATCAATATCCAGGGGAGCGATCACCACGGCACCATCGCGCGCGTGCGCGCCGGCCTGCAGGCCGTCAATATTGGTATCCCGCGCGGTTATCCTGATTATGTGCTGCACAAGATGGTCACCGTCATGAAGAACGGCGAAGAGGTCAAGATCTCCAAGCGCGCCGGTTCCTACGTCACCGTGCGCGACCTGATCGAATGGTCGGGCAACGGCGACATCACGCGTGGCCGCGACGCGGTGCGCTTCTTCCTCATCTCGCGCAAGGCCGACACCGAGTTCGTGTTCGACGTCGACGTCGCGCTGAAGACCTCGGACGAGAACCCGGTCTACTACGTGCAGTACGCCCACGCGCGTATCTGCTCGGCGCTCGCCAACTGGGGCGGCGATGAGGCGCAGCTGGCCGGCGCGGACCTGTCGCTGCTGACCGAGCCGCACGAAGCCAGCCTGCTGGTCAAGCTGTCCGCCTACCCGGAAATGCTGGAGCGCGCCAAGGTCGAGCTGAGCCCGCACCACGTCGCCTTCTACCTGCGCGAACTGGCCGGCGAGCTGCACAGCTACTACTTCGCGCACAAGTGGCTGTTAGAGGACAACGAGCCCCTGAAGCTGGCGCGCCTGGCGCTGGCCGTGGCCACCCGCCAGGTGCTGCGCAACGGCCTGGCCCTGATCGGCGTTTCCGCCCCCGACAAGATGGAACGCGCACCTCTCGACGCACAAGACTGATCGCAACATGACCACCCTTCGTTCCTTCTCTTCGCTACGCCAGCGCGGCAGCACCCTGACCGGCATCATCATCGGCCTGATCATCGGCCTGGGGATCGCGGTGGTGGTCGCGCTCGTGATCACCAAGGGCCAGTCGCCCTTCACCGACCGTTCCAACAAGATGGGCCGTCCGGCCGATCTCGCGCCGAGCCAGGCGACCGATCCGAACAAGCCGCTGTACGGCAACCGCGACGCCGCGCGCGAAGCCAACCGCGAGATCGCGGAACGCGCCAACCGCCCGGAGCCCGCACCGGCGCCGGCGCCGGCGGCTGACGCCGATCCCTTGGGCCAGGCGATCGCCGGCATGCAGGGTGGCGCGGCGCAGCCTGCCGCACCGAGCGCGCCCGCTGCGGCGCCCGCACCTGCCGCACCCGCGCCCGCAGCCGCCCCGGCAGCCGGCGGCGACGGTTATATCTACTACCTGCAGGCCGGCGCCTTCCGCGAGATGTCGGATGCCGAGAACACCCGCGCCAAGCTGGCGCTGCTCGGCTTCGAGGCCGCGATCAGCGACCGCAGCACCGACGGCGGCGTGCTGCACCGAGTGCGCGTCGGCCCCTACAACCAGGTCGAAGCCATGAACAAGGCGCGCGCCAAGCTGCTCGACAGCGGCATCGACGTCGCGATCGTCCGCAACCAGCGCTAAGGAACACCATGCAGCCACTTCGCCGCCTCTCCTGTGCCGCCGTCCTGCTCGCCGCCGCCTCGTTCGCGGGCGCTTCGCCGACCAGCCCCAGGGAAGGCGCCGAGTTTCTGCTGCTTCCGGATCCGCAGCCGCTTGAGGGCGGCAAGAAGGTCGAGGTCATCGAGTTCTTCGCCTATTATTGCCCGCACTGCTACGCCTTCGAGCCCAAGCTGGCGGCCTGGGTGAAGAAACAGGGCGACAACATCGTGTTCCGCCGCGTGCATGTGCCGCGCGGCGAGGCGGTGGCGGCGCAGCAGCGCCTGTTCTTCACGCTGGAATCGCTCGGCATGCTCGAGCAGTACCACGACAAGGCCTTCAACGCCATGCACGTCGACCGCCTGCCGCTGTCGCAGGACGAGCAGGTGTTCGACTGGGCCAGCCGCGCCGGCATCGACCGCGCCCGCTTCATCGACACCTACCGCTCCTTCGGCGTGCAGGCCAAGGTGCGCCGCGCCCAGGCCATGATGGATGGCTACCGCATCACCCACTGGCCCATGGTCGCCATCGATGGCCGCTTCCTGACCTCGCCCGGCATGGTGTCGGAAGCGAACGGCAACAGCGGCGAGCAGGCCCTGGCCGGCACCCTCTCGGTGATGGACGTGCTGGTCGCGCGGGCGCGAGCGGACAAGAAATGACCCTCGTGCCGGGCCGCGCGGACCGGGTGTTCATCACCGGCGCCTCGAGCGGCATCGGCGCGGCCCTGGCGCGCGAATACGCGGCGCGCGGCGCCGTGCTCGGCCTGCTGGCGCGGCGGCGCGAGGCCTTGTCCGAACTGGTCGCCAGCCTCCCCCACCCGGAACGCCACCGCATCTACGCCGTCGACGTGCTCGACCGCGAGGCGCTGGCGAGCGCCGCCGCCGATTTCATCGAAGTGAACGGCGGCGCCGACATCGTCATCGCCAGCGCCGGCATCTCGCACGGCACCCTCACGGAACGGCCGGACGACCTGCCGGTGTTCGATGCGGTGTTCGCCACCAACGTCAATGCCACCGTGTCGACCTTCGCGCCCTTCATCTTCCAGATGAAAGTGCAAGGCACGCCATGCCGCCTGGTCGGCATCGGCAGCGTGGCGGGCATCCGCGGCATGCGCGGCGCCGGCGCCTACTGCGCCTCGAAGGCGGCCGTGCACAGCTACTGCGAAGCGCTGCGCCTCGAGCTCTCCGCCTCGAACATCCGGGTAGTGACCATCGCCCCCGGCTACATCGATACCCCCATGACCCGCAACAACCGTTTTCCCATGCCATTCCTGATGTCGGCCGAACGCTTCGCCGCGCAAGCCGCCAACGTGATCGCACATGGCCGCAGCTACCGTGTCCTGCCCTGGCAGATGGGCGTGACCGCCAAGCTGCTGCGCCTGCTGCCCAACGTCCTCTTCGATGCTCTCTTCTCGCGCGCGCCGACCAAGAAGCGCCTGCAGGCCGGGAGGAAGGCATGAACGCGGACCGCATCGCCTCGCTGTCCACCTCCGGCGTCGCCGTCGAAGTGGTGGCGCAGACCGGCTCGACCAGCGCCGACCTCCTCGCGCGCGCGGCCACGCTCAGGGAGCCCCTGCTGCTGGTGGCCGAACACCAGACTGCCGGACGCGGACGCGCGGGACGCAGCTGGCTCTCCTCCAGCGAAAATTCGCTAACCTTCTCGCTGGCCTGGAAGTTCGCGGGCGGCCCGCAGGCGCTGCTCGGCCTGCCGCTCGCGATCGGCGCGGCGCTCGGCGATGCCCTGGGCCTGCTGGGCGTGCAGGTACAGCTCAAGTGGCCGAACGACGTGCTCAAGGACGGCGACAAACTGGCCGGCATCCTGGTCGAGACCCAGGCCGCGCCGGGCGGCGGCACCTGGTGCGTGATCGGCATCGGCCTGAACCTGCTCATGCCCGACGAGGTGGAAGCGCAGCTGGGCCGCAGCGCCGCCGGCGCCCCCTGGCTGGCGCGCATGGAGCGCGACGTCCTGATGGCCGCCCTGCTCGACGCTCTTGCCGAATGCCTGCGCCTGTTCGAACAACAAGGCTTCGGCGCCTTCTGCGCGCGCTGGAACCTGCGCCATGCCTGGCAGGGCGAGACCGTGGTCCTGCTCGATAACGGCGCGGTAGTACACGAAGGCCGCGCGGCCGGCGTCGACGAGACCGGCCGCCTGCTGCTCGATACGGAAGCAGGCCGCATCACCGTCATGGCCGGCGACGTGTCGCTGCGGGTGAAGGCATGAAACTGCTCCTGATCGATGCCGGGAACACGCGCATCAAGTGGGCGGTCGTCGGCCCGGATGCGGCGCCGGGCGAATGGGAACTGGCCGATGCGGCGCCGCATGCGGAGCTGGGCGCCATGGCCGCGGCCTGGCGGGCGGCCGGCGTGACGCGCGCCCTGGTCTCGAACGTCGCCGGACAGGAAGCGCGCGAGCGCATCGCGGCGGCGCTGCCGGACGCGATCGCGGTCGAGTGGTTCGCCTCCACGCCCGAGCGTGCGGGCCTGCGCAACGGCTACCGCAATCCCGGCCAGCTGGGCTGCGACCGCTTCGCCGCCGCCATCGGCGCGCACGCGCTGGCGCCTTGCCAGGACGTGATCGTGGCGACCTGCGGCACCGCAACCACGGTGGATGCCGTGACCAGCGACGGACGCTTCATCGGCGGCATGATCCTGCCCGGCCTGGCGCTGATGGCCGGCTCGCTGGCCCGCGATACCGCCCAGCTGCCGCAGGTGAAACCGGGCGCTGCCCCGCCCCCTGTCTTCGGCGACAACACGGTCGATGCGATCGTCTCCGGCTGCCTGTCGGCCCAGGCCGGCGCCATCGAACGCGCCTGCGCCGCCCATGCGGCGACGGCCTGCATCGTCTCGGGCGGCGCGGCGCCGTATATCTCCCCTACCCTCAAGCTTGCCCACCGTCTGGTCGATAATATCGTGCTGGTCGGCCTGCATGTGGTGGCCAGGGATTGATCACGGGAGAACGCACTTGTTGAAACTGATATTCTGGGCCCTGCTCGCCGCGAATGCGGCGCTGTTCGCCTACGGCCAGGGTTATCTCGGCAAGATCGAGGGCGGCGAGCGCGAGCCGCAGCGCCTGAAGAGCCAATTGGCGAGCGAACGCATGGTGATGCTGAGCGCGGCCGAGGCACGCGCCGCCGCCGAAACCGCAGCCGCCGAGCCGGCGCCTGCAGCCACGGAGACGCCGCCGGAGCCGGTACCCGCACCGGTGGCCACCATCGCCTGCACCCAGGCAGGCAGCTTTGCCGCAGCCGATGCCCGCCGCTTCGAAACCCGCATCGATCGCCTCGGCTTTGGCGAACGCCAGTCGCGCACCAGCGTGCCCTTCCAGGAGGTGACCAGTCACTTGGTCTACCTGCCGCCGAACGGCGGCAAGGACGGCGCCGACCGCCGCGTGGCCGAGCTGAAGGAAAAAGGCGTGACGAACTATTTCGTGATGCAGGGCGAGGGACCGATGAAATGGGCGGTGTCGCTGGGGGTGTTCAAGACCGAGACCGCGGCCCAAAGCCTGGTCGCGGCCCTGGGCAAGCAGGGCGTGCGCGGCGCGCGCGTGCTGCCGCGCGGTCCGCAGTCCACGCGCGCGGCGTGGCAGTTCCGCAATATCACCAATGAGGAGCGCACGCGCCTGGCCGGCATCGCCGACGATTTCGCGGGCGTGCAGCTCAGCCAGTGCAAATAAAGGCGACCGGCGAGGTCGTCCTCATTACCGTTTGACGACGATCGGCTTCAGCCCGAACGACGACGGCACCCCGCGCGCCGCTTCCTGCGCCGCCTCGCGGGTCTCGAAGGGACCGCCAAACAGGCGGTTCACCGAGCCGACTTTCACCACTTCCAGCTTGCCCACCTCGACGCCGGCCTGGCTCAGCTTCTCGCCCATGGCCTCGGCCGTGCCGGCGCGGCCGTAGGCGCCGAGCTGCACGTAGTAGCCGTTCCGCGGCACGAGTTTGGCGACCGGCGGTACGACCTGCGCCACCGCGGCGCTGTCGGTCCGCACCCGGTCTTCCAGCATCAGCGCCGCGATTTCCGGCGGCGCCGACTGCGCTTCCGAGGCGATGGCGCGGCGCACGGTGGCGATGCGGGTCGGATCGTTCGGGAACAGGCGCTCGACCTCGACCTGGTGGCTGCCCTTGCCCAGCAGGCCCAGTTTCAGGGCCGCCGTGTAGGAAACGTCGATGACGCGGCTGGCGTGGAAGGGGCCGCGGTCATTGATGCGCACCACCACCGACTTGCCGCTCTCGACGCTGGTCACGCGGGCGTAGGAAGGAATCGGCAGCGTCGGGTGCGCGGCCGTCATCTTGTACATGTCGTACAGCTCGCCGGACGAGGTCTTCTGGCCGTGGAACTTCACCCCATACCAGCTGGCGATGCCGGTCTGGACGAAGGGATCGCTGTGCAGGATCGGGGTGTAGGTGGTCCCGAACACGGTGTAGGGGCGATTGGCCCACTTGGCGTAGGGCTCGGCCTTGACCACCGCATCGGGCAGGTCCAGCAGGCCGGGCGGCGGGTTGGCGCCGGGGCCGTCGTCCTTGTAGTAGCCGCCGCGGCCCGAGTTGGCCGGCGGCAGCTTGGGCGCATCCGAATTCTTCGCCGTAGGATGGTGCTTCCAGGGAAGTGGGATGAGGCTTTTGTGTTCGCCGGTTTCGGTGGTGCCGCACCCGGCGAGGAAAGTGGCCAGTGTAATGACCGTGGCAAGTTGTTTTCTTGGAACGGCCATCGACAGCGTCCTCCTTTTTTACGTCTGCACCAGTTTACGATGTCTTTGAATACTCATCAATATACCAGCGCCGAGGCCCAAAGTAATGAACGCAGTTCCGCCATAGCTCATGAATGGTAGCGGAACTCCCACGACCGGCAGGATGCCGATGACCATGCCCATGTTGACGAAAGCATAAGTGAAGAACATCATCGTGATGGCGCCCGCCAGCAGGCGCGAGAAGGTGTTCGGGGCGTTGGCCGCGATCATCATGCCGCGCCCGAGCAGGAGCAGGTAGATGAAGAGCAGGAACAGGTTGCCGACCAGACCGAATTCTTCCGAATACACGGCGAACACGAAGTCGGTGGTCTGTTCGGGAACGAATTCCAGGGCGCCCTGCGTGCCCTGGCCGTAGCCCTTGCCGAACACGCCGCCGGAACCGATCGCGATCTCCGACTGGATGATGTGGAAGCCCTTGCCCAGCGGATCGGAGGTCGGATCGATCAGCGTCATCACGCGATCGCGCTGGTAGTCGTGCAGCATCGACCAGGCGATCGGCAGCGCGGCGGCGCCGGAGATGGCCAATCCGGCCAGCGCTTTCCACGGCAGGCCGGCCAGGAAGATCACGTAGAAGCCCGAACTGCCCACCATCAGGGCGGTGCCGAGGTCGGGCTGCTTGGCGATCAGGGTGAAGGGAATCAGGAGGATCACGGCGGCCACGATGTAGTTCTTCCAGGTCGCGGCATTGGCGCGCTGCTGGAAGTACCAGGCCAGCATCAGCGGTGTCGCGATCTTGAGGATCTCGGAAGGCTGGATGTCGACGCCCACGTGCAGCCAGCGCCGCGCGCCTTTCTTGATGATGCCGAACACGGCCACCGCGATCAGGAGCGCCACCCCGAAGGTATAGATCGGCACGGCGAGCCGCATCAGGGTCTGGGGCGGCACGTTCGCCGCGATCCACATGACGCCGAAGGCCAGCAGGAAGTTGCGGATCTGGTGCTCGACGCGGTCCGGGAACTCGGCGCCGGCCGAGGTCATGGTGATCACGCTGGTCATCATCAGCATGAACAGCACCAGGCCGAGCGGCCAGTCGAAGACCGCGAAATAGGGACGCAGGCGGCGCCGCAGCGAGCGGCGTTCTGGAATGTGCGCCATAGCTTATTCCTTTATGGTGGCTGGTGCGGCGGCTGGCGCCGCAGCCTGGATCACCGGGGCGGCCGGCTGCGCGGCAGGCTTGGGCGCGGCCGGCTTGGGCGCGCCTGGGGCCGGATCCTTGGGCTTGGGCGGCGCCGGGCGCTTGCCCAGCAGGTAGTAGTCGAGCGCCTTGCGCGCGATCGGCGCGGCGAAGGACGCGCCGAAGCCGACGTTCTCCACGATCAGCGCCAGGGCGATCTTGGGGTTGTCGGCCGGGGCGAAAGCGACGTAGAGCGCGTTGTCGCGGTGGCGCTCGTCGATCGCGTTGGCGTTGTACTTCTGGCCCTTCAGGCCGATCACCTGGGCGGTGCCGGTCTTGCCCGCCGAGATGTAGCCCGCATTGGCGAAGGCGCGGTGGCCGGTGCCGTAGGATTCCTGGGTCACGCCCACCATGGTGTGCTTGATGAAATCGACGTTCTCCTGCTTGAGCGGGATGCGCCGGGTTTCCTTGGGCACGGTCAGGGTGCGCTGCCGGGTAGCGCCGTCCTCGATGATCTTGACCAGGTGGGGCTTCATCACGACGCCGTTGTTGGCCAGGGTCGAGACCGCATGCGCCAGCTGGATCATCGAATAGGTGTTGAAGCCCTGCCCGATCGAGATCGAGATGGTGTCGCCGCCCACCCACTTGCCCGCGCGCGGGTTCTTGCGGAAGCGCTGCGCCTTCCATTCCTTCGACGGACGCACGCCGGCCTTTTCATGTTCGAGGTCGATGCCGGTCAGTTCGCCGAAACCGAACTCCTTCATGAAGTTCGAGATGTTGTCGATGCCCATCTCGTTGCCGAGCTGGTAGTAATAGGTGTCGCAGGATTCCACCACCGATTTGTACATGTCGACGTAGCCGTGCCCGCCCGGCTTGTCGTCGTTGAAGCGGTGCCCGCCCAACATGTAGAAGCCGGGGTCGCGGATGCCATCCGAAGGCTTGCGGAAACCCAGCTCGAGCGCGGCGAGGGCCATGAAGGGCTTGAAGGTCGAACCCGGCGGATAGCCGCCCTGCAGCGGGCGATTCATCAGGGGCCGGTCGAGCGAGGTGTTCAGCTCGTTCCAGCTCTGGGTGTCGATGCCGTCGACGAAGAGGTTGGGGTCGTAGCCGGGGCGCGAGACATAGGCCAGCACGTCGCCGGTGCTTGGTTCGATCGCCACCAGGGCGCCGCGGTTCTCGCCGAAGGCTTCCTCGATCACCTTCTGCAGCTCGATGTCGATCGACAGGATCAGGTTGCTGCCCGGGGTCGGCGCGGTGCGCGACAGGGTGCGGATCGCGCGCCCGCCGGCGGTGCGCTCGACCTGCTCGTAGCCGGTGGTGCCGTGCAGGTACTCTTCGTACTTCTTCTCGACGCCTTCCTTGCCGATATGTTCGGTGCCGTTGTAGTTGGCGTCCAGGCCGTCCTTCTCGAGCTCCTCGGCTTCTCTCTGGTTGATGCGGCCGATGTAGCCGATCACGTGCGAGGCGGTCTCGCCCAGCGGGTACTGGCGGAACAGGCGCGCCTGCACCTCCACGCCCGGGAAGCGGAAACGCTGCGCGGTGAAGCGCGCCACTTCGTCGTCGGTCAGGCGGGTGCGCAGCGGCACGCTGGCGAAGCTGCGCGACTCTTCCAGCAGGCGCTTGAAGCGGCGCCGGTCGCGCTGCTCGATGGAGACCAGCTTGGACAGCTCGTCGATCACCGATTCCAGGTTCGCCTCCAGCTTGGAGGGCGTGATCTCGAGCGTGTAGGCGGAATAGTTGCGCGCCAGGACCACGCCGTTGCGGTCCACGATGAGGCCGCGGTTGGGCACGATCGGCACCAGGGCGATGCGGTTGCCCTCGGCCTGCAGCGCGAACTGGTCGTGGCGCAGCACCTGCAGCCACACGAAGCGCGCGACCAGCAGGCCGAAGCAGATGAAGACGAGAGCCACCAGCGCCGTCAGGCGCAGGCGGAACTGGTGGATCTCGCGGTCGTTGTCCTTGAATTCGGTCACAGCGGAGAACTCGGTATGGGCGGAAGGATCGTGTCGGTCAGATCGGGCGCGTATGGTCGCGGTCGACGGCGCGGCGCTGCGGCGCCAGCAGCAGCCAGGTGATCACCGGCCACAGGGCCACCGCCACCACGCTCTCGGCGAAGTGCAGCAGGCCGGGAAAGCGCCCCGAAGCCGTGAAGTGCACGAAGGCCTGCACGGCCTGGGCCAGCAGCAGCAGCGGAAACACATGCATGGCCTGGGTCATCAGGCGGAACCACAGCACGCGGCGGTGGATCATGATGGCCAGGTAGGACAGCAGCGTGTAGGCCAGTGCGTTCTCGCCCAGCAGGCTGGCGTCGTGCACGTCCATCAGGAGACCCATCAGGAAGGCCACGCCGATGCCGACCTTGCGCGGCTGGTGGATGCCCCAGAATACCAGCACCAGGGCGACGAAGTCGGGGGCGCCGACCCAGCGGCCCATCGGCAGCAGGTTGAGCATGAAGGCGCAGACCAGGCTGAAGGTGATGAACAGCGGGCTGACGGGCAGCAGGATGTAATGGGGACGGTTACCGGGCATTGGCCGGTCCTCCTGGTGGCGAGGTTGCTGGCGGCGTTGCGATCGGCGTGGCCGGTGCGACTGCAGCCGGCGCGGTTTGCGCAGGCGCCTGGCGCGCCGGCGCAGCGCCGTTCGCGGGCGCGGCCGCAGGCGCAGCCACGCCCTGCCCTGCGGCAGGCTGTCCCTGCGGCGGCAGCGGCGAAGGCGCCAGCGGCGGCGCCGGGATCGGCGCCATGTCCGGCAGCTTGCGGCGCGAAGTGGTGGCGGACGGCGTGACCTCGGCCGCCGGGCGCGGCGGCAGATCGGACTGCGACATGATGATCAGGAGCTGGCGGTTGCGGTCGATGCCGCCCAGCGGCTGGCACACCACGCGCCCGAAGGCGCCGGCGGCGACATTTTCGACCTGCACCACCTTGGCCACGGCCAGGCCCGCCGGGTACATGCCGTCCAGGCCCGAGGTCACCAGCACGTCGCCGACCTGGACGTCGGCGTTGGCGACCACGAAGCGCAGGTCCAGCAGGCCCGACTGGCCGCGGCCGTAGGCGATGCTGCGCAGGCCGCTCCTGAGCACCTGCACGGGAATCGCCTGGTCGCGGTCGGTCAGCAGGGTGACTTCGGAAGTAAAGGGGAAGACGCGGGTGATCTGGCCGACCACGCCGGCATGGTCGATCACCGGCAGGCCGGGCACGACATTGTCGCGCGAGCCGCGGTCGATCACGATGCGCCGGGTGGACGGGTCGCGTGCGTCGTAGAGGATCTCGGTCAGCTGGGCCTTGAGCGGCAAGTGCTGGCGCGCATCCATCAGGCGGCGCAGCTGCGCGTTCTCGGCCATCTGGAACTGGGCCTGCTGCAGCACCCTGGCCTGGGCCAGCTGCTGGGTCTTGAGTTCGCGGACTTCCTTCTGCAGCGTGGAGATCGAGGAGAAGTAGCCGGCCATGTTGCCGAGCGCCTCGCGCGGCATCAGGGCCGCCATCTGCAGGGGATAGAGGACGGTAGCGGCGACCTGGCGCACCGCGCCGAGGGTCTGGTAGCGCGCATCGACCACCAGCAGCATCACCGAGATCAGGGCGAAGACGATGGCCTTCACCCGTGCCGGGGCACCCTGTTTGAAAAGCGGCGGAGGACTGTATTGCATGCCCTATTGGCGTCCTGTCTAGTCGGTGCGGAATGTCAACGCGGGCAGATGCGCGCGGCTTGACCCGCACGCCCTGCCCGCTGTCGCAGCGGCCGCGCCGCTGCGATTGCTTGTCGTGTGATTACTCGTAGGAGAAGATCGAGCCCAGCTTGTCCATGCGTTCCAGCGCCATGCCCGAGCCGCGCACCACGCAGGTCAGCGGATCTTCGGCAGCCAGCACCGGCAGGCCGGTCTCTTCCATCAGCAGGCGGTCCAGGTCGCGCAGCAGCGCGCCGCCGCCGGTCAGCATCATGCCCTTCTCGGCGATGTCGGCGCCCAGTTCCGGCGGTGCCTGCTCGAGCGCGTTCTTGACGGCCGAGACGATCTGGTTCAGCGGATCGGTCAGCGCTTCCAGGATCTCGTTCGAGGAGATCGTGAACGAGCGCGGGATGCCTTCGGACAGGTTGCGGCCCTTGACTTCCATTTCCTTGACTTCCGAACCCGGGAAGGCCGAACCGATGGCCTTCTTGATCGCTTCGGCGGTCTGTTCGCCGATCAGCATGCCGTAGTTGCGGCGGATGTAGTTGACGATCGCCTCGTCGAACTTGTCGCCGCCCACACGCACCGAACCCTTGTAGACCATGCCGCCCAGCGAGATGATGCCG
>JBFLVV010000026.1:0-64652 GCA_040758275.1 Pseudomonadota bacterium
CGCCAGCACCAGCTTCACGGCTTCTTCCTTGAGTTCCGGGGTGTACGTCTTCTTCAATGTCTTCATAAAGGCTCCTGTTGGTGAACTTTACCAAACAAGAGTGTCCGAAAAAATCAGAGTACCTCAACCACCCGCTTCTTCATTGGCCTACTGCAGTGCGGCTTGTGTTCATGCCGAGTGTCAAAACCACCAGGTCCAAATCCGACAATGAGCGCTGATGTTGGGTTCTTAGGGGTATAAGGAGGTCAATTTTTTGTCTGAACCGGTGAACATGCGGCAAAGTGATGTTCTTTGCTGCAGGGCCGCCCAAGCGTGAAGAGGAACCTGCGTATACGTGAAGGAACCTCGCGCAGAATTAGCGAGCTCCAGGAGATATTGTCACGCTGGCCTGAACGATGGAGCTTGGCGGTCGTCAACCTAGAAAGGCGCAAGCATCAAGCCGACAGCACAACAGGCTTCGTCGTGTCGTACATGGCGAGCAGCCTGACTATCACTAACCGGCTTCTACGAATGCTTGGATGATTCAGTTGAACGATTCATGACACGACGTTGCCGTCAACAATGTCAATAGACATGAGCGGTCAGACTGAGCCTGGCTGCAAGTGAACCAAGCTCCTTTAGATACCCGGCTAGCCCCTCACACCTGACTTAGCGACCTTCGTACGCGCAAGTTCCACTGTTGCTCCAACGCGGCAATTGAAGGCCACTGCGATAGATTCAGTGGAAGGCTAAGGGGAACTCCCAAAAGGCTTTGGTAGGTCGGGTCGCGGACGTCGGGGCTCACCCAGACTGTTTGGTTTTTAGGATCTGCCGCAATCAATCCCAAATCCCAAAGGGTGTGGATATCTGCCCGAAGAAGCAATCCATTCGTAATTGAGTTGGTTTCGGGCCCCATATACGGCGTAATGTGGGCAGCTTCCAGAAGCGGGACCACTGGACAGCTAGTAATCGCACAGCGCCCGCCATACGCTTTTATCAAGTTACTCCTGAACTTCTGTTGTCCTCGACGCCGAACAACTTCGCGCAACACGCGTGCCCGTGCATCCTCTTGGTTCTTCGGGTCGTATGAAGCAGCTGATTCAGATTCGATCTCTGTGACCTGCTGCTGATGTGGACCGTATTCGTCTAGCTTCACGTTTTGGTGAGAGCCATGAGCCTGCAAATACTTCTTATAATTGTTCAGTGCGGCTGAGTACATGCCGTGCCCAGTCGCATTCCATTCTTTGAATTCAGATGTCTGCCTTAAATGCTCGGACAGAACAACAAACTCTGCTAGATCGGGAATCTCTGCAATGGGCCTTGTCGTAAGTCGATTGGCCAGAGCCCAGTTAGTCAAACGCCCCTTGATCGCACCCATGTAGTTACTGGCCGACTGATCGGACAAGCCGTTAGATTTCATCCACTCCACAAAGTCCATCTCGCCCCTTCAAAAGATATTGAACAGGCAAGATAGCATCGTTTGGGAACAGCGCACATCAGATCTGCAGCGCAATGCAAAAGGGCCGCTCGAAAGCGGCCCTTTTATATCCTTGGCGGAGAGAGGGGGATTCGAACCCCCGATAGGCTATTAACCTATACACGCTTTCCAGGCGTGCGACTTAAACCACTCATCCATCTCTCCTGATGGGGTCTCGTGTGTCCACGAAGCCGCCTATTATAGCAAGTATTCTCTTCTGTACAAGACCGTTCTCGCAAGCGTCACGCCGCGGCCTCGGTCAAGCGTCTCCGCCAGGGGCGCAGCACCTGCCGCACCGGGTTCACCTGGGTGCCGACTTCGTCCTCCCCCACCAACCCGCGCCGCTTCAGATGGCGCAACGCCACCTGCACTGCCGACTTCGACAGCCCGGTCTTGACCGCGATCGTCTGCAGGCTGGCCGGCACCTGGTCGCGCCCTAATGCCTGGGCACTGTGCAGCAGGTAGAGGTAGACGACGAAGGCAGCCGGACGGCGGTCATGGCCGACCAGGTCGGGCATCAGGACCTCGAACACATAGGCGTCGAGCGAAGACTGGCGGGTAGTCATGGAAACTATAGTATTAAAAAGCACGCGGGAGGCGAGTCTGCCACGATAATGGCGGGCATGACAACCACGGCATGAGCCATCCATGATCACCCAACTGAAATTCGTCAGCATCCCGGTCTCGGACCAGGACCGCGCCCTCGCCTTTTACACCGAAAAGCTCGGCTTCGACATCTCCACCGACCAGCCGATGGGCCCGGGCAAGCGCTGGATCGAACTGCGCATCGGCAGCGCCGGCACGCGCGTGGTGCTGTTCACGCCGGACGGCCAGGAAGACCGCATCGGCAGCTTCTTCAACGGTTCCTTTGCCTGCGACAACGTCGAAGCGACCTACCGCCAGTTGAGCCAGCGCGGCGTCGAATTCATCGAGCCGCCGACCGTGCAGCCGTGGGGCTCGTTCGCGAAGTTCCGCGACCCGGATGGCAATACCTTCGTGCTGTCTTCCTCCTGAACTACGCAGCCCGCATAAAATTGCCGCCTCCATGGCGGCAATGTCGCTTTTGCCCACCAAATACGCCGTTTTCCTCAAGCAGCGCCAGCAAGGCAGTGATATCGTTGCCCGAATTTAACTCTTCGGTATCAATACGCTGTGAAACGCAAAGTCCTGTATTACGTCGTCTTCATTGTCGCGGCGGCCGGCGCCGCTGCCGGCAGCTGGATCGTCAGCCTCAAGTCCCCGTCTTCCGCCCCCGCCGCTACCGCGCCCGCCAGCCAGGGGATGGATGTCAGCGCGATCTCGGCCGACATGAAGACCATGCTGGCGTCCTATCGCAAGATCATCGTGCTGACGCAGGATGAAGCGAAGCTCTCGGCGGACGAGCGGGCCCAGGCCAACCGCGTCGGCCAGCAGCTCTTCCACGAGAACCAGGAACGCATCCATAGAGTCGATGCCGCCCTCACCCAGCTCCTCACCTCGAACAATCCCGCGCGCTTCGGTGCGCTCGGCACCCTGATCGATTACGTCGAATCCGGCGAAGGTCTGTACGACGCCGACCGCCTGGCCTTCCGCGAGCTGATGCAGTCGCTGCTGGCGCAGGTCGCCAAGGATTCCTCGCTGCCGGCGATCAAGCTGCACAAGCGAATTTCGGAAGACCTCGACGCCCTCGCGGAGATCGAACGTAACTATGAGAAGGAAATCCGCGCGGTGTTCGGCCGTTTCGAATCGCGCTCGATCCAGCTCAAGCGCGAGAAGTGGGACAGCTACGTCGCTTACCTGAAAACCCTGTACCAGCGCGAAGCCATCCTCAAGGATTGCGGCGTCATCGCACCCTACCCGGCCAAGCCGGAAGCGCCCGCGCCATCCGGACCGTCGCAGGCGGGCACGGAAGACGGCGAGATCTTCGGCAAGGCCCTGCCGAAGAAGACCGTGGTGCTGACTTTTGACGACGGCCCGCACCGCCGCTATAGCGAAGAGATCGCGGCCATCCTCAAGCAGTACAACGCACCGGCAATCTTCTTCAGCGTTGGCCGCAACATCGGCTCGCTCGACGCCCAGGGCAAGGCCAAGCTGAACGGCGGGGCGGACGTGATGCGCCGCCTGAAGCAGTCCGGTTATGTGCTGGCCAATCACAGCTTCTCGCACGCCCAGCTGTCGAAGCAGACCGGCGACAACCTCAAGGCTGAAATCCTGAATACGGACGCCCTGCTCAAGGCCGTCGACCCGCAGCGTTCGCAATTGTTCCGCTTCCCCTACGGCGCGCGCAACCGCGAAGGCATGCAGATGCTCGAGGATGCGCACCTGCGCTCGGTGATGTGGAATATCGATTCGCTCGACTGGGCCGATCCGGTGCCCTCCTCCATCGCGGACCGCGTGCTGCGCACCGTTGATAAAGAGGGCCGCGGCATCATCCTGTTCCACGACATCCACGAGCGCACCGTCAAGGCCCTGCCGGCCATCCTCGACCGCCTGGTGGCCGAGGGCTACCAGTTTGCCGGCTGGGATGGCGAATCGTTCAAGGTCTCCAGCGCCAACGCGCCGGCACCGGTGCAGCGTTCGGCGGCGACCGGCTACGCCAATTCCTGGGCCATCGTGGTCGGCATCGACAAGTACCAGAAATGGCCGCAGCTCCAGTACGCCGTGCGTGATGCCGAAGGTGTTGGACAGATGCTGGTGCAGAAATTCGGCTTCGCACCCGAGCGCGTGATCACGCTCAAGAACGAGGCCGCGACCCGTAACGGTATCCTGTCCGCCTTCCACGACCGCCTGGCGCATGGTGGGCTGCAGCCGAACGACCGTATCTTCGTCTTCTTCGCCGGCCATGGCGCCACGCGCAAACTGAGCTCGGGACGCGACCTCGGCTACATCGTGCCGGTCGATGCGGACCCGAACAACCTGGCGACGGATGCGATTCCGATGACTGAGATTCAGAATATCGCGGAAAGCCTGCCGGCCAAGCACGCGCTGTTCGTCATGGACGCCTGCTACAGCGGCCTGGGCCTCACGCGCGGTGCGGCGAATGCCTCTTTCCTGCGCGATAACGCCAAACGCCTGGGCCGCCAGATGCTGACGGCCGGCGGCAGCGATCAGCTGGTGTCGGACGGCGGGCCGAACGGTCACTCCGTCTTCACCTGGACGCTGCTGCAAGGCCTGGGCGGCAAGGCCGACCTGAACGGCGACAGCCTGATCACCGGCACGGAACTGGCTGCCTATGTGGCGCCGGCGGTGTCGAGCGTGTCGCAGCAGACGCCGGCCTTCGGCAGCCTGCCGGGTTCGGAAGGTGGCGAGTTCGTGTTCGAATTGCCGGAGGAAAGCGAGTTCCTGAATACGTCCACGGCGCAGCTATCGAACGATGCGATCGCGCTGAATACCAAGCTCGATGCCCAGGCATCGGCGCCGGCCGCGGCGGTGGTCGTGAAGGACCTGCAAGGCGGCGAAACCAAGCTCGTGGCGCCAGCGGCGGTGCCGGTGTCCGCCCGCCAGAAGGCGCAGCGGGCCAATGACCAGGGGCTGCTGCTCTACAAGGAAAAGCAGTATGCACAGGCGGAAGCGCAGTTCACCGAGGCGCTCAAGCTGCGGCCTGATTTTGCGCTGGCGGCCAACAACCTGGGCTTCGTGTTTTATAAACAGGAGAAGTTCACGGAGGCGGCGCGCTGGTTCGAGAATGCGATCCGGATGGATCCTTCACGCGCGATTGCCTACATGAACCTCGGGGACGCGTATGCCCGTGCAGGCCAGGGCGACAAGGCCAAGGGGGCGTACAAAACGTACCTGGAGCTTGCGCCGAAGAGTCCAACTGCCGGGTATGCGCGGCAACAGATGGAGAAGCTGTAGTCTCACATCTGTCCCGACTCATACACCGGCAAGCGCCGCTGTTCCTCTTCACTGAACATGCGGCTGCGCAGCGCCCTCGCCGCTTCGTCATTTAAACCCTTGCGCTGGGCGAGATAGGTGCCGATCCGCTGCCGCCAGGCGGCTTCTTCCCGGTCTACCTCGGCCAGCCGGCCGGCCGCATCGGCGCCAAAGGCCTGAGCACGCACGCGGAAGATCTCGTCTTCCGCGGCCCCTGCCGCGCGCATCCGCTCGGTTTCCTGCTGCATGCGCGCGATCTTCAAAGGAGCCTCGCGCTCCTCGCGCAGCTCTGCCGGCAGACTGGCGTCCAGCGCGGCCAGGCGTTCCTGCCTTTGCTGCGCCGTCAGGGAATCGTCTTCGCTGATCCGCAAGCGCGCGAGGGCATCGGCGTTGGCGGCATCTTCCTGGCCGAAGATCGCGGCAATCTCGGCTTTGGTGAAGAACTGCGACCGCATCCGTGCCAGCGCATCCAGCCGACGCACGAGCGAAGCCGCATCCGGGCCTGCCAGTTCGGGCCCCGCTTCCAGTGTGGCCAGCGCCCGTTTGTAGGCCAGATAACGTGCCAGCACGCGCTTGGCCGCGTCGGCTGCGGCCGGCCTCAGGGTACGGTCCAGTTCGCGCTCGATCCCGATTTGCACCTCGCTTGGCGACCTTTCCCCGACCGTGCTCAGGTAATACTCGAACAGGGCGATCAGCTGCGCATCGACGACGATGCCATCGTCGGGCGCAACGCGGATCGCGCCGTCCGGCCGCGTGCCCTCCAGCGAGGGCGCGAAAGCCCTGGCGGCCGGCGTCACGGTGACCGCGCTTGGCGCCACGCTGCGCTCCGGCGCGGCCTCGTGCCCGAACGCGGCCATCCACAGCACCGCCGCGACCGCGGCCGCGAATGCCGCGCCGCCGATGAACGAGGCACGCAGGCTCACAGGCCCATCTCGCGCAGGCGATTGGCGTGCTGGCGGTAGACCGTGAGCGGATTGGTTTCGAACAGGTTGACCAGGCCCGCCACCTGGTTGATTTCATCGAAGTGGTTCATGCTGTAGTCGTCGCGGATCACGCGTCCGAGACGGCTGGAGCAGCTTCCTACCAGGCCGTCGTTCTTTTCGCCGCGGAAGGCCAGCGACGCCAGCTTCAAGGGGCCGTCGACCGGATCGATCAGGTTGGTCAGCGACCGTGCGCCGCTCCAGGAGAAATAGTAGACGCCGTTCACCTGGTAATCGCCCTCGCCGCACGCGGTGAGCGGCACGCCCTGGGGATGCGCGGCATTGAATTTGGCGGCACCAAGAGTGGTCATCGAATCCAGCGCCGCTGCCGACATCTGGGCATTGCGGTCGCCGGACAGGAAGGCGATGGTCTTGGCGATGCCGTCGACGATCGAGACCAGCAGCGTCTCGGAATACGATCCCGGCACGGCCACGCCGCGCATGATGTCGGCGGTCGGCACGCCCTTGTTGGCGCCGCCGACGCTGGTCACGGACGCCACCAGCCCCGGCGCCACCGACGCCACGTAGCGCGCGGTCGGCGCGCCATGGCTATGACCGATCAGATTGACCTTCTTGGCGCCGGTCGCGGCCATGACCTGCTTGACGTAAGTGAGCAGCTGCTCTCCCCGCACTTCGGTGCTGTTGGCAGCCGACACCTGGGCCACGTAGACCTGGGCGCCGTCGCGTCGCAAGGCGCCGGGAATACCGAACCAGTACTCATAAGGGCCGATGGAATTCCAGCCAAGCATGCCGTGCACGAGGATGATCGGATACTTGGTCTGGGTATAGCCGGCGGCGGATGCGGATACCGGGACGAGGGACAAGGCGAGCAACAGCATGCCTGCCCATCTGGCGAAGGTCTTCTTCATATGTCTCCTGAGTGGTCGAATTTTATTGCGTGTCCGTACGGCTGAGTTAGCGCGCGCAAAAATTATAAATTCAACAAGAAAACATCGCCGCACGACATGCCATGGCTTGCCGAAACAAGCGATTGTCTCAATAATCCATGCATGGCAATTAAGAAAATTACATCATGGAAATGAAACGCATCAATGCCGGCAAACTCCGCGCCATCGGCTACGATCCGAAGGAGCGCATCCTGCGGGTGGAGTTCGACGACGGCGCTGCCATCGACTACGCCGGCGTCGGCAGCGACGTATGGAAGCGCTTCTCGACTTCTAGCGCCGCCTGGAGTTTTTACCGCGACAATATCGAAGAGGAGTTCGCGGGCAAGCGCGGGCGCGCGGCGGTCGCCAGCCAGCGCGCGGAGCTGGACGCGTTGTTCGGCGCCGGCCCTGCGCCGAAAAAGGCAAATCCACTCGACGATCTGTTCAGGCAGCCCGGCGAAGAATAAAAAATGCCGCGCCGTTAGCACGGAGCGGCATTTGTAGGGTGGGCGGGTCCCCCGCCCACGCGGTCAACGAACGGATGCGAGCCACGGAGCGTGTCAAGAAACGTGATTTGACCGCGTGGGCGGAAGATCCGCCCACCCTACGATCCCGGCAATTCCTACACCGGCATTGTTCAGCGGAGCAAATCAGGCAGATTCTTTGAGCTGATCCAGAATCGCCGGATTCTCCAGGGTCGACACATCCTGGGTGATGTTCTCGCCCTTGGCCAGCACGCGCAGCAGGCGGCGCATGATCTTGCCGGAGCGGGTCTTCGGCAGGTTGTCGCCGAAGCGGATTTCCTTCGGCTTGGCGATCGGGCCGATTTCCTTCGCCACCCAGTTGCGCAGTTCGGTCGCCAGCTTCTTCGCATCCTCGCCGCTCGGACGGGCCTGCTTCAGGACCACGAAGGCGCAAATCGCCTCGCCGGTGGTGTCGTCCGGCTTGCCGACCACTGCCGCTTCCGCGACCATCGGGTGCGCCACCAGGGCCGATTCGATCTCCATCGTGCCCATGCGGTGGCCCGAGACGTTCAGCACGTCGTCGATGCGGCCCGTGATGGTGAAGTAGCCGGTGTCCTTGTTGCGCACCGCGCCGTCGCCGGCCAGGTAGTATTTGCCGCCCAGTTCGTCCGGGAAGTAGCTGGTGCGGAAGCGGTCCGGATTGTTCCAGATGGTGCGGATCATCGACGGCCACGGACGTTTCACCACCAGGATGCCGCCCTGCCCGTTCGGCACGTCGTTGCCGGACTCGTCCACGATCGCGGTCATGATGCCCGGCAGCGGCAAGGTGCAGGAGCCCGGCACCAGCGGGGTGGCGCCCGGCAGCGGCGTGATCATGTGGCCGCCGGTCTCGGTCTGCCAGAAGGTGTCGACGATCGGGCAGCGCTCCTGGCCGACGTTCTTGTAGTACCACATCCAGGCTTCCGGATTGATCGGCTCGCCGACCGAACCCAGCAGGCGCAGGCTCGACAGATCAAAATTCTTCGGATGCACCTTCTCGTCCACGTCCGACGCCTTGATCAGCGAACGGATCGCGGTCGGCGCGGTGTAGAAGATCGAGACCTTGTGCTTGGCGATGGTTTCCCAGAAACGGCCGGCGTGCGGGAAGGTCGGCACGCCTTCGAACACGATCTGCGTGGCGCCGACAGCGGTCGGACCGTAGGCGATGTAGGTGTGGCCGGTGACCCAGCCGATGTCGGCCGTGCACCAGTAGACGTCTTCCGGCTTGATGTCGAAGGTCCACTTCATCGTCAGCGCGGCCCACAGCAGGAAGCCGCCGGTCGCGTGCTGGACGCCCTTCGGGGTGCCGGTCGAGCCCGAGGTGTAGAGGATGAAGAGCGGGTGCTCGGCGTCGACCCACTCCGGTTCGCATTCGGTCGACTGATTGTCGATCAGGTCGCTGAGCCAGATGTCGCGGCCTTCCTTGAAGGCGATGTCGCCGCCGGTACGTTTGTAGACGATGACGTCGCGGATGGTGTCGCAGCCGCCCAGCGCCAGCGCTTCGTCGACGATGGCCTTCAGGGGCAGCGACTTGCCGCCGCGGCGCTGTTCGTCGGCCGTGATGACGGCCACGGCGCCGGCGTCGATGATGCGTTCCTGCAGCGACTTCGCCGAGAAGCCGCCGAACACCACCGAGTGGGTGGCGCCGATGCGGGCGCAGGCCTGCATGGCGGCGACGCCTTCGATCGACATCGACATGTAGATGATGACGCGGTCGCCCTTCTTGATGCCGCGCGATTTCAGTCCGTTGGCGAACTGGCAGACGCGGGCATGCAGCTCGCGGTAGGTGGCCTTGGTAACGGCGCCGTCGTCCGCCTCGAAGATGATGGCGGTTTTATCCGCGTTGCCGTTCGCGAGGTTACGGTCGAGGCTGTTGTACGACGCGTTCAGCTGGCCGTCGGCGAACCATTTGTAGAACGGTGCGTTCGATTCGTCGAGGGTGGTGGTGAAAGGCTTGTGCCAGTCGATGTTTTCACGCGCCAGGCGTGCCCAGAAACCTTCGTAGTCGCTCGCTGCTTCGGCGCACAATTTTTCGTAGGCTTCCATGCCGGAGATCGCGGCCTTGCCGGCAAACTCGGCCGACGGTGGGAACACGCGGTTTTCCTGCAGCGTGAATTCTTGATTGCTCTCGTTCTCGGCCATACTAGTCTCCATAGTAGTAAGTTTTACCGGACACCTTAGGGGCGCTCGCTTACTGAGCCCTTACATGGGGTTTCTTGGCCCGCCCACTGATGGAGTGCCATTCTACCAATGTTGCTGCGATGCGGCGGAGAACCCGCAAAGCCGTGCCGGCGGGTGTAGAATGCTCGGCTGTAATTTATCCAGCATCCAGGAGTCCGCATCCCGATGGCGCAGTTAATTCCCCCAAACGAAGCAAAGAAACTCAGTCCCCTGAACAACCTGATCTTCGCCAGCCGCTGGCTCCAGCTGCCGCTCTACCTTGGCCTGATCCTGGCGCAGTGCGTTTACGTGTTCCATTTCTGGGTCGAGTTGAAAGACCTGATCGGCGCGGCCATGGGCAATGTCGCCTCGCTGCAGCACATCCTGGACGTCGTGACGGTTCAGGGCGCCGTGCGGCCGACCAAGCTGACCGAGACGACCATCATGCTGGTGGTGCTGGGCCTGATCGACGTGGTCATGATCTCGAACCTCCTGATCATGGTCATCGTGGGAGGCTACGAAACCTTCGTCTCGCGCATGCACCTCGAAGGACACCCGGACCAGCCCGAATGGCTGTCGCATGTGAACGCTTCGGTACTCAAGACGAAACTGGCGATGGCGATCATCGGCATCTCGTCGATCCACCTGCTGAAGACCTTCATCAATGCAGCGAACTACAAGCCGGAAACCATGATGTGGCAAACCATCATCCACCTGGCTTTCCTGCTGTCGGCCATGGCCATCGCCTACACCGACCGCATCGTCATGACCACGCATTCGAAACACTAATTCCTCCTGATCGAGAACTTTATGGCAACCGTTATCACCCAGAGCGACCTGATCGAATCGGTCGCGGCAGCACTCCAGTACATCAGCTACTACCACCCGGCCGACTATATCCAGCACCTGGCGCGCGCCTATGAGACCGAGCAAAGTGCGGCGGCGAAGGACGCCATCGCGCAGATCCTGACCAACTCGCGCATGTGCGCCGAAGGCAAGCGTCCGATCTGCCAGGACACCGGCATCGTCAACGTGTTCCTCAAGATCGGCATGAACGTGCGCTTCGAAGGCTTCACCGGCTCGGTCACCGACGCCGTCAACGAAGGCGTGCGCCGCGCCTACGGCTTCGCTGACAACAAGCTGCGCGCCTCGATCGTGGCCGACCCGCACTTCGAACGCAAGAACACCAAGGACAACACCCCGGCCGTGGTCCACATGGAACTGGTCGAAGGCGACACCGTCGACATCAAGCTGGCTGCCAAGGGCGGCGGCTCGGAGAACAAGACCAAGTTCGTCATGTTGAACCCGTCCGACTCGCTGGTGGACTGGGTCATCAAGACCGTGCCCCTGATGGGCGCGGGCTGGTGCCCGCCGGGCATGCTCGGCATCGGCATCGGCGGCACCGCCGAAAAGGCGATGCTGATGGCGAAAGAGTCGCTGATGGAAGACATCGACATGTACGAGCTCAAGCAGCGCGGTCCGCAGAACAAGCTGGAAGAGCTGCGTATCGAACTGTGCGACAAGATCAACGCGCTGGGCATCGGCGCCCAGGGCCTGGGCGGTCTCACCACCGTGCTGGACGTGAAGATCAATATGTACCCGACCCACGCGGCCTCGAAGCCCGTGGCGATGATCCCGAACTGCGCCGCCACCCGTCACGCCCACTTCGTGCTCGACGGCTCGGGCCCGGCCTACATCGAACCGCCGGCGCTCTCCACCTGGCCGGAAGTGCACTGGACCCCGGATACCGAGAAATCGAAGCGCGTCGACCTGAACACCCTCACCAAAGAGGAAGTCGCTTCGTGGAAGCCGGGCCAGACCCTGCTCCTGAACGGCAAGATGCTGACCGGCCGCGACGCCGCGCACAAGCGCATCCAGGACATGCTGGCCAAGGGCGAGCAGCTGCCGGTGGACTTCACCAACCGCGTGATCTACTACGTCGGCCCGGTCGACCCGGTGGGTAACGAGGTCGTCGGCCCGGCAGGCCCGACCACTGCGACCCGCATGGACAAGTTCACCGACATGATGCTGGAGAAGACCGGCCTGATCTCGATGATCGGCAAGGCCGAGCGCGGCCCGGCGGCGATCGAATCGATCCAGAAGCACAAGTCGGCCTACCTGATGGCGGTCGGCGGCTCGGCCTACCTGGTCTCGAAGGCGATCAAGTCGGCCAAGGTGGTCGGCTTCGAAGACCTGGGCATGGAAGCGATCTACGAGTTCGACGTGACCGACATGCCGGTGACTGTCGCCGTCGACGCCACCGGCACCTCGGTGCACAACACCGGCCCGAAGGAATGGTCGGCGAAGATCGAGTCGCTGAAGGGCATTCCGGTCAACGCGGTCTAACCGTATCGTGGGCGGCCTCGCCGCCCACGCGTTCAACTCCCCTCTGCGCCGCCACCATGGCTCCAACTACCCTTCACAACGACGCCCCGATCGGCATCTTCGATTCGGGCGTCGGCGGCTTCTCGGTGCTGCGCCACATCCAGGCGCAGCTGCCGAACGAGCATCTCCTGTATTTCGCCGACACCGCCTTCGCCCCCTACGGTGGCCAGCCGGAGAACGTCCTCATCGAGCGCGTGCTGGGCATCGGCGCCTTCCTGGTGTCACGCGGCGCCAAGGCGCTGGTCGTGGCCTGCAACACCGCCACCATCGCCGCCGTGCGCATCCTGCGCGAACACTATCCCGACATGCCGATCGTCGGCGTCGAGCCGGGACTGAAGCCAGGCGCAGCCGCGACCCGCAACGGCCTGGTGGGCGTGCTGGCCACCGAGCGCACCCTTGCCGGCGAAAAATTCCTGCTGCTGCGCGACCAGATCGTCGCCGCAACCGGCGCCCGCTTCCTGCTGCAGCCCTGCGTGGGCCTGGCCGACCAGATCGAATTCGGCGAAGCCGGCGCGCCTGCGTTAGAGGCCATGCTGGAACGCTACATCGCGCCATTGCTGGCGCAGGGTGCGGACACCCTGGTGCTCGGCTGCACCCATTACCCCCTGGTACAGGCCTCGATCGAAGCTGTGGTGCGGCGCCATACGGATGCGGAGGTAGCTTTGATCGACACCGGCGACGCCGTCGCCCGCCAGCTCGCGCGGCTTCTGGAAGCCTCGAAGCTGCTGCGCGGAGCGGGCGGCCAGCCAACCAGCCTTACCGGCTTCACCACTGCAAGCGGAGAGGCGCTGCTGGCTTCCTTCAATACCCTGCTGGGGCAGGATCCGGCTGTGCATGAGGTCGAAATCAGCCTTCCGCAGCCCGGCTCGACCGCACAACACATTTAGATTTGCCAGTTCGCTTAGACCTTTGTATAATCTTGTTCTGTCTCGGAAACAGCGAGACAAAGAAGTAAGACAGTGGTGGCTGTAGCTCAGTTGGTAGAGTCCAGGATTGTGATTCCTGTTGTCGTGGGTTCGAGTCCCATCAGCCACCCCAAGAATTCGAAGGCCACAAGTTCGCTTGTGGCCTTTTTTGTTTTCCGGACTTCTTGCCTACTTGAGAGGCCAGAACCAGATCTCCACTGAACCCCAGTAGCAACTGTTTGCACACAACAGCGTGCCCCACTCGTTTGGGGCCACCAGGTCAATATGTCCCTGGTTGTCCGTATCGCCAAGCAGCTTGAAAAAGCTGACTACCCCGCGCCGGGACCCAATACCTTTCTTGGCCGCCTCACTACCCTTGTACTTTTCCGGCTGCCCCCAACGCCGCCGCAGAAAGTCCGACAGCTGTTTTTGTCGCGATTCGATTCGCGCCCCCTTGAACTGGGGGCCCTTGCTAGTCAGGGTACCCGAGAGTTGCTCTGGCCTGACCATGGCACTCGATGGGAAGTTCGCGTGGAGAACCCGAAACGGTAGATTCGGCATCTTACTCATGACTTCTTCCTTCCCGTCGTGCAGGGATATTTGGCGCGCCAGACCTCGACAACGAGAACAGCTGCGCTTCGCTTCAATTGCTTTGGATTCATGGCGCGGAGGCCGTGGACAGCTTGATCCTGCAAAGTGTCCGGCTTGGGTTTGGCGCGTTGGCTATAGCACCAGTCCTTTCCTTCTGTGGCGTCATGCACGCCAACCAGGAACATTCTCGCCAGTTCCTGATTCATCGCCTGCTGCGGAGTCAGATCGATGCCGCTGTGCGCGTCCTCGGGCCATGCAGCAAGCTCCACGAATTGCTGGCCCGTCATCCATGGGAGTGCACTGACGGGCTGGGCGGCAGCGGGCGCGGCGCTGATGACCAGCGCAGCGAGAGAACTTGCCAGCGGCATGCCGCATGCGCGCAGAAGGCAAGCTGCGCCGGCGGACGTATGGCTCACCTGTCCCTGATTCGAATTCATCGTGACCTCCGGTAATGGCGACGACATCGTCGCAGAAGCTACAGCCAGCAAATTGGCACAAGTCAACCCATCAGCAACGCTCACCCGAAAGTAAGAGAGCAACCATTCGGGCACTGTCGATTGTCGGCGGTGTGGCGCAATGGCAACGTTTCCAAAACCGACACAAGGAGTCAGTGTTTGCTGCTTGACGACGCTTTCGCCAAACGGCCGCACCAGAGTGAAAACAACGTGCAAAAACGTTTTCTCTGACCACCCGTAATTCGGCTTGATGTATTCCAGTATTTGACAGTTAAACTACGGGTAAAAAATCTTAGTTAAGCGTTTTCCTAATTCTGTTGACTTCGCTAGTTGATGTGATTACGATTTATGCAAGCAGAAGAACAAACAGGAGACATCAATGACGCGAAACAACTCGCGCGCACTGCTTGCAGGCATCGCCCTGCTCGCCGCAGCACCTGCATTTGCCCAGCCCGCCAATGAGTCGAACGCCGCCCTGGTCAAGCGCGGCATCGACGCCGCCGCGAAGCAGTACGCCACCCTGCTCCCCAAGGTACAGGGCAAGGAAGGCTTCCCCCGCACCGTCGAGAACGGTGACGTCAAACTGGTCGGCGCGCGCGACTGGACCTCCGGCTTCTTTCCCGGCTCGCTGTGGTATCTGTTCGAAGCGACCGGCGACAAGAAGTGGCGGGCCGCCGCGCAGGACTACACGGCCCGCATGGCTCCCGCCAAGTTCGACAAGACCCAGCACGACCTCGGCTTCATGCTCGGCGCCAGCTACGGCAACGGCTACCGCCTCACCAAGGACCCGTCGTACCGCGACGCCCTGCTTGCCGGCGCCACCACGCTGGTCACCCGCTACAACCCCAAGGTCGGCAGCATCCAGTCCTGGGACCTGTGGAAGAACAGCACCTGGGCCTTCCCCGTCATCATCGACAACATGATGAACCTGGAACTGCTGACCTGGTCCGCCCGCGAAGCGAAGGAGCCCTGGTATCGCGACGTCGCCCTCACCCACGCCGACACCACGCTGAAGAACCACTTCCGCCCGGACGGCTCGAGCGTGCACCTGGTCGACTACGATCCGCAGACTGGCGCCATCCGCGGCAAGGTCACGGTGCAGGGCAATGCGGATTCGTCGGCCTGGGCGCGCGGCCAGGCCTGGGGCCTGTACGGCTACACCATGATGTACCGCGAGACGAAGAAGCCCGAGTACCTGGAACAGGCGCATAAAATCGCAGCCTTCTTCATGAACCACCCGCGCCTCCCTAGCGACAAAGTGCCCTACTGGGACTTCGACGACGCCACCATTCCCAACGCGCCGCGCGACAGCTCGGCCGCCGCCATCACCGCTTCCGCCCTGCTGGAACTCGCCGGCTTCTCCGACAAGGCCACCGCGCAAAAGTACCGCGACTTCGCCACTGCCCAGCTGCGCAGCCTCGCCTCCCCGGCCTACCTCGCCGCGACGGGCGAGAACGGCGGCTTCCTGCTCAAGCACGCGACCGGCCACAAACCGGCCGGCAAGGAAATCGACGTGCCGCTCAACTACGCCGACTACTACTTTCTCGAAGCATTGCTGCGCCTGAAGGCCGCCAGCGCAACACATTGACGCATCCGGAGCACCGGGATCGATCGCAACAGGGATCGTCACCCGGGCCTGGCACCCTTTCTTGAATTAAGGAGACAAACGTTGGACAAGAACAGAAACGAGTACTTCGCGGTGAAACCGGTTGCAGCGGTCGTCGCCATCGCCGTCGCACAATGGGCCGCCCCTGTCTATGCACAGGAAGCGCAGGAAGCCCAGCCGAACCCGAACCAGCTGCAGTCGGTGGTC
Organism: Pseudomonadota bacterium; assembly: GCA_040758275.1. Classification (GTDB taxonomy): domain Bacteria; phylum Pseudomonadota; class Gammaproteobacteria; order Burkholderiales; family Burkholderiaceae_D; genus Telluria. The sequence goes on from JBFLVV010000026.1 coordinate 15,988, forward strand.
GTCACCGCCAACAAGCGCGTCGAGAAGCTGGAGAGCGTGCCGATGGCGATCTCGGTCATCTCGGACGAAGAGCTGCAGCGCAATAACGTGCGGGAGATGGAGGACATCATCGCCCTCACCCCTTCGCTGACCCAAGCCTCGGGTACGACGGCCGCCAACAACGCGCTGTTCATGCGCGGCATCGGCACCGTTTCGGTCGGTATCGGCGTGGAGTCGGACGTCTCGGTGATCCTGGACGACATCCCGATCGCGGTGCAGTTCCAGGCCTTCCGCGACCTGGCCGACGTGGCGCGCGTCGAGGTGCTGAAAGGGCCGCAGAGCACCCTGTTCGGCAAGTCGGCGGTGGCCGGCGCGATCAATATCGTGACCAAGCCGATCAGCGGCCCGGTCACCTACCGCGGCAGCGCCTACTACACCAACGACCACGAGTGGCGCCTGGCCGCCTCGATGGGCGGACGCTTCACCGACACCTTCGCCATGCGCATCGCCGCGAACAAGAGCGACATGCCGGGCAACTTCACCAACCTCACCGACGGCAAGAAGGTGAACGGCTCGTCGGGCAAGACCTTCATGGCGAAGTTCAGCTGGACCCCGATCCGGAACCTCGACATCGACTTCATGCCGCAGTATAACGAGCAGGAAAACACGCGCGGCGTGACTGCGGTGAACGGCTTCTACCGCACCACCGGCTCGCTCGAAGCAGGCAACCTGACCCGCATTCCGGTCGATATCAACAACGCCTACATGAACGGCAACAAGCTGCTGCCGGCCAGCCAGATCCTGGCGGGGATCGATCCGACCAATCCGCGCAACCGCTACGTGCGGCGCGACTTCCCCACGGGAATCGCCTCGCGCACCACGGGGACCGGCCTGAAGTTCTCGTACACGCTGCCGAACGACGCGACCCTGATGTCGATCACCTCCTACCAGCGCTACAAGGCGAACGACTCGCGCGACCAGGACTTCACGGACGTGCCGACCCTGACCCGCCCGGGCGAAACCGTGCCCACGGTCGGCAACAACCAGTTCGGCACCTATGACATCCGCTCGAAGACCCAGGAGATCCGCCTGGTCTCGCCGGACGCGGGCAATCTGCGCTACGTGGCCGGCCTCTGGTGGGCGCGCAACGAGATCGAGCGCCACTTCATCCGCGGCTTCTGCGTGGCGCCGGCCAAGTGCGCGGCCAACTCGCCCTCGAGCCCGACCAACTACTACACCGACATCTACAACGTCAACAAGGCGGTGTTCGGCCAGGCGACCTGGGACTTCGCTCCAACCTGGACCCTGGTCGCCGGCCTGCGCCGCAACCTCGAGGAATCCGGCTTCAACTACGAGCGCAACTTCTACACCGACCAGCTGGACCGCGCGACCTTCGTGCCGGGCCCGGTGGGCGTGGACGTGTTCTCCAGCAGCGGCAACGAAGACTGGGCCACCACCGGCAAGCTGAGCATCCAGAAGCAGCTCAACAAGGACTGGATGGTGTACGCCATGACCGCCACGGGCCACAAGGGCAAGGCCTATGACGTGACCAGCGGCCTGCAGGCGCGCGCCGCCTTCCCGGTCGATCCGGAAACCAGCCGCACCTACGAGCTGGGCGCCAAGGCCAACCTGTTCAACAACCGCATGTCGCTGGCCGCGGTCGTCTACAAGACCGACTTCAGGCACTATCAGCAGAACACCTCCTTCGTGCTGCCGGACGACCCGACCATCTATACCCAGCTGAATTCGATTCCGGAAATCGGCACCAAGGGGGTCGAGATCGACGCCAACATGCTGCTCGCGACCGGCTGGTCGGTGAACGCCGCGCTGGCCTACACCCGCCCCAGCATCAACGACTGGAAGGGCGGCCCCTGCTACCGCGACAACACCAACCCGGCGCTGCCCGGCAGCACCCTGGGTGAAGGCGGTTCGCTGGGCGGCTGGAACCGCGCCTGCTTCCCGATCCGTCCCGGCTCGACCACCGGCATCCAGGACCTGACCGGCGGGATCTTCCCGGGCACGCCGAAGATCAAGGTCAACATCGGCAGCAACTACGACCTGCGCTTCGACAGCCTGCCGTTCCGCGCCTTCATCAACGGCAACGTGCGCTACCAGAGCGACTACCAGACCAACATCAACAACGATCCGCGTTCGGTCAACGACGCCTACACCATCGCCGACCTGGGCTTCGGCCTGCGCGAGAACAAGGACCGCTGGCGCCTGAGCTTCCAGGTGAAGAACCTGTTCGACAAGTTCTTCATCCCGAACGCGAATGCGAGCGGCCCGAGCTTCCGGGAAGGACCGACCTCGACCTCGCCGAGCATCACGGTGGACAGCTGGGTGCCGCCGCGCGACGTGTTCCGCTACTTCAGCGTCAAATTGGACGTCAAGTTCTAAGATGTGCGTAGGGTGGGCGGGTTCTCCGCCCACGCAGTCAACGAACGGATGAGCGCCACGGAGCGGGCCCAAATACGTCATTTGACCGCGTGGGCGGGAGACCCGCCCACCCTACGAGAACCTGAAACAAAAAAATTGCGGCGCCTTTCACGGAAGTGGAAGGCGCCGCAAATGTTTTGTAGCCGGCGCCGCGAGAAGCACGGCGCCGTGTGAAGCATCAGTCCTTGTAGATCGGGCCTGCCAGGACGAAAGGACCGCCCTGGTACGTCGCCGTGACGTCTTCCTTGCCCGGCCACTCCCCGCTTTGCGGGAAGCGCTCCGCGAATTCGCGCGAGCTGCGCCGGGGCTCGAAGCCCAGGTGGGCCGCCAGGCGGTTGTCCCACCACTTCGTCTTGTTGTCCGAAACGCCGAAGGTGATGGTGTGACCGACGCGCGGCGTGAACAGGGCGCAGCGCACCAGCTCGACCAGGTCGTCATAGGCGAGGAAGGTGGTCATCATGCGCGCGTTGCGCGGCTCGTCGAAGGAGGAGCCGATGCGCAGGCAGACGGTCTCGATGCCGAAGCGGTCGTAGTAGTAGCGCGACAGGGCTTCGCCGAAGCACTTCGAGACGCCGTAGATGCAGTCCGGGCGCAGCGGAGCGCCGGCATCGATCACCTGCGTGGTCGGGTAGAAGCCGACCACGTGGCTGGAGCTGGCATAGATCACGCGCTTGATGCCCAGCTTGTGCACGGCTTCGTACAGGTGGTGCAGGCCGACGATGTTGGCCTGGACGATCTTGTCGACCTGTTCCTCGACCGAGACGCCGCCGAAGTGCAGCACGGCGTCGACGCCCTCGAGCAGGGACAACACGGCCTCGCGGTCGGCCAGGTCGCACTGCACGACTTCCTCGTTCGGTCCTGCCGGGGCGATCACCTTCACGTCGCTCAGGCGGACGATGTCGGCCCAGGGTTTGATGCGCTCGCGCAGCACGGTGCCGAGGCCGCCGCCCGCCCCGGTCAGCAGCAGGCGGTGGAAGGGCTTGCGCGGTGTCTCTTCAGTCATGGAGTCTCCAGTGTTATATTGAACGGCGAGTTAAACGTTTAACTGAAGTATAGCGTAACGGCGTCCAACGTCAATGGCGCCCGGGACGCCGAGGAAGTGGCTGGACCGCTTTGCACCAAGGGAAAATGGCGGTTTCGCCTGTCTCGCGCGTGATAAGATGCCGGGTCAAATAACGATTACCCGCCCAATGAAAAGCTCCGCCCCGACCATCCGCGACGTCGCCGCAGCCGCCCAGGTGTCCACCGCCACGGTGTCCAAGTACATCAACGGTGCGCAGCGCTTTTCGCCCAAGGTCGAAGCGGCGCTGGATGCGGCCATCGCCAGCCTGGGCTACAAGTCCAATCCGCTGGCGAAATCCATGATCACGGGGCGCACCAACACCATCGGCCTGTCGGTGCTGGACGTGACCAACCCGCACTTTTCCAGCATCCTGAAGGGCGCCAACCGCGTCGCCCACGACCATGAATATTCGGTGGTGCTGGTCGATACCGAGGAAACCCCGAGCCGCGAGCGCCGCACGCTGGAAGACCTGAGCCGGCGCGTGGACGGGCTGATCGTGTCCTCGCGCCTGCGCGAGCACGAGATGGGCTGGATGGCCGAAATCGACAAGCCGCTGGTGTTCTTCGGGTCGCTAAACGAGCTCCCTCTTCCCACCGTGGCCAGCGACGACCACGGCGGCGCCTTCATGCTGGCCCAGCACCTGCGCATGCTCGGGCACCAGCGCATCGCCTACCTCGGCTTTTCCAAGTCGCGACGCGACGAGGAGCGCCTGGGCGGCATCCGCGAGTGTCTCGACGCTGCCGGCCTGCCGCTCGTCGTCTTCGATGCCGAAGGCCCCTCCATGGCCGAGGGTGAGCGCATGTGCTCGAACATCGTGCTGGGCGCCAGCCGCCCCGATGCGGTGATCTGCTACAACGACCTGATGGCGCTCGGCTTCATGAAGGAAGCGGCCAGCCTGGGCCTGTCGATCCCGCGCGATCTGTCGGTGGTCGGCTTCGACAACATCCCCTACGGTAAGTACGTCACGCCTGCGCTCACCACGGTCGACCTGCAGAGCGAGCGCATGGGCGCTACCGCCATGAGCAAGCTGCTTTCGGTGATCAAGGGCGAACAGGTCGAAAAGCTCACCAAGGTCGCGCCCCAGCTGGTGCTGCGTTCCTCGACCATCGCCCGCCAGAGCTGAACGCACGCGCATGGCTTTACTTTCCGGAACCGTTCGCCTATATTTAGGAAAACGTTTAACAACACCGGAGACACGATTGATGCGCCATGCCTTGCCCCTCCTGGCGACCGCCTTGCTGGCCGCCCCTGCCATCGTCCACGCCGCACCCGCGCAAGCCACGCCGCCCTTGCAGAAGAGCGTCGAGCAGGCCTATCCCCAGCTCGACTACCTGTTCCAGAAGCTGGCAAAGGAAAGGGATGGCATCACGATGGACGGCCAGGCCGCCCTCAAGAGCAAAGACAAATTCCTGCCTGGGAAAATCGCCACGGGCCTGGCAGACCTGCTGGTCCACCTGCCGGCGAACGACCCGCGCCTGCCGGGCATGCTGCGCGACTACGCCGACCTTGCCGATCTCACCATCGGCATGGCGAACGACACCTGGGGCATCTACTACTACATCGGCGCCCTGCACCGCCTGAAGCAGGCCGGCCTGCTCGAGCGCGCGGTGCGTCCCGCCACGCTGGAGACCCTGCGCAAGCGCCTCGACTGGCGCACCTTCGTGCGGCTGCCGAGTTATGAACTGATCAACCTGCCGACCAACTACTATGGCGTGGCCTTCAGCATCGCGCGCCTGCGCATGCTGATGGGATGGGAAGACGGCAAGTCGGGCGAGATCCTGCTGGACAAGATGCTCAAGCACTACGCCACCTATTCGGGCGAGTACGGCTTCAGCGACGAGACCGATGGCCAGGGACGCTTCGACCGCTACAGCATCCTGCTCGCCGCCGAGATCTGCGAGCGCTTCATCGAGACCGGATTGGCGGTCACGCCGGAGCTGAAAGCCCTGCTGCGCAAGTCGGCCGAGGTGGCCCTGAACAGCGCAACAAGCGATGGCACCGGCTTTACCATGGGCCGCAGCCTGGGCCCGTACGGCGAGACCGCGATGCTGGAGATCCTGTCGACCGCCGCCTATCTCGGCGTGCTCTCGCCCGAGGAAAAGGAATACGCCTACGCCTACTCCGCGCGCATCGCCGAGCGCTACATGCGCTTCTGGTACCAGCCAGGCATGCATTCGGTCGACATGTGGAACGGCGGGCGCCGCACCGACACCTACCGCGGCAAGCACCGCATCCTGGGCGAGAACTTCTCGCTGCTGCACCAGCTGATCGCCACCAACGAGATGTGGAACAGGGCCGGCATGAAGGACGTGGCGCCGCGCCAGGACCTGGCCGCCTGGCTCGAACGCACGCGCCCGAAATTTTCCCTGACGCGCTTCGCGCGCGGCGAACATGACCGGGCGCTGGGCATCTGGCGCGACAAGGGCCATGTGTTCAGCCTGTCGATCATCAACGGCGGCCAGAGCCAGCATGCCAACAGCCCCTATTACCCGCTGCCCTTCGCGCACGATGTCGTGGCGGGCGTGGCAGACAGCGGCTACGCACATCCGCAGCTGATGCCGAAGTTCACGCTGGCGGACGGCAGCGAGCTGATTGCGACGGCCTGGATGAAGGATATCGAAGCGAAAGCACAGGGGGCGGGCCAGCTGGTAACGTATCGCCAGGACGCCCTCACCCGCCTCGGCAAGAACGTACCGGTGCTTGATGCGCGCATCAAGGTCGAAACGCGTTACAGTCTGCAGCCGGGCGCGATCACGCGCACCGACCGCTATACGCCGGCGTCTGCGCTCGACATCAAGAAGCTGACGCTGGAATTCGGCTCCTTCTCGCAAGGCGCCACCGTGAATGGAAGCACGGTGCGTTTCAAGGAGGGCGCGGTGCAGGCCTTCGAGGTAGGCGGGCTGGCGGCCTGCAAGGCGGAGCCGGCGAACGGCAGCGCGGACTGGCGTGCGCCGTATGGCCAGATGCAGACGGTGGTCAGCTGCGAGAGCGGCGCCTTCAGCATGCGCGAGCCGCTCGTGGTGAGCTGGACCATCCGCTACGGGGACAAGCAGCAATAAGGTTTACGGGAGCACTCTCCTGCGGGGCTGGACCCGCATTCACGCCCGACCAGCAGGAATGCTGTGTCGGGCTTTTTTTCGTAGGGTGTTCGGCTTCGCCGAACGCGCGTTCAACTGGCCCGGAGATGGACGATGCGCCTCATTGCACCGTGTAGTTGAACGCGCGCACGGCGGAGCCGCCTTTCGTGGCCCGGTGCACCCTACGGACGCACATGCTCCAATGGATTCGGCAGACTCCGATCCCCACCCATGCGCGCATCCCAGTTGTTGGCTGGCGGCGGCTCCGTCGACAGCGGCTGCGTGGCATGGCGGTCGTAGATCGCGACCCACCCCGGCATGCGCGAAGGCTTCTCCTGGCTGACGCCGGTCATTTGCTGAAGCGTCGACGGGTCGGCCACGTTGGCGCTTGAAAAACGCAGCAGGCGATCCAGGTTCGGGTGCTGCAGGTCGAGGATCGAGGCCACCGTCACGAGAGGCGCGGCCGCATACAGGTGGTAGCTGAGCGCCTTGCCCGCGCGCGCCACCTCGAGCGGCAAGGAGCCGTCCGCCTGGATCTGGGCCATCGCGTGATCGAACATCTTGCGTCCCCAGGCCAGGTAGCGCGCCTCGCCCGTCACCGCGCCGGTGGCGGTGATGGCCAGGCCCTCCCAGTAATAGTGATTGTTGCGCACGCCCTTGTGCGCGTCCGAATGGGCGATGGTGAGGTCGGCGAGCTGGCGCAGCCAGGCTTCGATCGCCTGGCGCTGTGCCGGTGCCGCCGCCGCCTGCACGCGCGCATAGCTCAGGGCGAGGCCGGACAGGGTCCATTTGCGCGTGTACCAGGACTGATTGGTGCTCATGGTGCCGAGCATGCCGCCGCCCTCGGCCCAGGCCTGCAGCCAGCCGAGGGCGCACTGCGCATCCGCCGGCCTGCGCTCCCGCTGCCAGGCGTTGGCCGCGCGCGCGACGCCGTCCAGGTAATCGTTGACAGGCTTGACCGCGGCCTCGTTACGCGCCTTGAGCACCGGGTCGACGATGGAATTGTGCTTGTCGCTGTAGTAGCGGTTGGCGTCGATGTCGCGCACCACGGGCGGCGGCGCCTCGCATGCGGAGGCCGCCCCCTGGGCCAGCAGGGTCAGGACCAGGGCGGCCAGGGCCGGGCGGATTGTAGGCTGCGCGCGATACGACATCGGGTCTCCTCCTGTGTTTTGGAAAACGTTTAACCGATTGTAAGCAAGGTCGCGTCGCAAGTAAATGCGCACAGGCCGTGACAGGAGCATTCCGCTCGACTTTTTCATGCGGCATGGATATCCTCAAGGCTCCGGCAACCGCAGCGCCCCAGCGGCCTTCCTGATGACCGACAAGCAGCCTGTCTCCACCCCGATCACCCGCCTGACCGCGGCGAAACGCCCGGCGGTGCGTTCCGCGATCAGGGTCATGGTCCTGTTCTGCGTCCTGCTGGTGGCAGCCCAGGCCTGGAGCGTCTGGACCGCGCGCCAGACCCGCCTGTCCGAGAACGCGGCCTCGACGTCGAACATGGCCGGCGCCCTTGCCGCGCAGGCGGAAAGCACGGTACGCATCGTCGACACCGTGCTGGCCGGCGTGGTCGAACGGGTCGAGCACGACGGCCTGGCGCCGTCCTCGGCCGACCGCCTGCGCCAGCACCTGCGCACCATGGTGGGTGAGGTGAATGAACTCCACGGCCTCTTCGTCTATGGGCCGGACGGCAGCTGGCTGGTCAGCTCGCTCGACCGGCCGATCGCCGGCAACAACGCCGACCGTGAATACTTCCAGTACCACCTCAAACACAAGGACCGCGGCCTGCACGTCGGCAAGCCGATCCGCAGCCGTTCGACCGGCGTGTGGATCCTGCCGATCTCGCGCCGCATCGACAGGCCCGACGGCAGCTTCGCCGGCGTCGCCCTCGGCACGATCCGCATCGAGTTCTTCGCCGACCTCTACGACAGCTTCGACGTCGGCCGGGATGGCGTGATCGTGCTCGCGCTCGACGACGCGACCGTGGTGTATCGCCGGCCCTTCAGCGAGAAGCTGATCGGCACCAGCATCACGGGCGGGGCGATCTTCCAGCTGGTCAGGTCGCAGGGGCCGGTCGGCACGACCATCCTGCGCTCGAAGGTCGATGGCGTGGAGCGCCTGTACAGTTATCGCCAGCTGGACGGCCTGCCGCTGATCGTGGCCACCGCGCGTTCCACGGCGGAGATCCTCGAGGAATGGCGGCAGTCATCCCTGCTGCTCGCGGGCGGCACCTTGCTGATCGTGGTGCTGCTGGCCGGCGTCGGCTCGCGTCTGGTGCGCCAGATCATGATCCGCGACCAGCTCGAAGCCGAACTGCGCATCGCCGAAGAACACCTGCAGGAGCGGAACGAGGAACTGACCGTGCTGGCGACCAGGGACGGCCTCACCGGCATCGCCAATCGCCGCCATTTCGACGACACGCTGGCGCGTGAAATGAACCGCGCCGCGCGCACCGGCACGCCGGTATCGCTGGCGCTGATGGACGTGGATCTCTTCAAGAAGTACAACGACCGCTACGGCCACGTGGCCGGCGACGACTGCCTGCGGCAAGTGGCGGCGGCCCTGCGCAGGAAGCTGGGCCGGCCGAGCGACCTGGTGGCGCGTTACGGCGGCGAGGAGTTCGCCGTGATCCTGCCGGGGACCGGCGAAGTGGGGGCGCGCTACGTGGCCGAGCGGCTGCGCCTGGCCGTACTCGACCTGAACCTGCCCCATGCCGACAACAAGGGCGGGCTGGTCACGATCAGCGCCGGCGTACGCACCTTCCATCCCGGCGCCGGCGGTGTCCACGAGCCGGGCGACCTGCTCACCCAGGCCGACGCCCTGCTCTACCAGGCCAAGGCGGGCGGCCGCAACCGCGTGTGCGGCGACCTCGACGACAGCGATCCGGCGCCGGTGTTGTTCACGGTATAAAAAAACCGCCTGCGGTGCAGGCGGTTCTTCTTGTCCCTCAAACCGTCTCAGTAACGGTTCGGATTGTTCGGGCGGGCGTCATGGCGGTTCGGGACGCCGTCGCCGTCACGGTCGCGGCGCGCCATGCGGCGGTCTTCGCGGACCCAGCCGCCGCGATCCAGGTACCAGCCGTTACGGTCCTGGCGCCATTCCGGACGGTGGTAGACGTAGCCAGCGCGCACTTTCTCGTAGTGGCCGCGTTCCCACACATAGCGGCGGCCGTTCCAGCTCCAGTAACCCGGCACCCATTCGTAGCCGCGGCGGGCGGCGGGGATCGATTCATGACGCAGCGGCGGCGGCGCCTTGTGCACCACGATCACTTCAGTGCGGCCCTGGGCCTGCGCCTGGACCGGCGCGAAAGCGGCAGTGCTGATCAGGACGGCTGCGGTAGCGGCAAGAATGCTTTTCATGGTGTTTCTCCTTTCGGTTGGTGTTGGACACACTATAGCCAGCCACAGCCGCACATGGGAGAAATGAAAAACCTGCTTACAAGCGATACATTCCGCATTCGAAATGTAACTGCCGCACTCCAGAAAGCAAAACAGCCGGCGCAAGGCCGGCTGTTTCGAAGGGAGAGAAACCTGATTAGTCCAGTTTCCAGGCGTAGTCGACCTTGGCCCAGGTCTGGGCCGGTGCGCCGTCCTTGGTGCCCGGCTTGAACTTGCACGACGACAGGCCTTTCAGGGCTGCGCGGTCCAGGTTCTTGAAACCGCTCGACTTTTCCAGCTTCGACTCGGTCACGGTGCCGTCGGCGCTCACCAGGAACGATGCCGAGGTGGTGCCCTGCTCTTCGTTCATCAGCGACGCTTTCGGGTACTCGACCGCGCACTTCTTCGGATCGAAAGTGGCCGGCACTTCGGCGGCGAAGGTAGCGCCGGCGGCGGTGGCGAGGGTCATTGCTGCGATCAGTTTCACGGTCAGGTTTTTCATAATTTCCCCAATAAGGTTTTGATAAAGGTTGGCAGTCTCACTGCATGCCGGCCTTGATGCCGGCTATTTCTCTCTTAGAATTCTTCCCACTCGTCGCTGGCGACGGTGGCGGCCTTCTTCGGCTTGGCCGCGGGTGCTGCGTCTTCCTGCGCCGAAGCTGCCGCTGCTGCTGCGGCTGGCTTCTTCGCGGCCGGCTTTTTCAGGGCCGGGGCCGGACGCTTGGCGGCGCTTGGCCTCACCACCACGGCGGTGCTGGTCGCTGCAGGCGCCGAAGTGTCGGCCTGGTACTGCTCGCCCTCGGTCAGCTTGAAGATGCTGACGACGCGGGACAGTTCGCTCGCCTGGTCTTGCAGGCTCTGCGCTGCGGCAGCGGCCTCTTCCACCAGGGCGGCATTTTGCTGGGTCATGCTGTCCATCTCGATGATCGACATGTTGACCTGTTCGATACCTGCGCTCTGCTCGGCGCTGGCGTTGGCAATCTCGCTCATGATGTCCGTCACGCGGCGCACGCTGGCCACCACTTCGTCCATCGTCACGCCGGCCTGGCCGACCAGCTTGCTGCCGCGCTCGACCTTCTCGACGGAGTCGCCGATCAGGGTCTTGATTTCTTTCGCTGCCGCAGCCGAACGCTGGGCCAGGTTACGCACTTCCGATGCCACCACCGCGAAGCCGCGGCCCTGTTCGCCGGCACGTGCCGCTTCCACCGCGGCGTTCAGCGCCAGGATGTTGGTCTGGAAGGCGATGCCGTCGATGACGCCGATGATGTCCGAGATCTTGCTGGCCGAGGTGTTGATCTCGCCCATGGTGCCGACCACTTGCGACACCACTTCGCCACCCTTGCGGGCCACGTCCGACGCGGTCGCCGCCAGGGCGTTCGCTTCACGGGCGTTGTCGGCGTTCTGCTTCACGGTCGAGGTCAGTTCTTCCATCGCCGAGGCGGTCTTTTCCAGCGAGCTGGCCTGCAGTTCGGTACGCGAGGACAGGTCGATGTTGCCGGCGGCGATTTCACGCGAAGCGGTGCCGATGGTTTCGGTGCCGCGGCGCACTTGCTCGACGATGCCGACCAGGCTGTTGCGCATTTCTTTCATTTCGACCAGCAGGCTGCCACGGTCCGACGATTCGGTCTCGATGGCGATCGACAGGTCGCCGTGGGCGATGCTGCCGGCGATCTGGGCGGTGTAAGCCGGTTCGCCGCCCAGCTGCTTGCGCAGGCTGCGGGCAATCAGCCAGGCCATCACGACACCCATGGCCACCGCTGCCAGCAGCAGGACGATCATGAAGTTACGGGCGTTCTGGAAAGCGGTCTCGGCGTCGGCCTTGCTCTGGGCGTTCTGTTTTTCTTCGGTAATGGCCAGCTGGTCCAGCGCGTCCATCCACTTCTTCTGCACCGGACGCACTTCGCGGATCATCACGCGGGTAGCGTCCATGGCGTTATTCGCCAGGTACAGCTCCGAGGCCTTGGCGATTGCCGGCATGGCGGCAGCTTCGGATTCCTTGATCTGGGCCAGCAGCGCTTTTTCCTTGTCGCTGGCGTGGGCCGCGAAGATCGACGACAGCTTCTTCTGCGCGTCGTCATACTTCTTGGTCTGTTCCTTGAACTTGACCATTTCCGGCTCCATGTCGGCCGGGTCGGTCATCAGGGTCAGGACGCGCAGCGAAGCGACGCGCTCGCTGACGTTGTTGCGCATATCGATCACGAGGCCGGTCGAGACATTGCTGACGCTGACCACGCGGTCAAGGCGGTCCTGGATCTGCGACATGCGCACGATGCCCAACACTGTGACTGCAACCAGCAGCGCCAGCACCAGCGCAAAGCCGAGTGCGAGGCGGGTACTGACCTTCAAGTTATTCAAAAAAGCCATGCTCGTGTTCTTCCCTGTATCTATTGATCGAAATTCGCCCGGATTCTGGCGCCGTGCGACGCGTATGCCGTAATTGTTTGTGATTTACGACTATTTCCGACAGGATAAATCAAAAATTCTGACCGGAAAGTCGGAAATCGACTGCAGCATCCGAACTGTTTCAGCTCAACAACAGTGTTGATGTTCAACAAGGCAGATTATGCTTGTGGTCTTTCCATAGGGCAAGCTTGATACACGGCATCGGTATAGGAATTGCAATTGTTTGTATCTATTTGCCGACAAGAAACAAAAAAGGCGCACCGAAGTGCGCCTTTTGCGGGAAACATAGTTGTTCGGAATCTAATTTATGCGGCCACCGGCATACGTGAAGCCGCCTCGAGCAGCAGGGCCGGGTCGCCGGCGGCAAGACGCTTCGGGTCCGACAGCATCTGGCGGAAGGCGCGTGCCCCCGGCAGGCCGGTCATGATGCCCAGCATGTGGCGGGTGATGCTGTTGAGTTTCAGGCCGTATCCGCCGTACACGCGCAATTGTTCCGCGATATAGGGAATCATCGCTTCCAGCACCTGCACCCGGGTTTTCAGGGGCGCATTCGCATCCCCGTAGAAACGGCGGTCCCAGTCCGCCATCACCCAGGGGCTGTGGTAGGCCTCGCGGCCCAGCATCACGCCGTCGACGTGCTCCAGGTGCAGGGCGATCTCGTCGTCGGTTTTCACGCCGCCGTTGATGATGATCTCGAGCTCAGGGAAGTCGCGCTTGAGCTGGTAGGCCACTTCATAGCGCAGCGGGGGAATCTCGCGGTTTTCTTTGGGCGACAGGCCCTTGAGCACGGCGTTGCGGGCATGGACGATGAAGGTGCGGCAGCCGGCATCAGCGATGGTGCCGATGAAGTCGCGCACGAAACCGTATTCCTCGTTGTAGTCGATGCCGATGCGGTGCTTCACGGTGACATCCACCGACACCGCGTCGCGCATCGCCTTGACGCAGTCGGCCACCAGCGCCGGCTCCTGCATCAGGCAGGCCCCGAAAGCGCCCTTCTGCACCCGCTCCGAGGGGCAGCCGCAATTGAGGTTGATCTCGTCGTAGCCCCACTGCTCGCCAAGCTTTGCGCTTTTCGCCAGGTCTTGCGGGTCGCTGCCGCCCAACTGCAGCGCGACCGGATGCTCGCTCTCGTCAAAGCGCAGGTGGCGCTCGACGTCGCCGTAGACCAGGGCGCCGGTCGTCACCATCTCTGTATACAGCCAGGCATGTCGGGTGATGTGGCGGTGGAAGACGCGGCAATGGCGGTCGGTCCAGTCCATCATGGGGGCGACAGACAGGCGGCGCGGTGGCAAGGCTTTGGCGGAAAGGTCGGTGCTGACAGGTTCTGAAGACATGGATCGGGACGGCGCACAGCGGCATGACCTGCGCGAAAAGAAGCGAAAGGGCGACATGATAGACCAGAACCCGCCGCCGTGCTGCGTGGCGGTGCCTGCTTCCTCGTGCATACGCAGTCCGGGCGGAACCGGCCCAAAAAATATGCTGTTTCGCCAAGGCGAAAAAATATTCAAAAAAATTTCCATACGGCACTTAATGCCGAGCTAAAACAGGTCGCCTTGTTCCTGTGAGAGCGAGTGACGCACTCGAAACACAGAATTCTCCCCTACCGTTTATTAGGAGTTCACCATGCTGAGCCTTCACACCAACAACGCCGCACTGTCCGCACAGAGCTCGATCTCGCGCACCCAGACCAATCTGTCGACCTCGATGACCCGTCTGTCGACCGGCTTCCGCATCAACTCGGCAATGGACGACGCAGCCGGCCTGCAAATCGCCACCCGCCTGAAGGCACAGAGCAGCGGCATGGCCGTCGCAATGCGCAACACCCAGAACGCCACCTCGATGATGCAAACCGGTGAAGGCGCCCTCGCCGAAGCCAGCAATATTCTGGTTCGCATGAAAGACCTGGCCACCCAGGCAGCAGATGCATCGTCCAATTCATCGGACAAAACCGCGATGCAGTCCGAATACGACGCGCTGGCAAACGAGCTGTCAAACATCATCGGTAACACGTCGTTCGGTGGTGCAAAGCTGCTGAACAGCAAAGCTACCGCCGCTGACCAAGCTACTGCCACCACCAAGCTGAACAATGCAACCACCGCCTTCACCACCGCGCAACTCGCTCTCGGCTCCGTGACCACGCCGGCCTCAGGCGCTACCCCACCAGTTGGTACCGGTGCAGCGAACGACTACGCTACCAAAGTTCACGCCTACGAACAAATTGTAACGCCTGGCGCGGCCAAAGATGCAGCATTCACCGACATGATGGCGGCTAAAGACGTCTTCGACAAAGCCACCCAGACGCTGGCAGACGCAACGACTGCACTCGACGGTGCTACGAAGTATAAAACTACGGTAGACGCTTCGGCTGCAGGCGAAGCCGGCAAGTTCAGCGGCAAGCTCAGCTTCCAGATCGGTGCATCGAGCAGCGAAGTCATGGAACTGGACCTGTCGTCGCAAGTGTCGGGCATGCAAACTGCGCTGGGTGCCATCAGCACCCGCTACAACCCGTTCGGCGCGACGAACACCACCACCGGCACCGAACTGACGGCTGCCAACTCGGCAAACCTCACCGTCGACAAACTGCAGCAAGCAATCGACTCGCTCGGCTCGGTACGCTCCTCGCTGGGCGCTGCGGCAAACCGACTGGATCACGCCAACACCAACTTGGCGAACGTGAGTGCCAATACCCAAGCTGCTGCGGGCCGTATCATGGACGTCGACTTCGCCACCGAAAGCGCAAACATGACTTCGAAGCAGATGCTGCTGCAAGCCGGCACCGCCATGCTGAAGCAATCGAACAGCATGTCCTCGATGGTCATGTCACTCCTGCAGTAATCTTTCCTCCTGGGCACAAGCTCAGGTAGTATCAAGGGGCCGGCCGGCAACGGTCGGCCCCTTTTTCTTTTGGTAGACCGCCATGGCCAGCATTCCGTCCATCGTTCCCCTCCTCCCGCCGGCCACGCCGCCGCTGAACGTCGGCGCAGTGGCGGCCGCCGCGCCGGTGGCGCTGGCGCCCTTCGATGCGGGCGACCCGCCCCTTCCCAGTTCCCAGCTGCTGCCCCAGGCACCCGCTGCCGTCACGCCGGAGTCAAGCGGGGAAAGCGCCGCCATGCGTCCCGACCAGGTCTTCCTGGCGCGCCAGATGAGCTATCCGGCGGCCGATGGGCAGCGCCTGGCGGCATCCTGGCGCTCGATGGTGCGCAGCTATGGCGACCAGTTGGCCGACCGCGCGCTGCGCGTGCACGCCGGCCAGCTGCCGCCCGCGGTGCTGGCGGCCAGCCAGGAGGGGCGCATCCTGCGCCAGCCGGATGGTTCCCTGCCGCCGGACGCCTGGCGCTTCACCGTGCATGCGGGCGGCGCCCGCGACCAGCACCTGGACGTGGTCCAGGACGACGCCGACGGCCCGTCCGGACGCCGGCGCCATGCGCGGGCCGCCCTGCGGCTGGAGCTGGAACTGGACGATGGAACGACGGTGGTGCTGCAGGTCGAGCCGATTCCCGGCGGGCTGGCGCTGGAACTGTGCGCGCCCGACGCGCCCTCGCTCGCGCGCCTGAAGGCGCTGCAGCCGGTGCTGGAAGATGCGGTGGAACGCGCCGGCCTCAAGGTGCTGCGCTGGCGCTACCGCGACCGGCTGCCGCTGGCGGCCTCGCATGCGCGCCTGCAGGCGGGCGACGTGGTGCAGGTCCTGACCCTGCCGGTGTTCCGCGCGGTGGCCGAGCTGGCGCTGGCACTGCCGCGTGAAGGCGCGAAAGACGACCCCGAGCTGAAATAATATTTCAAAAACAAAGCCCCGCTGAAATATTCTTTCAGCGGGGCTTGTTCTATTCCAAACGCGCTTAACCGACCGTGCCGACGATCGAGACGTCGCGGTTCTCCGGAATCTCGTTATACGAGAGCACGTTCAGGCCCGGCGCGAACAGTCGCGCGTAACGCGCCAGCAGCGGACGCACCTGCGGCAGCACCAGCAGCAGCGGCGGCGTGTGCTGGCCCTTCATCTGCTCGCGCGCGACCGGCATATTGATCTGCAGCTGGGACAGCAGCTGCGGGTCGATCGGGTAGTTATCCAGCGCCACCTTGCCGCCGCCGTTCTGGCGCGCCTGGTTGAGCGAGCCGAGCAGCATGTTCTCGAGTTCGGCCGACAGGTTAAAGGCCGGCATGTCTTTCTTTTTCCCGAACAGGCCGGACACGATCTGGCGGCGCAGCGCGCAGCGTACCTCGGCCGCCAGCAGGATCGGGTCCTTGGTGGTCTCCGAGCTGTCCAGCAAGGTGGTGGCGATCACCACGATGTCCTTCAGCGACACGCCCTCCTGCAGCAGCACGCGGAACACGCGCAGCAGCTGGGTGTGGTTCAGCGCCTTTTCCAGCGCCCCCGCGAGCTTGGGCGACAGGGCCGTGAGGCGCTCGATGATGGCCGGCACGTCCTCGTGGCGGAACAGCTCGTGCAGGTACTCGCGCACCACCTTCGAGGTATGGGTCGCGATCGCGCTCGGCACCTCGACCACCTGGTAGCCCAGGCCCAGGGCATGGCCCTTCTGATCCGGGGTGATCCAGGTGATCGCCATGCCGTAGGCCGGCTCGATGCCCGGGATGCCATCGAGTTCGCCGTAGACGTTGGGCGACGGGATCGCCATCAGGTGGTCCGGCATCACCTCGGCCTCGGCCACCACGGTGCCCGACAGGCTGATCGCGTACTGGGACGGGCGCAGCGCCAGGTCGTCGCGTACCGAGATGTTCGGCAGCAGCATGCCCATCTGCTCGGACAGGCTCTGGCGCACGCCCTTGATGCGTTTGGTGAGCGGCTCGCCCTGGGCCTTGTCCAGCATGCCGACCAGCTTGTAGCCCACCGCCACCGTCACCGGCTGCACCACCGGGAGCGCCTGCCAGTCCAGTTCCGGTGCGCGCTCGTCGCGCAGCGCCGCTTCGATCGCGGCGACGCCCGCCGTATCCGGCGCCTTGACGCGCTTGGTGAGCTTCCAGCCGACGTAGCCGACCACGCCCGCGAAGATGAAGAAGGTCAGGGTCGGCATGCCCGGCACCAGGCCGAGGACGACCATCACACCCGCGGCCGCGAACAGGACGGTCGGCTGGGCCAGCAGCTGGCCGCCGACCTGGTGTTCGAGGTCGCCCGACTCGCCGATGCGGGTCACCAGGATCGCGGCCGCCGCCGACAGCAGCAGCGCCGGGATCTGGGCCACCAGGCCGTCACCGATGGTCAGCAGCGCATAGACCTTGAACGACTCGCCCAGCGGCAGGCCGTGCATCAGGGCGCCGATCGCGATGCCGCCCACCAGGTTGATGATGAGGATCAGGATCGAGGCGATGGCGTCGCCCCGCACGAACTTCGAGGCGCCGTCCATGGCGCCGTAGAAGTCGGCTTCGGCCGCCACGTCCTTGCGGCGCTGGGTCGCCTTGTCCTGGTTGATCAGGCCCGCGTTCAGGTCGGCGTCGATCGCCATCTGCTTGCCGGGCAGCGCATCGAGCGTGAAGCGCGCCGACACTTCCGAGATACGTTCCGCGCCCTTGGTCACCACGATGAAGTTGATGATCATGAGGATCACGAACACCACCAGGCCGACCACGAAGTTGCCGCCGATGACGACGTTGGCAAAGGATTCGATCACGTGGCCGGCCGCGTCCGGGCCATTGTGGCCGTTGAGCAGCACCACGCGGGTCGAGGCCACGTTCAGCGCCAGGCGCATCAGGGTGGTGCCGAGGATGACCGTCGGGAAGACCGAGAAGTCGAGCGGCCGCTTGGCCGAGACCGAGACCAGGATCACGATCAGCGCCAGCACGATGTTGAACGTGAACAGCACGTCCAGCAGCACCGGCGGCAGCGGCAGCATGATCATGGCCAGGAGCGCGATCAGGAACACCGGCGCCGCGAACTTCTGGCGTTTCAGCTCCGCGATGAAAGCGTTGAAATTGGCAAAGGGATTCATGCAGAAACCTCACTCAAATGCGATGGAACGACGACTTCATTGGGGAACCGCGGGGGCGCGTTGCGCCGGCCGGCACGGAAAGCGTTCAGTTGCAGGACATAATTCAGGACTTGCGACACGGCCTGGTAGAGCTGTGCCGGAATCTGCTGCTGGACCTGGCTGGTGTTGTAGATCGCGCGCGCCAGCGGCGGCAGCGTCAAGGTCTCGATCTTGTGCTCGAGGGCCACGCGCTTGATGTACAGGGCCATCTCGTCCACGCCCTTGGCCACCACGAAAGGCGCCTCGGCGCGGTTGGTGTCGTACTTCAGGGCCACCGCGTAGTGCTCGGGGTTGACGATCACCACGTCGGCGGTCGGCACGCTCTTCCTCACGCTGCGCTGGGCCAGCTGGTGCTGCAGCTGGCGGATGCGCTGCTTCACTTCCGGCCGGCCCTCGCTGCTCTTGTGTTCCTCCTTGAGCTCCTGCTTGCTCATGCGCTGGTTTTTGGTGAACAGGAAGGACTGCACCGGCACGTCGATCAGGGCAAAGACGATGAACACCGCCACCATGGCCATCAGGCCGTCCAGCATCAGGGCCGCGCCGCCGGCCAGCGCATCGCCCAGGGCCAGGCGCTGCAGCTCGAGATAGGCCTTGTAGCTCGAGGTGCACACGTGGTACAGCACCAGGATCAGCACGATGGCCTTGGCGGCGCTGGTCGCGAAGCCCACCCAGTGCTGCTGGCCGAACAGCTTGCCCAGGTTGCTGATGGGGCTGAGGCGGCTGAACTTCGGCTCCAGGTTCTTGGTCGAGGCCACCAGGCCGCCCGGGATCACGCTCGCGGCGATGATGGCCAGCGGGATGGCGACCAGGGGCAACAGCATCTTCGCCAGCAGCATCAGGGCGCTCATGAAGACCGTCGACATCGCGTTCTCCATGGCGCCGCTCTCGCCGAGCGGCACGAACACCATGCGGAACAGGGTGCGGAAGGATTCCAGGTAGCCGGGCAGCAGCATGGCGAACAGCTTCACGCTCACCAGGATGCCCACGGCCGTCGACAGGTCGCGCGAACGGACGACCTGACCCTCCTCGCGCGCCTTTTTCAGTTTCTGCGCTGAGGGCTTTTCTGTCTTGTCGCCACCGGTACCGCTATCGGCCATGCGCCATCCTCATCTGCTCCTGCAGCATCTCCAGGATCTGGTTGACCATCGCGATGTAGTGCTCGGGCACGAAGCGCACCACCTGCACCAGCATCAGGAGACCGAACACCGTCACCAGGGAGAAGCCCAGCGAAAACAGGTTCAAACTCGGCGCGACCCGGTTCAGGAGACCGAACCCGATCTGCACCACCATTGTCGAAAACACGATCGGCAGCGCCAGCAGCACCGCCGCGGAAAACACCCAGGCCAGGTTCAGCGCGATCGCCTCGAGCAGCATCGGCGCGAAGCCCGCTCCCACCGGCCAGGCCTTGAAGCTCTGCCCCACCACACCCATCAGCACCAGGTGGCCGTCGATCCCGAAGAACACCAGGATCGCCAGCAGCGACAGCAGGCCCGACACCACGTCGGACATCTGGCCGTTGACCGGGTCGTTCATCTGGGCCATCGAAAAGCCCACCTGGCTCGAGGTGAGGAAGCCCAGCATGGTGATCACGGCCATGGTGAACTGCAGGGCCAGGCCGATCACGCCGCCGATCACGGCCTGCTCCATCATCGCCACCACGCCGGCCAGGGAAAACGGATCCGGCATGGCGCCGGCAGTCGCCTGCGTCATCGGCAGCATCACGAAGGCCAGGGCCACCGAGAGCAGCGCGCGCAGCGGCACCGGCACCGAGCCCTCGCCCATCACCGGGGCGGTGCTGAGCAGCGCCATGATGCGGCAGAAGGGCCACCACAGCGCGTTAATCAGGGGCAGCAGGAAGCTGACCAGCTCCATCGGCTTGAAAAGCTGCCCTAGGTCGCGAGCGTGGCCGCCCGCTGGAACACCGACACGCAGTAATCCATCAGCGTGGTCGTCATCCAGTGGCCGGCGACGATCACCGCCAGCAGGGTCACCACGAGGCGCGGCAGGAAGCTCAGGGTCTGTTCGTTGATCTGGGTGGCGGCCTGGAACAGGGCCACGATCAGGCCCATGAGCAGGCCCGGCACCACCAGCACCAGGACCAGCAGCATCACGATCTGCAGGGCTTCGACCACCAGGTCGACAGCGACGTCGGGACTCATGTCGTTATCCGTTATCTCTTATCTAAAAGCCGTGGATGCTGCCGACCAGGG
Organism: Pseudomonadota bacterium; assembly: GCA_040758275.1. GTDB lineage: Bacteria > Pseudomonadota > Gammaproteobacteria > Burkholderiales > Burkholderiaceae_D > Telluria. The sequence goes on from JBFLVV010000026.1 coordinate 36,508, forward strand.
TATTCACCGTCAGGGTCCAGCCGTCCACCAGGACGAACAGCAGCAGCTTGAAGGGCAAGGAGATCACCAGCGGCGACAGCATCATCATCCCCATCGCCATCAGCACCGAAGACACCACCAGGTCGATGATGAGAAAAGGGATGAACAGCATGGCGCCGATCTGGAACGCGGTCTTCAGCTCGGACAGCACGAATGCCGCCAGCTTGACGGTGAAGCCGCGCTGCTCCGGCGCCAGGTTGGCCGGCTCGCCCGCCAGGTGGCCGACCTGGGCCAGTGCGGTCTTGCTGGTCTGGGCCAGCATGAAGCGCGACACCGGCACCTCGGCGATCTTCAATGCCTGCTCCAGGCCGATCTTGTCGCGGTCGTAGGGCAGGAAGGCGTCGCGCCATACGGCCTCGCCCACCGGGCGCATGACCAGGATGGTGAGGATCAGGGCGATGCCGGTGATGATCCGGTTGGGCAGGCCCTGCTGCAGGCCCAGGGCCTGGCGCAGCAGCGACAGCACGATCACGAAGCGGGTGAAGCTGGTCATCATCATGACCATCACGGGCAGCAGCCCGAGCAGGGTCATGAGGACCAGGATCTGCGACTTGACGGTCATGCCCTGGGTCGAACCGGGGATCACGCCGGGCAGCACGCTCGCGCCTTCCTGGGCGGCCGCCGGCAGCGCCAGCAGCAATGCAGGCAGGGCCAGCACGGCGGCGCGGCGCAGGCACGGCCGCGCGCCGCGGGTAAACCACATCATTTGGCCAGCGCGTCCAGGTTCAGGCCATCGAGGTCGATGACCTTCAGGCCGTACTGTTCGCCGGCGACGACGACTTCGGCGCGGCCGATCGGGGCGCCGTTGACCTTGATGACCAGCGGCTCGCCGGCCAGTGCGTCGAGCGGCACCACCGAGGACGGGCCGATCGACATCAATTCCTGCAGCGAGATGCGGGCCGAACCCACTTCCAGGGTCAGGGTCACCGGGATGCGGCGCATCATGGCCGGCAGCTGGCGGGACGCAGGCTTGCCCGCTGCGGCGGCATCCACGCCATCGAGGTCGTCGATGATCACGTCGCCCAGTTGCTCGTTCAGGTTCATGTCCATTTATTCAGCGTCTTCGAAAGAGGTTAAACAAAGCTTGCCTTTGTGTTCAGCCACATTGGCGGTGAACAGGCGCGATTCGTCCAGCAGTACGTCGGCGCGCCCGACCGACACGGGAATGATATCGCCAATCTTCAGCGCGAACAGCGCTTCGAGCGTCATCTCCTTGCTCGCCAGGCGCCCTTCCAGTTTTACCGACAGGCCGGTGGCAAGGGGTTCGTTGGCGCGCTGGGTGCGCACGCTGCTGCGTTCTTCCTTCAGGCCCTGCAGCACGTGCGACATCAGGCCCTGGTCGAGCGCGATCCAGGCGTGGCTGAGCGGCTCGCCCGGCGCCACCTGCAGGTCGAGGCGGATCACCCAGCCCGCCTTGCCCGGCGCGCTGGCCGGCACCGGGGCTTCCAGCACGGCTTGTGGCGCTTGTTCCACACCGGCGCCCTGCAGGCCTTCCAGCACGCGCTGGTAGAGCTGCTCGACCAGCTGGGCGGTGAGGGTCGCGGCCAGGCGGTCCTCGGTGGCGGTAATACGTTCCAGCGCCGGGTCGCGCGCCTGGGCGGCGCCCGGGTTCTTCTTGCGGCCATACCGGCTGTCCAGCAGGCCGAGCAGCAGGCCGCGCTCGAAGGCGACGGCGGCGGCGCCCAGCGGGCCGCTCACCGCCTGCCAGCGCAGGCTGTCTTCATCAGGCGCGCGCTCGAAGGCCAGGTGCGCCAGGCGCCAGGCGCCCCAGTAGCGGCGCCCGCCCGGCCCGCCCATCGCCGAGCCCAGGGCTTCGGCAAAGCGGCGCGCGAATTTCGGCAGCAAATGTACCGGGCGTCCCAGCAGGCTGGGATCGAGCACCTGGTAATTGGCAGCGCTTTTGCGATCGAGTGGATTCATCGGGATTGTTTATTGGTCACGGGGAAACGGCGGATGACTTTTTTTCATTCCTCAAGGAAACTATTATACATGGAGATTTGCTGCGGAGACTTTGACATTCGCCTTTGATTTCCTACTTGCCGTACGGTAAGATCATGGTTCTCGCATCGCAGCAACCGGCCTCTTCCCAGTACGCACAAGGGGAAAACCCAGTAAAAGGGTCAAGAATAAAACGGCCGTTCGTTGAACAGGATTTAACAATCGAAGCCTCTGAACAGGCTTTCCGTCGACAAAAAAAGACACATTTTGTCGCCCCCGCACAACACGCGGATTCACGACCACACAGCATTGGAATGAGCATGGGAACTGAACTTGCCGGTCTGATCAAAGCCGACCTTGCAGCACTGACAAACGAAGCCAATCGCCTCGCCATCGCACCCGCCGCCGACCACTCGGCCCAGGGTGCATTTAACAATTCGCAAGGCGCCTTCTCGTTTACCCAGTCCATGAAAGACGCCATCGCCAGCGTGGACAACGAAGACCGCGCCGCCGGCGAGCGCATGGCCGCCGTCGACGCCGGCAAGAGCGACGACCTGGTCGGCGCCATGCTGGCTTCCCAGCAGGCCAGCCTGTCCTTCTCCATGCTGATGCAGGTACGTAACAAAGTCATGGGCGCGATGGACGAGCTGCTCAAGCTTCCGGTGTAACGATTCCTCTTCCCTATTGGTGACCCGGCTCTTCTTTCATCCAGAGACGCTTTTCCTAGAGACCACCCCGTGATTTCAACCCTCAAGACCGCCGTCGGCGACAAACTGGCTCTCCCGAGCCTGCCCCCGGCGTTGCGTAATAACATCAGTCTGCTGCTCGGCCTGGCCGTCGCCATCACGGCCGCGGTCATGCTCTACCTGTGGCAGGACCAGGCCAGCTACAAGCCGGTATTCGGCGCGCGCGAAAAAGTCGCCGCCAGCGACATGATGAGCGTGCTGGAAGCCGAAGCCATCCCCTACCGCGTCCATCCGGAAAGCGGCCAGGTGATGGTGCCGGCCGGCGACCTGGGCAAGGTGCGCATGCTGCTGGCCGCCAAGGGCGTGACCGCCCAGCTGCCGGCCGGCCTGGAGCTGATGGACCGCAACGACCCGCTGGGCGTGTCGACCTTCGTGCAGGACGTGCGCTTCCGCCGCGGCCTGGAAGGCGAACTGGCGCAGAGCATCCTGACCATGGACGCGATCGCCTCGGCGCGCGTGCACCTGGCCATCGCCAAGTCGAGCTCCTTCGTGGCCGGCGCCGGCGACCAGTCCTCGGCTTCGGTCGTGGTCGCGGTCAAGCCGGGCCGCACCCTGTCGAACGAGCAGATCGCCGCGATCGTCAACATGGTCTCGAGCAGCGTCGCCAACCTGGCGCCGGCACGTGTCTCGCTGGTCGACCAGGCCGGCAACTACCTGTCCTCGCGCGTCGACCTGTCCGAAGGCTTCGATGGCCAGGTGCAGGGTGACAGCGCATCCAAGCGCTACACCGACGAGGTGCGCAAGAACGTCAACGAACTCCTCGGCCCGGTGCTGGGCGCGAACAACTTCAAGCTCTCCGTGACCGCCGACGTCGACAACGACAAGATCGAAGAGACCCAGGAAAAGTACGGCGAAGCCCCGAAGGTCACCAGCGAGGCGATGCGCGAAGAGATGGAGCGCAACCGCATGGCCCTGGGCGTGCCGGGCACCCTGTCGAACCGTCCGCCGCAGGCCGCCGATCCGGCTGCCGCCGCAGCCCCGGGTGCCGACCCCGCCGCCGCGGTAAAGCCGGACGACGGCAGCGCGCGCAAGAACGCCACCACCCGCCAGTACGCCTACGACCGCGCGATCACCCAGATCAAGCGCTCGCGCGGCCGCCTCAAGAAGCTGTCGGTTGCGGTGGTGCTGAACAATGCCGTCGCCGCCAATCCGAAGGTCGGCTACACCCCGGCCGAACTGGCCAATATCGAGAAGATCCTGAAGGGCGGCCTGGGCATCGACGCCAACCGCGGCGACGTACTGACCGTCTCCAGCCTGAGCTTCCCGGCTGCACCCGTGGCGCAGGAATGGTGGCAGGAACGCGACAACGTGGTCGACATGACGAGCTACGGCATTTATGCTCTCGGTGCGCTGCTCGCCTACTTCCTGCTGGCCCGCCCGCTGCTGCGCGCGGTGACCACGCGCCTGGCGCCGCAGCCGCCGCTGGTGCCCAATGCGCCGGCACTTCCGGGCGCACCGGGTGGCGCGGCCGCCGTGCCGGCTGGCTCCCCGGCCGCGCTGCCGGCAGGCAGCCCAGCTGCCCTGGGCGCCCCGGCTGCCTCCGATGCCGCGGAACCGATGCCGGTTGTCCCGCTGCTCGAGAACTACGACCTCCCGCCGCCCGGTTCGGCTGTGGATGTGATGATCGATCACCTGAAAGTCCTGGCCGGCAAAGAGCCTGAGCGCGTTGCCGAAGTCGTCAAACAATGGGTACAGAAAAAACATGGCCGAACTGAATAACGCGGACAACGCTGACGGCGTTCTCACCCCGGTCGAGCAGGCCGCCATCGTGCTGCTCTCGATCGGCGAAGAAGGCGCGGCCGCCGTGCTGCGCTGCCTCGAGCGCGAAGAGCTGCTGGAACTGACCCAGGTCATGTCGCGCATGAGCGGCATCAAGGTCGACTCGGTCAAGTCGGCCGTCCAGAACTTCTTCGACGACTACCGCGAGCAAAGCGGCCTGCACGCCGCCTCGCGCAGCTACCTCAAGCGCTCGCTCGACCTGGCGCTGGGCAGCGACATCGCCAACAGCGTGCTGAACACCATCTACGGCGATGCGATCCGTCCGATGATGGCGCGCCTGCAGTACGCCTCGCCCAAGTGGCTGGCCGAATTCATCTCGAACGAACACGTGCAGATGCAGGCCGTGTTCCTGGCCTTCCTGCCGCCCGCCCTGGCCTCGCAGATCCTGGAAGCGCTGCCGGAAGACGGCCGCGAACTGGTGCTGCTGAACATGGCGCGCCTGGACGAGATCGACCGCGACGTGCTGCACGAACTGGAAGAGCTGGTCAACCGCTGCCTGGCCGCCCTGGATACCCAGAGCGCCAGCGTGGAAGGCGTGCGCCAGGTCGCCGAGATCCTCAACCGCCTGCAGGACAACCGTGCCGGCATGGTCGAGCTGCTGCGCGCCCACGATCCGGAAGTCGTGTCGCAGATCGAGATGTCGATGTACGACTTCTTCATCCTGTCGCGCCAGACCGAACAGGTCATCACCCGCCTGCTCGACGAAGTTCCGATGGAGCAGTGGGCGATCGCGCTCAAGGGCGCCGAGCCGGCGCTGCGCGACGCCATCCTCAGCGCGATGCCGAAACGCCAGGCCCAGAGCTTCGAAGACCTCATGCGCCGTTCCGGCCCGGTGCCGATGTCGCGCATCGAGCAGACCCGCCGCGAGATCATGGCCACCGTCAAGGAACTGGCCGACGCCGGCGAGATCGACATCGCCCTGTTCGCCGAGGCGACCGCCGAATGAAGCAGTTCCGGCCCTATCACTTCCCGCCGCTGCACCAGTTCACCAGCGCCCTGCCCAAGGGCGCGGCGGGTGCACATGCGGGCGGCGGCGCCGGCTCGGCCGAGGAATGGCAGGCGGCGCTCGCCGACGGCTATCGCCAGGGCCAGCGCGAAGGCTACGAGGCGGGCCTCGACCAGGGCCGCGCCGACGGCTTCCCCATGGGCCAGTCCGAAGGCCTGCAGCGTGGCGTCGAGGAAGGCCGCGCCATGGCAATGGAAGGCCTGGAGCAGCTGGCCAAGCCGGTCGACGCCATGCTGAAGAGCCTGAAGAAGCTGAAGACCGATATGCGCGCCGCCCAGCGCAAGGAAGTCGTGGACCTGGTCGGCAAGATCGCCCGCCAGGTGATCCGCGCCGAACTGGCGCTGCAGCCGGTCCAGCTGCTGGCCCTCGTCGAGGAAGCCCTCAGCGTGATGCCGCCGTCGCGCGACCAGGTCGAAGTGTTCCTGAATCCGGAAGAACTGCGCCGCGTGCTCGAACTCGATCCGAAGCGCGCCAAGAAGTGGACGCTGCTGCCCGACCCGGCGCTCGAGCCGGGCGAGTGCCGCGTGCGTTCGGGCGACCATGAAGTCGATGCCGGCTGCCAGGGCCGCCTGACGGCGGTGATGGACCAGGTGCGCGACCAGTTACTTAGCGACGAAGGGGAAGAAGAGTGACCGCGCTCGCCCAACGCCTGCGCGCCGTCGAACTCGGCGCGGTGCCGGTGGCCCTGCCCACCGGGCGCCTGGTCGGCGCCCAGGGCCTGCTGCTGGAGTCCGTCGGCTGCCGCCTGCACACGGGCCAGCGCTGCCGCATCGAGACCGTCGATGGCGGCTGGCTGGACGCGCAGGTGGTCGGCTTCAAGGAAAAGATCTCCTACCTGATGCCGTTCAAGAAGGCGACCGGCCTGGTGACGGGCGCGCGCGTGCTGCCGGTACAGGAAAAGAGCGAGCTGATGATCGGCTCCTCCTGGATGGGCCGCATGGTCAACGGCATGGGCGAACCGATCGACGGCCTGGGCAAGCTCGGCGGCGACCAGCCGCTGTCGACCACCCCGCCGAAAGTCAATCCGCTGCGCAAAGCCCCGGTAGAAGAGCCGCTGGACGTGGGCGTGCGCGCGATCAACTCGATGCTCACCATCGGCAAGGGCCAGCGTGTCGGCCTGATGGCCGGTTCCGGCGTCGGCAAATCGGTGCTGCTCGGCCTGATCACGCGCCAGACCGTGGCCGACGTGATCGTGGTCGGCCTGATCGGCGAACGTAATCGCGAGGTGCGCGAATTCGTCGAGAAGTCGCTCGGCCCCGATGGCCTGAAACGCGCTGTGCTGGTCGTGGCGCCGGCCGACGAATCGCCGCTGATGCGCGTGATGGCGACGGAGCTGTGCCACTCGATCGCGGCCCACTTCCGCGACCGCGGCCAGAACGTGCTGCTGCTGTGCGATTCGCTGACCCGCTACGCGATGGCGCTGCGCGAAGTCGCGCTGTCGCTGGGCGAGCCGCCGGCCACGCGCGGCTACCCGCCCTCGGTGTTCTCGAACCTGCCGCAGCTGGTGGAATCGGCCGGCAACGGCGAGAACGCAAAGGGCAGCATGAGCGCGATCTATACCGTGCTGGCCGAAGGCGACGACCAGCAGGATCCGGTGGTCGATTCGGCGCGCGCGATCCTGGACGGCCACATCGTCCTGACCCGCGAGCTGGCCGAACGCGGCCACTACCCGGCCATCGACGTGGCCCAGTCGATCTCGCGCTGCATGGCGCAGGTGGTGCCGCAGGAGCACGCCCTCGCCGCGCGCAAGCTCAAGGCGGCGCTGGCCAAGCACGCCCGCGTGCGCGACCTGATTCCGCTGGGCGCCTATGTGCCGGGCGCGGATCCGGAAACCGACAAGGCGGTGCGCCTGCATCCGCACATCGAAGCCTTCCTGTGCCAGGGCACGCGTGAAGAGGCGCCGATGGACGGCTGCGTCGAACAACTGAAAGCGATGATGGCATGAGTGCTGCAAACCGAGAACAGACCATCGCCAGTCTCGGCACCCTGGTGCAACTGCGCTCGCTCGACGTCGACCGCCTGCAGGCCGACCTGGCCAGCCAGGAAGCGACCCGCGTGCGCTACCAGAACAACCTGGCGCGCCTGGATGCACTGGCGACCGGCAGCGGCGCGACTGGGGCCTTGCCTCCGGCGCTGGCGCTGAACTGCGGCGCGTATAAACAGAACGTGATGGCGATGGCGGACCTGCACCGCACCGACCTGGCGCTGCACGAAGCGAATATGGCGGTGGCGCAGCGCAAGCTGAGCGACGCCTGGACCAGGCGCGAACTGCTGGGCAAGGTGCTCGCGCAGCAGGAAAGCCTGCATTCGAAGGAACAGGACCGCATCGTGCGCAAGCGCGAAGACGAAATTGCCACCCAGTCGTGGATGGCGGGACGGGCCGTTTAGGCTAAGCACAAACAGGAGAGAAAAATGGCGATTACGAGTCCGACCTATGACCCCATCAGCACCGCAAGTGCATTGGCAGAGAAGTATGTATCGGGTCAACAGCAAATCCTGACGTCGCGCAGCAACAAGGCCACGGCTACCGACAAAGGCTTGGGCGACCTTGGCACGGCCCTTAGTTCCTTCCAGGCATCCTTGACAAGCCTTACGGGCTCGAACAAGACTTTGTTCACCCAATCCGCGGTCTTCAGCGATACCGCCATCGGCTCGGCCACCGCAACCGCAGTGGCCACTCCCGGCACCTACTCGCTGTTCGTGGAGCGCCTTGCGACCGCCAGCCAAGTGTCGTATTCGGGCCTGACCGACGAAAGCGGCGTGAGCGGCGAGCTAAAAGTGAAGGTTGGCACGACAACGCTGGCCGTCAACATGGTTTCCGCCAATGCCAATGGTGGCGCTCTGACTCCGCGCGAGATCGCCGCCGCGATCAACGCTCACGAAGATAACGCATCCCTGGTGACGGCTTCCGTCATCGCTACGGGCACCGACACAGACGGCACTCCCATCTACGAACTGGTGCTCACCGCGAAAAATACTGGCGCCGGAAGCGCTGTGTCGCTCGACGCCGGCAATGTGGTCGGCTCCTCGCTGCCCGGCAAGGCCATGAATGTCCTCGTCAAAGCGGAGGACGCACTGATCAAGATCGGTTCGGCGTCCGGCACTCCAATCACGCAGGCGACGAACACCTTCGACGGCATCGAGGGCGTGAAGATGACCTTTACCAAAACGACGAGCGAGCCGGTCACCCTGACGGTCAGCGCCAATTCGAGCGCTACCGCTGCCAACGTCCAGGGCTTCGTCGACGCCTACAACAAGCTGAAGACGGTGCTGGACGCATTAGTGGCCCCAGGCGATCCATCGAAAGGAAAAGCAGGCGGTACATTCGCGGGCGACAGTGGCATCACCGCCCTGCGCGATCGGCTCGTCAGCTTGCTGCGCCAGACCGGCAGCACCAGTCTGGCCGCATTTGGTATTACAGCAAATCGCCAAGGCAGCCTGACGCTCGACACTACACGCCTGAACAAGGCGCTCGCGTTGGATCCGAATGGACTGGACAAGCTGATCGGCACCGCCACCGGGACCGAGCCCAGCGGCATCGCGGCCAAGCTCGACGCCTACATCAAAGGCTGGACTAGCGCCACCAACGGCCAGATCAAGGCGCGACGCGAGGCAGTCTCCAAACTGCAGCTCGAACTGACTTCGCGCCAGGACCTGCTCGACAAGCAATACGATACGGCTTACAACCGCTATCTCATGCAATTCACACAGCTGCAGACCGTGCAGAGCCTGATGACGAACAACAGCTCGATGTTCGACGCACTGTTCAGCAGCGACAAAGACTAGACGAGACCATCCCATGTCCTACCAAGAAGCCTACGGCGGCTACCATGCCGTCAACCTTGATGCCCAGACCTCGCGCGCCTCTCCTATCGAACTGGTCTTAATCCTTACCGACGGCCTGCTTGAGGAACTGGCGCGCGCCCGCGCCCACATCGTTGCCCGCCGCTTCGAAGCCAAGGCGGTCAGCATCGACAAATGCGTCGAGATCATCAACGGCCTGTCGAGCTCCCTGGACTTCGACCAGGGCGGCGAGACCGTCGCCAACCTGGCCCGCATCTACGATTTCTGCGCCCAGCACCTGCACGGCGCCGGCATCAAGATGGACCCGGCCATGGTCGACGAGGTCGTGCGCGTTCTGAGCACCATCCGCCAGGGCTGGAAAGGCGTCCAGGAGCGCAATGGATAGGTCGGGCGCCATCGACCGCTTCGCCGCCGTGCTGAAAGACGCCGGCGGGCGCGAGGACTGGGAGGTGCTGGGACGCGCCGTTCGCGAACTCGGCCCCCAGCTGCAGCGCCTCGCGGCCGGCAAGGCCTGGAGCGCGCAGGAGCGCGCCGCCCTGTCCCGCCTGCGCGGCGCGCACGAAGGCGCGGCCCTGCAGGTCGCTGCCGCCAGCGGCCGGCTCCAGGCCCAGCTGGAGCACATGCGGACCAACAAGGAAGGCTGGATGGCCTATGCCCTCGCAGGCGAACTCGAAACCGGTAACACCCAATGAATATCACCATGAATAGCGCGATGAGCGTCACCCTGCCCACCTCCGGCGATCCGGCGGGGGCGAGCAGCCCCGCCCCGGTGGACGGCATGCCGCTCGACCCGGCCCTGGCCGGCGCCCAGGCGGCTGCCAACCCGCTGGCCTTCCTCCAGTTCCTGCAACTGGACGCGGCCGCGCCGCAGGAGGCCGCCGCGCCGGAAGCCGCCGAGGTGCCGGCCGAAGGAGAGCCGCAGGCCACGGCGCCAGGCCAGGAGCCTGCCGCGCCCGAAGCGGTGCAGGAGACCGCTGTCGACCAGGCCCAGCTCGCGGCATTGAGCATGCCGCTGATGCCCTCGATGATGGCCATGCCGGCCGCCCTGCCCGCCGCCGTGCGCGCCAGCGCCGGCATGCAGGAACAGCCGCGCGCAGCGGATGCTGCCCCGGTCGCGGCCAGCGCAGCCGCGCCGGCCGAGCTGCCGCTCACCGTGCTGGCCCGCCCGGCCGTCCCGGCCGAGCAGTTGCAGCAGGCGATGCCGCAGGCCGCCCAGCCGGCACAGGCGGGCGACGCCGCACAGCCCGCGCGCGCCGCGGCTGCGCAAACGGCAGCGCCGGCCACCGCCGCCGCCCAGCCTGCCGCGCCGCAGGCCGAGAGCGCCGGCAACGAGGTCCCGGCCGCGAACGGCAATGCCTTCAACGTCGCCGCGCCCGCAGCGGGCGCCGCGCCGCGCGATTCCGCCACCGTGACCCTGGCCGGTCCGCCGACCGCATGGCGCCAGACCCTGCAGGAAGCGCTGGGCGATCGCCTGAACCTCCAGCTCGGCAAGAACGTCGAGCAGGCGGTGATCCGCCTCGAGCCGCCGATGCTGGGCCGGGTCGAGATCTCGATCCGCCACGCCGCCGGCAGCCTGGAAGTGAACATCACCGCCACCCACGGCGAAGTGCTGCGCCAGCTGAACACGGTCAGCGAGAACCTGCGCAACGACCTGGCCGGCCGCCAGTACAGCGACGTCTCGGTGAACGTGAGCCAGGCGCCGCGCGCCCAGGCCATGGCCCAGTCCGGCGCCGGCTTCAATGCCGATGCCCAGGGCCGCGGACGCCAGCAGGAACAAGAGCAGGATCAGCAAACCCGACAACCCGGCGCCGCGCTGGCCGACGCCCATCAACCCAACGCCGCGTTCTCGCTGAGCGGACGCGCATAACCCGTCGACCATGAACAGCAAAGTCAAACTCATCGCCGCTTTCGCGGCCGTCGCCATCCTCGCCGCCGGTGCGGCCGGCGGCGCGATGTGGTACCTCGCCCCTGCGCAGCAAGGCGCCGGCAAGGCCGACGCCGAGGCGCCGAAAAAGGCCGAAGCGGAAAAGAAGCCGACCAAGTACGTCACCCTCGACAAGGTGATCGTGATGCTGCGCCGCGCGCCGAACGAGGCCGCGGCCCATTACCTGTCGGTGGACCTGGTGCTGGCCACCACGGCCGAGCAGGAAAAGGAAGCCAAGGAACACCTGCCGCTGCTGCGCAGCATCGTACTGTCCTCGCTGTCGCCGCTCTCGCTCTCCGAAGCGAACGCGATGACGGTGGAGCAGTACGCCGCCACGCTGAACAAGACCTTCGACGCCAGCTATGCCAAGGAAAACCATATCAAGCCGTTTTCCGAAGTCATGATCGGCAAGCTGATCATCGAGTGATCATTCACACGCGGAGACCTTCGTGGCCTATCTAGCCGATTACGCCGATTCCAGCGCCAGCACCCTGTACGGGGAAGCGCCCGCCAACGCGGGCATGACACCTGGCGAGGAGCAGCGCCACCTGGTGGCCTATGCGCCGCTGGTCAAGCGCATCGTGCGCCAGCTGAACTCGCAGGTCTCTGGCGCCGTGTCGCGTGAAGACATGGAACAGATCGGCCTGATGGGCCTGCTGGAAGCCCTGCGCCGCTACGGCACGCCCGACACCGGCTTCGGCAGCTACGCCAGCCTGCGGGTGCGCGGCGCCATCCTCGACGAACTGCGGCGCCAGGACTGGCGTCCGCGCGCGGTGCGCCAGGACAGCCACCGCGTGCGCGACGAGCTGCGCTCCCTCACCAGGAAGCTCGGCCGCGAGCCGCTTGAGAAGGAAGCCGCCGCCGCCCTTGGCATGACGGCCGAGGAATTCCGCCAGCACGTGCTGGACGACTGCGCCGAAGAGATGCTCAGCTTCGACGAGGTGCTGCAGGAAGCGACCGACCATGCGCACAGCGCCCCGAGCCCGGAAGAATCCTTCCTGGTGCGGCGCAGCCTGGAACAGGTGCTGGGCAGCCTGAACGAAAAAGAACAGCGCGTGATCCAGATGATCTACGAGTTCGAACTGAGCTACAAGGAAATCGCCGCCGTGCTCGACCTGTCCGACGCACGCGTCTGCCAGTTGAATAAAAGCGCGCTGGCAAAAATGAAGGCTGCGCTGCAGCGCACCTAATATCAAGAGAGAGGCTTACGTCATGCAGCAATTACTCGGTATCGCCATCGTGCTCGGGTGCGTCTTCGGGGGCTTCACCCTGATGGGCGGCACCTTTTCCGCGATCTTCCACCCGGTCGAACTTCTGATCATCGGCGGGGCCGCGGTCGGCGCCCTGGTGCTGGGCAACCCCAAGCACGTGCTGGGCGAGATGGCCCACCAGCTGAAAAAAGTCGCGGCGCGCAAGAAACACGACTCGGAATTCCAGCGCCAGCTGCTGCTGCTGATGTACGAACTGCTGCAGACCGCCGCCGGCGGCCTGAAGGCCCTGGACGCCCACGTCGAAGCGCCGTCGGAAAGCCCGATGTTCCAGCGCTACCCGCGCATCCTGGAAGAGCCGAAGCTGCTGGCTTTCATCGTTGACAACTTCCGCCTGATGGCCATGGGCAAGATCAACGCCCACGAACTGGAAGGCGTGCTGGAGCAGGAACTGGAAGCCATCCACGAAGAGCTGACGCAGCCGGCGAAATCGCTGCAGAAGATCGCGGAAGCGATGCCGGGCTTCGGCATCCTGGCCGCGGTGCTGGGCATCGTGATGGCCATGTTCTCGGTCTCGGGCGGCGCCGACTCGGGCGAGATCGCCGAGAAGATCGGCGCGGCCATGGTCGGTACCTTCATCGGCATCTTCTTCTGCTACGGCCTGCTGGAACCGCTGGCCAACCTGATGAAGCAGTCGGTCAATTCCGAAGCCTCGACCATGGAAACCGTCAAGGTGGTGCTGTGCACCCACGTGGCCGGCAAACCGGCCCTGCTGGCGATCGACGCCGGCCGCCGCCTGATCCAGCTGAACACCAAGCCCAGCTTCGCCCAGCTGGAACAGTGGATCAACGCCATGGGCGGCGAAGACGAATCGCAGAACAAGCGGCGTCGCGGTACTGACCGCATGGCGGGTTGATCGTGTCAAATCCTAAAGACAAGCACCACGAAGCGACCATCGTCAAGCGCGGCGGCGGCAAGCACGCGCATGATGAGCACGGCGGCGCCTGGAAGGTCGCCTTCGCCGACTTCTGCCTCGCTTTGATGGCACTCTTTCTAGTTCTGTGGCTGATTGCCTCACGAGAACAACAGAACCTCAAGAAAATCGTGCGCGACGCGACCGACAGCGGTATGCTCGAGGGTATGGGCCACAAGCCGGCCATCGCGGCCGAGCCGAGTGGCAGCATGATCGAGCGCTTCCAGCTGCCGACCGCCGGCGGCAAGGGCAGCAACGATCCGGGCGCGCCGAGCCAGCCGCGGGTGGCCTACGAGTCGCCGTCCGAATTGGCGGCGCTGTCGAAGGCACTGAGCGAGATGAGCCAGGAAGCCGGCCTTGCCGCCAACCTGGACACCGTGGTCACGCCCTACGGCCTGCGCGTGATGCTGCACGATACCGACCGCCAGGGCATGTTCATGCGCGGCAGCGCCCTGCCCACCGGCCGCTTCGTGAAGCTGCTGCGCAAGATGGGACCGCTGTTCGCCCAGATGGAAAACCAGATGCTGATCGTCGGCCACACCGACTCCTCGCGCTTCGCCGGCTCCGACAAGGGCGGCTATTCCAACTGGGCGCTGTCGACCGACCGCGCGCTGTCCGCCCGCGCCGAGCTGCTGGGCGGCGGCATGCGCGGCGAGACCGTGCTGCAGGTGGTCGGCATGGCCGAGCGCGCGCCGATCGACGCCGCCGAGCCGCTGGCCGGCGTGAACCGCCGCATCGAGCTGCTGATCCTGACGACCAGGCAGTCGCGCGCGGTGGCAGGCATGTTCGGCAAGCCCGGTGCCACCAGCCCGCTCGGCAAGGAAGCTTCGGTGGGCATGCCCGACGCGGATGAACTCGACAAGCTGCGCGGCCAACTGCCGAACTAACCATGACCGTTCAATCGAAAACCCGAGGTACCCGCATGAAGATCTCCGGCGCATCCGCAACCGTCTCCACCGTGAGCATCGGCACCCAGGCCGTCACGGTCCAGGCGCCTGCCGCGGCGGCAAGCGCCGCGCCCGCCCTGCAATCGGAAGTGCTGCAGCCGGCCGCCAAGGCCCTGGCCGCGATGCCGGACTTCGATGCCGCCCGCGTGGCCGAGCTGCGCGACGCCCTGGCCAAGGGCGAGCTGCCGTTTGACGCGGGCCGCCTGGCCGGCCTGATCGAACGCTTCCACGGAGGCCGCGGATGAGCCGCATGACCCGGCAGCAGGCGCAGGCGGCATTGGCCGACGGGGTGCAGGCCGACGTGCGCGACAGCGCCGAAGTCCTGGCCCTGCTCGAGCGCCAGTTCGAGGCCGCCCTGCGCCACCGCAGCAGCGAGCTGACCCAGCTGGCCGAGCTGCTCACCCCCCTGCTCGACGCCATGGAAGCGCGGCGCCAGCAGCGCGTCTCGCTGGTGCGCGCCCTGCTGGGCGCCAGCGGCACCATGAACCAATACATCGGAACCCTGACGGGCCAGGCCCAGGCCGCCTTCAGCGCGGCCTGGGCCGACCTGGAGCGCACCGTCCAGGCCTGCAAGGAAGCGACGACCCGCAACGGCAGCCTGCTGGCCGAACAGTTCACCGTGATGCAGCGCGTGCTGCACGGAGAGGATGGCATCTATGCGCCACGCTGATTTCACCATGCCCTCCATGGCGCCCACCGCGCCGACTGCCGCGACGCGGCCTACCGCCGCCATCGGCGGCGGCAGCGGTTTCGGCAGCATGCTCAGCGAAGTGCAGGGAGAAGTCGCCGCCTATATCCAGAACGGCGACGGTGAGGCCGGCAGCGGCGCCGCGGCCTTGAGCGCCGAAGGCGCCATGTGGCGCGCCCGTGCCAATGGTTTGATCAGCGGCGAGACCGAGGTCGACCCGCTATCCGGCATGGGCGGCGGTGGCGCCACCACGCCGGAACAGCAGGCCTTCCTGGAAAGCATCGCGCCTTTCGCCCAGCAAGCCGCCGCGCAGCTCGGCGTGGCGCCGGAACTTGTGTCCGCCCACGCGGCCCTGGAATCGGGCTGGGGCAAGCAGCCCCTGAAGAACGGCAGCGGCGCCAGCAGCCACAACCTGTTCGGCATCAAGGCCGGCTCGAGCTGGGAAGGCGCAGTGAACGAATCGGCGACCACGGAATACGTGGGCGGCGCGGCGATCAAGACCCGCGAGCGCTTCCGTTCCTACCCGGATGCGGGCGCGGCCTTCCGCGACTATGCCCAGATGCTGATCGAGAACCCGCGCTACAAGGGCGCCCTGAACGTCGGCAGCGATGCCCAGGCATTCGCCCGCGGCCTGGCGCGCGGCGGCTACGCCACCGACCCTGCTTACGCCAGCAAGCTGGCGAAGCTGGCCACCAAACTGCAGGGTTCCGACAACTAATTAGCGGCGCTTGGTTTGCGGCAGGTCGAGCGGTTCGACCGTGCCGGCGCCGGCCACGCGCATGCGCACCACCTGCCCGCTCGTCGCATTCCGCACCCGCACCACGGCGCCGTTCGCGCCGGCGTCCAGCGCCTCGCCGGCCATGCTGACCTCGATGCCCTCGATGCGCGCCACCATCTGCACCTGGTCGCCACGCTTGACCATCAGCGGCGCCGTGAGCTGGCCGGAGCGCAGGATCTCGCCGGCGCGCAGGCTGCGCCGGCTGGTCTGGCCCACCGCCAGCTCCGGCGCGCCGATCGCATCGCCGACCAGCGTGACGTCGCGGCGCTCGAGGGTGACGTGTTCGTCGCCGATCGTCTCGTTCGGCTTGATCGGCGCCGCGGCGACAGCCACCACCGCCGAGACCCGGGCGCGCACCACGAAGTCCTGGCGCCAGCCCTGCGAACCTTTGGCTGCGGGACAGCGGGCCAGGAAGCGCATGCGGGCGAACTGGCGGGTGTCGAGGGCCTCGACCTCGACCGGCACGGCGCAGGGCGGAGTGGGACGCGCGCTGAGCACGTTCAGCTCGACTTGCGGCTCCGACAAGCCGCTGCTTAGCAGTTGTTTGTCGATTTGTCCACGAGCGGCTTGTTCTATCGCCAAGGAAATAGGTTGAGCGGCCTCGGTTGTGGCACAGAAAAGACAGGTTACAATGGCAGTGGTTGCCGTACGGAAAGCAATCATTGTTAAATAGAGGGTCGAGAAGCACCCATTTTATCGAAACATCCGCAGTTCACCGACAGAGGATCGAGAATGACGATTAATTTCAAGGACGCCCTCGGCCTGCACGCCGACGCGCTGCAGCTGCGTGCAGAACGCACGCGCGTGCTGGCTGCCAATATCGCCAACGAGAGCACGCCCGGTTATACCGCGCGCGACATCGACTTCGCCTCGGCGCTGCAGGAGCAGATCGATGCGGAAGCGGGCGAGCCGACCATCTCCAGCGACGGCCCCCTGTACCGCGTGCCCTTCCACCCGAGCGCCGACGGCAACACCGTCGAGATCGGCGTCGAACAGGCCGCGTTCTCGCAGAACGCTTCCGACTTCCAGACCAGCCTCACCTTCATCAATATGAAGCTGCGCGGCCTGGCCAAGGCCATCAACGGCCAATAATTCAGGGACCACGCCATGGGCTTCAAGGACATTTCAAATATCGCCGGCTCGGCGATGGCGGCGCAGACCGTGCGCCTGAACACGATCGCCAGCAACCTGGCCAATGCCAATGCCGTGGCCGGCTCGGAAACCGAGGGCTACCGCGCACGCAAGCCGGTGTTCGCCTCGGTGATGGGCGAGGACGGCGGCGCGCGCGTGCAGGTGCTGGACGTGGTCCAGTCGAGCGAGCCGCTGCGCAAGATGTACGAACCGGACAATCCCGTGGCCGACGCCGACGGCATGGTCTACTACGCCAACGTCAATGAAGTGGCCGAGATGGCGGACATGATGTCCGCCTCGCGCGCTTTTGAAACCAATGTCGAGGTGATGGGCCGCATCAAGAACATGCAGGCTTCCCTGCTGAAGCTGGGCGAGGGCTGATTCCATGGCCACCACGACCAACGCCACCAACGCCTTCGGCTTCCCGACCTCGAACGCTTCCAACGACGCTGTCGCCACCAACGCAACTGGCGTCGCCACCAGCGACAACAAGGACATGTTCACCAAGCTGCTGGTGGCCCAGATCCGCAACCAGGACCCGCTCGCGCCTTCCGACCCGAGCCAGTTCGTGAACCAGCTCTCCCAGCTCTCGCAGACCGAGGCGCTGGAAAACCTGGCCAAGACCACCAGCGCCAGCGCCAGCGTGCTGCAGAGCATCCAGGTGCTGGCCATGGGCGCCCAGGTCGGCAACGACGTCTCGGTCGAGACCAGCCGCGTGCGCCTGGGCGGCGACAAGATCTCCGGCAATATCCAGCTTTCCGGCAGCAGCAGCGCGACCAGCCTGGTGCTGACCGACGTCGGCGGCAAGGAAACCCGCATCAGCCTGCCCTCCCATGGCGCCGGCGCCCTGCCCTTCACCATCGACCCGGCCGCGCTGGGCCTGGCGCCGGGCAACTACAGCATTCGTGCCGAAGCATCCGACGGCACCAAACCGGCGGTCGAAGTCACGGCCCGCCTCGAAAGCGTGCGCATGGCCGCGACCGGCGGCGTCGTGCTGCAGGTCGCCGGCATCGGCGAAGTCGACCCATTCGCCGTGACTGGCTTCAACGGCAAGGCCAACGCCCTGGCCGCTAACTGAAAGGACTATTCATGAGCTTCAATATCGCACTGTCGGGCATCCAGGCCATCAACGAGCAGCTGGAAGCCGTCTCGAACAACATCGCCAACGCCGGCACCTACGGCTTCAAGAGCAGCCGCGCCAACTTCGCCTCGGTCTACGCCGGCGACAGCGCCAACGGCGTCGAAGTGGCGTCGCTGACCCAGAACATCGCCCAGAACGGTGGCCTGATCAACACCGGCCGCAGCATGGACGCCATGATCCAGGGCCGCGGCTTCTTCACCAGCCGAGACGCCCAGGGCGTGATGCAGTACACCCGCGTCGGCATCTTCTCGGCCAACAAGGACGGCTACCTGGTCGACGCAGCCGGCCGCAACGTGCAGGGCTACGGCCCGACCGTGGGCGGCGCACAGGGCGTCATGGGCGACATCAAGATCCCGACCGGCCAGATCCCGGCCGTCGCGACCACCAAGGTCGCCTATGTCGGCAACCTGTCCTACGACTGGGCTCCGCCGAGCGTCACGACCTTCGACAAGACCAACGACAAGAGCTACAACATGGTGAAGCAGTCGGTAGTCTACGACTCCGTCGGCAACCAGCATACCCTGTCGCAGTACTTCGTCAAGGCCGCCACCCCGGTCAACACCGTCAACGTCTACTACGCCCTGGATGGCGGCGCCGCGAGCACGACCCCTAAGGCCCTGACCTTCAATACCAAGGGCGAACTGCCGGCAGGCACCAGCACGACCCTGAACTACACCCTGGGCGCCGGCGTGGAGCCGATCGACTTCACGCTTTCCTACGACGGCACCACCCACGTGGCCGGCGAAGCGACCAACACCACCAACAGCAGCGACGGCTATGCCTCGGGCAGCTTCGTGGGCGTGGAACTGGCCCAGGACGGCTCGGTCGTCGCCAAGTACAGCAACGAACAGCGCCAGGTCGTCGGCACCCTGGCCATCGCCACCTTCCCGGACGAAGGCAGCCTGGCCCCGACCAGCGACACCAGCTGGGTCGCCAACAGCACCTCCGGCGCGCCGCTGTACAGCGCCCCGGGCGTCGGCCTGGCCGGCAAGCTGTCGACCGGCACCCTGGAAGGCTCGAACGTGGACATCACCTCGGAACTCGTGGGCCTGATGACCTCGCAACGCAACTACCAGGCGAACTCGAAGGTCATCACCACCGAGAACCAGATGATGCAGGCCCTGATGCAGGCCCTGTAAGGCCTGACTCCACATCATGGATAAACTGATCTTCACGGCAGTCAGCGGCGCCGAGCGCACCCTGCGCTCGCAGCAGGTGCACGCCAACAACCTGGCCAATGCCGACACCGCGGGCTTCCGCGCCAACCTCGAGGTGGCCGCCACCCAGGCCATGCAGAACGGCTACGGCTACGACAGCATGCACCTGGCCAAGACCGAGGCCGACACCATCTCGACCCGCGCCGGCGCGGTGCGCGAGACCGGTCGCCCGCTCGACGTCGCCCTCAGCGGCGCCGGCTACCTGGCGGTGCAGTACGGCGAGGGCGAAGCCTATACCCGCGCCGGCGCCATCGACATCGATGCCAACGGCGCACTGTCGGTGAACGGCCATCCCCTGATGGGCGAAGGCGGCCCGATCGTCCTGCCGCCGCACCAGGCGGTCGAGATCGGCAGTGACGGCACGATTTCCGTGCTGACCGAAGGCGCCACCCTGATGCAGCCGGTCGACAAGCTGCGCCTGGTGAACGCCGAAGGCGCGGAACTGACCAAGAACGAGGCCGGCCTGATCGTCTCGCGCGACGGCAACCCGCTCGAAGCGGATCCGAACGTCGCCGTGCGCGGCCGCGCCCTGGAAGGCAGCAATGTGTCGGCGATCGAAGAAATGGTCGCCGTGATGAGCCTGAACCGCAGCTTCGAGATGCAGATGAAGATGTTCAAGGCCAGCGACAGCATGAACGAGGCGGGCAACCGCCTCATCGGCGCATAAGCCACATACTTAAGGAATAATCATGAATCCAGCAATGTGGATCAGCAAGACCGGCGTGCAGGCACAGGATGCCAAGCTGCAGGCGATCGCCAACAACCTGGCCAACGTCAACACCGTCGGCTTCAAGCGCGACCGCGTCGTGTTCGAAGACCTGTTCTACCAGGTCGACGCCCAGCCGGGCGCCCAGAGCGCGGACAACATCGTCTCGAACGGCGTCCAGCTCGGTAACGGCACCCGCGTGGTCGGCACCCAGAAGGTCTTCACCAACGGCAATATGCAGACCACCAGCCAGGCGCTGGACGTCGCCATCAACGGCGCCGGCTTCCTGCAGGTGCGCCGCCCGAACGGCGAACCGGCCTTCACCCGCGCCGGCCAGCTGCAGGTCGACGCCAACGGCACCCTGACCAATGCCCAGGGCCTGCCGATCGTGCCGCAGATCACCGTGCCGCAGAACGCCACCGCCATCACCATCGGCGAAAACGGCATGGTCTCGGCCACCGTCGCCGGTTCCACCACGCCGACCGAACTGGGCCAGCTCACGCTGACCAGCTTCGTCAACCCGGCCGGCCTGCTGGCACTGGGCGAGAACCTGTTCAGCGAAACCGCCGCCTCCGGCACCGCCAACGAAGGCCGTCCGGGCGACGGGGCGCTGGGCAAGCTGAAACAGGGCGCGCTGGAAGGCTCGAACGTGCAGGTGGTCGAAGAGATGGTCGACATGATCGCGGCCCAGCGCACCTACGAGATGAACACCAAGGTGCTGTCGGCTGCCGACAATATGCTCCAGTACCTGGCACAGGCTGCTCGCTAATCCAATGAAATATGTCACCGCGGCGCTCTGCGCCATTCTCCTCGCCGGCTGCGCTTCCGCGCCGCCGCGCCAGGTCTCGAACGACGACGACTTCGTGCCGATGGCGCGCAGCACGTCGCGCGGCGTCTCGGGCGGCGTCTTCACGGGTGAAACCGTGTCGCTGACCTCGGACAGCCGTGCCTACCGCGTGGGCGACGCGGTCACCGTAATCCTGCAAGAAACCACCCAGGCCAGCAAGCGCGCCGGCACCAGCTTCTCCAAGGGCTCCTCGGTCGGCGTGTCGCCGATCGCGGCGCTGGGCAAGACCTTCGGCAAGACCGCGATCGACATCTCGGCCGACCGCAGCTTCGAAGGCGACGCCACCAGCACCCAGCAGAACGCCCTGTCGGGCGCGCTGACCGTGATCGTGCAGGAAGTGCTGCCCAATGGCCTGCTGCGCGTGGCCGGCGAGAAGAACCTGACCCTGAACCAGGGCGAGGAATTCGTGCGCCTGAAGGGTTTCGTGCGCGCCCAGGACATCGACAACGACAACCAGGTGTCCTCGCTGCGCGTGGCCAATGCCCGCATCGCCTATTCGGGCAAGGGCGCCCTGGCCGAGAGCAACCAGCCCGGCTGGCTGACCCGCTTCTTTACCGGCCCCCTGATGCCGTTCTGAGGACACGATGATCCATTCTCTACGCGCATCGCGCGCTCTTCGCACCGTGCTGTGCGCGCTGCTGATGGCGGCCACCGCCCTTCCTGGCGTGGCCTCCGCCGCCCAGGCGCTGCGCAACCTCGTCAGCGTCGAAGGCGTGCGCGAGAACCCGCTGGTGGGCTACGGCCTCGTCGTCGGCCTGAACGGCAGCGGCGACTCGACCCAGGTGAAATACGCCAGCCAGTCGGTCGTCAACATGCTCAAGCAGTTCGGCGTGCGCCTGCCGGAAGGCGAGGACGCCAAGAACAAGAACGTGGCCGCCGTCATGGTCTCGGCCGTGTTCCCGCCGGGCTACCGCCGCGGCCAGGCGATCGACGTCACCGTTTCGTCGCTGGGCGACGCGAAAAGCCTGCGCGGCGGCACCCTGCTGCTCACCCAGCTGCGCGCGGCCGACAATGAAGTCTATGCGCTGGCCCAAGGCAACCTGGTGGTCGGCGGCCTGAACGCCACGGGAAAAAGCGGTTCCTCGGTCACGGTCAACACCCCGACCACCGGCCGCATTCCGAACGGCGCCATGATCGAGCGCGAGATCCCCACCGATTTCGCCACCCGCCCGCAAGTGATGCTGCGCCTGCGCCAGCCGCACTTCGAGACCGCCACCAATGTGGTCAACGCGATCAACGCGAAATACGGCCCGATCGCCACCACCGCGGACGGCACCAGCGTCGAAGTCATCGCGCCCGAGAATCCGACCGAGCGCGTGGCCTTCATGGCGAAACTGAACAACCTGCAGGTCAATGCCGGCACCGAGGTGCCGAAAGTCGTCTTCAACTCGCGCACCGGCACCGTCGTCATTGCCGACGGCCTGCGCGTGAAGGCGGCCGCCGTCACCCACGGCTCGCTGAAGGTCATCATCTCGGAGAGCTCGCGCGTCTCCCAGCCCGGCCCCTTCTCGCGCGGCCAGACCGCGGTGACGCCGGAATCGAAGCTGTCGGTGGACCAGGGCTCGGGCCAGATGTTCAACTGGCCGGCCGGTGCCAAGCTGCAGACCATCATCGACGTGGTCAACAGCCTGGGCGCCTCGCCCGACGACATCATGGCGATCCTGCAGGCCCTGGACCAGGCCGGCGCGATCGAAGGCGAACTGGTGGTGATCTGATGAAAATCGAACAAAACCAGCCCCTGCCGCTGCAGCCAGGGCTTGAAGCGCCGGTCGCGCCCGCCGCCGACCAGCCTGACCCAGCGTATGTGGCGAAAGCCACCAAGGCGGCCGTCGAATTCGAGCGCTTCTTCATCTCGAACATGCTCAAGGAGATGCGCTCCTCGACCCGCGCCATGGCCGCCGAGGACAGCGTCTTCAACAACCGCATCAACCAGGACATGCAGGGCATGGCCGACGACCTGCTGGCCGGGAACATGGCCGGCAACCGCGCCTTCGGCATCGCCGACGCCATCCTGCGCCAGCTCGTCCCGGGTGCGAAGCCGGGCAAGTAAGCGCTAAATAGCCGAGCAAGAAAACTTAATAAGCAGCAATAAACGGTCGCCTTTACATGGTGAACCCTGCCACAAGGAAGAACCCACACCATGGCCATCATCAATAACGCACTGTCGGGCGCCCTCGCCGCCCAGGTCGCCCTCGCCACCGCCGGCCAGAACATCGCCAATATGCAGACCAAGGGCTATACCCGCCAGGGCGCCCTCCTGACCGCCATCGGCCCCGGCGCCGATCCACGCGCGGCCGGCAATGGCGTGCAGGTCAGCTCGCTGCTGCGTTTTTCGGACGGCTACAAGAGCCAGGCCATGTGGCGCGCCGCCTCGGAACTGGGCGCCCACACCCAGACCCAGCCCTACCTGAGCCAGCTCGAGAGCGTCATGGGCGACGACACCGCCAGCCTGTCGGCCGGTATCGACGAGTTCTTCGGCGCCCTGAACGCCGTCGCCGGCGACCCGGGTTCGACCCCGCTGCGCCAGCAGGTCCTGACCTCGGCCGGCCTGATGGCCGAGCGTTTCAATGGCCTGAACAATGTCTTCAACGCCCAGCTGCAGTCGGTGCGCACCCAGCGCAGCGCCATCGTGGATTCGGCCAACGCCCAGATCGCGACCATCGCGCGCCTGAACCAGCAGATCAGCGAAGCCCAGGCCAACGGCCAGAGCGCCTCGAACATGATCGACGCGCGCGACCAGGCCATCGACGAGCTGGCAGGCAAGATGGCGCTGGAAGTCTCGGACAACGCCGACGGCACCCGCGACGTCTCGCTCAAGACCGGCCAGGCGCTGGTGCTGGGCAATCTGCACGGCACCCTGAAGGCCGCGGCGACTTCCACCAATCCGCAGGAATTCACGCTCACCTTCGCCAGCACCACCTATGTGCTCGACGCCGGCAAACTCGGCGGCCAGCTGGGCGGCCTCACGAAATACGAGACCGAGAAGCTGCTGCCGCTGCAGGCCGACATCGCCGACATCGCGCGCCAGATCGCCGACAAGGTCAACACCCAGCTGGGCGCCGGCTTCAAGCCGGACGGCACTGTCGGTACTCCGCTGTTCGTCTACACCCCGGGCAGCAATGCCGACATGCTCAAGGTCACCAGCGGCTTCCTGGTCGCCGACCTCGCGTTTTCAAGCGACGGCACCCCGGGCGACACCGGCAACCTGCAGAAGCTGGTCGCCGTGAAGACCCAGCCGATCACGGTGGGCACGATCGGCACCGTGCTGCTGAGCGACGCCGACACCCAGCTGATCGGCAAGCTGGGCGTGGACAGCCAGCTCAACAAGGCATCGCTGAAGACCGCGCAGACCGTGCGCACCCAGTCGGTGGACGACTGGCAGTCGACCAGCGGCGTGAACCAGGACGAGGAAGCGGTCAACCTCGTCGAGTACCAGAACATGTATCAGGCGAACATGAAAGTGATTTCGGTCGCCAACCAGCTCTTCGACGCCACCCTGGCCATGATGGGCTAAAAGGACAGCCATGCGTATCGCTACCACCCAGTACCAGTCGACGATGAACCAGTCGCTCCAGAACAACCAGGAGCGCATCAGCTACATCACCCAGCAGCTGGCTTCCAACAAGCGCATGCTGGTGCCTTCGGACGATCCGGTCGACAGCGTGCGCGTCGCCCGCCTGTCGCGCGAGGAAGCCACGGTGCAACAGTACCGCGACAACATCGCCGCGATCCAGATCCGCCTGACCAAGACCGAAGGCTACCTGAGCAATATGAGCAAGGAGATGATCGTCGGCCGCGACACCATCGTCTGGGCCTCGGACGGCGGCAATGCACCGGACGACCTGAAGGCCATGGTCAGCCCGCTCGAATCGCTGCGCGAAAGCCTGTTCTACGGCGCCAATACCATCGACCACGAAGGCAACTACATCTTCGCCGGCACCCTGACCCGCACCGCGCCGATGAAATACGACGCGACGGCACCGGTCGGTTCGCGCTACACTTTCATCGGTAACACGAATTCCCAGGACGTGGTGGTCGGCAACGGCATCACCCAGGCGGGCAACGAGAATCTGAAGGGGCTGGAAAAGCTGCTCAACCAGCTGGACGCCAGCATCCAGACGCTCCAGACCCCGGGCGTGTCGGCCAATGACCCGGCCGTGCGCGCGGTGCTGGCGGCCAACCTGAACGGTTTCGACGACGCGATGGATCTGGTGACCAGCAAGGTCGCCACGATCGGCGGTGCGCAGAACATCATGAAGACCCTGGACGCCAACCACGCCAACATCAGCCTGTCGAACAAGATGGCCATTACCGATATCGGGGCGCTCGACGTCGGCGAGGCCGCGACGGCCCTGAACGGCTATTCCACCGCCCTGCAAGCAACCTATAAAGCCTACAGCCGTATCGGCACGATGTCCCTGTTCTCGGTCCTGTAATCGTTCGTCATGGAAGCAGCCCTTCGTCCAAGCAATCCGACCGCGAATTCGGTCACAAATCCGGTCGCCAATCCGGCCGCGGCCGGCGCCACCGCAGCTGCGACGCGCGCCACCGCGGTCCGTCCGGCCGACCCGGACAGCCGCATCGTTACCCCGGTCGCGCCCGGCAATGCCCCGCTTCAGCGCGGTATTAGCTGGGATACGCGCCTGCAGGGCGACGTCGCGCGCGCGCAACAGGCGCTCGACTACCTGCAACGCGTCGCCACCCAACTCGAAGCCCTGAAAGCCGACCTGAGCGCGAAGATCGCCGGCCGCAGCGATCCCGCGCGCCAGATCGAGGCGCGCGCCCAGCAGCTCGCCAGCTCCCTCGCCACCCGCAGCAAGCAGGGCGGCGGCGGCATCGACAAGCAGCTCGACTTCCGCAGCGGCGAACCGGCGCGCACCCGTTTCCGCATCCGCGGCTTCGACATGGCCACCCTGCAGTCGGGTGGCCAGCAGACCTATGCTTTCTCGGTCGGCAGCGCCGGCGGCCCGAACCTGACCGCCACCATCGAACCGGGGATGACCCCGGAAGAGATCGCGGCGCGCCTGAACCGTACGCTCACGCCGGTCAAGGTGCAGGTCTCGCTCGACAGCAAGCAGGAGCTGGTGTTCAGCGCGCCGGAAAGCGAATGGGTCGGCATGAAGGATGCGATCGCGATTTCCGGCCGCGGCCGCGTGGATACCGTGGAAGAGCCGCCCGTCATCGCTCCCGAAGAATGGAATATCGGCAACCCCGACGCCCTGCGCCAGAGCCTGCGCGAAGTGATGCAGGCCCTCGCCCGCGTGCGCCGCTCGCAGGAAGCCGCCAGCGCGGCCCTGAGCGCGGCCATGGCGGCTACCAGCCAGCCGGCCGTTCCAGAAGCCGAACTGCTGGCGATCGCCGGCGATTTCTCGGCGACCGCCGCGAGCCACGATTACCAGTCGCTGCTCGCGATCACCTCGGCGCTCGTCGGCGTCAGCCGCGACCGGGTGCAGGCCTTGCTCGGCCTGCGCTGATCTTTCTTGCCAAATAAAAAAACCCTCCCGCGCCAGGCGCCGGAGGGTTTTTTTGTCAGCTTTTGACCGCTCAGAAGCCGTATTTCACACCGGCACTCCACACATTCGCGCGGGCGCCATAATCCTTGGTCTTGCCGTAGCGCTCGTATTCCGCCACCAGCGCGGTATTCTGGTTCAGCTTGTATTCAACGCCCACGCCGCCATAGCCGCTGGTGTCGTCGTTCTTGAAGCGCTGGCCGAGGTCGTTCGTCATCTTGCGCTCGCTGTGCGACACACCCACCTTGCCGTAGACGCCGACCTGCTCGTTCACCGGAACGGTATATTTGGCGGCTACATAGGTGCCGTAGCCTTCGGTGCTGCCACGCGGGCCGACGTCGGTCTTGTGATGGTTTGTCCAGCCTGCTTCAACGCCGAGCTGCTCATTGAATTTATAGCCGCCGAACAGTTTGCCGTCAGCCTTGTGCGAATCCAGGGTGGAGTTTTTCGAGGTCACCGCGGCCGCGCCGACGTAGGCCTTGCCGGTGTCCTGGGCATGGGCGGCGCCTGCGGCGGCGGCGGTGGCGAGCAGTGCAATCATCAGCTTTTTCATATCAATTCCTTTCAAAGTGCCTCAACTGTGTCGCAATTCCGAATGAATCGCGTTGTGGTCACAATAGCATCCACCCACGGCCGAGCCCAAGGGTGTGGGCTGTAAGAACTGTAACAAGATGAAAAATGAAGACCAGATCGGCACTTATGTTCGCTGGATGACCGACGATGCGGGTCAGGGCCGCCGCCCGGCCGGCTTTCGGGCATAAAAAAACCCGCTGCAGGCAGCGGGTTCTTCCTCAAGCCTGAAAGGCGATTACGCGCCCTCGCGGCTCGCCTTCTTGCGCTCGTGCTCTTTCAGGAAGCGCTTGCGCAGGCGGATCGATTTCGGGGTGATCTCGACCAGCTCGTCGTCCTCGATGAACTCGACGGCGTATTCGAGCGACATCTGGATCGGCGGCACCAGGCGCACGGCTTCGTCGGTACCCGACGAACGCACGTTGGTCAGCTGCTTGCCCTTGATCGGGTTCACGACCAGGTCGTTGTCGCGCGAGTGGATGCCGATGATCATGCCTTCGTACACCGGGGTGTTGTGCTCGACGAACATGCGGCCGCGGTCCTGCAGCTTCCAGATCGCGTAGGCGACGGCGGCGCCGTCATCCTGGGAGATCAGCACGCCGTTGCGGCGGCCTGCCAGGTCGCCCTTGGTGTTGTCGACCGGTGCGTACTCGTGGAACACGTGGCTCATCAGGCCGGTGCCGCGGGTCAGGGTCATGAACTCGCCCTGGAAGCCGATCAGGCCACGCGCCGGGATCAGGTATTCCAGGCGGACACGGCCCTTGCCGTCCGATTCCATGTTTTGCAGGTCGCCACGACGGCGGCCCAGTTCTTCCATCACGCCGCCCTGGTTCACTTCTTCCACGTCGACGGTCAGGTTCTCGTACGGCTCGCACTTCACGCCGTCGATTTCCTTGAACACCACGCGCGGACGCGACACGGCCAGCTCGAAGCCTTCGCGGCGCATGTTTTCCAGCAGGATCGTCAGGTGCAGTTCACCGCGGCCCGACACTTCGAAGATGGTGTCGTCGTCGGTCGGCAGCACGCGCAGGGCCACGTTGGCCTTGAGTTCGCGCTCGAGGCGCTCGCGCAGCTGGCGGCTGGTGACGAACTTGCCTTCGCGGCCGGCCAGCGGCGAGTTGTTGACCATGAAGTTCATGGTCAGGGTCGGCTCGTCGACGGTCAGCATCGGCAGCGCTTCCGGGGTGTCCACG
>JBFLVV010000027.1:0-62746 GCA_040758275.1 Pseudomonadota bacterium
CGCCGGCGCGGCGGGCGCCGGGCGCGGCGTCGCTGCAGCGGCGCTTGGCGCAGCCGCGGCGGGCGCGGGCACCGGCGGGGCATGCAGGCGCGCCGCGCAGGCGGCGAGGCAGGCGTAGAGGTCGGCCGCGCGCGCCGGCTTGATCAGCTGGTAGGCCACGCCGGCGGCGCGCCGCTGCACCGGGTCGGCCGCCTGGGCTTCGGGGCTGAGCAGCACCAGGTGGGTGGTGCGCGCGGAGGAGTCGGCCTTGATGGAGGCCGCCAGCGCGAGGCCGCTCGTGTGGGTCAGTTCCATGTCCAGCAGCGCGGCATCGTAGGGCCGGCCGGCTCTAGCGGCGCTCAGGATGCATTCGTAGGCCGCGGCCGTGCTGGCGGCGCCGTCGGCCTGGGCGCGCCAGGCGCGCAGCTGCTGGGTGAGGTCTTCGCGGACCTCTTCTTCCTCGTCGACCACCAGCACGCGCAGGCCCTCGAGGGTGTGCTGGCGATGGCCGGGCGCGTCGGGGTCCACGCGGCGCTTGTCGAAGCTCACCGTGAACCAGAAGATCGAGCCGCGCTGCGGCGCGTTGTCGACGCCGATGGCGCCGCCCATCAGTTCGACCAGCTGCTTGGAGATCGCCAGTCCCAGGCCGGTGCCGCCGTAGCGCCGCGTGGTCGAGTCGTCGGCCTGCGAGAAGGCCTCGAACAGGCGCGCCCTGGCCTCGCGCGAGATGCCGATGCCGGTGTCGTGCACCTCGAAGCGCAGCATCACGGACTGGGTGTCTTCGCCCGCCACGCGCACCCGCGCCAGGATCCGGCCCTGGTCGGTGAACTTGATGGCATTGCCCAGCAGGTTGGCCATGATCTGGCGCAGCCGGTTCGGGTCGCCGCAGATCGCCACCGGGATGTCGTTGGCGATGTCGAAGTCGAAGCCGATGCCCTTGCTGGCCGCCTGCGGCGTATAGACGTTGTGGATGTCGTCCAGCAGGTCCCAGAGGTTGAAGTTGATGTACTCGATGGTGAGCTTGCCGGCCTCGATCTTCGAGAAATCCAGGATGTCGTTGATGATCACCAGGAGGTGCTCGCCCGAGCGCTTCACCAGGGTCGTGTAGTTGCGCTGCGATTCGGTGAGCTCGGTCGCGAGCAGCATCTCGGTCATGCCCAGCACGCCGTTCATCGGGGTGCGGATCTCGTGGCTCATGGTGGCAAGGAATGCGCTCTTGGCGCGGCTGGCCGCTTCGGCCGCGTTCTTCGCCTTCTCCAGCTGTTCGGTGCGCACGCCGACCTGGCGTTCGAGTTCGTCACGGTGGTGCAGCAGGGCGGCGCCGCGGTCCTCGATCTGGGCCATCATGGTGTTGAAGCTGTCGATCAGGATGCCCAGTTCGTCGGTGCGCTGGTGGGCGATGCGCAGGCTGTAGTTCTGGCTGCTGGAGACCTTCTGGGCGGCCTGGATCAGCTTCGTCACCGGCTCGGCGATGCTGCGCTTGAAGCGGCCCGCCATCGCGACCGACACCAGCAGCGAGGCCAGCATCGCCAGCCCCATGACGGCCAGGCCCGCGAGGATGTCGATCCAGGTGTTCACCAGGTCGGTCTCGATCATCACGACGCCCACCTGCAGCTCGCCGTCGCGCACCGGCTGGTAGAGGCGCATGGTGCGCGAGAGCAGGCGCTGGCCTTCCCGGTTGGCGCCGGCCAGGGCTTCGGCGTCGACGCGGTCGAGGGCTTGCGCTTCCCATTCCCCGTCGGCGGGAAAGTGGGCGAAGGGCTGGCCGTGGCGGTCGTAGAGCACGGCGGCCGAGATGTCGCGCTTGGCGGCCAGGGTGGACAGGGCCGCGACGGCGCGCTTGCGGTCGCGCAGGAGCAGGTGGTCGCTACTGGTGGCGCCGATCACCTGGGCGAAGGTTGCCAGCTGCATCGCCTCGTCCTTGCGATGGTTGGCCACCGAGGTCGCCGCAAAGGCGGCGAACACGAAGGCCAGCGCGGTCGCGGTCGACAGCAGCGAGATGATGGTCAGCTTCTGGTTCAGACTGGAGCGCTCGAAGTTCGGCATGCTGATCCCGGAGGCACGGCGGAGCAGACCTGCAACGGACGAAGCAGGGCCTCCTTTGCGGAATGCAAATTCCCGCAAGAAAAAAATATACGTTCAGGGAGGGGGAGGGGCGTTGAGGGAGGTCAACTGCGTGTCTGGGCGGAATTGTCGCGTGCGCGCACGCACGCTGCTGTCAGTGGCTGACTGCAGCGACCAGCGGGGCGCTTTCGCGCATCCGGCGCCGGATCAGGTCCCTCGCCACCGCAAGCGCGCTTTCCTGCGCTACGACGACATCCGGGGTGGCGCCCACGCCTTCCCAGTTGCTGCCGGTAATCGGACTGATGGTGCGTTGCTTGGGTATCCATGCAAAGAAATGCGCGCCAAGTTGATACGCTTGCGTGGGGTGGGCGCCACCCCAGGTCCGCTCGCCGATCACGGTGGCGCGTTTCAAAGCCTGCATCGTGTACGCGAAGTCTTCGCCGGCGGACGCCGTGCCGGGGCCGACCAGGATCATGACCGGCTTCTTGCCGCCATGGCGTTTCCCGTCCTGCTCCATGAAAAAAGGGACGCATGAGCGCCTAATGCCGTTAATTTAAGGTCCTTCGTAGGGTGGGCGGTCCTCCGCCCACGCGTTCAACTCACGGATGCAACGAGGCGACGCCCCTGCCACTTGAACGCGTGGGCAAAGAATTGCCCACCCTACGAGCACTAGCTTATTTCTGCTCCATGAAAAAGGGACGCCGCAGCGTCCCTTCTTCGTTCAGTGCGCCGCCATCAGCAGCACGTCGCCCGCTTCCCGCCGTAGCGCGCTTCCTGGCGCTCGCGGAAGAACTCCTCGTAGGTCATCGGCGTCTGGTCCGGATGGGTCCTTTCCATGTGCGACACATAGGTGTCGTACTCGGGCAGGCCGACCATCAGGCGCATGCTTTGCCCGAGGTACTTGCCTGCCGTCTTGCCGGCATCTAACAGCGCGCCGAACATTACTGCACCTGTGCGCCAGGCATGGCGACGTACGGGGTCTCCTTCGCGGTCGGGCCGCTGCTCGAGCGCGAGGCGAGGATGGTACGGACACCATAGACGACCACCGCCAGCACCACGATGATGAAGAAGCCCGCCAGGGTCGCATCGACGTAGTCGTTGAAGATGATGCGTTCCATCTGCTCGACGGTCTTGGCCGGCGCCAGCACCGTGCCGGCGTCGTGCGCAGCCTGGAACTTGTTGGCGTGGGCCAGGAAGCCGACCTTCGGATCGGCCGAGAATACTTTCTGCCAGCCGGCGGTCAGGGTGCAGGCCAGCAGCCAGATGGTCGGCACGATGGTGACCCAGGCGTACTGCGCGCGCTTCATCTTGAACAGCACGACGGTGCCCAGGGTCAGCGCGACGGCGGCCAGCATCTGGTTGGCGATGCCGAACAGCGGCCACAGGGTGTTGATGCCGCCCAGCGGATCGACCACGCCCTGGTACAGGAAGTAGCCCCAGGCCGCGACGCACAGGCCCGTCGCCAGCAGGTTGGCCGGCAGCGAGTCGGTTTTCTTCAGCGACGGGGCAAAAGCGCCCAGCAGATCCTGCAGCATGAAGCGGCCGGCGCGGGTGCCCGCGTCCACCGCGGTCAGGATGAACAGGGCCTCGAACAGGATCGCGAAGTGGTACCAGAAGGCCATCATGGCCTGGCCGCCCACCACGTTCGACAGGATGTGGGCCATGCCCACCGCCAGGGTCGGTGCGCCGCCGGCGCGCGAGATGATGGTGTGCTCGCCGACGTCCCTGGCCATCTGCTCCAGGGTCTCGGGCGTGATCACGAAGCCCATGTTCGACACGGCCAGGGCAGCCGACTGCGCGGTGGTGCCCAGCACGGCGGCCGGGCTGTTCATGGCGAAGTAGACACCCGGGTCGATGGTGGCGGCTGCCACCAGGGCCATGATGGCCACGAAGGATTCCATCAGCATGCCGCCGTAGCCGATGAAGCGGGCGTGGGTTTCGTTCTCGATCATCTTCGGCGTGGTGCCCGAGGAGATCAGCGCGTGGAAGCCGGAGACGGCGCCGCAGGCAATCGTAATGAACAGGAAGGGGAACAGGTTGCCCGACCACACCGGACCGGTGCCGTCGATGAACTTGGTCACGGCCGGCATGCGCAGCTCAGGCGCGACGATCACGATGCCGATGGCGAGGGCGACGATGGTGCCGATCTTGAGGAAGGTCGACAGGTAGTCGCGCGGCGCCAGCAGCAGCCACACGGGAATCACGGAGGCCACGAAGCCGTAGCCGATCAGCATCCAGGTCAGTTCGGTGCCGGTGAAGGTGAAGGCCGGACCCCAGGTCGGCGAGTCGTGCACCCACTGGCCGCCGATGATGGCCAGCATCAGCAGCACGAAGCCGATGATCGAGACTTCGCCGATGCGGCCCACGCGCACATAGCGCGAGTACAGGCCCATGAAGAGGGCGATCGGGATGGTGGCCATCACGGTGAAGGAGCCCCATGGCGAGCCGGTGAGCGCCTTCACGACGATCAGCGCCAGCACGGCCAGGATGATCACCATGATCATGAAGCAGCCGAGCAGGGCGATCAGGCCGGGGATCTCGCCCATCTCGGACTTGATCAGGTCACCGAGCGAACGGCCGTCGCGGCGGGTCGACATGAACAGCACGATGAAGTCCTGGACGGCGCCGGCGAAGACGACGCCTGCCAGGATCCACATCATGCCGGGCAGGTAGCCCATCTGGGCGGCCAGCACCGGGCCGACCAGCGGACCCGCGCCGGCGATCGCGGCGAAGTGGTGGCCGTACAGCACGTATTTATTGGTCGGGACGTAGTCCAGGCCGTCGTTATACTTGTAGGCCGGGGTCTGGCGCGTCGGGTCCAGGCCCAGCGCCTTGTAGGCGATGTATTTGCTGTAGAAGCGGTAGGCGATCAGGTAGACGCAGACCGCCGCGGCGACGATCCAGATCGCATTGATGGTTTCGCCGCGTTTGACCGCGATGAACCCGAGCGAAAAGGCGCCGAGGATCGATAGCGCGATCCAGCCGAGCATGCTCGACATTCGTTTCATGGTGCTCCTCCGAGGATGGATTGACAACTTGTTGTATCCCGCATGCGAACGGCCTGATGCGGGCGGATTTTTGGACAGGCTAGCGCAAAGTATGTTGCATCATTATCAGCACGACAAGCGCATGATTACGCAGTGGCTGCGTAGTAGTACGTAGGCCGAAGAGTCTGCCGCAGCTTAGAATGCTGGTCCGTAGGGTGGGCGGGTCCCCCGCCCACGCGGTCAAATGACGTTTCCGGGCCCGCTCCGTGGTTCGCATCCGTGCGTTGACCGCGTGGGCGGGAGGACCCGCCCACCCTACGAAGAACGAATGAAACTTAGACAAAAGGTGATCGTCCTCGCGATCGCCCCCCTGATCGTGGCCCTGTGCGCCATCGCCCTGTTCGTGCGCCAGCAGGCCGTCGACCTGGCCCGGCAGCAGCGCGCCACCATCCAGCGCGCCTACCTGGCCAGCAAGGAGGCCGAGCTGCGCCACTACGTGGCCCTGGCCAGCCAGTCGATCGGCCACCTGGTCCGCTCCGGCCGCAACGACCCCGACACCCTGGAGGAAGCCAAGCGCATCCTCGGCGCGCTCAGCTTCGGCGACGACGGCTACTTCTTCGTGTACGACATGAAGGGTAAGAGCCTGATGCACCCGCGCCAGCCCGAGCTGGTCGGCCGCGACATGTGGGACTGGCAGGACGCCAACGGCGTGCCCACCATCCGCCGCCTGATCGAGCGCGCACAAAACGGCGGGGGCTTCCACCGCTACACCTGGGCCAAGCCCTCTTCGAACCGGCAGGCGCCCAAGCTCGGCTACGTGGTGCCGGTGGCGAACTGGGGCTGGATGATGGGTACCGGCATCTACCTCGACGACGTGGAAAACGCCCTGACCCAGATCGACGCCCAGCAGTCGCGCAATATCGACGAGACCCTGTTGTGGATCGCCGGCCTGGCGATCCTGGCCTCCAGTGCGGTGGCCGCCGGCGGCCTGGTGCTGAATCTGCGCGAGCTGCGCGTGGCCGACGCCAAGCTGAAGGCTCTGGCCCAGCGCGTGGTCGACTCGCAGGAGCAGGAGCGGGCGCGCCTCTCGCGCGATCTGCACGACGGGATCAGCCAGGCCCTGGTCTCGGTCAAGCTGCAGCTGGAAGCCGGCATCATCCGCCTGGGCGGCGATGCGGCCCAGCAGCAGGCCGGCAAGGAGGGCCTGGAGCGCACGGTGGAGCAGGTGAAATGCGTGCTGGGCGAGGTGCGGCGCATCTCGCACGACCTGCGTCCGGCCCTGCTGGACGACCTGGGCCTGGCCCCGGCGCTCGACCACCTGGCCAGCGAATCGCACCGCCACAGCGGCACGCCGGTGCGCTTCCGGGTCGAGGGCGCGGTCGACGCGCTGCCCGAGACGGCGGGCACGGTGCTGTTCCGCATCGCCCAGGAAGCCCTGACGAACGCCGAACGCCACGCCGGCGCGCGCGTGATCGACCTGTCCCTGGTGCGGCGCGGCCGCTGCCTCACCTTGACGATCCGCGACGACGGCGAGGGCTTCGATGCCGACAGCGTGGCGGTCCACCCGCAGCGCGGAATCGGCTTGCGCAATATGATGGAGCGGATGGAAGCGATCGGCGGACGCCTGGAGATCGCCTCCAGCCCCCTGGGAACCCGCGTGGTGGCCAGTATCGACCTCGAGGAACACGCATGAGCGAACGAGACATCAACATCCTGCTGGTGGACGACCACCCCCTGGTACGCGACGGCCTGCGCGCCAGATTGGAAGCGGCGCCGCGCCTGCGCGTGGTGGGCGAGGCGGGGTCCGCCGAAGAGGCGCTGGAACAGGCCGGGGCCTTGCAGCCCGACCTGGTGCTGATGGACGTGAACATGCGCGGCGGGAGCAATACCAGCGGCATCGAAGCCACCGCCCGCCTGACGGAGCGCTTTCCCGGCATCGCGGTGCTGATGCTGTCCATGCACGACCGGCCCGAGTACGTGACCCAGGCCATCCAGGCCGGCGCGCGCGGCTATGTGCTGAAGGACGCGCCGGGCAAGGACATCGTGCTGGCGATCGATACCGTCATGGGCGGCGGCATCTATTACAGCGCCGCCCTGGCGCGCCAGCTGGCCAGCCCGCCGGCGGCGGCCTCCGGCTATGGCGAAGGCCTCACCTCCCGCGAGCAGGAAATCCTGCGCTTCATCGCGGCCGGCCAGTCGAACAAGGGCATCGCCCGCGAACTCGACCTGTCGGTCCGCACGGTCGAAACCCACCGCCTGAACATCAAGCGCAAGCTCGGCATCGAGGGCCAGGCCGAGCTGATTCGCTACGCAATACAACACGCCGGACCCTAAAGTCTGCACATTAGTGTCCGTAGAGCAATGCAGGTGTTGCTTTCTGATAAGCACTACAATAAGATTGACTGAATATCATTGAGAAGCCTCGACAATGGCCGAGCTGGACCCACACCCATTTCCGCTGGTAGCAATCGACCCGGTCGCCAATGGGCAGAACGAGTGGGTTGCGCTGTGCCTGCGGGTAGAGGGCGGCGCCCCGACGCCGCAGGCGCTGCAGACGGTGTTCGGCTCACCCGACCTCCTGACCGCGATCGCGCCGCTGGACGGCCTCCTGATGCTCGACCATCCTGCTCCGCTCACCCCGCCGCTAATGGCACTGCTGCCGGCCAACCGCATCGGCTTCGTGGTGGCGGCAAGCGCGCTGGCCCAGGATGGCGTGGCGCGCCGCCTGAGCGAACTCCATGAAATCGGCTACCGCATCTGGCTCGATGGCGACGCCCCTGAGGGCGTGACCGTCCCGCCCGCGCTGCGGACCGTGTCGCGCGATTGCAGCGTCGATGCACCGCCGCCGGGCCGCCTGGTCCCCCTGTTCGGCCCCCACCTTGCACATCACGTCGACAGCGCCCAGCGCTTCGGCGAATGCGAGATGGCCGGCTTCGACTGGATCAGCGGCGACTATCCCTACGACCCGGTGCTGGCGGGGCAGGGCGGCGACGGCAGCTCGCGCAAGCGCATCCTGACCTTGCTCGGCCTGCTGGCGCGCGACGCCGACTCGCGCGAGATCGAGAACCAGCTCAAGCAGGACCCGGCCCTGTCCTTCCACCTGCTGAAACTCGTGAATTCGGCGGCCTTCGCGATCAGCTCCCAGATCACCAGCTTCAACCAGGCCATCAGCCTGCTCGGCCGGCGCCAGCTGCAGCGCTGGCTGCAACTGCTGCTGTACGCGCGCCAGCAGCCTGACGGCCTGCCGAACCTGCTGCTGCCGCTGGCGGCGCGCCGCGGCGCCCAGCTGGAAGCCTTGTGCAAGGAAGCCGGCGGGGAGCGCGACGACTGCGACGTGGCCTTCATGACCGGCGTGTTTTCTCTCCTCGACCGCCTGCTGCAGATGCCGATGCAGGACATCGTCGCCGACCTCCACCTGCCGCCAAACGTCGCCGATGCGCTCCTGCACCACACGGGGCCATTGGGGAGCTGGCTGCGCCTGGCGGAGATTCGTCCCACGGAGCAGGAGCTGATCGACGCCGGCATCAGCCCCACCGCCTGGTGGCACAGCCAATTGAACGCCTATCATTGGGCAATCCAGGTAGGCCGTAATGTCTAATATGCACGCACTGGTTTCCGCCCATACATCGCTCGACTTTGTCGGCGCCTCCAGTGCAGTGTGCGATGCAGTGCTGCGCCTGCGTGGCGACACCCTCCATGCCGCCCTGGGCGGCGCCGCAGCCGGCCTGCTGAATAGTTCGCGCGGCCGATTCGTCCCGGGCGCTGGCGTCGCCGCGCCCTTCGGCCCCGGCCCCGTGCTGCGCCAGGTCGTGGCCGGCGTGTCCGAGCAGTTCGGCATCTACGAGGTGGCGGGGCGCGGCAGCTACACGGTGGACGACGCGCGCCAGCTCGAAGGCCTGGCGCACCTGACGGCCTCCCTGATGCAGGTGCACTCGCTTGCCCAGCGCTCCACCCACGCCTATGCGCAGATGGAAGCGCAGCTGGCGCACCAGTCGCAAATCCTCGACCAGATCCACGA
Source organism: Pseudomonadota bacterium (assembly GCA_040758275.1). Lineage (GTDB taxonomy): Bacteria > Pseudomonadota > Gammaproteobacteria > Burkholderiales > Burkholderiaceae_D > Telluria. The sequence continues at coordinate 9,049 of JBFLVV010000027.1, forward strand.
ATCGGTCCTGACGATGGACCAGATGGGCTACATCACCAGTTGGAACCGCGGCGCCGAAGAGCTGTTCGGCTACACGGGCCTGGAAGCCATCGGCCGCAACATCCTCTTCCTGTACGCGGACGAAGACGAAGACATGCCGGACGCTTTTGCCGAGCAGGGCGGGCGCATGATGGAAGTGAAGCGCCGTAAAAAATCGGGCGAAGTGTTCTGGGCCAGCCTGTCGCTGTCTCCGCTGCGCGACCTGGCCGAACGCCCGATCGGGCTGATCGCCTATCTCACCGACATCACCGAACGCAAACAGGCCGAGGAACAGCTGCACCACCTGGCCTATTACGACGAACTCACCAGCCTGCCGAACCGCACCCTGTTCGCGCGCCTGGTCGACCAGGCCCTGATGGTCGCGCAGCGCAACGAAGCCTCCGGCTGCGTGCTGTTCATGGACCTGAACCGCTTCAAACGCATCAACGACACCCTCGGCCGCCGCATCGGCGACGAGCTGCTGCGCCAGGTGGCCCAGCGCGTGCGCGACACCCTGCGCGACGAAGACGTGGTGGCGCGCCTGTCGGGCGACGAATTCGCGGTGGGCCTGTTCGACATCCGCCAGCACTTCGAGGCGACCACGGTGGCGCAGAAGCTGCAATTGGCCCTGGACGCGCCCTTCCTGATCGGCGGCCACGACCTGCGCGTGGGCGCCAGTATCGGCATCAGCGTGTATCCGCAGGATGGCAGCGATGCCGAGACCCTATTGGGCCTGGCCGACATCGCGATGGAGCGGGCCAAGCAGGCGGCCGCGAACCCGGACCGCAGCGTGGCCTTCTACAGCCAGGACATGAACCAGGGCATGCAGGAACGCATGCGCATCGAATCGGGCCTGCGCCAGGCGCTGGGCAACGGTGAGCTGATCCTGTATTACCAGCCGAAGTTCGAGATCGGCAGCGATCGCATCGTCGGCGCCGAGGCCCTGGTGCGCTGGGTGCATCCGACCCGCGGCATCGTGCCGCCGAGCGAATTCATTCCGCTGGCCGAGACTACGGGGCTGATCGTGCAGGTGGGCGAGTGGGTGCTGGAGCAGGCTTGCGCGCAGGCGGCGATCTGGCAGCGTGCGGGTGTGCCGCCGTTCCGCCTGGCGGTGAACGTGTCGGCGCGCGAGTTCACGGCCTCGCTGCCGGAACGCGTGGCCGATACCCTGGCGCGCTATCAGCTCGACCCGTCGTGGCTGGAGCTGGAGATCACCGAGAGCACGCTGATGCACGACTTCGAGCGCGTGACCGGCATCATGGACCATATCAACAAGCTGGGCGTGGCGCTGTCGCTGGACGATTTCGGGACGGGATATTCGAGCCTGTCTTACCTGAAGCGCTTCCCGATCGATACGCTCAAGATCGACCGCTCGTTCACGACCGGGATTCCGGTGGACGGCAGCGATTGCGCCATCGCGGGGACCATCATCAGCATGGCGCGCCAGCTCGGACTGCGCGTGATTGCGGAAGGCGTGGAGACCGTGGAGCAGCTGGACTTCCTGCGCGAGGCGGGCTGTGACGAGGTGCAGGGCTACCTGTACAGCAAGCCGCTGCCGGCCTTCGACTTCGAGCGCTGCCTGCGGGAGAACTGGCTGCTGGTGGCCTGATTGTCCTGACCGGCGTTGATGATTTATGTATAATGCTGCTTCCTCACAGGAAGCGTGGCCGAGTGGTTGAAGGCAGCAGTCTTGAAAACTGCCGACGGGGGAACCCGTTCGTGAGTTCGAATCTCACCGCTTCCGCCAAAGCATGCTGAACGAGAGCCCCAGACTGGGGTTTCTTTTGTGCGACGGCATTCTCTAGGCAAACATCCCGATTTCCACCGTCCTGTTGCGGAACACATTGCTCAGTTTGGCAGTGCCGTCCGCACCGACCGTTGCTTGCAGTTCCAGCGTGGGCGCGCCGCCGGTCAGTTCGGTCTCATCGTCGTTCCTGATGACCACCACGGCGGTGTCGCCCGCCGAATAGTTTTTGGTCTCGATGTGCAGGTTCAGGTCGACGTAATGGCGCGAGACATCGCTGACGGGCGTCTCGTCGGGGCCATACGACCAATACATGCGCGTGATCTTCCTCGCGGGGGCTTCGTCCGACGTATCCTCTCCGGCCAGCGAAGATGCCAGTTCCTGCGCCGCACCCGGCGCGAGGGCGGCGGCTGCGGCTGTCCCCGCGTTCACAGCGCCGCCCCCGCCTCCAGCCCATTCCACCGTGTCGGTGAACTGCGACGGAATGAGCGATGCGCCGCAGGAGGTCTTCATGCCGGCCACGGCGACGCCCTTGCCGAAAATGGTGGTCGTCAGCACGCCTTCGACGATGGGGTAGTCGCCGCCGCACCGGGGACAGTACACCTTGTGTCCGATATAGGAGATCGGCTTGCCGTGACAGATATCGGTCACGGATCCTTCGATCACAGTGCCGCCGTGATCGGTTCGATCCCCTTGCCGGATGATTTCTCGTGCCATGTGAACTCGTGATAACTATTTGAATGGGTTGTAACTCTTCAGAATACAGTGCATGCTGGGGCCTGTGTACTCGTAGGCCTTGCTCTCCGCGCTGCCGGGTTCTGCACAGGCCGTCTTCATGTCGGGCAGTTTGAAACGCCTGCGGATGGTGCCGTCAGGCCCGAGAGCGACGCCTTCGCCATCCATCAGGAGGCTGTGCTGGCATTCCGGCTCCGTGCAGACCGACACGCAGTCCTTGCAAGCGATCGCTTCGCCCTTGGCAAAGGGCATGCATTGGGCGTACTCGGCCGGAATGACGATGCGAAAGCTCCGGCTATCGAAGTAACCGCATTGTGGCCTGGCCTTGCTTCCCGGCGTAGTCGGGGTGGTCTCGAAGCGCGCGATGCCACCCTCCGCATCCCGGAAATCGAAGTCACCCGTATACCGGATGCCCGGCACGACGACTTTGCCTTGCCGGTTCACCGCCACCACCTCCCTCGGCTCGATGATCACGAGCGTCGCATGGCCGCTGCGGTCGAAGCGAAGATGTTTGACATACTGCGGCTTGAGTCGCCGGCCGCCCTTGTTCGCCTCGAAGCAGCTTGCCGCCCATTCGGTATTCTCACCTTTCTCCGGACAAGCGTCCGCTGCCTCGGCGGGTGTGGTGAACAGCATGGCCGCGAGCAGGACGCCGATGTGCAGCATCATTTCAGCTCCCAGAACTTGATCGAGGACACCTGGACAAGCCACTGGTTGCCATCCTTATCCTCTTCGAGCTTGGTCAGCCAGAAGTAGTAGGTATTGTCGGCGGGACTGTCGTGCCCATTGGCATAGGCCAGCGACTTCGCCTTACCGTCCCAGAGCGTGAAGTGTCCGGACGCGTTCCCCCAGCCGGTCACATCGAACACGACGATGCCGTTGCGACCCGCCAGCTTGGTGTCGAGCCAGGCCTGTGCCAGATCGCGGCGTTTCGAATACTTCTCCCGCATGGCAGGGACATTCCCGATCATGGAAGCCGGGATGGTGGGGAGGGTCAGTTCTTCGTCGGCGCCCTTGAACTGCTTGATCAGGTGCGGTTTCAGGTCCGACACCCGGATCCAGTACCGGTAGCCGTCGGCGCCCTTCGGGCTGCCGTCGGTGCTGGGCGCTTCTCCCATCTTGAGTCCGCTGCGGTTGAGTGCGTACGACATGCGCACGGCGCAGGTGTTTTCGTACGCCGCCAGCTTGTATGCGCCCTTGAACCTGCCGCCGATCATCGTATCGTACAGCACTTCTGTCCTGATGTTCTTGTCAGGATAGTGTTTCCTCATGTCGGCCCAGGAGGGCCGCCGCGCGGTGATGCTGGCGGAGACGCCTGGGGCAGTTGCAGTGATGGCCAATTGTTGCCTCCAATCAAAGAAGCAATACTAGCAAACCTCCATGAGCTCAGCTGTCCGGTTGGCAATCGTGCGCGACTTCTTGTCGACATCGTCGTGGAGACAGGTGAGTCGCGCTAACCCTCGCAACGCACGTCAAAGGCGCCTTCACGGGCGAGCAGTGAAACCTGCTCGATCAGCGCACGCACCTTGGGCTGGTGCTGAGTGCGCATAGGGAAGTAGAGGAAGAGGCCGGACGTCTCGGGGACGAATTGCGTCAGCACCCGGACCAGGCGTCCGCTGCGCACGTCTTCTGCGATCTCGAGATCCGGCAGGTAGGCAATCCCCAGTCCCTGACGCGCCCATTCGGCCAGCATCTGCGTGTCGTTGGCGGTGAGGTGGCCATCGATGTCGAGCAGCAGTTCGCCGTCATGCCCGTTCAGGCGCCATGGCGGCAGGCGGCTCGCGGTGGTGAAGCGGTAGCGCAGTGCCTGGTGCCGCAGCAGGTCTTGCGGGCGTTCGGGAACGCCGGCCTTGTCGAAGTAGCCGGGCGCCGACACGATCGACCATGACAGGGGCTGGCTGAGACGAATGGCCACCATGTCCTGCGCGATCGCCTGTCCCAGCCGGATGCCGGCGTCCAGTCCCTCCGTCACCAGATCAGACAGGCCGTCGTCGAGCGACAGGTCGAAGGTAATGTCCGGATAGGCGGCGCGCATGCGCGGCACCAGGTGGCGCGCCACGAGAAAGCCGAAGGTGCGCGGTGCGGTGATGCGCAGGTGGCCGGACGGGCGGCTCTGGTGGCGCGCCAGCTCGCTGAACGCGTCGTCGATCTGGCCGACCGCCGGCTTGATGGCCGCTTGCAGGCTCGCTCCCGCTTCGGTCAGCGCGACGCTGCGGGTCGTGCGGACGAAGAGCGCGACGCGGTGCTGCTTCTCCAGCGCGCGTACGCCCTTGCTGACCGCCGTCGGCGTGATGTTCAGGCGCCGGGCGGCCAGGGTGAAGCTGCGCTCCTCGGCAACGGCCAGGAACAGGCGGATGAGGTCCAGGGAACTCATCTTATCTGATTGTGAACTGTTGGTTCATGGCGCATGTCCATTATGGTTCTTTTTCGCAATGATGCCTGAACCTACACTGGCTGCACACCTTTTTCTGGGAGACTGACATGAACAAACTGCATCAAGCGATCGCCAACTTTGTCGCCGCCAACAACGCCATGGATCCGCAACGCATCGCGGCTGCCTTCAACCCCGATGCCAAGGTCTTCGACGAAGGCCACCTGCGCCGCGGCCGCGAGGAAATCGCCGCCTGGGCCAGCGACTACGTCGCCCGCTACCAGTCGACGATGGAACCGACCGGCGTGGTCCAGGCGGGCGATGCGCACGTCGTCCGCGCCACCGTGCGCGGCACATTCCCGGGCAGCCCGATCGCGCTCGACTTCCACTTCCTGCTGCAGGACGGTGGCATCCAGTCGCTGGAGGTGACGGCATGAGCGCCTATTCCTTCCAGGGCAAGCACGCCCTCGTTACCGGCGGCACCAAGGGCATGGGCGAGGCCATCGTGCGCCGGCTGGTGCAGGACGGCGCGATCGTGATCGCGACCGCCCGCCGCGCGCCGGAAGGCCCGCTGCCGGCGGTCCGCTACATCGAAGCGGACGTGGCGACGAGCGCGGGCGCGGCCCATGTCGCCGGCGTGGTGCGGCGCGAATTCGGCTACCTCGACTTCCTGGTGAATAATGTGGGCGGCTCGTCGGCGCCAGGCGGCGGCGCGCTGGCGCTGACCGACGAGCTGTGGGATGCGGCGCTGCAGGCCAACCTGATGTCCGCCGTGCGCCTGGACCGCGCCTTCCTGCCCGCGATGATGGAACGCGGTAGTGGCGCCATCGTCCACATCACCTCGATCCAGCGGCGCCTTCCCCTGTTCGAGTCCACGGTCGCCTACGCCGCCGCCAAGGCGGCCCTCAGCAACTACAGCAAATCGCTGGCCAACGAATTCGGTCCCCAGGGCATCCGTGTCAACAGCGTGGCGCCGGGCTTCATTGAAACCACCGCGGCGCAGGCATTCATCGAGCGCCTGGCGCAGCACGGCGGCGGCAGCGCGGACGACGCCAGGCAACAACTCATGGCTTCACTTGGCGGCATTCCGATCGGCCGCCCCGGCAGGCCGGAGGAGGTCGCCGAGCTGGTCGCCTTTCTCCTGTCGCCGCTGGCGGCCTCGGTCCATGGCGCCGAGTTCGTGATCGACGGCGGCACCGTTCCGACCGTCTAGGCCAGGCTTATGCAACATCAATAAAGTGATGGTCATCCTGCGAAACTTAATGTTCACGTAACTCTCGCCTTGTACACTCCGCACTTTTTAAGCTGACCGGACCACGATGGCAACACAAGGCGAGTACGACTACTTCAAGAACATTGGCGCCGACGGCATGCAGCACGCCACGCATAAACCCTGGTCCGACGCGCAATGCGGCCTCTATCTGATGGAGCTCGGGGCGATGATGGGGATGATGCCGGAAGGCGGGCGCCTGCTCGACATGGGCTGCGGCACCGGCTGGACCAGCGTGCTGTTCGCCAAGCGCGGCTACGAGGTGGTCGGCACGGACCTGGTGCCGGAGGCGATCGAGGCGGGGCGCAGGATGAAGGAGGCGCAGGGGATTGCGAACCTCGACTTCGTCGTAGGGGACTACGAATCGCTCCAGTTCAAGGAGGAATTCGACATCGTCGTCTTCTTCGATTGCCTGCACCATGCGGTCGACGAGACGAGCGCCCTGGCCAGCGCCTACCGCGCGCTCAAGCCGGGCGGGATGGTCATCACCTCGGAACCGGGCTGGGGGCACGAGCGCCGTTCGGCCGCCGTCATCGCCGAATTCGGCGTCACCGAGCGCGACATGCATCCGGCGAAGATCATCCGCAGCGCGAAGAAGGTGGGCTTCCGCACGTTCAACGTCGTGCCGCGCGCCTCCTATCTCTACATCTCGCTGTACCGCCGCAAATCGCACGGCATGCTCGGCCGGCTGCTGCGAATCCCCGGCATGCGCACCTTGCTGGGCATGGCCATGGTGCTGTTCTCGAAGCACCAGTCGGGGATCGTGGTCTTGCAAAAGTAGACCGACCGCAGAATTGTCAGGGGAGCTTCCGCAGAGTTGCTTCTTGACACGGCAATAAAACAGGCCGATCCTGCCGTACGTACAAGATCGATATTCCGACATCCATTCTATCCAGGAGGTATCTGCACCAATAACCGTCGCGCGCGTACCGATTTCACCCATGCATCTCATCCGTGGTTCATACAAAACGAGACAGGAGACAGACGATGAAGAAGGGTAGCAAAGAGTCGAAGCAATCCACCCGCAGGAAATTCCTGGGAGCCGCCGCAGGCACCGCACTGGCGGCCCCGATGATTGCAAGCGCGCAGACGCCCAAGCAGATGCGCTTCCAGAGCACCTGGCCCAGCAAGGACATCTTCCACGAGTACGCGCTCGACTTCGCCAGGAAGGTCAACGACATGACCGGCGGCGAACTGAAAATCGAGGTGCTGCCCGCCGGCGCCGTCGTCCCCGCCTTTGGCCTGCTGGACGCGGTCTCCAAGGGCACCCTGGATGGCGGCCATGGCGTGATGGGCTACAACTACGGCAAGCAGGCCGCGATCGCGCTGTGGACCTCGGGCCCGGCCTACGGCATGGACGCGAACATGGTGCTCGCCTGGCACAAGTACGGCGGCGGCAAGGAGCTGCTGGCCGAGCTGTACAACGGGATCGGCGCCAACGTCGTCTCCTTCCTCACCGGCCCGATGCCGACCCAGCCGCTCGGCTGGTTCAAGAAAGCCATCACCAAACGCGAAGACCTGAAGGGCCTGAAGTTCCGCACCAATGGCCTGGCGATCGACATGTTCACCGCCATGGGCGCGGCTGTGAACGCGCTGCCGGCCGGCGAGATCGTGCCGGCCATGGACCGCGGCCTGCTCGACGGGGCGGAGTTCAACAACGCCAGCTCGGACCGCGTGCTCGGCTTCCCGGACGTGTCCAAGATCTGCATGCTGCAAAGCTTCCACCAGAGCTCCGAGCAGTTCGAGGTCACCTTCAACAAGACCAAGTACAACGCGCTGCCGGCCAAGATGAAGGCGATCATCGAGAACGCGGTCGAGGCGGCGTCCTCGGACATGTCCTGGAAGGCGGTCGACCGCTATTCGAAGGACTACCGCGAGCTGCAGTCGAAGAACGGCGTGAAGTTCTACAAGACCCCGGACGCGCTGCTGCAGGCGCAGCTGGCGGTGTGGGACGAGGTGGTCAAGAAGAAGGGCGCGGACAATCCGCTGTTCCGCAAGGTCGAGGCCTCGATGCGGGCCTTCGCGGAGCGGGCGGTGAAGTGGGACATGGACACCAACAATCCGCGTCGCATGGCCTATAACCACTACTTCGGTCGCAAGGCGCCAACCAAGGCGTAACGCTTTTCGTAGGGTGGACGGGTCCCCCGTCCGCGCGTTCAGCAAGAGAATGTGTCGTCACAGCGCGTCCGGGAGTCGAACGCGCGGACGGCGTAGCCGTCCACCCTACGGCATCCACATCGCGACCGGAGCAGCTTCATGCAGAACATTCTGTTTTTCGTCGACCGGCTCAGCAGCTGGGTCGGCCAGGCCTTCTCCTGGCTGATCGTGGCGCTCACCTTCCTCATCAGCTGGGAAGTGTTTGCGCGCTACGTCCTGAACACCCCCAATCCCTGGGCCTTCGACCTGATGATCATGATGTACGGCGCCGCCTTCATGATGGCCGGCGCCTACACCCTGGCCAAGAACGGCCACGTGCGCGGCGACGTGCTGTACAGCTTCTTCCCGCCGCGCCTGCAGGCGGGCCTGGACCTGATCCTGTACTTCGTGTTCTTCATTCCCGGCGTGGTCGCCCTGGTGTGGGCCGGCTATACCTATGCCGCCGAATCCTTCGCCATCCGCGAGCACTCCACGCTCACCGCCAACGGCCCGCCGCTGTATCCCTTCAAGATGGTGATTCCCCTGTCGGGCGCGCTGCTCCTGCTGCAGGGATTAGTGGAGATCGTGCGCTGCATCGCCTGCCTGAAGGAGGGCGCCTGGCCGCCGCGCGAAGCCGACGTCGAGGAGGTCGATGTGGATAAACTGAAGGCGCAGGTCAGCAGCGAGGAGCGCGCGCGATGAGGAAGGAAATCTGGTTCGGCCTCTCGATCCTGCTCGCGATCGTGATCGGCGTCTTCATCCTGATGCCGGCCCCCGCCGACATGACGAACGGCCACCTGGGACTCCTGATGCTGGCCCTGGTGGTGGTGGCCATCATGCTGGGCTTTCCGACGGCCTTCACCCTGATGGGCATGGGCGTGCTGTTCGCCTGGTTCGCCTTCCACGGCACCGAGCCGGACCTGGCGGTGCAGCGCACGCTCGACCTGATGGTGCAGCGGGCCTATTCGGTGATGGCGAACGACGTCCTGATCTCGATCCCGCTGTTCATCTTCATGGGCTACCTGGTGGAGCGCGCCAACCTGATCGAGCGCCTGTTCAAGAGCCTGCACCTGGCGATGGCCAACGTGCCCGGTTCGCTGGCCGTGGCCACCATCGTCACCTGCGCCATCTTCGCCACCGCCACCGGCATCGTCGGGGCCGTGGTCACGCTCATGGGGCTGCTGGCGCTGCCGGCCATGCTCAAGGCCGGCTACAGCACGCAGTTGTCGGCCGGCTGCATCACGGCGGGCGGCTGCCTGGGCATCCTGATCCCGCCCTCGGTGCTCCTGATCGTGTACGGCGCGACGGCCGGGGTCTCGGTGGTCCAGCTGTATGCGGGGGCCTTCTTCCCGGGGATCATGCTGGCCACGCTCTACGTCGGCTACGTGCTCCTGATCGCCAAGCTGCGCCCCAACATGGCGCCCCCGCTTCCAGCCGAGGAGCGGATCGTCACCCTGCCGGCCTATACCCAGGCCATTCCGAACGCCCATCGGAGGACGGCCCTCGGTGGCCTGATGGGCGCGCTGCGCGTGCCCGAGCACCGGCGCACGGCGCGCTCGCAGCTCTTCGTCGCGCTGCTGCCGGCGCTCGCCTTTGCGGCCATCATGGGACTGAGCTACCGCATCGTCACGGCGCCGCTGGCGCCGCAGACGGAGCTGGTCGAAATGGGGGCGCAGCAGGAGCTCGACCCCTTTGCCAGCAGCGTCACGGGCGGGCTCGAGGAGCCGCCGGTCGAGGGTGGCCTGGAAGAGCCGCCGGTGGAAGGCGAGGCCGTCCCCGCTGCTGCGCCGGTCGTGGCACAGCAGGCGACGGCTGGCGTGGTCCCGGCGCCCGCCGTGGAGCCGGTGGCCAGGCCCGCGTCCAGGACCTGGTGGATCGTGCTCGCGGCGGGCGTCGTCCTGCTCGCGGCCTTCTACCTTTACTTCAACTTCGCGCGGCTGGAAATCTTCAAGATGTTGCTCGGCTCCCTGTTCCCGCTGGCGCTGATGATCCTGGCGGTCCTGGGCAGCATCGTGTTCGGGCTGGCGACGCCCACCGAGGCGGCGGCGATGGGGGCCTTCGGAGGCCTGATCCTCGCGATCGCCTACCGCAGGTTCAATGTCAACCTGCTGCGCGAGTCGGCCCACCTGACGACCAAGACCACGGCCATGGTGTGCTGGCTCTTCGTCGGCTCCAGCATCTTCTCGGCCGCGTTCGCGCTGCTGGGCGGGCAGGAGATCATCAATGCCTGGGTACTGGGGATGAACCTGACGCCGGTGGAATTCATGATCCTGGCCCAGGTGATCATCTTCCTGCTCGGCTGGCCGCTCGAGTGGACCGAGATCATCGTGATCTTCATGCCGATCTTCGTGCCCCTGCTGCCACACTTCAATATCGATCCGCTGTTCTTCGGCCTGCTGATGGCGATGAACCTGCAGACGGCCTTCCTGTCGCCGCCGGTGGCGATGTCGGCCTTTTATCTCAAGGGCGTGTCGCCGCCGCACGTCACCCTGAACCAGATCTTCCTCGGCATGCTGCCCTTCATGGAACTGCAGGTCCTGGGGATCATCCTGCTCTACACCTTCCCGGCGATCGGTATGTGGCTGCCGGAAGTGCTATACAAATAAGACCTGGCGCCGAGCCGGTTTGCGTTATTAGCAAGATTCTCGTGTTTCGCAGCAGTTATTCGTTTCCCGAATGGCTGTCATGCGGAACACGAAGTTTCATTGCGCTGCAACATAGGTAATAATACGGCCCTGTACGCAGTAGTACACCGACTATTCCCGGATTTTGTTGTCGCCGCCGCCATGCTCACAAGGCATGCGCGGCGGCGTCTTCGTCTGTTGCATTGTGAGGACCATGAAGCATCTTTCCCCCTTCGGCCCGACTTCTTCCCGATTTGGCGCGCAGCCGGTGCGCTCGTCTGGTTCGGCGTGCGTCGGGGTGGTGCGATGATGCAGGGCGCCCTGTCTTCGCAGGCCGCGCAAGGAAACCACGTCGTGACCGTCAAGCCGCATAGCCTGTTCGATGACGTCTATGGCATCGCCGTGGGCATCCTCTTCGTCGTGATGGGCGTGCTGCTGCTCCAGGCCGCGGGCCTGATCACGGGCGGTGTGGCCGGCATCTCGCTGCTGGTGTCGTACACCACGGAGCTCTCCGTCGGCGTGCTGTTCATGCTCATCAACCTGCCGTTCTTCCTGTTCGGCTACCTGTTCATGGGCGCGCGCTTCACCATCAAGTCCCTGATCGGCAGTGTCGCCATCATGCTGCTTCTCAAGCTGATGCCGGGCGGCCTGGTGATCGGCCACGTCCACCCGATGGTGGCGGCGCTGGGCGGCGGCACCTTCTGCGGCATGGGCATCCTGGCCCTGGCCCGCCATGGCGCGGGCGTGGGCGGCACCGGCATCGTCACCCTGTGGCTGCAGAAGAAGTACGGCATCAATGCCGGCCGTACCCAGGTGGCGATCGACGCCGTGATCCTGCTGGTGGCGCTGTCGATCGTGCAGCCGGATCTGGTGGGCTGGTCTTCGCTGAGCGCGATCGCCATGAGCAGCATGGTCATGGCCTGGCATCGGCCGGGGCGCTACTTCGGCAACTGAGCCGTCGGAGGCGCTTGTGCTCTTGTAGGGTGGGCGGCTCTGCCGCCCACGCGGTCAACCTGCCACAAGATCATCGCGAGCGGCACTTTAAGCGCCAGCTATCACCGCGTGGGCGGGAAACCCGCCCACCCTACGCCCCCCCGCGCTCACGGCTTGTACCACCCGTATTCCCACTTCCACGGCATGTCCGTCTCGCCCAGCACGCGGCGCGCCAGCTCGGGGTAGATGCGCTCGGCGCGCACGTCGTTCGACAGCATCACCACGCAGCGCTGGCCGCTCTCCAGGCAGATCACCATATTCCCGGTGCCGTCGTCGTGGCCGCCCTTGAACCAGGCCGGCCCGCTGCGGTCCCTGAAGGTCACGAGGCCCAGACCCGCGGCGAGCTGCTGCGGCCAGGCGGCCTGGCCCGGCACCAGGGTCGGGAACTGGCTGTTCGAGGTGATGGCCAGCTGTGGCTTCACCATCGCGGCGCGCGAGGCCGCGCTCACTCCCTCTCCACGTACGATGCCGGCCCAGAGCCTGGCCTGGTCCTCGATGGTCGTGTCCATCGAACCGGCCGCGCTGGGCCGGCTACGGTCGTCGTGCGGGATCATCTTGCCCTCCACCGTGTAGCCGTCGGCGAGGTTGTTCGCGAAGTCAGCCCGCCACAGCATGCTGGTGTTCTTCATGCCGAAGCGCTGGAAGACGCGGCGCTGCATCTCCTGCTCGGTCTCCAGGCCCAGGCCGCGCTCGACGATCAGCTGCAGGATGGTCATGCCCTCGGCCGAATAGCCGTAGCGCGCGCCCGGATCGAAGTGGAAGCGCAGCTTCTTGTCCGGCTCGACCCAGCGGAAGTTGGCGAAGCCCGAGGAGTGCGTGAGCAGGATGCGCGGGGTCAGCTTGCGCCAGCGCTCGTCGCCGGCCAGGTCGGAGAAATCGTAGGGTTTCTTATCGTAGGCGGGCAGGGGCTGCGGCAGCAGGGTAGCCAGGGGAGCGTCGAGATCCAATTTGCCCTCGTCGACTAGCTGCATCAGCATGTAGGCGAAGGCCGGCTTGGTGAGCGAGGCGCCGTACATGATGGTGTGCGGCTGCAGCGGCAGGTTTTTCTCGACGTTGCGCCGGCCCCAGGTGCGCACGCTGCTCACCTGGCCCTGGTCGATCACGGCCAGCGCCAGGCCCTCGACACCTTCGCTGGCCATCAGGCGGCGTACTTCTTCATCCGGGACGATGCGTGCGGCGGGCGGGGCGGCGGCGCAGGCGGAGAGCAGGCAGGCGAACAGCAGGCAAAGCACTTTCATGCGAAGGCTCCTGGCGAAGGCTGGTCCGGCCATGGTACACCGGCCCGCTCGCTCAAAGATCAGTGGCCTGCCCAAAGATGGACTTGAGCCAGTCGACGAAGACGCGCACCCGCGGCGACAGCTGGCGGCTTTGCGGATAGAGCACCGAGACCGGCAGCTCGGGCGGCGGCAGTTCGGGCAGCACGGCTTCCAGCGCACCGGAGGCCAGCTCGCTCTCGATGCGGTAGCGCGGCACCTGCACCAGCCCCAGGCCGGCGATGGCGCTGGCGGTGTACATGTCGGCGCCGGTCACCGACACGGAAGCCGGAGGCGTGATCTGGCGCAGCGCGCCGCCGACCAGGAATTCGAGCGGGTAGGGGCGGCCGGTGCTGGATGTCAGGTAGTGCACCGCCAGGTGGCCTTCGAGGTCATCGAGGCTGCGCGGGCGGCCGTGGCGGTCCAGGTAGGCAGGGCTGGCGCACGTCACCTGGCGCAGGCGTGCAAGCTGCTGGGCGACCATCGAGGAATCCTGCAGGTTCCCCACGCGCAGCACGCAATCGATGCCCTCGCGCACCAGGTCGACCAGGCGGTCGCCTTCGCCGATCTGCAACTGGACGCCCGGATAGCGGGCGAGGAAAGCGGGCAGGGCGGGCGCGACGACGTGGCGGGCCAGCGTGGCCTGCAGGTTCACGCGCAGCAGGCCACTGGGCTCGGTGCGGGTGAACACGGCCTCCATCTCGGCCAGGTCGCCAAGCAAGCGCACGCAGCGCTCGTAATAGGCCTGGCCGTCGAGGGTGGGGGCAACCACGCGCGTGGTGCGCGCCAGCAGGCGCGTGGCCAGCCGTGTCTCCAGGCGCTTGATGGCATTGGTCACCGTGGCGCGGGGCAGTTGCAGGTCCTCGGCGGCCAGGGTGAAGCTGCGGCGTTCGACGATGCGCACGAAGATGCGCATCTCCTGGAAGCGGTCCATCTGGCTGCTCATCAATTATTGGTCCATATGAAATGATGACCGCTAGACTAGCTCATCTATTCGGTTTCGATCAATCATGACCGCCGACCCGGAATTGTCCTGTGGTGAAAACGGTAAGAAATAGTCCTTCTGGAAACAAATGATGCTTACTTGTATATGCTGCATAGCACCAAAGTCGTTACAATGTGTGGTTATTGCTTTTTGAACAGTTGAGCTAACAACATGAACGTCTTCTCCGTCAAACTGCGGCTGTCCAGCCTGATGACGCTGGCAGTCTGCGCGACGGTCGCGCTGACCGTCGCCTTGCAGTTGGCGCTGGTGAACCATTTCGCGGTGCGCCAGTCCCGGGAAGAAGCGCAGCTGCGCCTGCAGCAGCTCTCATGGCAGATGCGCGATTCGCTCAACCGCGTCATCGAAAAGGCCGCCGGCGACGCCCGCCTGCTGACCGAGCTGTCCGCGGTGCGCTTCGCCCGCGATCCGGACAGCGCGCGCAAGGTGCTCGAAAGCCTGCAACGCACCTTCCCCGACTATGCCTGGATCGGCATCGCCGAGATCGACGGCGTGGTGAGCGCCTCGACCGGCCGCATGCTGGAAGGAGCGAACGTCAGCAAGCGCCCCTGGTTCACGACCGGCATGCGCGGCGTGCATGCCTCCGATTACCATCCCGCCGTGCTGCTCGAGAAGATCCTGCCGCGCAAGCCCGATCCCTGGCGCTTCGTCGACGTCTCCGGCCCGCTCCTCGACGGGCAGGGCAAGCCGGCCGGCGTGCTGGGCCTGCACCTGAGCTGGGAATGGGCGCGCAACCATGCGCGCAAGCTCCTCACGCCGGCGCTGCGCGAGTACGGCGCCGAGATCCTGGTGGTGCGCGACGACGGCACCGTGATGCTGGGCCCGGACAGCCTGGTGGAACAAAAGATCGATACCGCCAGCCTGCGCCTGGCGCAGAAGGGCATGACCGGCTCGATGCGCGAAGTCTGGCCGGACGGGCGCGCCTATCTCACCGGCTACAGCCAGACCGGCGACATGCTGGACAACACCTCCTTGCGCTGGAGCGTGCTGGTGCGCCAGACCGAGGACCGCGCGATGGAAGCCGCGGTCGACCTGCAGCGCCGCATGCTGGCATGGAGCGCGCTGCTCACCCTGTTCCTGATCGGCGCCGCGGCGCTGCTGGCGCGCCGCCTGACGCGCCCGATGGCGGTGCTGCGCCGCGCGATCGAACAGATCACCGCGGCCACCGACGCCGGCCGCGAGCCGCCGCCGATCCCGCGCGTGGACGGCTTCCTCGAAGCCGAGATGCTGTCGAACACCCTGCGCGACCTGGTGCGCAGCGAGACCGCGCACCGCAAGGCCCTGCTGGCCATGAACGAGAGCCTGGAAGCGGCCGTGGCCGAGCGCACCGCCGAGCTGCACGACCTGCTGCTGCGCGACGTGCTGACCGGTTTGCCGAACCGCCGCGCGCTGCTCGAGACCCTGCCCGAGGCGATGAGCCGGGCGCGCCGCGTGGGCCGGCCCTGCGCCTTGCTGTTCCTCGACATGGACGGTTTCAAGGCGGTCAACGACAACCACGGCCACGAGGAAGGCGACGAGCTGCTGCGCCAGTTCGGCGCGCGCCTGCAGCAGGGCGTGCGCAAGACCGATATGGTGGCGCGCCTGGCCGGCGACGAATTCGTGGTGGTGCTCGAGATGCTGACCGACGCCGTCCACGCCGAGGACACGGCGAGGAAGCTGCTGGCGCGCCTGAAGGAACCGTTCGTGCTGCGCACCACCACCGTGACGGTGGGCGCCAGCATCGGCGTGGCCCTGCATCGGCCCGAGGACGAGCGGGACCTGGACGCCTGGCTGGCGCGCGCCGACCATGCGATGTATGCCGTCAAGCGCACCGGCAAGAACGGGGTGGCGATGGCGGCCACCATGTAATGCTTGACGACTTGCTTGGTGGATAAAGCGGCTGCTACCATCGCCGCATGTCCGAGATCACCCAACTCATCACCACCCTCAAGCGCGAGCTGAAACGACAGGGCAAGACCTACCGCGACGTCGGCGTGGCGCTCGACCTGTCCGAACCCAGCGTCAAGCGCCTGTTCGCCACCGAACAGTTCACCCTCGAGCGCCTGGTCGACATCTGCGGCCTGCTGGGCCTGACCCTGGCCGAGCTGGCCCAGGAAGCCGGGCAGCGCCCCCAGCAGATCCATACCCTGAAGGCCGCCCAGGAGCGCGAGCTGGTGTCGGACATGCGCCTGCTGCTGGTGGCCGTGTGCGCGCTCAACCACTGGACCATCGAGCAGATGCTGCAGGTCTACCGCTTGACCGAAGCCGAATGCCTGCAGCTGCTGCTGCGCCTGGACCGGCTCGAGCTCATCACCCTGCTGCCGGGCAACCGCATCCGCCTGAACGTGGCGCGCGACTTCGACTGGCTGCAGGATGGGCCGATCCGCCGCTATTTCCGGGAGCAGGGCATGCCGGAGTTCATCGACAGCGGTTTCCGCACCCAGGGCGAATCGCTCGACTTCGTGCACGGCATGCTGACCGAGAGCGCCCGCGCCAAATTGCAGGCCGAGCTGCGCCAGCTGCGCGCCCGCTTCGCCCAGCTGCACGAGGAAAGCCTGGCCGCGCCCCTGCCGCAGCGCCGCGGCACCGGCCTGCTGCTGGCCTTGCGCGAGTGGGAGCCGGCGGCCTTCGCGGCCCTGCGCCGCTGAGTTTTTCTTCCACCCGCGCGCGTGGACGCGTCGCGCGGCGTTCACGCTTCCCATATGCACTCGACACATTTTGTCCGCGGCACTTGCGCCCGCTCATTCTGCGGTGTAGAACCAAGCATGAGTGCGAAAGTTCTGCGCGGCCGCAGGCAATGCTGATTTTTTTGGCATGAGCTGCTGTTTTATGTGAGGTATTAGACAGATCAGGCCGCTGCGATACGGAACACTTGGCATCAAAGAGGGAATGACGCCATGAAGATGTCCATCGTCGCATGTGCCGTGCTCGGAGCGAGCGCGGCGTGCGCCTCGGCACAGAACAGTGCGCCTGCAGTGGGCGCCAGTGCCGGGGCTGCCAGGGAAGCCGGGTGTGCCAATGGCTGCACCGTGTCGTCTGTCGCCAGCAGCGTGAAGGAAGCGTCTGCCCAGCTCGCTGCCGAGCACGCCGCCAGGCCGCCAAGCGATGCGCCGGCGATTTTTACGCTGGAAACCGCCAAGGAGGCCGAGGCGCGCCGCAATGCCGAATCGACCGCGCAGGCGCTCACGGCCGGCCGCCAGTACAACCTCGACTTCACCACCCTGAACGAAGTGGGCGATCCCTTCCGCGGCGGCCTGGCCGGCAACGCTACCGGCGCCGAGGACAGGCTGCGCGGCGACGACAACATCAGCTACCAGGGGCGCTACAAGGGCTTCACGGCCGGCTCGTCCTGGGGCAGGGGCGACATCGACGGCTCGCCCTCGGGCCGCGCCTGGGGCATGACGGCCGGCTTCAAGCTCGGTCCCTTCACCATCCGCGCCGCCCACCAGAACCGCAACGTGGCCAAGGTCACCCGCATCAACCAGGTCGACATCACCATGGCCGCGAAGAATTCGATCGTGGCCGCCAACTACCGCATGGGCTGGGGCACGGCCTACGCGGCCTACAGCGCCAACCGCGGCTGGGTCAGCTCGCCGCTGTTCAATCCGGACAATCCCTATGGGGCCGCCGGCATCAAGAGCACGCCCTCGACCGACAGCCGCGACGTGCTGGCCGGTGTTGCCGTGCCCTTGAACCACGCCACCACGCTGCTGGCCTCCTACATCCGCAAGAACGACCGCGACCTCTCCAACCAGGACGCGCGCCAGATCGCGGTCGGCGCCACGTATGCGGTGTCGCGCAAGATGGACTTCTACGCCGCCTACTCGCACATCCAGCACACGGGCGGCGTGCTCGACCTCGGCAAGCGCGGCAGTGGCGGCGCGATCAACGTGGGGATGCGGCGCGCTTTCTGAAGCCCGAACGCGGCGACGCGATGTTGCAAAAAACGGTAGCCTGATCCCATGGCTAACAACGTTTTTGGAGGCAACATGACAGGCACAAGCACACTCGATCCGGACAACTTCCCGGAGCGCCCGGACCGCAGTCTGGGCAAGGGCCACGGCATCGACGCCCTGGGCCCGAGCGACATTTCCGACAGCGGCAGCGACGTGGTGGGCGGCCCCGGATTTTCGGATGCGCTCGACCCCGAGCAGACCCTTGATTTCGACCGCGGCACCACCTCGGACCTCGAAGCCAGCCATGCCGACGGCACCGCCGGCCCGGACGTGGGCGACGCCAACTTCTCGGGCGACAGCGACATGGGCGGCACCGGCGAACGCGCCGCGGCCGGCCGCGACACCGTCTCGAAAGACGGCGCCGACATCGACACCGACCAGGTGGTGTCCATCCCCGATACGCCGCTCACCGAGGAGGACACCGACTTCCTAACGAGCCAGCCGCCGCGAGAGCGAGAAGGCGGCCAGTAAGGCGCCACCGGCCACCAGCAAGGTGGTCGTGGGCGTCGAGCGCAGGCTGGTCCTGGTGTACAGGCTGCGCTCGTGCACGTTCTGCGGCATGCCCTGGCGCTGGCGCAGCTCGGTCGCTGGATCGGGCTTGTAGAGGGCGTCGCGGCGGCCCGGCATGGTCGGGCGCTTCGATTGCTGCTGCTTGAACATGGTGGCGTTCATGTAGCGGTCGAACATGGCCGGCATCAGCTTGGAGCCGGCCGAGATCATCTTCGAGGCGCCGCCGGCGTAGATGTCGCGCTTCGGATGCTCGGCGCAGTACAGGATGGCATCGGCCACGACTTCCGGCGCGTAGATCGGCGGCGGCAGCGCCGGTTCCTTGTCCATGTAGTTCTTCGCGTGCACCGCGAACATCGTGTCGATCGCGGCGGGACGCACCAGCGTCACCTGTAGCGGGGCGTTTTCCTTTTCCATTTCCATGCGCAGCGCGTCGGTGAAGCCTTTCACCGCATGCTTCGAGGACGCGTACATGCCCTGCATCGGGATGGCGCGCTCCGACACTTCGCTGCCGACATTGATGATGGCGCCGCCGCCCCGGTGTTTCATGCGGCGCACCGCTTCCAGCGAACCGTTGACCGTGCCCCAGAAGTTGGTCTGGAACAGGCGGTGGTGGTCTTCCGGCGCGATTTCTTCCAGGCGGCCGAAGATCGAGATGCCGGCATTGTTGACCCAGGTATCGATGCGGCCGAAGCGGTCGATGGCCTTCTGGCCGATGCGTTCGACGTCGGCAATCTCGCCCACGTCGGCGACGACGGTCTCGACCATGACACCCCGGCTGCGCATCTCGTCAGCCAGCTCGCTCAAGGCTTCCTTGCCGCGGGCGGCGAGGACGAGGCGGGCGCCGCGCGCGGCGGCCATGCGGGCGGTGGTCAAGCCGATGCCGCTGGTGGCGCCGGTGATGACCATGACCTGGTCGTGGAGTTTCCGGAGTCTGATTGCCATGACGTGATCCTTTTCTGTGGTGGTGAAGAGGACTGCCTGCGGCGTCCAGCCGCAAGAGCAGGCCAGGATTGATGAACAATCACTATGCTAGCCCGGCTGGAGAAAAGGGGATGCCAGCTTGCTTGTTGGAATGCGAATGCATCGCCGCCGGACGCGCGGCATGATCCGTCGCCCCGGCGAAGGCCGGGGCCCAAGTACGCGCAAAAAAGGCGCCGGCAATGCGGCGCCCCTACGAGACCGAAGCAGGTCGGAGATTTACTTGCCCGGCTGGTAGATCTGGTCGA
Source organism: Pseudomonadota bacterium (assembly GCA_040758275.1). Lineage (GTDB taxonomy): Bacteria > Pseudomonadota > Gammaproteobacteria > Burkholderiales > Burkholderiaceae_D > Telluria. The sequence goes on from JBFLVV010000027.1 coordinate 28,867, forward strand.
ACAGCCCGCCATCCGCGAAGTGCGCCTTCTGCGCCTGCGTCCAGCCGCCCAGCTCGGCGATCTGGAACAGCTTGATGTTCGGGAACTGCGAGGCGTACTTCTTCGAGAAGCGTTCCACCGCCGGGCGGTAGTAGTTCTTGGCGATGATGTCCTGCGCCTCGTCGGTGTACAGGAATTCGAGGTAGGCCTGGGCCACCTTGCGGGTGCCCTTCTTGTCGACGTTCTTGTCGACCACGGCCACCGGCGGTTCGGCCAGGATGCTGATCGACGGGGCGACGATCTCGAACTTGTCCGGGCCGAGTTCGCGCAGGGCCAGCAGGGCTTCGTTTTCCCAGGCCAGCAGCACGTCGCCGATGCCGCGCTCGACGAAGGTGGTGGTGGCGCCGCGGGCGCCCGAGTCGAGCACCGGCACGTTCTTGTAGAGCTTGCCCAGGAAATCCTTGGCCGTGGCTGGCGAACCGCCCGGCTGGCGCAGGGCGTAGCCGTAGGCGGCCAGGTGGTTCCAGCGCGCGCCGCCCGAGGTCTTCGGATTCGGGGTGATGACGGACACGCCCGGCTTCACCAGGTCGCCCCAGTCGCGGATCTTCTTCGGATTACCCTTGCGCACCAGGAACACGATGGTCGAGGTGTAGGGCGCGCTGCGGTACTGCAGGCGGTTCTGCCAACCTTGCGCGATCAATCCTTTTTCGCTGATAGCATCGATGTCGTAGGCGAGCGCCAGCGTCACGACGTCGGCTGCCAGGCCGTCGATGACGGCCCTAGCCTGCTTGCCCGAGCCGCCGTGCGATTGCTTCACGGTGACCGTGTCGCCGGTTTTGGCCTTCCAGCTGCGGGCGAAGGCGGCGTCGATGTCCTGGTAGAGCTCACGGGTCGGGTCGTAGGACACGTTGAGCAGGGTGACGTCCGCCGCCAGGGCTGCCGACGGGGTCAGGCTTGCCAGCAGCGCCAGCGCGGCCAGCGATTGCACGAAGGTTTTGCGAAGCATTTATTCTTCTTTCAGAGGGAGTTCGGAGCTTGTAGCTTACGGCCCAGTTCCCCCTGAAGGAACGAATGAATTCGCCTAACAATATACGAAATTTTTTAGTGCGCTTTGGACAGGATGAGCAGCCAGCGGCGCAGCAGCAGGATCTCGACATGGCCCGGCTCGACGCCGGTATCGCATTCGATGATCGGGTTGACGGCGTAGAAGCGCTTGCGGAAATCACGGGTGATCAGGATTTCGCGACGGCCGAGGCGCACCATAAAAGGGACAGGGGCATATTCCAGGCCGAAGGAGCTGTTCAGAGTGGTCATGGTGTGTTTCCTTTTATTAAAATCGTTGGAGTGAGTAAAGAATAACACAACCACTGTATAAATCTACAGTTACTGTGTGGATGTACAGTAAATTTTTATTTCTGTGGTTTTTTCACCAACAAGCCCCAGATAGCCCCGCATGAACCAGATCCTGCCTCGACTCCACCGCTTCGCCGCCGCCCGCTTTTCTGCCGAAGGGGAATACGGCCTTCACCTGACCGCCGGCCTGGCCATGCTGGTCATCGCCACCGCCGTCTTCGCCCACCTGGCCGGCGCCGTCGTGGCCGGTGCGCCGATCACCATGCTCGACGTCCATGTGGCGAACTGGCTGCACCCGCATGCGCACGCGGGCGGGTTCCTGCGCAGCTTCCTGCTGGGTATCACGCACATGCACAGCACACCCGGCATCCTGATCATGGCGGCGCTGTTCGGGTTGTTTCTGTACCGGCGCGGTCACCGCTATTGGCTGATCGCGCTGGCCAGCAGTGTGCCCGGCGGCCAGGTCCTGAATGTGGTGCTCAAGCACACCTTCGAGCGCGCACGCCCGCATTTCGCCGAGCCCATCCTGGAGCTGACGACTTACAGCTTCCCCAGCGGCCATGCGATGGGCGCGACCGTGCTGTACGGCTTCATCGCCTGTCATGTCGCCCGCCATGCGCGGTCCTGGTGGGGCAGGGTGCTGCCCTTCGTGCTGGCGGCGGCCATGGTGGCGACGGTCGCCTTCTCGAGGATGTATCTTGGAGTCCATTACTTAACTGATGTGCTGGCGGGTCTCGTCGAGGGCTGCGCCTGGCTGGCAATCTGCATCACCGGCGCCGCCACCCTGAACCGCCGCAACCGCGCCCGCGCGGCACGCAGCGGCAAGACGCCGGAGCCGCAGGACATCTGACACCGAAGGAGAAAGGATGCGCACACTCGTCCACCTGTCTGACCTGCATTTCGGCCGCGTCGACCAGGCCTTGCTGGCGCCGCTGCGCGCCCTGGTCGAGCGCGTGGACCCGGACGTGGTGGTGGTGTCGGGCGACCTGACCCAGCGCGCCAGGCCGGAACAGTTCGAGGAGGCGCGCGCCTTCCTCGACACCTTGCCGGGCCCGCAGATCATCGTGCCGGGCAACCACGACATCTCGCTGTACAACGTGTTCCGGCGTTTCGTCAGGCCGCTGTCGCGCTACAAGCGCTACATCACCGACGACCTCGACCCTTTCTATGCCGACGAGGAGATCGTGGTGGTCGGCGTGAACACGGCGCGCTCGCTCACCATCAAGGACGGCCGCGTGAGCCGCAGCCAGCTCGCCGCGATGCGCGAACAGCTGGCCGGCCTGCCGCCGGAGATCACGCGCATCGTCGTCACCCACCATCCCTTCGATCTGCCCGACGGTTTCGAAGAGCGCGACCTGGTGCGGCGCCGTTCGCTGGCCATGCAGGCCTTCTCGGAGTCGGGCGTGGACATCCTGATGGCCGGCCACATGCACGCCAGCCACGCGGGCAGCACGGCGGCCCGTTACCAGATCAGCGAGTATGCGGCGCTGGTGGTGCAGGCGGGGACGGCGACCTCGACCCGCGGACGCGGGGAGGTGAATTCCTTCAATGTAGTGCGGGTGGAGCCGATGAAGGTCGAGATCGACCGCTATGGCTGGGACGTGGTGCGCGGGGAGTTCGCACTGGTGGCGACGGAGAAGTTCATGCGGACGGGGAATGTGTGGACGCCGCATATCGACGGCATGCTGGCGGCGGGGTTGTAGGGTGGACGGCTCTGCCGTCCGCGCGTTCAGCTACACAATGCGCAGCCACAGCGCATCCGTGAGTTGAACGCGCGGACGGGAAACCCGTCCACCCTACGATTAGATCCAGTATTCGGCGAGGCGCCCGATAAATTCACGCAAACGGTCCTTCCACGGCCGGTCCCGCCACTGCGCCAGTGTCACCTGTTTCGAGCTACGCAAATCCTCATTGAACGCCGCTTCCATATCGCGCCCGAAGGCCGGATCCAGCACCACGACATTGAGCTCGTAGTTGTGGATGAAGCTGCGGCGGTCGATGTTCGCCGAGCCGATGGTCGACCAGATGCCGTCGATGACCGCCGTCTTCGCATGCAGCACAGCCACCTGCAGCTGGTAGATCTTCACGCCGCCCGCCAAGAGCTGGTCGTAGAAAGCCTGGCCCGCGTACTTGATCAGGTCGTGGTCCGACACCCCCGGCAGCACCAGCTTGACGTCCACGCCGCGTTTCGCCGCGCCCACCAGCGAATCGACGATCTGCTGGTCCGGCACGAAGTAGGCCGAGGTGATGTGGATCGACTGCTTCGCCTCGTTCATGGCCACCATCATCGATTTGTAGATCTCGGAATCGCGGTCCGGTGACGTCGCCAGCACGCGCAGCACCTTGTCGCCGGCCGGCGCGAGACGCGGGAAGTAGTCGACCTGGGGCAGTTCGCCGGCGTCCTGGTGCACCCAGTTGTCGACGAAAGCGTACTGCAGGGCGGCCACCGCCGGGCCCTCGATGCGGATATGGGTGTCGCGCCAGCCGACGTCGTCCTTGTTGACGCTGGCCGGCTTCTTGCGCGAGCGGAACAGCGAGCTGTTGGCATAGGTCTCGCTGATGTTGATGCCGCCCGTGAACCCGACCTTGCCGTCGACGACCATGATCTTGCGGTGGTCGCGGTTGTTCAGCTGCCAGTTGCCGGGGCGCTGCAGGGGATTGACCGGATTGAAGATCAGGACGTTGATGCCGGCCGCGCGCAGGCGCTCGAAGAATTCCTTGGGCGTGGCGAGGGTCCCGACGCCGTCCGCGATGATGTTGACGACCACGCCCTGGCGGCGCTTCTCCATCAGCAGTTCGGCGAACTGCAGGCCGATCGGGTCCTGGTCGAAGATATAGGTTTCGAGGTTGATCGAGGTTTTCGCTTCGCGTGCGGCGGCCATCATTTCGCGCATGGTGGCGGGGCCGTCGAACAGGAGGGTCACCTTGTTGCCCGGGATGAGCGGCGCGCCGGTGGCCTGTTCTTCCAGCACCGCCAGCTGCTTCAGGTCGGGCGAGGCATTCGCCCAGCGTTTCTTCAGCAGCGCCGCCGCCTGCTTGTTGTCGAGCATGCCGCGCGGCGTCTTCACCGCTGGCGTCGCTTTGTTCGGGTTCTCGGGCAGGTTTTGCGCGTCCGGCAGGGTCTTGCACGACGCGACGACGCAAATGAAGGCGAAGAACGCCAGGAAGGTCCGCAAGCGCTTGCTGTTCATTTCGTGTCCCTCTCGAGGAGTGCGATGCTGACGGGCTGGTCCTTCGGCCCAAGGAAGAAGTCGATCGGCGAGGCGATCAGGCGGCGCCCCATGGCGCGCACCAGCAGGATGCCGCGCTTGAAACGGATCTTGCGGGCGCGCATGGCGACCCACAGCGCCAGCCCGAAGCTGACCAGGAGGTTGACGGCGCCGATCAGCGCCACCCCCAGGGCCGCGTTCACCACGGCCTCCACCGGGAGGCGATAGTCCAGGCCGACGAGGGCGGTGGCCAGGTTGGCGGTGGAGAAGGTCACGTGGCGGATGTCGAGCGGCAGGCCGAGCAGGTAACCGACGGTGCCGGTCATGCCCAGCATGATGCCGAAGAAGAAGTTACCCATCAGGCCGCCGAGGTTGTCCTCGACGTAGTCGGCGAAGCGTCCCAGGCGCTCCTCGCCGAGCAGGCGGCGCAGGCCGCGCAGCTGCCGCACCCGTTGCCCCATGCGTGTGTACAGGGCCTTGTTGTCGTAGTAGCCCGAGATCAGGCCGGCCACGAACAGCCAGATGCCGGCGATCGCGGCGTAGAACAGGGCAGGGCTGTGGATGGGGTCGATGTCGTGCAGAAGGTGGTGGGCCTTGGCCGGGTCGACGATGTGGCTGCCGTTGATGGCCTTGTAGCCGACCGCGATCGCCCAGGCCACGGGGAAGGCCAGCAGCACATTGCCGACCACCGCCACGATCTGGGTGCGGAAGACTTTATTGACCAGTTCGGCCAGGCTGTCCACGTCCAGGCCCCGTCCGTTGTCGGCGCGCTGCAGCGAGGCGGCGATGCGCTGGGCCGTCATGGCCGGCTGCTTGGTCGCGATGGTGAAATGCAGCACGTGCACGAGGATGAAGCCCAGCGAATAGTTCATGCTGAACAGGAAAGCCTCGACCAGGGGCGCCGTGCGCAGGTAGCCCAGCATGATCTTGAACATCGCCATGAAGCCGACGATGAAGCCGGCGCCGCTTGACGCCGTGAACATGTGGCGCAGGTCGCGGCGGCTCTCGGCGATGTAGTGCTCGCCGGTGCGGCTGGCGTTCTCGGTGACGTTGCGCGCCAGCAGGTCGACGTTGTCGCGCATGAAGCCGCGGACCTCGTACTTGGTGTTGTGCGCCTCGATCAGCTCCTCGGCCAGGGCGATGGCGGCCAGGCGCTTGTCGCTCGCCACCAGGCCTTCCTGGCGGGTCGCCATCGCTTCCAGGTCGACCGACGGCGCCGAGGGCAGGGTGCCGCTGACGTCGACCAGGTAGAGCAGCTTGTGCAGGCGGTCGATGCTCTGCTGCAGGGCCACCAGGAGGTAGGTCAGGGCCACGCTGGTGCCGCTCGACATGGCGCCGCGGCGGATCTTGAGCACCACTTCTTCGCACTGGTCCAGCATCACCAGCAGGTGTCGGGCCGGCTCGGGCTGTTCGATCTTGCCGTCCAGGTAGCGCGCGTATTCGTCGAGGTAGTCGTTGACCTCGATGTTCTGCATCAGGAAGGGCGAATCGAAGTCCTCGATCTCGCTGTAGCTGTGCACCAGGCGCGGCTCCAGGCCCAGCGCGCAGATGCGGCAGGAGAGGGTGCGGATCGCATCCAGCAGGCCCATGAGCGTGACGTAGCGGGCGCGGTCGGGCGTGGCGTCCTGCGGCGGCGGCGCGTTGGCGATGACGTCGAACAGTTCCATCCAGTCGGGATTGGGCACCGCGCGTATCCATTCGTAGTCGTCTTCGCGGTACAGCACCTGGTTCAGGGCGTCGGACAGGTAGAGGTCGTTCAGGGCCGGCGGCAGGAAGCGGTAGGCGATGCGGCGCTTCAGTTCGGTGACGAAGCCGTCGTTCGACAGGATGCCGATGTCGCTGTACAGGCTGGTGTGGCGGCGCTTCTCGAGCAGGGTGGTGATGTAGCGGCGCAGCCCCCACGCCTGCTCAGGGTTCCCCTTGAGCAGCTGGGTCAGCGTACGCACCGCTTGTGCCGGATCGTCCGGCTGTTGCCAGACCCAGCGCGAGCGCGGGCGCAGGCAATCGACCAGATCGACCAGGAGGTCGATCCGGTCGCTATCGGGATCGATGCGTTCGAGGATGGCGAGCATGGGCAGCGTTTGCTTGGAAAGCCCTAGTGTACGCGAGGCGGGAAGGAAACATGGTTCGCCACCGAACAATGACCAGGGGCTACCGTCAACACATCCGGGTCACGCATCCGCGCTACACTACGATGTTTCGTGACAAAAAATGGGGATGCAATGTACCTGACTTATTACAACGGCCAATGGACTGAAGGTAATGTGCCGCTCTATGGCGCCATGGACCACAGCCTGTGGCTGGGCTCGTCCGTCTTCGACGGCGCCCGCGCCCTGCGCGGCAAGCTGCCGGACCTGCGCCCGCACCTGGAGCGCGTGATTTCATCCAGCGAGAAGCTGGGCCTGCGTTGCCCCTTGAGCGTGGACGAGATGGAAGCCCTGGTGCGCGAAGGCGTGGCGAAGTTCCCGGCGGACGCCGAACTGTATATTCGCCCGCTGGTGTTCGGCACCGACGGTTTCCTGATTCCCGTGGCGGAGGCCAGCCAGTTTGCGCTGACCCTGTTCGACGCGCCGCTGCCGCCATTCGCCGGTTTCTCGGCCTGCCTGTCGACCATGCTGCGCCCGCAGCCGACCATGGCGCCGACCGACGCCAAGGCCTCGGCCCTGTACGCCAACTCGACCCGCGCAATGCGCGAGGCGAAAGAGCGTGGTTTCGAGCAGGCGATCCTGCTGGATGCGGATGGGAATGTGGCGGAATTCGCGGCCTCGAACCTGTTCATCGTGGCTGAAGATGGGGCGGTGGTGACGCCGAAGCTGAACGGCACCTTCCTGGCGGGGATTACCCGTGCGCGCGTGATCGCGCTGCTGGCCTCCGAGGGCGTGCACGTGGAAGAACGCACGGTGGCGCCGGAAGAATTGCACACCGCGCGCGAGATTTTCAGCACCGGGAACTATGGCAAGGTGACGCCGTGCACGCGTTATGAGGACCGTACGCTGGAAGCGGGACCGGTCGCGCGTCGTGTGCGTGAGCTGTACCTGGCCTTCACCGAAGCCAGCTGATCGGTAGGGTGGGCAGGGCCTGTCAGGCCAGTGGCCTGACAGGCGCCCACGCGGTCAAGCTGCTTGTGAACATTCGCGCTGCGACTTCGAATCCGTGCGTTGACCGCGTGGGCGGGAGACCCGCCCACCCTACAAAAGCTCCTGCTGCAAACGCTGCAGCAGAATCACCGTTTTGGCATCGACGATCCGACCGTCTTCGACCATCCTGAAGGCCTCGTCGACATCGATCTCGAGCACCTCGATATCCTCGCCTTCCTCCTCTTTACCTCCGCCTTCTTCCTTCTTGTCGCTTCGTTCGTATTCGCCCAAAAAGCAATGCACGATCTCGGTCAGCGAAGATGGATTCGGCATGAACGCCAGCACCTTGCGCACCTCTTTCGCGCGATAGCCCGTCTCCTCGCATAGCTCCGCACGCACGCGCTGGTCCGGACTCGCATCGTCCAGCATCCCCGCCGGCACTTCGATCATGAAGGCGTCAATCCCCGCGAGGCGCGCCCCGATGCGGAACTGGCGCGTCAGCAGCACGGTGCGGCGGCCAGGGTCGTAGAGCAGCACGGCGGCGCCGCCGGCGTTGGCGTAGACCTCGCGCTCCTGGCGCTGCCAGGCGCCGTCGCGCCGACGCTGTTCGTAGCTGATCTTCTTGAGTGGCGCATAGTCATCGGACAGCAGCTGTTCGCCGATGATGCGGATCGGATCGTTTTCCATGAGCCGACTATAGCGAAGATGCCCGCGCATCAGCGCGCGATGTGCGCGACGAAAAAAAACCGCCCGGCACAGGCCGGGCGGTTTCACGAAAGCGTGGAGGGGAATCAGCCCTGCGCGCGTTCCGCCACGTAGATCTCGACGCGGCGATTGCGGGCGCGGCTGTTCGCATCGGAATTCGAGGCGATCGGCTCGCGCGAGCCGCGGCCTTCGATGGTGACGCGGTTCGGGTTGACGCCGCGGCCGGCCAGGTAGTCGCGGGTGCGCGAGGCGCGGTCGACCGACAGCGGCTGGTTGATATCGTCGGTGCCGGTGTTGTCGGTGTGGCCGATGATGGTCACGGTGGTGGCCGGGTTTTCGTTGAGCGTCTGGGCGAAGCGGTTCAGCACGGGCTGGAAGTTGCCCTTGATGTCAGAGCGGCCGGTATCGAACGAGATGTCGCTCGGGATCTCCAGCTTCAGGCGGTTGTCGGCGGTCTGGCTGACCTGCACGCCGGTGCCCTGGGTGGCCTGTTCCATGGCCTGGCGCTGCGCTTCCATGCGCTTGGACCAGATGTTGCCGGCCACGGCGCCGAGGGCGCCGCCGATCACCGCGCCGCGGGTCGCGCGGCCGCTGCCGCCGCCGCTGGTGGTGGCGCCGATGACGCCGCCGAGGGCGGCGCCGATGCCCGCGCCTTGCGCGGTGCCGCGCTGGGTCGCGCTCATGTCGGCGCAACCGGTCGCGGTGAAGGCGACGAGGGCCATGGCGGCCGCGGTCTTGGTCAGTTTGGTATGCATGGTGTTCTCCTTAAATCAAAAAATCCGTTTCGGAATCGCACCCCGTCGATGTGGGCGCGACTGCGAAACGGATCGGGATGGTACTGGGTACGGCAAGGGCTTACAAGGCTATATGCCGCGTCCGCTGATCAGGCGCACCAGGATCATGATCACGGCAACGACCAGCAGGATGTGGATGAAGCCACCGATGGTGTACGAGGTCACCAGGCCGAGCAGCCACAGGACGATCAGGATGACAGCGATTGTATATAACATGTTTCACCTCACTGGAAGTACGCATCGTTTGCGTCGTGATTCCAGTATGCCCATCCGTGGCGCCGGTCTCTGTACGATGCCGTACGTATCCGCGGTTTTCAGGCCTTGGCGCCGTCCTTCTTGATGCCCGGAATCCAGCCCATGAAGCCGAGCAGGCCGGTGACGCCGATCAGACAGGTGAGCAGGCCGCCCGCCACCAGAAAGACGACGTCCTGCGGCTGCAAACCCGTCGATGCCGCTTCTCCCGGCGGATGGGCCGACAACAGGCCGAAAGCCGCCAAGACCACACCCCAGACGATGATGCCGATCCATGCCATGCTGTTCATGATGCGTTCCCCCTTGAATGGTTTTTATCCGAATCGCACACGCCTTGCAGCGTGAATCCATTGTCGGGTTAGCTCATCCATTGTTCCGTGCGCTGCCGCACATTGCCAACAAGAAAAATATCCAGAAGAAATAAAAGCCGGGATCCTTGCGGCATCCCGGCTTTCGAACGCGTTGACCTGGGATCAGGCGACCGAGCGCAGCTTTCCTTTGACGATGCGCACGCGGTCGCCGCTGCGCCATGCTGGCGGGCTGCTCTGGCGGAAAGTGCGCAGGGTGCCGTCGTCGAGGCGCACGCGGATTTCGTAGCTGGTGGTGGCCTTCATATTGCCTTCGACCTGGTTGCCGACCACGGCGCCGCCGATGGCGCCGGCCGCGGTGGCGATGGTGCGGCCGCTGCCGTCGCCGATCTGGTTGCCCAGCAGGCCGCCAATGACGGCGCCGCCGGCGGCGCCCAGGCCGCTACCTTGCGCGCGCTGCTTGATTTCACGCACCGATTCGACATTGCCGCAGTTCGAGCACCAGTTGCGTCCGGTGTCGGCGGCGGCCACCTGCACATCTTTTTTGACTGCCTTGGGCGCCGGTTCTTCACGCACGGGCGCCGCGGCGGCCGTGGCTGCCGCAGCCGGGTAGGCCGGCGCATAGGCCTGCGCCGGCACGGCCGGGGCCTGGGCATTGGCCGGCTCGGCATAGCCCGGCGCCAGTTGCTGGCCAGGGACCGGGGCGACCACGCCCGGCGCCGGCTGCACGCCGCCTTGCGGCAGGGTGGCGGCCAGGGCGAGCCGGTCGGCTTCGCTCAGCTGGCGCTCGGCGGTGCCGCCGGTCGAGGTCGGGATCCAGCCGAGGATGGCGGCCGTGCCAACCATGCAGAACAGGACGACCGCGAGCGCCGCCAGGATCATCAGGGGATGCAGGCGCGCCCGCGTGGGCGGAGTAGGGGAGGTATTCATGGTGCGTCCTTTCGTTCGTTTCTGCCGGGTCCGCGGCTTGGCTTTCCAGCGCCGTCCGGACTGCCTGACACATGCAAGGATTGTCCTCAGGAACAACAAGCCGTTCCGTGCGTCACCGTACATACCAGCTCGCAGCGGGACGGTTACGCTGGCCGAAATTGTTTGCAAATGTATCCGGCGCGGCCACAAGCCCGCCCGACGGCGCCAACGCTCGTATGCCACAGTCCCACCGCGAGAAACCGATGAACTTTGCCGCACCGCCGCCGATCGCCGAACACAACAGCAACTTGCTGCTGGCCGCACTGCCGCCGCAAGACCTGGCCCAGGTCCTGGCGCTGCTCGACCCGGTCAAGGTCGAGGCCGGCGACGTCCTGTGCGAGGCCGGCGACCCTCTTCGCACCATTTATTTCCCCCACGATTGCCTGATTTCGCTGATGGGCGTGGCCGAAGGGCGCATGACGCTCGAGGTCGGCCTGGTCGGCCGTGAAGGCATGGTGGGCGCAACCGTGGCGCTGGGCCATGACACCGCGCAGGTGCGCGCCATCGTCCAGCGCGCCGGCAGCGCCAGCCGCATGGACAGCGAGCGTTTCCGCGAAGAGGTGGGGCGCAACCCTGCGCTCCAGCGCGTCCTGTACCGCTACACCGATACCCTGCTGGCGCAGGCGATCCAGATCGCCGTGTGCAGCCGCTTCCACGTGCTGGAGGCGCGCCTGGCGCGCTCGCTGCTCGTCACGCGCGACCGCCTGCAGTCGGACAAGTTTCACCTCACCCACGAATTCCTGGCCCATGCGCTCGGTGTGCGCCGGGTAGGGGTGACCAAGGCCGCCAGCGCCCTGCAGCAGCAGGGGCTGATCAATTACAGCCGCGGGAATATCGAGATCCTCGACCCGGACGGCCTGGCGGCCGCCTCCTGCACCTGCTACGAGATCGTGCGCGAGGCGGGCGCCATGCCGCTGCACGGCGCGCGCGCGTGACCCGGACCCTGTCGCGACTTCAGGAAGCCGCGCGCCAGAAGAAGATGTCGTCCACCCGCTTGCCGAAGACATCCGCGATCTTCATCGCCAGCTCCAGAGACGGCGCATAGCGCAGGCTCTCCAGCGCGATGACGGTCTGGCGCGTGATGCCGACAGCGCGCGCCAGGGCTTCCTGCGACATTTCGCCGTGCTCGAATCGAAGACGCCGGAGGTGGTTGTCGATCGGCGATTCCTTGCTCATGCGACCTTACCCGTTTCGAGACGCAGCGACGCATAGTGATGTGCGCAGCACAGGCCGTAGAACACGTGCGCCACCATCCAGCTGCCGATGACGAGATGTACCATCATGTCGATCGAGCGCAGGGGATGGCCGGGAGCCAGGCCGAGGCCGAACCAGACGACCAGGGCGGCCTGCAGCGCCAGCAGGAGCCAGCAGGAAGCCGACAAGGCACGCGCCGCGATGCTGGCGTCCAGCTCGTCGCGTGTGGCCTGCGGCGCCTGGGCGATCCACTGCGCAGCGACCGAGGCTGCGATGAGGATCCAGAGTTCGTTCGCCATCTTTCGGGTCAGGCCCGCATGCACGTCCAGGTCCGCTCCGAGCTGGAACAGCATCGTCAGGAAGTAGCCAAGGCAAACCAGGGTGCCGGCAATTGACAGCAGGGCGGCACGCTCTGCCGCGTCGGGCGCGGCTGGCGCGCCTTTCCAGCGAAGCCCTTGCCGCCAAGCCGCCGCGACAATGATTCCCGCGCCCAGGGAGCCTGCTCCGACAGGCAGCCAGGATTGGGCGAGCAAGACGCCGAGCAGGGCACATGCGGCGAGCTTGAGAGCAGCGATCGACATACCGGCCTCCATGGAAGGTGTACATTACAAGATGTACGGTATACCTTACATCGACTTGTCCTGCCCGGCAAGCGGCGTCGCATAAATGAAAAGGGCCCGGCAATGCCGGGCCCCGATGGTCTGGCAGGCGCTTGCCGCGCCCGGACCGGATTTAGTTGGTCTTGTTGACCTGGTTGCCGATGACGCCGCCGACAGCTGCGCCACCCACGGTGCCGGCAGCGCTGCCGCCAGTCAGTGCGCCACCGATGACGGCGCCTGCACCCGCGCCGATCGCGGTGTTCTTGTCCTGCTGCGACATGCCCGAGCAGCCGGCCAGGCCCAGGGCGGCGGTTGCGATGGTTGCGGTCACGACCAGTTGTTTGATGGTTTTCATGTTGATCTCCTTAACGGTGGGTTATTTCAGGCGCAGGTCGTTTCTGACGGACCTGACGCCCTTAACGGTCCGGGCAACCGACGCCGCGGCCGCCACACTATCCGCCGAGCCGACGAATCCGCTCAGCTGTACTACACCCTGCCTGGTCTCGACACCGAGCTCGGTCACCTTCAGCGACTGGTCGCCAGCGATGGCGGCCCTGACACCGGAGGTGATGGTGGCGTCGTCGACGACTTCGGCCACCGGCCCGGCCCGCCCCGACAAGGCGCATCCTCCCAGTTGTCCGCCCAGCAAAATGACCAGCAGGGCGGTGGTGAATCGGAGATGCTTCATGTCGTGCTGCGGTTTGTCGAATCCATGTGATCAGGATATTGCGCGCTGGTGAATTGCTCTGTTCGACAACTCACAGTGCCGCGCAGATTCCATGCCATCAGCCGCGCTTGGCCTTGCCCGGCGGCGGCGCCTTCGGCTTTTCGCGCGACTCGGCCAGCAGGCGGCCGCAATCGCTGTCCTTGCCCGGGCCCGTGTTCACCAGCGGGATCAGCGCGGCGACCGGGGCAGCCGCAGCGAGGGCGAGGGCGCCGCCGGCCTTCATGGCCAGCACGCCCTTGTCCACCGACACGTCCGGCTTGCTGAAGGAGCCGCGCACATAGAGCGGCGAGCGCAGCGTGAACAGGCGCAGGGCCTTGGTCTTCGGGTCGATGCGCAGGTCCATCTGCTCGCCCGCCAGGTTGATCGCGCCGGCCACCTCGATCAGGGCCTCTTCGGTATCGACCACGAAATAACGGGTGCGCGCGATGCCGTCGGTGACCTCGAAGTCGGTCGCCATGCAATTGAGCTTCACCTGCTTGTCGCCGAACAGCTTGGTGACGATGATGTTGCCGACGTTCAGGCCCATCAGTTCCAGCAGATACTTGCTCACCTGGCCCTGGTTGATCAGGGTTTTCAGTTCGCCGTTCGCGCCCGCCAGCAGGCTGGCCACCGAGTTGCCCTGCGCGGTCAGGTTGGCGTCGCCATTGATGCTGCCGACGGTCGCCTGCAGCTCCTCGATCTTCGGGAACAGCCTCTTGATCTCGATTCCCCGCGCGGCGACCTTGGCCTGGGCGTTGATCGCCTTCGGCCCTTCGCGGCCACGGCCGTCGAGGCGGATGTTGGAGCGCACCGTGCCGCCCGCCATCGCGAACTCGAGCGGCTGCAGGTTCAGCACGGCGTTCTGCATCGTGAGATGGGTCGACAGCTTGCTGACCGGGAAGGCGGTATCGCGGATGATGCGGTCCGCCGAGAAGCGCACGTCGGCGTCCAGCTTGTTCCAGCGCTCGGTCTTGAATTCCTCGACCGGCAGCACCTTGCCGGCCGGCTGCACCACGTCGGCATTGCGCTCCTTTTTGGCGGCATTCGAGTCCGCGCCGATCAGCGGGGCGAGGTCTGCGAACACCAGCTGCTGCGAGCGCACATTGCCCGACAGCTTGGGCCGCGGCTCGCCGGTGACGTATTCGAGGCGCCCGCCGATGTCCGAGGAGCCCACCTTGCCCTTGAAGCCGTCGTACACCCAGCGGCTCTTGTCCTCGCCCAGCGTGCCGGTCAGGCGGCCCGAGGTCGAGAAGGGGCTGGTGGTCGGCAGCACCACGCCGGTGAAGTAATAGAGCTGGTCCATGCTGGGCCCGGCCAGTTCCAGCTTCAGGTCGATGGCGGCCAGTTTCGACGGGCGGGTGACGGTGCCCTCGACGGCGATCCGGGTTTTGCCGGAGCGCATATCGGCCTGCACCGGGTAGGGCGTCGACTGCTGCTTGAGCGAGAGCACGGCCCCCGCCTTGCCGCCGCCTTCCACTTTGGCGCCGTTATAGGTCCCGTCCAGGGTCCAGGCAACGCCGTAGCGCGGGTCCTTGTCGAGGGTACGCACCTGCGCCGTCACGTCCGCCTTTGTCACGGCATCCTTGATGTGGATGACGCCGTCGGTCAGCACCACGCGCTCCAGGTCGAGGGTCCAGCGCGACTTTTCCTCGTTGCGCTTGAAGGTCCAGTTGTTGTGGGTGGCGTCCGTGCGCAGCAGGTCCACGCGCGGGCCGTCGAAGCGCAGCAGCGGGATGTGGATGGTGCGCGAGAGCAGGGCGAAGGGGTTGAGCGAGAAAGAGAACTGGCGCGCGCTGCCCACGTCCTGGACCGGCATGCCGGCCGGGTTGCCCACGTGGGTGTCGTTGGCGATCAGGTGGGGCCAGGGAATGTGGTCGCGCCATGTCCGTTCGGCAGGCGCCATGGTCTCGGCAGGGCGCTGCCACTCGACCTCCAGGTTGCCGCGGATCGCGAAGGGGCGGTCGATGGCGTCGCTCACCTTGGCATTGATCCAGGGACGGGCGCGGTTCCAGTCGAAGGTGAGGATGAAGACGATCGCGATGACGGGAATGGCGATCAGGATGCCGAGGATGCTCAGCAGTACTTTCTTGCTCTTGCTATTGCGGCGCGCGGGATGCCGGCCTTGCGCCGCCGGCGTGTGGGTATCGGCCATGGCGGTCTTCCATTGTTGTCGTAGTGGGATGGTCGAATCCAGCTTAGCGCAAAGCCTGTTGCATCCAATGTGCGCTGCCTAACCCCCGATTGTTGAGCAGGCCGGCATGGCCCTTCAATGTGCGGCAGCGAACCGATAGCAGGGGGATAACAGGTTTATAACGTTACTCAGGACATTTCTTCAATAACAGTCACCAGAGACTGTTCAACCGGAGGATCCAGAATGGACCAACAACAACAAGCCATGGGCCGCCTCGCTGCCGGCGCCTTCGCTGCCGCCGTGCTGCTGCTGGCCGGCTGCGCCAGCCCGCAGAAAGCCCCCGCCACTGCCGACGTGGCCGTGTCCCGCAATGCCGTCGAGAACGCCGTCTCGGCCGGCGCCGCCGAGCTGGCGCCGGAAGAGATCAATGCCGCACGCGACAAGATGATGCGCGCCAACCAGGCCCTGGCGGCGCGCGACTACAAGCTGGCGCGCGAACTGGCGATCCAGGCCCAGGCCGACGCCAAGCTGGCCCAGAGCAAGGCTGTGTCGACCAAGGCGACCGCCGCCTCGAACCAGCTGAACGAAGACCTGCGCGTGCTGCGCGAGGAAGTCGACCGCGCCAATTCCCCGCAGCCGGCCGCGACCACGACGACCACGACCCGGCAGTAAGGCAAACGGATTCGCCTCCAACCAAGACCAAGAAAAGGACAAGGACATGAAAACCCGTTCCACGATGTCGCTGCTGGCCGCCGCCGTGCTGGCCACAGCCTGCGCCACCGCCCCTGTGACGACCCCGACCCTGGACCAGGCGCGCGCCGATTTCGTTGCTGCGAATAACAATCCGCAAGTCTCGCAGTACGCGCCGCTGGAATTCAAGCAGGCCAGCGACGCGCTCGACCAGGCCAATGCCGCGGCCGCCCGCCGCGAAAGCCTGAACGACATCGACCGCCTGGCCTATGTCGCCAAGCAGCGCATCGCCACGGCCATGGAAGTGGCGAAGGCGAAGGGCGCCGAAGCCAATATCGCGAATGCCTCGCGCGAACGCGACCAGGTGCGTCTGGAAGCCCGGACCGCCGAAGCGGACCGCGCCAAGCGCGAAGCCGAGGCCGCCCAGGCCGCCGCTGCGCAAGCCCAGGCCCAGGCCCAGGCTGCCCAGCAGCAAGCCGCTGCGACCCAGGAGCAGAACGCCGCCCTGGCCCAGCGCGCGGCCGTGCTGGAGGCGCTGCTGGTCGAGTTGCAGGCGGTCAAGACCGAGCGTGGCTATGTGGTGACCATCGGCGACGTGCTGTTTGCCACCGACAAGGCCAGCCTGACGCCGAACGGAATGTCGACCCTGCGCAAGCTTGCCGACGTCATGGCGCAGAACCCGAACCGCACTGTGCTGGTCGAAGGGTTTACGGACAGCACCGGCAGCTCCTCGTACAACCAGGAACTGTCGCAGCGCCGTGCCGAAGCCGTGGCCTCGGCACTGAGCTCGCTGGGCGTGCCGCGTGACCGCATCGCCATGAAAGCCTATGGCGAAGCCTTCCCGGTGGCGTCGAACGACACCGCGTCCAACCGCCAGCTCAACCGCCGGGTGGAGATCGTGCTGTCGAACGAAGGCGCGCAGATTCCGCCGCGTACCGCAGGACGCTGAGCGGCTGATCGGGCGCCCCGCGCGGCGCCCTGTTAACCGCTTTTTCTAGCTTTGGGAAACATCATGGAACAGACGAACAAGCTGGCGCATGGTTTCGATATCGCGGCGATCCGCCGCGCGGCCGCCAACCTCGACGACGGCGCCGTCACCGAGGGCTACCAGGCCGACCGCGACGCCGTCATTGCCATGCTCAATGACGCACTGGCCACCGAGCTCCTGTGCGTGCTGCGCTACAAGCGCCACTACTACACCGTGAGCGGGCCGAACACCGGCCACATCAAGGCCGAGTTCCTCGAGCATGCCCAGCAGGAGCAAGACCACGCCGACCGCATCGCCGAGCGCATCGTCCAGCTGAACGGTTCGCCGAACTTCAACCCCGCCACGCTGACCGCGCGCAGCCACGCGGAGTACGACGATTCCGACGACGTGCAGGCGATGATCCGCGCCGACCTGATTGCCGAGCGCGTGGCGATCGAATCCTATCGCCAGATGATCGCGGCGATCGGCGACAAGGACCCGACCACCCGCGCGCTGCTGGTCGACATCATGGCGGTCGAGGAAGAACACGCCGACGACATGCGCGACCTGCTGGCTTGACACCGGCGGACCCTTTTAACAACACCAACTAAACGGAGTACACCATGCTTGACACCACCCGCAGCAACCTGAAAGCCAAGGCCCATTCCTACGAATACGACGCCCACGCCGCCGAGGCCCAGTCGGACCTGAAAGCGCTGGTGCGCGATGCGCAGTCGATGCTGAGCGCGGCCACCGGCCTGACGGGCGAGAAGGCCGAGGAACTGCGCAACCGCGGCATGGAACTGCTGGACCGTGCCCTGGGCAAGGCCAACCGCTACCAGGATCAAGCCATGGAGCGCGGCCGGGAACTGGCGCACGACGCCGATGTCTATGTTCGTGACAACCCCTACCGTACCCTGGCCATCGCTGCTGGCATCGGCATCGCCCTCGGCGTCCTGCTGAGCCGCGGCAAGCAGCAATAAGCGGGGCCGGTGACGCCATGGAAAAAGACGATACCGTAGTGCATAGCCCTGGCCTGATGGGCGGGATTTCCATCCTGATGAAAAGTATCTTCGGGTTGCTCGTCTCGCGCGTCGAACTCGCCGCGCTCGAGCTGTCCGAGGTGCGCAACCACGTCATCGAGCTGCTGGCCTGCTTCGGCATCGCCATCCTGGCGGTCTGGTTCGCCATCGCCTACGGCACGATGACCATCGTGGCGCTGGCCTGGGAAGACATGGGATGGAAAATCCTCCTGATCATGTTTGTCGTGTTCCTCATCATCGCCGGCGTGCTGGTGGCAAAGGGGCTGGCGCTGCTGAAGCAGGACAAGCTCGGCTTCCCGGCCACGATGAAGGAACTCAAGAACGACCGCGACATGCTGCTCTAAGCGGCGACACGAAGGAGGGGAAACATGCACAATCAAGATGGCACGACCGGTTTGGCCGGGCACAAGCACAGTGTGGATCCGGTGATCCGCAAGCAGGAGCTCCTGCGCGAAGGCGAGTACTTCCGCCAGAGCGTGGCGCAGGCCAAGGCGGAAATCCGCTACGGCGCGCGTCCGGATGTGATCCTGCACGGCGCGCTCGACCATGCCACCCTGGCGCTGCGCACGCGCGCGGATGCGCTGCTCAGGCCAACCGGCATCAGCGTCGCGACGCTGGCGCCTTACGGGATGACGGCGTTTAATTTCATCCGCCAGCGCCGTCTCGGCAAGCAGGCCGGCGCCGCCGCCATCCTGCTGGGTGTGGTCGGATGGTATGTACACAAGCGCCGTTCGCAGCAAGCGGCGGCTTGAAACGAGGCAGCAGCGTAGTCAACAGCAAGTAAGTGCTGCCTGAAGAATATGGTGGGGCTTGAGCGGCGTCGCAATCTCTGATTCGGCGCCGTTTTTTTTTGCCGTTTGCCGGCAGTTACCGCGAACGTTAGGTGTTCGCTCAACCGTAGGGTGGACGGCTATACCCTGAAGAGGGCGTCGCCCGCTGCCGGTGCGCCGTCCGCGCGTTCAACTCCCGTTCGCGCAGAGAGAACGCCTTCTCGGCCAAACGTAGTTCCCAGCTATTCCAAGGGGAGTTGAACGCGCGTACGGCGTTCCAGGCGGGTAAATGCACGCCGTCGGGTGAAGCCGTACACCCTACGGCAAAGCCGGCATTGTTGGCCGGCACAGCCGGCTAGCGGTGAAACGAGCGATTCAAGGCGTCGGCCCGTCCACCTGCGCCTTGGCCTGCGCCATATCGCGCTGGTAGTTCGCACGCGCTTCCTGTTCGCAGCTTTTGCGTCCGGCGCGCGGCCCCATCTTGCAGGCATTGCGCGCTTCCTGCAGCGCGGCGCCCGCTTCCTTCTGCAGGGTGCGCAGCTGAGCCTGACGGGTAGTGTCTTCGCGGTACCAGCGCGCCGGATCGCCCTGGGCGATTTCCTTCGCCTGCTGGCGGGCCGCGACCGGATCGACCAGGGCGTCGCTGCTGGTCTGGGTCTGCGCATGGGTGGACAGGGCGGCGCCGAGCAGGCAGGCGCAGGCGCCGCGCAAGAGGGTGCGATGGTAGGGCATGGTGTTCTCCCGGTGTGGGCCGGGCCGCGGCCCGGCAGGACAACGTGAAGCCGGCCGGCCGCGCGCGCACGCTGCGGCTGGCGATGGCCGGACACCCGGCGGGCGCGTGGCCGGCCGGGTGTCCGGATCAGGAAGGAAAAGGAAGCGGCCCTTCAGCCGCCTCCCGTCCCATCAATAGCGATAGACGCGGCCGTCGACGATGCGCACGCGGTTGCCCACGCGCAGGTCGTAGACGCTGTCCTGGTTCACGGTGCGGTACTCGCCGTTATCCATGCGCACATTGATCTGATACACCTCAGCGCCGGCGCCTGCAGCGCGGTTGCGCTCGACGCTGTTGCCGATCGCTGCGCCTGCCACGCCGCCTGCCACGGTGGCGGCGGTACGGCCGCTGCCGCTGCCGACCTGGTTGCCGGCCAGCGCACCGACCACGCCGCCGAGGATGGCGCCGGCGCCGCTGGTGCGGTTCTCGCCCTGGACAACCTGGATCGACTCGATCGTGCCATAACCCATCGACACATTGTTGTAGCCGCTGTTGTAGCCGTTGTTATACGGCTGGGACGAGGTGCTTGCGCAACCGGTGAGGAGGGCAGTGGTTGCCAGCACGGCAGCAGCGAGGGTTCGGGATGCTTTCATGTTGTTCTCCTGATAAGAGTATGGCTCCACTGTAGACAGGCACGGGCTTGGGGTCTGTGCGTTTCCTAACCGTCCTAGCTTCACGTTATTTCGACGGGATGTTTGAGCGAATCCATACGGAATTGTTGTGCAAATGCTCATGTGTTCGGCACCGAACAGAAAGCAGGGGGAACTGGGCGTAAAACGTCATTAGCGTGTTGACAAATGGAGAACAAAAAATGAGAACCAGCCATGCTTTCCTGCTGATTGGCGCCGCGCTCGCCTGGGCAGGTTCGGCGCGCGCCCAGACCGTGCCCGACGCCAAGACGGCGTACGAACAGGCCCGCGCCACGGCCGAAGCCAACTACAAGGCAGCCAAGGCGCGCTGCGACCTGATCGCCGGCAATCCGCACGACCTCTGCATCGCGGAAGCCAAGGCGGCGCGCGTGCGTGTCGAGGAAGAGGCCGAAGCCGCCTACAAGAACACCCTGTCGGCCTATACCCAGGCCCGCATGCGCATCGCCTCCGCCAACTTCGACCGCGACAAGGTGCGCTGCGCCGCCGTCACCGGCAATGACCGCGACGTCTGCCTGGAGCAGGCCAAGGCCTCCCTGGTCGCCGCCCAGGCCGATGCCAAGGCCGACCGCAAGAGCATCGAGGCGCGCCTCGATGCGCGCGAGGACAAGCTGGCCGCCCAGTATCGCGTCGCGATCGAGAAATGCGATGCCTACGCCGGCGCCGTCAAGGACCAGTGCGTGAACGCGGCCAAGACCCAGTTCGGCAAATAAGATTTCCCCCCACGCCCGCATGGGCTTGCTTTAGTAGTCTGACTATTTGTATTGTTAACCAAGGAGCTATCATGAAAATCGCACAACGCCTCATCACCGCCACCTTCGCTGCCGCTGTCGCCATCACCGCCGTGGGTTGCGCTTCGCAGAACGAAACCTCGAAGACTGCCGGCGAATACGTCGACGACGCCGTGATCACCACCAAGGTGAAGGCAGCCTTCGCGGCCGACCCGACCGTCAAGGCAACCGAGATCAACGTCGAAACCTACAAGGGCGACGTGCAGCTGTCGGGCTTCGTCGCTGAAGCCGGCGACGCACAGAAAGCCGTGCAGATCGCTCGCGGCGTGAAAGGCGTGACGTCGGTCAAGAACGACATCCGCGTCAAGTAATCCCATGGCCGGGGCGGCCCGGCTCCTTGTCAAGGCGCTTGATCTATGCAGCTTGTACCACCCGAACCGGCGCAGCCTGCGCAGACGCCTGACAATGCCGCCCCGGCGGCGCCTTCGGCATCCGCCGAGCCAGGCGCCGCACCCGAGCCCCATTCTGCCTTACCCCCAGCTGGCGACGAGCTGACGCTGCATGCGGCCGGCTTGCGCCTGCCGGTCCACGTGAATGCACGTGGACTGTCGCTGGGCATCCTCGCCACCATTGCCTGCATCTTCGCGCTGCAATGGGCGCAGAAATTCTTCGTGCCGCTCCTGCTCGGCATCTTCATCGCCTACACCCTCAATCCTGTCGTGCGCTGGCTGGAACGCTGGCACGTGAAACGCGTCATCGGCGCGACCCTCGTGACCGCGCTGATCCTGGGCGCCATGGGCGGCACCTTCTACCGCCTGCAGGGCGAATTCTTCAACATCATCGACGAGCTGCCCGCGCTCACCCACAAGGTCACGAAAATCCTGACCAGCAGCAGCGGCGAGCGCTCCACCATCCAGCAGGTGCAGCAGGCCGCGGCCGAGATCGAGCGTGCGGCCTCCAACGCCACCGGAGGCGGGGAGCGCAAGGCGATCCAGAAACGGACCCAGAGCGTGCCGCCGGCGCCCGCCGCCGGCTCGAACATCCGCGTGATGGACTGGGTGCTGGCGGGCTCGGTCGGCCTGGCGACCTTCCTCTCGCAGGCCACCATGGTGGTCTTCCTGGTGTTCTTCCTGCTGCTCGCGGGCGACACCTTCAAACGCAAGCTGGTCAAGCTCACCGGTCCCTCGCTCACCCGCAAGAAGGTGACGGTGCACATCCTGGACGACATGAACAATGCGATCCAGGCCTATATGTTCATGCTGCTGGTGACCAATGTGCTGCTCGCCCTGCTCACCTGGGCGGCGCTGCGCGCCATCGGCCTGGAGAATGCGGGCGCCTGGGCGGCCTTCGCCGGCGTGGCCCACGTGGTGCCGTATTTCGGGCCGCTCCTGATCACCATCGCGACCGGAGCAGTGGCGTTCTTCCAGTTCGAATCGCTGCGCATGGTGATCCTCGTGGCGGGTTCGTCGCTCGGGATCGCGACCCTGGTCGGCATGGTGGTGACCACCTGGATGACGGGCAAGATCGCCAAGATGAATCCGGCGGCCGTGTTCGTGAGCCTGCTGTTCTGGGGCTGGCTGTGGGGGATGTGGGGCTTGCTGCTCGGGGTGCCGGTCGTCGTGGTGCTGAAAGTGGTGGCCGAGCGTGTCGAGGGAATGGAAGTCTTGGCGGAACTGCTGGGAGAGTAGGGGGTTCCGGGGCGCGTAGCCGGCTCTGCCGAACGCGCGTTCAAATACACTGTGAATTAATACTCATCGTCCATTTTAACGCTGGTTGAACGCGCGGACGGCGGAGCCGTCCACCCTACAAATTAAACTGCACGTCCGCCTTTCCAGGTACCCGTCTGCACCGGCGGTTCCTCCTTCTTCTTGTCCCCCGTCTCTTCCGCCGGCTTGTGCTTCAGGCTGCCCAGCTTGAGCGCATACTGGCGCGCGAACTCGGCGCCGAGGAAGAAGATCTGGGCCGAGTAATACACCCACAGCAGCAGGGCGATCAGGGAGCCGGCCGCGCCGAAGCTGTCGGCGGCGCCGCTGTTGCCGATGTAGAGGCCGATGCCGAATTTACCGAGCGTGAACATCGCCGCCGTGCCGAGCGCGCCGATGGTGACGTCGTGCCACGACAAATGAATGCGCGGCAGCAGCTTGTAGATGGTCCCGAACAGGATGGCGATCACGAGGAAGCTGATGCCAGACGCGACCCAGCCCATGACGACGGCCGCTTCCTTCCACATGCCCCCGATAAAATTCTCGACCACGGCCAGGGCCGCGCTGACGACCAGCGACACCATCAGGAGGAAGCCCAGCACCAGGATCAGGCCGAAGGAGAGCAGGCGGGTGCGCACCACGTCCCAGAAACCAGCGTTCTTGGGCTGGGGCACGTCCCAGATCTCGTCGAGGCTGTCCTTCAGTTCGGAGAACACGCTGGTGGCGCCGACCAGCAGCAGGACGCCGGCCACGATGGTGGCGAACATCCCGTCTTCCTTGTTGCGCGCGCCGGCCAGGATGGCCTGGATGGTCTCGGCGCCCTGTTTGCCGACCAGGCCGCGCAATTCGTTGAGCAGCTGGCCCTGTGCCGCTTCGGCTCCGTAGAAGAAACCGGCGATCGCGATCACCAGCACCAGGATCGGCGCCAGCGAGAACAGGGTGTAGAAGGCGAGTGCGGCGCCCTTGCTGGAGGCGCGGTGCTCGAGCCATTCCGTGACGGCGCAACGCATGACGCGCACCAGCTCGCGCGAATACGGTAGCCAGTTTTTGACAGCCATGTCCTATCCTCCAAATAAAAAGGGGGCCGAAGCCCCCCGTGACGTGCGTCGACGCTGCCGCGGCCCAGCCCGGCCCTGGAGGGCGAGGCTGGCCGTGGCATGCCGGCTGAATTACTGCACGCGTTTTTCGACGGTGATCTGCTCGACTTCGACGCGGCGGTTCGGTTCCAGGCAAGCGATCAGCGCAGCGCGGTTCTTCTCGTTGCACTGCACCAGCGGGTTGGCTTCGCCCTTGCCGTAGGCCTTCAGGCGGTTGCCGTCGACGCCCTTGCTGACCAGGTAGTCACGCACGGAGTTGGCGCGGCGCTCCGACAGCTTCAGGTTGTACTTTTCCGAACCCAGGCGGTCGGTGTAGCCGGTGATGTCCACGTCGGTGATGCTCGGGTCGGCCTGCAGTGCCGAAGCGATCTCGTCCAGCTTCGGCGACGGCATGATCAGGTCGGCCTTGTCGAACTCGAACAGCTTGGTAGCTTCCAGGGTCACTTTCTCGAAGCGTGCCGGCGGCGGAGCGACCGGGGCCGGTGCAGGTGCCGGAGCCGGGGCTTCGACGACCGGAGCCGGTGCCGGCGCCGGAGCGGCGGCCACTGGCGGCGGGTTGAACGCGTAGTTCAGGCCGACGGTCAGGTATTTGTTGTTGCTGCGCTTGAAGCCGAATTCTTCGTCGTGGCGCAGGAAGCCGCGCACGCTGCGCAGGTCGGCCTGCAGCGACCATTGCGGGGTCAGGCTGGCCTGGAAGCCGATGCCGACGGTGCCGTACGGCGAGTTGTGGCCGACGCGGCGCAGCGGGTTCTCGACCTTGTCACGCTCGACGCCCAGGCCGAACAGGACGAAGGGACGGAAGCGCTCACGCGACAGCATCAGCAGGGCGTCGACGCCCAGCAGGGTCTGGCGATAGTTGTTGGCGCCTTCTTCGAAGCGCACCTGGCTGCCGCCGAACTGGACGTCCCAGTACTGGTTGATGGCCTTACCGAACTTGAGGCCGCCGCCGGTGTCGCGATCATTCACGCCGAAGTCGGCATCCGGCTTGGCGTGCACGACGCTTGGCTGGATGTACCACGACGGGTTGATTGCTGGGGCTTCTTGGGCGAGGGCGGTGCCGGCCGAGCAGAGGATGGCGACTGCCAGGGCGATCTTCTTCGTATTATTCACAGGTTACTCCCATAAGGTGAAGGGTTGTTGACATCGCATGCCTTGACACAGATGTTGGATAAACAATAACAGTCCAAGTTCCGTGCTCTCGGTGCGGTACCGCACCCAAGGCACATAAGCTGTGCAAATTTACAACAGTGGCAAAAAAGCTACAGAATGCGTTGTGCGCAGCATCATAGTGCATTTTGGAAATTTGTGACGATGTCATGACCAATCGTGTGTAAGCAGATGTTTCAAAAGATTAAGTAAATGCCTACAGGAATTTTGTTGAATGTTGGATGGCGCACAGACCAAGGGGTCTGACGCAGGCAATCTTGAGCCCAGTTAAGCGGAACCGAGGTGTTGTCAGGGTGTCGAACAGACACACAGCGACCCGGACCACACAAGTCTCACTCTATAAAACGGAGCTCACCACATGCATGCAACGACCCATCACAACGCGGTGCAAGGCGATCTTGGCGCAGTGCACACTTCCAGCAACTCCGCGCTGATCGAACGCGTCCCGCCGCAACCGACCGAACGTGCGCCGATTTCCCTGGCGCCCATCGAGCGTGTCCGCTCGACGTCGGCCACGCAACGCCGGATCGAAAACATGCAGAAACTCATCAACGAACTGTCGACCCACGAGATGCTGGCCGACGAGATCGCCTGGTTCCTGAAGTTCTCGCCGTCGGGCGCCCGCAAGTACATCCGCGACCTGCGCGAAGCCGGCGTCATCGAACTGGCCCGCTACATCGAAGGCACCGCCACCTACCTGGGCAAGGCCGTCTACCAGATCTGCCCGGATCAAGAGCGCGTGAAAGCCTTCCTGGCCGCCATCTGCCAGCCCAAGCGCGAAGGCGCCGCCCCGCGCAAGGAGCGTCCGGGCCTGCGCGAGCAGAACATGGCCGGGAGCGGCCGCCACTTCCATATCCTGGCGGACGACACCCACTACGCCATCCGCGTCAACCGCAGCCCGGTCACCCGCGATCCGCTGGTCGCCGCGCTGTTCGGCCCGCCGCCGAGCCAGACCGCCAAGGAACGTGCCTGACAGGCACGCCCCGGCCAGCCGCGCCTGAGACCCGCGGCTGCCGGCAGACGATCGCTGTCGTCCTTCATGCCGCGCCTTGTGCGCGGCTTTGTTTTTTCAGTTCAACAATTATTTGGCGCGGCCGCGTTGAAATCCCGTCAAGCATCCCTACCTGCCTCCCAATGCGGCCCCGGCCGCCCACGAGGAAAGGAAGCCAGATGCCATCGACCACGACATTACCGACCGCCGAATCGCTGCAAGGCAAGCCCGTTCCCAGCGTGACTTTCAAGGCGCGCCTGGAGGACCAGTGGCGCGACCTCGATACCGACGAGCTGTTCAAGGGCAAGACCGTGGTCGTGTTCTCGCTGCCCGGCGCCTTCACGCCGACGTGCTCCTCGACCCACCTGCCGCGCTATAACGAGCTGGCGCCGGTGCTGCGCCAGAACGGCGTCGACGACATCCTGTGCATCTCGGTGAACGACGCCTTCGTCATGAACCAATGGGCGGCGGGGCAGGGCGCCTCCAACATCACCGTGATCCCCGATGGCAACGGCGACTTCACCGAAGGCATGGGCATGCTGGTCGACAAGCGCGACCTCGGCTTCGGGCGGCGCTCCTGGCGCTATTCGATGTTGGTGAAAGACGGCGTGATCGACAAAATCTTCATCGAGCCGGACAAGGAAGGCGACCCGTTCGAGGTCTCCGACGCCGATACGATGCTGAGACATATCAACCCGAATGCGAAGATTCCCGAGCCCGTTGTCATGTTCTCGCGGCCCGGCTGCCCGCATTGTGCGCGCGCCAAGGCCGCGCTGCGCGAGAATGGCATTGTGTTCACCGATATCTCGGAAGACCAGAAGATCACGACCAGCGTGCTGCGCGGTATCAGCGGCGAACTGACCTGGCCGCAAGTCTTCGTGGGCGGCAAGCGCATCGGCGGCGCCGACGAGACGGTCGCCTGGGTGGCGGAACGGGAGCGTTAATGGAAGGGATCGTCGTCGGCCTGATCGGGGCCGGACTGCTGGCGGCCTGGCTGCTGCCGAAGTGGCGCCTGCGCCGTGCGCTGGCGCGTCCGCTGTCGCGCGAGCAGCTCGCCATCATCGAGCGCAATGTTCAGCAGTACGCGGGCATGGACGGAGGCGAGCGCCAGCGGCTGCAGCGCCTGGTCCAGCAGTTCCTGCATGAAAAGAATTTTGTCGCTTGCGCCGGACTCGAAGTCACCGAGGAAATGCGCGTGACCATCGCGGCCCAGGCTTGCCTGCTGGTGCTGGGACGCGCCGGCGATGGCGTGCCGGCGAACGTCTACCCGAGCCTGCACGCGGTGCTGGTCTACCCGGGCGCCTTCCTGGTGCCGCGCCGCGAGATCGACGCCGCCGGCGTCGTCACCGAGCAGCGCCAGGACCTGCTGGGCGAATCCTGGGGCGACGGCCGCGTGATCCTGTCCTGGGACCACGTGCGGCGCGGCGCACAGGATGCGTGGAACGAGGATGCCCAGGCCCACCACAACGTGGTGCTGCACGAATTCGCCCACCAGCTCGACAGCGAGTCGGGCAGCACGAACGGCGCCCCTTACCTCGGCAGCACCGAGCGCTACCGCAGCTGGTCCGAGGTATTGTCGCGCAACTTCGCGAACCTGAGGCGCGATGCCATGTGGGGCCAGCACGGCGTGCTCGACCATTACGGGGCGAGCAGCCCGGCCGAGTTCTTCGCGGTGGCCACCGAAAGCTTCTTCGAGCAGCCGCATGCCATGGCCGCGCGCCATCCCGACCTCTACGGGGAATTCCTCAAGTATTTCCGGGTCGATCCGCGCGCCTGGCTGCCGGAGCCGGTCGTGGTGGAGGAATCCTTCGGCGAGCACCTGGTCTACGGCCAGTGGCGCTGAAGGCTGCGGAGCTACGCCCCGGGCTGGGCTGCGTGCGCCTCCGTACAGAGTAGGGACGCTTGCCGGCGTATCGTTGAGCTAACCATGTTCCAGGAGGAATCGATATGTCCACGATTATTGCAGGGCGCTTCCAGCTTCAGGAGGACGTCGAACGCGCCCGCCGCGCACTTGCCGATGCGGGCTTCGACGCCGGCCGGATCAGCGGTTTTTACCTGACCCAGCCGGGCCAGCACGACCAGACCCCGATCGGCGGAGACCACCTCCAGTCGCCGGGCGCCAAGGAAACGCCGGAAGGCGTGATGCAGGGCGTGGCGACGGGCGGTGCGGTCGGCGCCGCGATCGGCGCGGCCACCGCGCCCGTCACCGGACCGCTGGGCCCGGTCGTCGGCGGCCTGGTGGGCGGCCACGTCGGCTCGCTGTTCAGCTTTTCCAAGATGAAGGAACGCGGCGAGACGGAAGAGGGCAGCACCGAGAACCGCGTCCCGCCGCGCGAGGCGGGCATGCTGGTGGCGGTCGCTTTCGACGATGGCGACGGCCTGGCCGACAAGGCCGTCGACGTGCTGCGCCAGCTGGGCGCCCGTCACATCGAACGCGCCGAAGGCAATATCGTCGATGGGGACTGGGCGGATTTCGATCCCAGCAGCCGGCCTCAACTCATCTCTTGAATTTGTAGGGTGGGCGGTCCCACCCAATGATGTGAATTGACTGCGACGCATGACGCCGCCCACGCGTTCAACTCTCCTGTGAGCAGACGAATCGTCTGATCATCGGCTATCTGAACGCGTGGGCGGCGTTTCGTTTTGCGGGTATTCGTGCGGTCGAGTGGAGCCGCCCACCCTACGTTTTCGCCGCTGCCGGCGGCTTCGGCGCCAGCGCCTCGATCGCCTTCACCTGCTTGTGCACCTTCTCGAGCGCCATCAGCACCGGCACCGCCTGGCCGGTCGCGGCGGCGCCCGCCAGGCCGATCAGCCCCGTCACCAGTCCCGTGACTTCCCCGATGACGCCGATGCGGCGGATCTTCTCGGCTGCGTCGGCGGTGAGTTTCACCAGCTGCGCCTGCGGCTTGCCGAGCGCCTTGACGATGAAGGTGGCGGCGTCGGCGTAGAGGCCGTTGGCGCGCTGGCGCAGCAGGACTTCGTCTTCCAGTAGAGCGCGCGCGGTGGCCTGGACCTTGTCCGGCACCGGCTTGCCGCCATAGGAGCGGATCTCGCTCATCACGCGTTCGTGGATCTGGTCGGCGCAGGCCGAGAGCTGGTCGGCCAGTTCGACGATCTGGTCCGTGGTCGACAGGCCACCCGGGACGGCGCCTTCCGCGGCCGGGGTCTCTTTGGCGGCGCTTGCCGGAGCCGGAACGGCGCCTTTGCGGGTCGAGGTGCTTGCCATGTGCTCTCCTGTCATTCGCCGGACAGCCCGTCGCGGATCGTGCGCAGGTCGCGGCCGTAGTTGGTCAGCAGGCGCCGCACTTCATCGCTGGACAGCTTGCCGAGGTTCTCGCGCATCTTCTGGTGCCCCAGCGCCACCTTGGTCAGGCCCTGCAGGGCCAGCTCGTAGCGGCGGTCGATGAGCTTGTATTCGGTGGCCTTGTTCATGTAGTGCACCTTGGCGAGCGTCACCAGCATGCGGTCCGAATTGCGGGTCGAAAACGGAATCTCGACATCGAATATGCCGAGGATCGTCTTCTTCTCATTCTCGTTGGTCTTGTAGTAGAGCCGGGTGAGCTGGATCATGGCGTCCAGCAGGACCTGCACGTCGGCGTCGCCGTCGCGCACCATGGTCTCGACGCTGCGGTTCTGGTAGCCCGAGGCAATCACCCGGGTGAGCAGGCGCGTCATGCCGGTATAGGCCGTGATGTGGCGCTGTTGCAGGCCCGACTCGGTATTCGCCTTCAGGCCATTGCCCAAGTCGTCGATGCGGGCCGACAGGTCATAGCGGGTGTCGCCGGCCAGCAGGCTGAGCGTCTGCATGTAGAGCACCAGGGTCTTCTGGATGGCGACGAAATCCTCGAAGACGGCGCGGCGCTTGGCGTCGTTTTCCTTGGCCAGCTTGTCGGCCGCGGGCGACAGATAGGGCTGCTCGCGTTCGTAGGTGTCGCGGTAGCGGCGCGCCAGTTCGGCATAGCCGCCCAGGCGGGCGGATGCGTCGGCGAATTCCCGCACCTCCTGCAGGCTGACCTGGCCGGTGCTGGTGGTGGCGCAGCCCGCCAGAAGCAGGGCGCCGCTGAGCATCAGGCGGGGGAACAGACGGGTGGCAAAATGTCGCAGCATGGGCTCCCTCCTGGCCGCGGTACGGCCCGAAAGGTCCCATTGTTTCAAACTCCGTGCGAGAAAGTATTGCTGACGCTCAATGGCGGTGTCGCCACTATCACGCCTCCAAGTCGGAAACGCCCAGGACCTCCTGGAGGCGCTGCCTGAGCTGTTCAGCCTTTTCCGGCCTGGGCGCACAAGCGATCGCCAATGCGGCGGCTTGCCTGGCTTCGACCTTTCGCTCCAACGCGTGGAGTATGCAAGCCTCTTCGAAGCGTGTCAGCCAACTGGCTGGCGCATGCAGGATCGAGGGCGCCAGGGTGTCGAGTGCGGCTTCCTTGCGGCCGAGCCGAAGCAGCTGATCGGCGAGAAAGTAGCGTGCAACGATCACGGGCGGCGAACCTTCTGCGTAGCCCTGCGCGATTTCAGTCTTCAATGCAATTTCCAGCGCAGCGCACGCCTGTTCGTATCGTCCCAGCGCATTCAGTACGCTCGCGTACTGGCCGTGGTACTGCGCCAGAGAAAAGTGCTGTGGGTCGGCCAGAGGAAGGGCCTCTTCATATAGCAGCCGGGCCTGCTCGTGCCGGCCGGCCTGCCACTGGTCGAACGCTTCTCTGGCAAGAATCGCCACCCTTGCTTGATCGGTCATTGGGGTCAAGCGACTTTGTTGCGGTCGAAATGCGGATTCTCGATCACGCCGAACACATTGCCGTCCGGATCGCGCACCGTGGCCACGCGGATGCCGCCGCCGACGTCCTCGACCGCCTGGTCCAGCTTGGCGCCCAGTTCGAGCAGGCGCGCCAGTTCGGCCTCGGCGTCCGCCACGCCCCAGTAGGCGGTGGCGCCGTTGCTGCCCGGCTGTCCGTCCGGGATCAGGCCGAGTTCGAAGCCGCCGACTTCGAAGCCGACATAGAAGGCCTCGCTGAAATACGGCGCCCGCTCGAGCACGCGCTCATACCAGGCGGATGCCGCGCCCAGCTTGGTGACGGGGTAAATGACGGTACGCAAACCCTGGATCATCGCGGCTCCTTGCTTGGGGAAACCTTGATGTTGCCTGAATGGCTATTCGCTGTCTATGCCTCGTGCATGGCTTCGTGCGCGTTCTTCCTCCAGCCAGGCGAAGGAATCGGCGGTGGCGCCCTCGGGCACGTACTCGCAGCCGACTCGCCCCTCGTAGCCGAGCTCATCCAGCAGGCGGAACAGGTAGGGAAAGTTGATCTCCCCAGTGCCCGGCTGGTGGCGCCCCGGCACGTCGGCCAGCTGGATGTGGCGGATCAGGGGCAGGTACTGGCGGATCGTGCCGGCCAGCTCACCCTCCATGCGCTGCATGTGGTAGATGTCGTATTGCAGGAAGAGGTTGTCGGCGCCGCACTCGGTGATCACGGCGGCGGCCTGGCGGCTACCTGTGAGGAAGTAGCCGGGAATATCGCGGTCGTTGATCGGCTCGATCAGCAGTTCGAG
Source organism: Pseudomonadota bacterium (assembly GCA_040758275.1). Classification (GTDB taxonomy): domain Bacteria; phylum Pseudomonadota; class Gammaproteobacteria; order Burkholderiales; family Burkholderiaceae_D; genus Telluria. The sequence goes on from JBFLVV010000027.1 coordinate 60,268, forward strand.
CCCATGGGCGCGGAATTCCGCGGCGGCGTGGCGCAGGTTCTCGACATAGGTCGCATGGGCGCGCTCGACGCCGACCCGCGGCGGACGCCGGCCGGCCAGGCAGTGCAGGCGCGGCACGCCCAGCTCGAGCGCGTAGTCGATGGCGAGCTGCACGCCCTCGCGGAATTCGTCCGTGCGGCGCGGATCGCAGGCGATGCCGCGCTCGCCCGCGGCCCAGTCGCCGGCCGGCAGGTTGAACAGCGCGAGTTCAAGGTCGTAACGCTGCAGGCGGGCGGCGATCTGGCGCGGCTCGAAAGCGTAGGGGAAGAGGAACTCGACCGCATCGAAGCCGGCGTTGCGGGCGCAAGCGAAGCGGTCGAGGAAGTCGAGCTCGGTGAAGAGCAGGCTCAGGTTGGCGGCGAAGTTGGGCATGCGCGTCGAGATCGGTGGCGATCCTGCGATCGTAACCGATCTCGCGTCGACTCAGGCCGCATCCGCCTTCGCAGGCTCCGGCTTGGCTGCCGGAATCACGGCATCGGCCAGGGAGGACATCGGCGTGAACAGCCAGGCCAGCAGGGCTGCCGCCACCAGGAAGATGCCGGCGCCGGCGAACAGGGTAGCCAGGCTCATCAGGCTGGCCAGCCAGCCGGCCGCGGCTGCCGCCAGCGGCGCGAGGCCCATGAAGACGAACATGAAGATGCCCATCATGCGGCCCAGCATCGAGGGCGGCACGCGCTGCTGGATCCAGGTGAACACGGCCACCTGGATAAAGCCGCCGAGCACGCCGATCGCGCCGATCAGGAGCATGCCCTGCCAGCTTTGCGTGACCAGGCCCATCGGAATCAGGAGCAGGCCCGAGACGCCGTCCACGACCAGCAGGGTGATGCCGAGGTTGACGATGCGGCGCTTGCCCATCACGCCGGACAGCGCCATGCCGGCCAGGATGCCGGCGCCATGCGCGGCCATCAGGACGGCGAGTGCCGAGGCCCCGTGCAGGCGCTCGCTGGCGAGCAGGGGCAGGGCGACCTGCATCAGGCCGCCGACCACGCAGGCGCACAGGCCCCAGTAGAAGAAAGCGGTGCGCAGGGTGCGGTCGCGCCACACGCTGGCGAGACCGGCGCCGACCGAGCGGAACACGGATTCCTTCTTCGCTTCCCCAAGGGCGGGCCGGACGAGCGGCTTGACCCTGGCCAGGGTCCAGGCCGAGACGATGTAGCTGAGGGCGTCGAAGGCAAAGGCCAGGCCCAGGCCGCGCGCATCGCCTTGCCCCTTGCTGCCGTCGCCGGCCAGCACGAACAGCAGGCCGGCCAGCAGCGGGCCGCCCAGCATGGTCAATTGGCGCATGCCCATCATCGCCGCATTCGCGGCCGGCAGGTGCTGGGGCGCGACCGTGTGCGGCAGCATCGAGGTGCCGGCCGGGATGCTGAAGGCCGAGGCCACGCTCATGCCGAAGCCCAGTGCGGCCACCAGGGGCAGGGTGGCGCGTTCCAGCAGCACGAGGGCTGCGAGGACGGCCAGCAGCACCGTGTTGGCGTGCTTGGTCAGCATCAGCACGCTTTTCGGCGAATAGCGGTCGACCAGGGCGCCTCCGAACAGGATCAGGATGGCGCGCGGTACGCCCATTGCCGCCACCATCACGCCCAAGGCCAGCGGGTCGCCGGTGAGCTGCAGGACCAGCCAGGGCAGGGCGATCATCGTGAACTGGTCGCCCAGGGCGGAGATGACGCCGCCGCTCATCAGCCAGGTGAAGCTGGGGTCGCGCCGCAGCGCCTGCTTGTCGCTCATGTTCTGCTGCCTGTTCGTTGAAAGATTACTGGCCGCGGGCGAGCTGGGCCAGCAGGGTCGAGGTCGACTCGACCTGCTCGCGCGAAGGCGCGCCCAGCAGAATGCGGCTGACGTTGTGCACCACCACGCTGGCGTTCGTGACCAGCTCGCTACCGGTCGGGGTGATGATGGCGTAGCCGACGCGGGCGTCGCGCGGATCGCTCTGGCGCGCGACCAGGCCGATCTTTTCCAGCGGCAGCAGGGAGCGGGTCACGCCGGAGGCGGTGAGGCCGAGCTTCTCGGCCAGGTCGACCCGGCGCAGCTTGCCGCCAGGCGCGCGCTGCAGGTTCAGCAGCAACTGGTAGTCGGCGAAGCTGATGCCGTGGTGGCCGCCGAGGGCGCTGTCCAGGCGCCGCGACAGGGCCGCCCAGGCGCGCGCCATGCGCAGGCAGAACTCGCTGGTCGGGCTGTCGACCGGGGCTTGCTGGGTGCTGTCGTTCACATCGCTCATGGCGAACCTCCATACTTGAGAAATAGTTGATTACTCAAATATAGGACGAATATCGACCCTTGGCAAGTGCTTGAGTGCTCAAGTATTACTTATGGGTGAAAAAAAGGTTCTTCACGGATTACCGGGAAACGCGGCTTTAATCTTCAGGAAGAAGAAGTCGCTATCCCGGTAGCCGTAGGCCATTCGCTTCATCACTTTGATACGGTTGTTGATGCCTTCGAGCTG
>JBFLVV010000028.1:0-62224 GCA_040758275.1 Pseudomonadota bacterium
GTAGAAATTGCGCACCTGGTGGTGGACAAAATATTCCTGGATGTCGCCCATGACCTTCAGCGAGAACTCGGTCGAGAAGATGCAGGTGTTCTGGCCCTGGTCTTCCTTCAGGATGTCGGCCTGCACGGTGCCGCGCACGTTCATCAGGACCCAGTCCTTGATCTTCTGGGCCTCGTCGTCGGTCGGCTGGCGGCCGTTATCCAGCACGAACTTGTCGATCTGCTGGTCGATGGCGGTGTTCATGAACATCGCCAGGATGGTCGGGGCCGGGCCGTTGATGGTCATCGAGACCGAGGTCGATGGGCTGCACAGGTCGAAGCCGTCGTACAGCACCTTCATGTCGTCCAGCGTCGCGATCGAGACGCCCGAGTTGCCGACCTTGCCGTAGATATCGGGACGCAGGGCCGGGTCGGCGCCGTACAGGGTCACCGAGTCGAAAGCGGTCGACAGGCGCTTGGCGTCCATGCCGGTCGAGACCAGCTTGAAGCGGCGGTTCGTGCGGAAGGCGTCGCCTTCGCCCGCGAACATGCGGGTCGGGTCTTCGCCTTCGCGTTTAAAGGCGAACACGCCAGCGGTGTAGGGGAAGGAGCCCGGCACGTTTTCCAGCATCAGGAAGCGCAGGATCTCACCGTGGTCCTCGAACTTCGGCAGGGCGACCTTGCGGATCGGGTTGCCCGACAGGGTCTTCTGCACGAGGCGGGTGCGGATTTCCTTGTCGCGGATCTTGACGACGTAGTCGTCGCCGGCATAGGCGGCCTGCATGTCAGGCCACATGGCCAGCAGTTTTTTCGCGCCGCCTTCCATGGCGCTGTCGCGTTCCGTGATCAGGTCGTCCAGCACAAGGTCGGGATTAACGTCTGCACGGTTGGCGGCCGCCAGCATGCGCTTGGTCTCGCTGAGCTGCTGGCGCTCGCGTGCGAGCTGCACCTGCTTCTTCACATTGCGGTGGTAACCGCGCACGGTGTCGGCGATCTCGGCGAGGTAGCGAGCGCGCGCCGGCGGCACGATGACGTTCTTGCCGCTCGAGTACTTCTGGGTCGGCGCAGCGAGCTTGCTCGCTTCCACGTTCAGGCCCAGTTCGGCCAGTTTCGGCAGCAGGCCGTGGTACAGCGCGGTGACGCCGTCGTCGTTGAAGCGCGAGGCCTGGGTGCCGTAGACCGGCATCTCGTCCGGCTGGCGGCTCCACAGCTCGCGGTTGCGCTGGTACTGCTTGGCGACGTCGCGCAGCGCGTCCTGGGCGCCCTTGCGGTCGAATTTGTTAATCGCGATGAAGTCGGCGAAGTCCAGCATGTCGATCTTCTCGAGCTGGGAGGCGGCGCCGAATTCCGGGGTCATCACGTACATCGAGGTGTCGACGTGCGGCACGATGGCGGCGTCGCCCTGGCCGATGCCCGAGGTCTCGACGATGACGAGGTCGAAGCCAGTCACCTTGCAGGCCGCGATCACGTCCGGCAGTGCCTGCGAGATCTCGGAACCGGCTTCGCGGGTGGCGAGCGAGCGCATGAAGACGCGTGCCTGGCCATTCCACGGGTTGATCGCGTTCATGCGGATGCGGTCGCCCAGCAGGGCGCCGCCCGATTTGCGGCGCGAAGGGTCGATCGAGATGACGGCGATGTTCAGGCGGTCGCCCTGGTCGAGGCGGATGCGGCGGATCAGTTCATCGGTCAGCGAGGATTTGCCCGCGCCGCCGGTGCCGGTGATGCCCAGCACGGGCGCCTTGACGGTGTCGGCCGCTTCCACGATCTGGGTGCGCAGGTCTGGGTCGGCCTTGCCGCTCTCTAAGGCGGTGATCAGCTGGGCCAGCGGGCGGTGGCGCTCGGCGATGTCGCCGGCGCGCAGCGCATCGATCGACGTCGGCGCATAGGACGAGAGATCGACGTCGCAGCTTTCCAGCATCGAGCGGATCATACCCACCAAACCCATGCGCTGGCCGTCTTCCGGGCTGAAGATGCGGGTGACGCCGTAGGCGTGCAGTTCCTCGATCTCGCTCGGGACGATCACGCCGCCGCCGCCGCCGAAGACCTTGATGTGGGCGCCGCCGCGCTGGCGCAGCAGGTCGATCATGTACTTGAAGTATTCGACGTGGCCGCCCTGGTAGCTCGAGATGGCGATGCCTTGCACGTCTTCGGCCAGGGCCGCGGTGACGACTTCGTCGACCGAGCGGTTATGGCCCAGGTGGATCACTTCGGCGCCGTTCGACTGCAGGATGCGGCGCATGATGTTGATCGAGGCGTCATGGCCATCGAACAGGGAAGCGGCGGTGACGAAGCGCACCTTGTTGGCCAGCTTCGGCTGCTCCGGCAGGTCCAGTTTGGCGGCGGAAGTGATGTCGTTCATGGGTGTGGGTCCTTGGGAATCGGGAGGACAGGGGTAGATTGCTACGGTATATGACGTTAACGTTAACGTCAAGCCGGGCACAGGGTGGGCCTTGGCCCACCCTTGCGGGGATTACGCTGCGCGGCGCTTGATGTTGCCAGAGAGCAGCTCCGCCTTGCGTGAGCGGAATTCGGCAACGGCCTTTTCCTTCACGTGGCCGAAGCCGCGGATCTGTTCCGGCAGCGATGCCAGTTCGACCGCCTCAAGGTGGTTGCCTGCGTCGAGTTTGGCGACCAGGGCTTCCACCAGCTCGCGGTATTCGCCAATCAGCGCGCGTTCCATCTTGCGCTCCGCGGTGTGGCCGAAGATGTCGAAGGCGCCGCCACGCAGGCCTTTCATCTTCGCCAGCAGCTTGAAGGCGCCGAACATCCAGGAGCCGTACTGCGCCTTGACCATGTGGCCCTTAGCGTCCTTCTTCGCGAACAGCGGCGGGGCGAGATTGAACTTCAGCGAGAAGTCGCCTTCGAACTGGGTCTTGAGCTGCTCGACGAAGCGGCCGTCGGTGTACAGGCGCGCCACTTCGTATTCGTCCTTGTAGGCCATCAGCTTGGCGTAGTTCTTCGCCACGGCCATCGACAGCTTGCTGCCCAGGCCTTTGGCCGTCTCGGCGTCGCGCACGCGCTTGACCAGGTCTTCGTAGACGGCGGCATAAGCAGCGTCCTGATAACCGGTCAGGTGCTCGACGCGCTTCTTGATGACGCTGTCCAGGCTTTGCGGCATTTGCACGACGATCGCCTGCGCCGGGATCGCCTGCTTCTCGACGCGCTTGAAGTCCACGGCGGCGCGGCGGCCCCACAGGAAGCTCATCTTGTTCGAGGCTACGGCCACGCCATTGAGTTCGATCGCGCGCAGCAGGGCGGCTTCACTCAGGGGGATGCGTCCCTTCTGCCAGGCATAACCCATCAGGAAGAGGTTGGTGGCGATCGAGTCGCCCATCAGGGCGGTGGCCAGTTTGGTCGCGTCGACGAAATCGACACCCGCTTCGCCGCCGACCGCTTCCAGGATCAGCGCGCGCACGTCTTCCGAGGGGAATTCCCAGTCGCGCTGCTGGGCGAAGGTGCCGGTCGGCTGCTCGTGCAGGTTGACGATGGCGAGCGTGCGGCCCGGACGCATCTTGGACACCGCATCGGCCGCGCCGGTGGTAAGGATGTCGCAGCCGAGGATCAGGTCCGCTTCGCCGGTGGCGATGCGCTGGGCGCGCAGGCGGTTCGGCGTTGCCGCGATCTTCACGTGCGAGGTGACGGAACCGTTCTTCTGGCTCATGCCGGTCATGTCCAGCACCGAGGCGCCCTTGCCCTCGAGGTGGGCGGCCATGCCCATCAGGGCGCCGACGGTGATCACGCCGGTGCCGCCGATACCGTTGATCAGGATGTTGTAGGGATGCTCGACGCTCGGCAGGCTAGGAGCGGGCAGGGCGCCCCAGCCATCGTCGGCGCCGTTCTTCGACACGCCGGCCTTGCTCTTCTTGAGCGTGCCGCCTTCGACGGTCACGAAGCTCGGGCAGAAGCCCTTCGCGCAGGAGTAGTCCTTGTTGCAGGAGGACTGGTCGATCTGGCGCTTGCGGCCGAATTCCGTCTCTTTCGGCAGGATCGAAACGCAGTTCGACTGGATGCCGCAGTCGCCGCAGCCTTCGCAGACGGCTTCGTTGATCACCATGCGCTGGTTCGGGTCCGGGAATTCCTTCTTCTTGCGGCGGCGGCGCTTCTCGGCGGCGCAGGTCTGGTCGTAGATGATGACGGTAACGCCCGGCAGTTCACGCAGCTCGCGCTGGACGTCGTCCATGTGCTTGCGGTCGTGCAGCGTGACCATCGCCGGCAGGTTCGAGCGGTCGGCATAGCGCGACAGGTCTTCGGTCACGAGCGCGATGCGCTTGACGCCTTCGGCCGCCATCTGCTGGGCGATGTGCGGTACCGAGGTGGTGCCGTCGACCGGCTGGCCACCCGTCATCGCGACCGCGTCGTTATACAGGATCTTGTAGGTGATGTTGACCTTGGCCGACACCGCTGCGCGGATCGCCAGATAACCCGAGTGGAAGTAGGTGCCGTCGCCCAGGTTCTGGAACACGTGCGGCACTTTCGAGAACGCGGCCTGGCCGATCCAGGGCGCGCCTTCGCCGCCCATGTGGGTGGTCAGCTTGTTCATCTCGGGGTAGATCGAGGTCGCCATCACGTGGCAGCCGATGCCGGCCAGCGCGAAGGAGCCGTCCGGCACCTTGGTCGAGGTGTTGTGCGGGCAGCCGGAGCAATAGAAGGCCGGGCGGAAGGGCGTGGTGATCGCCTTCTGCAGGACGGCGTCCTTCGCTTCCAGGAAGGCCAGGCGGGCGCGGATCAAATCGCGGGTGGTATCGTCGGAGACGAGGCGGGCGATGCGGCCGGCGATCACGCGCGCCACTTGCGCCACCGAGAAGTCTGCTTTAGGGGGCAGCAGCCAGTCGCCGCGCGGCGCGACCCACTCGCCCTTGTCGTCGAACTTGCCGACGATGTGCGGGCGCACGTCGTCGCGCCAGTTGTAGAGCTGTTCCTTGAGCTGGTACTCGACGACCTGGCGCTTTTCTTCGACCACCAGGATCTCTTCCAGGCCCTGCGCGAATTCGCGCACGCCTTCCGGCTCCAGCGGCCAGATCATCGCGACCTTGTACAGGCGCAGGCCGACCTTGGCCGCCATCGCTTCGTCGATGCCCAGTTCCTCCAGCGCTTCCAGCACGTCGAGGTAGGATTTACCGGAGGCGATGATGCCGAGCTTGGCGTCCGGGCTGTCGATGGTGGTGCGATTGAGTTTGTTCTCGCGGGCGTAGGCCAGGGCCGCGTAGATCTTGTAGTCCTGCATCAGCGCTTCCTGGGCGCGGGCCTGCTGGCCCAGCGGCACCGAGGACAGCCTGGTATTCAGGCCGCCTTCCGGCATCACGAAGTCTTTCGGATACTTCACTTCGACGCGGAAGGGATCGGCGTCGACCGAGGCGCTCGATTCGACCGTATCGGCCAGCGCCTTGAAGGCCACCGCACAGCCCGAGTAGCGCGACATGGCCCAACCGTGCACGCCCAGGTCCAGGTATTCCTGCACGTTGCAGGGGTAGAGCACGGGGATCATGCAGGCCGAGAAGATGTGGTCGGACTGGTGCGGCAGGGTGGAGGAATAGGCGCCGTGGTCGTCGCCGGCCACCAGCAGCACGCCGCCGTTTTTCGCCGTACCGGCATGGTTCATGTGCTTGAAGACGTCGCCGCAGCGGTCCACGCCCGGGCCCTTGCCGTACCACATGGCGAACACGCCGTCGTATTTGGCGGGGCCGATCAGGTCCACGGTCTGGGTGCCCCAGACGGCGGTCGCCGCCAGGTCTTCGTTCACGCCCGGGACGAACTGCACGTGGCTCGCTTCCAGGTGGCCCTTGGCCTTCCACAGGGTCTCGTCGAGGCCGCCCAGGGGCGAACCGCGGTAGCCGGACACGAAGCCGGCCGTGTTCAGGCCGGCGGCGGCGTCGCGCTCGCGCTGGATCATCGGCAGGCGCACCAGGGCCTGGATACCGGAGAGGAAGATGTTGCCGGTGCGGGCGGTGTATTTGTCGTCGAGGGTGACGGTCGTGAGGCGGGACGAATAGTCCGGCGCCGCGGTGTGCGGCGTGACGGTATCTGGCATGCGGGTCTCCATTGTGTGGTTCTGTGCAGCGCCGCCGCCGGGTAGGCAGGGCGCATATTGACCGCGTGGAGTGTAGGGATTTGGCCTCGGCTAAGCCAATAGGGAATGCGGATGGGGGTATAAGTAAAACCGATGACCGTTATTCACGCAGGCGCGCGCCCGGCCAGGCGCCGTGTGTGCACAGGTCTTCGCTTACTTCGCGCACCAGCTTTCCGATCGCCGCCGCCGCATTCGTGAGCGGGATGTTGCGCGAAGCGCAGAGCGTCACCTGGCGCGTCACCGCCGGCTCGACTACCGGCCAGGCCGCCATCGCCCCGCGTTCGATGTCGGCCAGCAGGGGCGCGACCGGCAGCAGGGTGGCGCCGAGGTCGGCCAGCAGGGCCGAGCGCAGGATGGCCAGCGAGTTGATCTCGAGGACGGCGCCCAGGGCCAGGCCGGCGCTGCTGGCGGCCTGCTCCACCAGCGGCCGCACGCCGTGCTGGCGCGCCGGCAGGATCAGGGTGCTGGCCAGGGCATCGGCCAGGCGCACGGTCTTGCCTGCTGGCGCATAGGCCGAGCCGGCGCGGCAGATGAACATCAGGTCTTCCTCGACCAGGGGCGTGCTGGTGAAGTGGCCGAGCGGGACGTCGTCGAACAGCACCGCCAGGTTCAGGCGGCCGGACTTGAGCTGCTCGGCCAGGCTGCCCGTGATCTCCTCGGTCAGCTGCAGGGTGATTTCCGGGTAGCGCTCGCGCGCCGCGCTCAGGATCGGCAGTGCCAGCGCGCCCGAGATGCTGTGCGGCAGGCCGAGCGAGACGCTGCCGGAGGGGCGGGTGGTCGACTGCACCACCGCTGAGCGGGCATCGGCGACCTGCTTGAGGATGGCCTGGGCATGCTCGTAGAAGATCTTGCCGGCGTCGGTGCTGACCACGCCGTGCGCCGAGCGGTGCAGCAGCTGGGCGCCGAGTTCCTCCTCCAGCTGGCGCAGCTGCTGGGTCAGCGCCGGCTGCGCCACGTGCAGGACCAAGGCGGCGCGTGACAGCGAACCGTGGTCGACGATGGCGACGAAATAGCGCAGCTGGCGAAATTCCATACTTTAGAGGTGTGTTTGATCAGCAACAATTGGTGATTATTAGAAATGTCGTGCTAGCAGTGTTGCTATACTGCATCTTTGGCGATGGGCGCCGTCATTATTACAGAGCAGATTAGCAAAATGTTGAAAAAGGTAGATGCGTCGCAGCTGAAGGTAGGCATGTTCATTCATGACCTCGATTGCGGCTGGATGGACCATCCCTTCATGCGCAACCGTTTCGTGTTGAGCACGGAAGAGGAAATCTACAAGATCCGCAATGCCAAGATCCGCGGCGTCGTCATCGATTGCAGCAAGGGCCTGGACATCGACGACGCCCCGACCCTGGAGCAGGCCGAAGCCGCCACCGAGGCGGAGGTGACCGCGATCGCGGCCAAGCCGATCGTCGTCGCCCGCGTTTCCCTGGGCGAGGAACTCCAGCGCGCCGCCCATATCCGCAAGCAGGCCGTCGGCCTGGTGCGCACCGTGATGGCCGACGCGCGCCTGGGCAAGGCCGTCGAGCTGGACCAGGTCAGCCCGGTCGTCGAGGCCGTGACCGAATCGATCCTGCGCAACTCCGGCGCGCTGCTGGGCCTCCTGCGCATCAAGAACAAGGACGACTACACTTTCCTGCATTCGGTCAGCGTATGCGCGCTGCTGGTGGCCTTCTGCCGCTCGCGCAAGATGGATGAGGACACGATCTACCAGGCGGGCCTGGGCGGGCTGCTGCACGATACCGGCAAGGCGCTGGTGCCGGACGCGATCCTGAACAAGCAGGGGCGCCTCACCGACGAGGAATTCGACATCATCAAGCGCCACCCGCGCGACGGCTACGACATCCTGGTGAAAACCCCGGAGATCGGCCAGATCCCGCTCGACATCACCCTGCACCACCACGAGCGCCGCGACGGCAGCGGCTATCCCGACAAGCAGGCCGAGGGCGGCATCAGCGAACTGGCGCAAATGGCGGCCATCGTCGACGTCTACGACGCCATCACCTCGGACCGTTGCTACCACAAGGGCATGCCGGCGGCCGAAGCACTGCGCAAGATCTACGAGTGGAGCAAGTTCCACTTCAACCCGACCCTGGCGCAGGAATTCATGCGCTGCGTCGGCATCTACCCGGTCGGCACCCTGGTGCTGCTCGAATCCGGCCGCCTGGGCGTGGTGATCGAGCCGCACGAGACCAGCCTGCTCACGCCCAAGGTCAACGTCTTCTTCAGCACCAAGAACCAGACCTACATCAAGCCCCAGACCCTGGACCTGTCCAAGCCCTTCGGCTTCGGCGGCGGCGACAAGATCGTGCGCCACGAGTCGGCCGAGAAGTGGAAGGTCAACCCGCTGCAGTTCATGAATATCGCCTGAGGGGCGGCTACATTCCTCCGGCGCAGCGCAGGGTCGTCCCGGTCACGTAGGACGCGGCCGGCGACAGCAGCCACAGTACCGCTTCCGCGATTTCCTCCGGTTCCGCCAGCCGTCCCATCGGGATGGCCGGCGCGACGCGTAGCGGGCGCTCCGGTTCCCCGGCCGCGGCGTGGATGCCGGTCAGCGTCGATCCCGGCGCGACGCCACACACGCGGATGCCTTCCGGCGCCATCTCGCGCGCCAGGCCCAGCGTGAAGGTTTCGACGGCGGCCTTGCTGGCCGCGTAGTGGATGTATTCGCGCGGGCTGCCGGTGCTGGCCGCGACAGAGGACAAGTTGACGATCACGCCGCGTGTGCCGATGCGCCGGAAGGCCTCGATCGCGGCGCGGCTGCAGTGCATGAGGCCATGGACGTTGGTGCGGAATACCGCCTCGATGGTGGCGGGATCGGTGTCCATGAAGGAGGCGATGCGCCCGGTGATGCCGGCGTTGTTGACCAGCGCGGTCGGCGCGCCGAGTTCCGCTTCGGTGCGCGCGAACAGGCGCGCGACCTCGGCCTGCACGGCGACGTCGGCCTGGATCGCCAGGGCTTGCCCGCCATTGGCGCGGATCGCCGCCACCAGGGCCTGCGCCGACCCCTCGTCGCTGTGGTAATTGACCGCCACCGCGTAGCCGCCTGCGGCGGCCTGCCTGGCGATGGCGGCGCCGATGCCGCGTCCGGCGCCCGTCACGATCACGACCTTGCTCATTCCCGTCTCCTCGCTGTACGCTTGAAGCCGACACTATACCCAACAGCGAGGCCTGCGCATGCATCCAACGATCGAATGCTGGTTCGAGTTCGGCAGCAATTACAGCTACCTCTCCCTGATGCGCATCGAAGCGCTGGCCCGGGATGCCGGCGTGGCGCTGCGCTATGAGCCCTTCCTGCTCGGGCCGATCTTCCGGGAACTCGGCTGGCAGAGTTCCCCCTTCGCCGAACAGAAAGAGAAGGGCGAGTACGTGTGGCGGGACATGGCCCGGCGCGCCGCGAAGTACGGCATCCCCTTCCGCCGTCCGAGCGCCTTCCCGCGTCGCGCGCTGCTGCCGATGCGGGTGGCGCTGGTGGGTGCGGACCAGGCCTGGATGGGGGAATACTGCCGCCGCATCATGCTGCAGAACTGGGCGCACGACCGCGAGATCGACGATGTCGCCGTGGTGCTGGAGGCCTTGCGGGGACTGGTCGACGACCCGCAAGCGGTGCTGGCTGCGGCGGGCACACAGGAAGCGAAGGAAGCGCTGCGCGCGCAGACGGCAAAGGCGCGCGCACTCGGCATCTTCGGGGCGCCCACCTTCATCGTGGATGGCGAGATGTTCTGGGGCGACGACCGCCTGGGGGACGCGCTCGACTACGCGCAGTCTCTTCAGCGTGCCTAGCGCCGCGGCTCAGAAGAATTCGGCGGTGTCGTTGGTGGCGATGGTCTGCAGCAGGCCGCCCGCCACCAGTTCGTCGTAGTGGCAGGCGCGGTTGCGGCCGTTGGCCTTGGCGAAGTACAGGGCCTGGTCGGCGTGGCCCAGCGTGACCACCGGTGAATCGGTCGCGCGGATGCTGGTGAAGCCGACGCTCACCGTCACCTGTCCCACCTGCGGGAATTCGTGCGACTCGACATTGCTGCGGAAGCGGTCGATGATCCGGCGCGCATTCTCCAGCGTCGTCGAGCGCAGCAGCACCACGAATTCCTCGCCGCCGAAGCGGAACACCCGGTCCTGGGCGCGGAAGGACGATTGCAGCAGGTTGGCGATCAGGATCAGCACCTCGTCGCCGTACAAGTGGCCGAAGCGGTCGTTGACCAGCTTGAAGTGGTCAACGTCGACCACGGCCAGCCACTGCTTTTCTTCAAGCCCGTGGTGGCGCCGCTCGGGCTGGCCCGGCAGCAGGGTCTCGGCGTCGCCGGCATGCAGCATGCGCGCCAGCTGGTCGTCGAAGGTCTTGCGGTTGAGCAGGCCCGTGAGCGAGTCGCGTTCGCTGTAGTCGAGCAGGTTCTGGAAGTTTCGGTAGACGCTGACGATCCCGCTGACCATGTGGACCGTGTCGGCGTTGAAGCCCTGCGTGTGGGTGATCTCGAGGCAGGCGCTGGCCTTGTCGCCGAACCAGATCGGCAGCCACAGGCGGCGCAGGCCGTCGCTGCCCACGCCTTCCGCGCGCGAAGCGTGGTGGTCGAGGCACCAGGCCAGTTCCGGAAAAGCGGCGATCGGCTCGCCCGGGCTGCTGTCCTGCGGCTCTTCGGGGCAGGCCACGCCGCCGGCGCGGATGCAGGCGCGCGAACGCACGAAGCGCTGGCCGCAGACCGTGCTGATCGCCAGCACCCGGGTTTGCGCGGCGCCCGACAGTTCCTGTACCGCCGAAATCACGGAAATGTCCAGCATCGTGTGATCGCGGTGGCCAGTCATGTCCACCATGTGTCTCAGCAGGGAATCCATGTCGTTTACAGAAACAAAGTCAAGCAAAAGCACGGCTCGTCGGTACCACGGGCTTGCCGCTTTTTTGAGCGGCAAAAGAGACAGCATAAATTGTTTTTGTATTGTAGGCAACTATTCTTGACAATATTTATCGTTTCTTCTTGGCATTGTTGGAATGGCGCTCTATTCCCTTGCGCGGTCTCAAGCAATATGGGTAGGAACCATTTCCACATGGCAAACTTGCCCAACCTCAACTTGCCGTGTGGAACTATTCGGTACAGTGAACTCACTGACAGACGCAGTCGAAAGCAGCACAAGACGGGGCCCCGTCTGTCAGTAAGTCCCTCAACCACCATAAGGAGTTCGTCATGAGCACCATTACCTCCGCCATCAAGACCTTCATTGCTGATGAAGACGGTGTGACGGCCATCGAGTACGGCCTGATTGCCGCCCTGATCGGCGTCGTGATGGCAAGTGTCGCAGGCGATGTCGGTACGAAGATCAAGGATGCGTTCACCTACATCAAGGATCAGTTCGCAGCCGTTCCGGAAGCGCCTGCAGCAGGCGGCTAATCGCCCGTGCCCCCCGCGGCGCTGTCAGGCCCCGGGGGGCTTTTTTTGGAGCGGATCATGGTTGTCGCACCCTATCTCGATACCCTGTTGCTGCTGCTGGCCGCCGCTGCCGCGATCAACGACCTGGCCAGCCGCCGTATCCCGAATCTCCTGCTCCTGTGCGGCCTGGCGTGCGCACTGGTCCTGCATGCGCTCTCGCCGAATCCCGGCGAAGCCCTGCTTTCCAGCCTGGGCGGCTTCGCGGCCGGACTGCTGATCTTCCTCCCCTTTTACATGATGCGCGGCATGGCTGCCGGCGACGTCAAGATGATGGCCACGGTCGGCGCCTTCACCGGACCGGCCACCGCCTTCCATATCGCCATCATGGCCTGGTGTGCCGGCGGCGCCATGGCGATCGCGATCATCGTCTTCCGCGGCCGCTTGCTGCTGGCCATGAGGAACCTCTGGCACATCGCCCGCGGCCTCTGGCTGCGCATTCCGGTAGGGAGCGCAGGGAAGGGCGAAAGCGCCGGTTCCATGCCCTACGGCGTGGCGATCGCCGCCGGCACGATCTATGTGCTGGCCATGCGCTACAGCTGAGCACTTGCCGTTTGTTTGCAAGGTTTTTGCACGCTGTTTGCGCCTGTTTCATACCTGATCCGCACCGGCTTGCACGCCGGATTCACCGACCCCCCTTCCTTGCTGGGCGTCAAACGGGGGGGAGGGGGTGGTGGCTAGAATCAATTTAACAAATGTAAGAAATATCCGTATCCAGCAGGAGGTTTCTTTATGGAAGCATTGTCAACGTCGCCGCCGCTCACCGGGTGCGCAAGCACGCCGGGGATCGGGCTCGAGATCGAACCGGTGCTGCCGCGACAGGCGCGCACGGTGCGCGACACGGGTCTAGAACCGCGCTTCGTCACCGCGCTGGTGCTCAAGACCATGCATGCGAGCGGCAAGACGGCGCTGTCGATGCTGACCGGACGCCTGCGGCTGTCGGTCGGCGTGGTGCGCGAGGTGCTGCAGGGCCTGGTCGCCGAACAGCAGGTCGAAGTCGCCTGGTCCGGCGAGAGCGACATCGACGTGCATTACCAGCTCACCGCCTTCGGCCAGCGCGCCGCAGCCGAACACCTGGCGGAATCACGCTATATCGGTCCGGCCCCGGTCACCCTGGAAGCCTGGCGCGCCGTGGTCGAGGGCCAGTCGCTGCGCCAGCCCGATGCTCCCCGTGTCACCCCCGCCGAGCTGCAGGCACTGCTGCTTGATGACGGCACCGAACCCGCGTTGCGCGATCTGTTGGGCGCGGCCCTGCATTCGCAGCGTCCGCTGATGCTGTACGGTCCCTCCGGCGGCGGGAAAACCACCCTCGCGCGCAAGCTGGCGCGCCTGCGCCAGGATCCGATCGCCGTGCCTTACGCCGTGCTGGTCAAGAACGAGATCGTGCAGGTCTACGACCCGGCCCTGCATCCTGCGCCCCTGCAGGCGCGCGCCATGGAAGACCGGCGCAGCTGCGATGCGCGCTGGGCCCTGTGCCGGCGCCCGCTGGTCCACGTCGGCGCCGAGCTGGCGCGCGACATGCTGGAACTGCGCCTGGACGCGGCCAGCGGGGTGCTGCGCGCGCCTTCGCACCTGCTGGCCAACAACGGCCTCCTGATACTGGACGACCTCGGCCGCCAGCGCGTGCCGGCCGCCGAGGTCTTGCACCGCTGGCTAGGGGCCCTGGAAAGCGGCGTGGATCATGTGGCGGTGCCGAACGGCGCCAGCCATGCGCTGCCTTTCGACGTCTCGCTGGTGCTGGCCACCAGCCTGGCGCCGGAGGCGGTGCTGGACGAATCCTGCCTGCGCCGGATCGGCTACCGGATTCCGGTCGGCCCGCTGTCCGAACACGGCTACCGCGCGCTGGTGCGGCGCCAGTGCCGGGTGCGCGGGATCGAGCCGGACGAAGACGCGATCGATTACCTGATTCACGAGCTGCACCGCCGCACCCGGCGAGCGCTGCTGGCCGCCTGGCCGCACGAGCTCCTCGGCCGCATCGTCGACTTCGCCGGTTTCGCCGGCCAGGCCCCGCGCCTCGACTGCCCCAGCCTGGCCCGCGCCTGGAGCAGCCTGTTCTCGATTGACGCCGGAAGTGAAGCGGGCGAACCCTTTTCGACACCAATGCCCGCGTCCTGCGAGCCGGGAGACACACCATGAAGAACAAGCGTGCCGTGATCGTGATGACGCTCGCGATCCTGTTCGGCCTGGCCGCCGTGCTGCTGGCCTCGAACTGGCTCCTGAGGCAACCGGCGGCCAGCAGCGGGCGCATCGTGGTGGCGGCGACCGACATCAATATCGGCCAGCGCCTCACCCCCGAGATGCTCAAGCTGGTCGAGTGGCCGGCGCACAGCGTGCCGAAAGGCGCCTTCGACGATCCGCAGAAACTTGGCGGGCGCGTGCTCAAGACCAGTATCCAGTCGGGCGAACCGCTGAGCGAGGCCAAGCTGGCGCCAAGCGGGACGCTGGGCGGCCTGTCCGCCCTGATCACCGAAGGCAAGCGCGCCATCACGGTGCGGGTGAACGATGTGATCGGCGTGGCCGGTTTCGCGCTGCCCGGCAACTACGTCGACATCATCGTCAGCACCGAGACCGAGCCGCCGCTGCAGGGCGAACAGCCGCGCCAGCAGAGCATCTCGAAGATCGTGCTGGAGCGGATCCTGGTGCTGGCGGTGGCGCAGGAAGTCAACCGTGACGAGACCAAGCCCAAGGTGGTCAACGCGGTGACGCTGGAAGTCACGCCGGAACAGGCCGAGCAGCTGGACCTGGCGCGCAGCGTCGGCACCCTGTCGCTGGCCTTGCGCAACCAGGTCGACCCGGCTGCCGCCGCGACCCTCGGCGCGACCAAGCAGAACCTGCTGCCGCCGCCGGCCCCGCCGCTGCGGCCGGTGGCGTTGCCGGTGCAGCGCCCGCGCACCCAGGCCCCGCGGCCGGCAGCAAGCCCCGCACCACGCAACTGCGTCAAGGTCATCAACGGCCTGCACACCTCGCAGGAATGCTTCTGACCTCACTACCGGGATGGATGCCATGAACAGACGTTTCTTCTTCGCACCGCTGGCCGTCGGCCTGGCCTTGGGCGCTACCCAATCCGCGGGAGCGGCCGACAATGCCGCTTCTGCGGTTGCCCCCGCCGCTGCACCCGCCAAGGCGCCGCCACAGGCCAGGTCCACAGCCCCCGCCAGGCCGAAGGCCGCCGGCGCGAAGGCCGCCGGGCCCGCGCCGGATGCGCGTCCGATCGCGGCAGGCTGCAGCGGCGAGGCCGCGCGCCCGGCCACCCTGAACCTCAATATGGGCAAGTCGACCATGCTGCGCCTGCCGGAAAAGGTGGTCCACCGCAGCGTGGGCAACCCCTCTATCGTGCAGGCCATGCTGGTGGCGCCGGACACACTGTACATCGCCGGCGTCGACGTCGGCACCACCAATATGATCGTGCAGGGCAGGAGCGGCCTGTGCAGCGTGGTCGACATCGTGGTCGCGATGGACCCGGCCGCCCTCCAGGCAACCCTGGCCACCGCCATGCCGGACGAGAAGGACATCCGGGTGATCGCCGCCGCCGACACCCTGGTCCTGACCGGCACCGTCAGCGACGCCGGCGCCATCGCCCGCGCGGTCGAGCTGGCCACCGCCTACGTGCGGCGCCCGGTGCGCCAGCTGCCCTCCGCGGACAAGAACAACGAGACCGACGGTGTCGTACCGCTGTCCAGCACCGGCGCCAACGGCCTGACCGGCGGCGGCGGCGCCGGCGCGGCGGCCACCCGCGTGGTGAATATGCTGAACGTCAGCGCGCCGCAGCAGGTGCAGCTCGAAGTCAAGATCGCCGAGGTGTCCAAGACCCTGCTCGAGCGGCTCGAGACCGATACCGTGTTCCGCTTCGGTTCCGGCAGCTGGACCACCCGGCTGGTGTCGAACTTCCTGACCGGCCGGGCTCAGGGCGGCCTGCGCTTCGACAAGGACAACGGCAACCGCCTGGTGGGCGAGGCCGACAAGCAGGACGGCCTGGTGCGCGTGCTGGCCGAGCCGAACGTGCTGGCCATCAGCGGCCAGGAAGGCAGCTTCCTGGCGGGCGGCAAGTTCTTCATCCCGGTCGCCCAGGACAACAACAAGATCACGCTCGAGGAAAAGGAATTCGGCGTGGGCCTGCGTTTCACCCCGACCGTGCTGGCGGGCGGGCGCATCAACCTGAAGGTTGCCCCGGAAGTGTCGGAGCTCTCGCGCGAAGGGGTGGGCGTCTCGGCGGTCGGCATCACCGGCAATGCGATCCTGCCCCTGGTGACCACGCGCCGCGCCAGCACCACCGTGCAGCTCTACGACGGCCAGAGCTTCGCCATCGGCGGCCTGGTGAAGAACAACCTGGTGGCCAACCTGAAGGGCCTGCCGATGCTGGGCGAAGTTCCGGTGCTGGGCGCCCTGTTCCGCAGCACCGACTACCAGCAGGACCGCACCGAACTGGTGTTCGTGATCACGGCGCGCCTGGTCAAGCCGATCGCCGGAACCGGCTATGAGCTGCCGACCGACAAGGTCGGCATCCCCTCGCGCGCCGGCGTGCTGCTCGGCGGGCGCCTGGAGGGTCAGCCGCCCGCCAAGAGCACGGCCGCCGCTTCCACGCCGCCGGTTGCCCCACCCGCCGCCCAGACCGCCGGCGGCTTCGAACTCAAATAGGAGCCAGCGTGAACACCTCGAAACGCTTCATTGTCCCCTTATTGCTGGGCGGCCTGCTTGCCGGATGCGCGAACACGACCCCGCGCTGGGACGCCCAGTTCGGCGCGTCCACCCGCGCCAACCTGGCCGCCCAGGTGCTGGACCCGGCGGCAAGCCGCAACCCCAATCCCGCCATCGGGGTCGACGGCCGCGCCGCCAAGGGTGCGCACGACCGCTACCAGCGCAGCTTCGCGCAGCCGGAAAGCGCGCCGCCTCCCTTGATCATCAACGCCGGCGCGCGCTGAGCGGCCCCCGAACCCTAGCGACCGCCACGAGACCCGCCATGAAAGCGCTCCTCATCAGCCGCGACAGCCAGTTGTACGCGGAAATCGCCTCCCAGGGGGCGGCCCGCGTGCCGCCGCTGAACCTCGGGGCCGTACGCGCCAGCCTGCGCGAGGCGCTCGACCGGCCGGAAAGCGACGCTCCCCAGCTCGTGATCGTCGACGCCACCGAGACCGAACCGTCAGAAGCCGCCTTGCTCGAGCGGCTCGGACGCCAGTACCCGGAAGCCCAGCTGATACTGCTGCTAGAGAAGCACCAGCCCGAGCTCCTGATCCACGCGATGCGCGCCGGCGTGCGCGAAGTGCTGCAGCTGCCGCTGGTGCACCGCGCCTTCCACGAATCGATGGACCGCATCTCGGCCGCCGCCGGCGTGTCCAATCTGCGCGACGGCAAGGTGCTGGCCTTCATCGCCTGCAAGGGCGGCAGCGGGGCCACCTTCATCTCGACCAATTTCGGCTATGCCCTGGCCACCCTGGCCGCCAAGAAGGTCCTCTTGATCGACCTGCACGGCCAGTTCGGCGACGCCGCGCTCTACGTGTCCGACCAGAAGCCGGCCATGACCCTGTCCGACGTCTGCGCCCAGATCGCGCGCGTCGACGGGCCTTTCCTGGATTCCTGCGTGGTGCACGTCACGCCCGGTTTCGGGGTGCTGGCCGCCGCCGACGACGCGGCCCATGCCAAAGAGGCCAAGCCGGAGCACATCGACACCATCCTGCGGGTGGCGCGCCAGCACTATGACTACGTGCTGCTCGACGTTGGCCGCCAGATCGACGCCGTGTCGCTGCGCGCACTCGACGTCACTGACACCATCTTCCCGGTGCTGCAGCTGGCCCTGCCGGACATCCGCGACGCCCGGCGCCTGCTCGACATCTTCCGCTCGCTCGGCTACGTGCTGGACCACATCCGCCTGATCGTCAACCGCTACGAAAAGGGCGGCAAGCTGCGCCTGCAGGACCTGCACGCGGCCCTGGGCTGCGAAGTGGTGCACACCTTCCCCAACGACTACGTCGCCGTCACGGACTCCGTCAACCAGGGCGTGCCGGTGCTGCAGCTGTCGCGCTCGAGCGCCGCCGCGCGCAGCCTGGCCGACATGGTCGAACTGGTGACCACCCGGCGCGCGCCCGAAAGCCGCGGCCTGTTCGACCGCCTGTTCGGACGCGACGACTGAACGCCAAAGGAGAATTCCATGTCCCTGCGCGAACGCCTAGCCAGTACCACCCCGGAGCGTCCCAGCGGCGCGGTGCCGCCGGAAGCGGCCAACCAGGCCTACCAGGAACTCAAGAAGCTGATGCACCAGATGATCCTGGACCGCATCGACCTCGAGCGCCTGAAGCGCCTCACCGCCGAGCAGTTCAAGCACGAGCTCGCGCTGCTGGTCCAGCGCATCATCGAGGAAGAGCGCATCGTGCTGAACCAGCACGAACGCCACCACCTGGTGCTCGACATCCAGCACGAGATGCTCGGCTTCGGCCCGCTCGAGCCCCTGCTGAACGACCCGACCGTGTCCGACATCCTGGTCAATACCGCCAGCCGCGTCTACGTCGAACGGCGCGGCAAGCTCGAACTCACCGACATCACCTTCCACGACAACGCCCACCTGATGAAGATCATCGAGAAGATCGTCTCGCGCGTCGGCCGCCGCGTCGACGAGTCGAGCCCGATGGTCGACGCGCGCCTGCCCGACGGCTCGCGCGTGAACGCGATCATCCCGCCGCTGGCGGTCGACGGTCCGCTGCTGTCGATCCGCCGCTTCGGCGCGACGCCGCTGACGGTGCAGAACCTGCTCGACTACAAGAGCCTGACCCCGCCCATGATCCGGGTGCTGGAAAGCCTGGGCACGGCCAAGGTGAACATCCTGATCTCGGGCGGCACCGGCAGCGGCAAGACCACCTTGCTGAACCTGATCTCCGGCTTCATCCCGGCCACCGAGCGCATCGTCACCATCGAGGACGCGGCCGAGCTGCAGCTGCGCCAGCCGCACGTGGTGCGCCTCGAAACCCGGCCGCCGAACATCGAGGGCAAGGGCGAGGTCACCCAGCGCGCCCTGGTCAGGAACGCCCTGCGCATGCGCCCCGACCGCATCATCCTGGGCGAGGTGCGCGGCGCCGAAGCGCTCGACATGCTGCAGGCGATGAACACCGGCCACGAAGGTTCGCTCGCGACCATCCACTCGAACACGCCGCGCGACGCGCTCTCGCGCCTGGAGAACATGGTCAGCATGGCAGGGGTGAACCTGACCGCGCGCGCGATCCGCCAGCAGATCGTGTCGGCGGTGACGGTGGTGGTGCAGGTCTCGCGCCTGACCGACGGCACCCGCAAGCTGGTCAGCCTGCAGGAGATCACCGGCATGGAGGGCGAGATCATCTCGATGCAGGAGATCTTCCGCTTCGAGCAGAGCGGGGTGGAACAGGACGGCAAGGTGAAGGGGCGCTTCAGCGCCACCGGCGTGCGCCCGCGTTTCGCCGACCGCTTGCGCATGTACGGTGTGCCGGTGCCGGAAGACAGCTTCGATCCGGACCGCACCTTCGACTAAGGCCAGGTAAAGGTAAACAGTATGGACGCGCTGTTCTACGCATTCGTGGTGTTCCTGTTCGCTGCCGCGGTCCTTGGCATCGAGGGCGCCTACCTGTGGTGGGTGGGCAAGCACGGCGCCGCGGCGCGCCGGATCGCGCGCCGGCTGCAGGTCATGTCCGGCTCGCCGGGACACAGCGGCGAGCGGATCTCGATCCTCAAGCAGCGTCCCTATAGCCGCAACGCGGCTTTCGACCGGGTCCTGCACCGCGTCTCACTGGCGCACCGGATCGACGCGCTGCTGGTGCAGGCCGGCGCCACCCAGACGGTCGGCCAGTTCCTTGCCGTGTCAAGCGGCTGCATGGTCGCCGCGGTGCTGGTCTCGCTCGCCTGGCCGCTGCCGCTTCCCGTGCGGCTGCTGGTGGCGGCGCTGGGCTTGAGCCTGCCCTGGATCCTGTTGCGGCGCGCGCGCCAGCGGCGCCTGGTGCGCATCGAGCAGCAGCTGCCCGACGCCGCCGACTTCATCGCCCGCGCGCTGCGCGCCGGCCACTCCTTCAGCAATGTGCTGCAAATCGTCGGCAACGAGCTGCCCGAGCCGCTCAGTGGTGAGTTCCGCATCGCACGCGAAGAGATCAACTACGGCGTGCCGATGAACGAGGCGCTGCACGGCATGGCCGCGCGCATTCCGCTGACCGACCTGCGCTACCTGATCATCGCGGTGCTGATCCAGCGCGAATCGGGCGGCAACCTGGCCGAGATCCTGGGGAATATCAGCGGCATCATCCGCGCCCGTCTGAAGCTGGTGGCGCACGTGCGCGTGCTGTCCGCCGAAGGACGCATGTCGGCCGTGATCCTCACCGCGCTGCCCTTCGCCGTGCTGGGCGTGATGCTCGTCTCGAATCCGCAGTACGTCAGCATGCTGTGGACCGAACCGAAGGGCCAGCGCATGCTCTGGTACAGCGTGGGCATGCTGGTGGTCGGCGTGATCTGGCTGCGCAAGATCATCCGTATCCGTATCTGAATCCGAGGTGACCATGACGTCCTCCCAGCTGATCTTCCTGCTCGTCGTCCTGTGCGTGGTCTGCGGCCTGGCCTGGCTCGGCCTCGTCCTGTTCGCGCCGCTGGCCCTGCGCGAGCGCCTGCGCCACTTCCTCGGCGCCGCCGAGCCAAGCCAGCTCGACGCGGGCAACGGCTGGGTCGAGCGCGTCGCCAGCGCCGCCAAGCCCCTGACCCGCCTGTCGATCCCGGAAGAGGGCTGGGAAAAATCGACCCTGCGCACCCGCTTCATGAACGCCGGCTGGCGTAACCCGGCGGCGCCGACCCTGTATTTCGCCTCCAAGACCGGGCTGGCCCTGCTGCTGCCGGCCCTCGGCGCGCCCTTCCTCGTGATGTATGCGGCCAAGATCGACGGCGGCCGCATGCTGGCCCTGCTGCTGGCGGCGGCCTCGATCGGCTACTACCTGCCGAACATCGTGCTGGAGCGCATCGTGCAACGGCGCCGGCGCGAAATCTTCGAGACCATTCCCGATGCCCTCGACCTGCTGACGGTCTGCGTCGAGGCCGGCCTGAGCCTGGAGCGCGCGCTGGTGAAGGTGGCCAATGAAATCCACATCAAGAGCGCAGTGCTGGCCCAGGAGCTGCAACTGGTGCTGATGGAGATGCGCGCCGGCTTCAGCAAGGAGAAGGCGCTGCGCAACTTCGCCCTGCGTTCGGGTGTTGAGGACGTCGACACGCTGGTGGCCATGCTGATCCAGTCCGAACGCTTCGGCACCAGCGTTGGCGACTCGCTGCGCGTGCAGTCCGACAACCTGCGCCACAAGCGGCGCATGCTGGCCGAGGAGCGCGCGGCCAAGATTGGCCTGAAGCTGCTGTTCCCCCTGATCTTCTGCATTTTCCCCCTGCTGCTGACGGTGCTGCTCGGTCCCGCCGCGATCCAGATATCGCGGACCCTGGGCGCGCTCCCCGGCGCCCGCTGACATCCTGGAGCCTGCCATGCGAACCCCCATCCTGCTCACCCGCCTGGCGCTGCTGGGTCTCGGTACCAGCCTGCTGGCCTGCGCGCCGATTTCCGGCCGCGTCCCGCGCGAACGCGCCACCCCGGTCGCCGATGACGCCTACCTGGCCGGGCGCAACCACCACCTGGCGCGCCGCTATGATGAAGCGCGCGCGGCCTACCAGACCGCCTTGCGCGCCGCGCCGCAGCACGTCAACGCCCGCAACGGCCTGGCGACCCTGCACGCCGAACAGCGCGAGTTCGGTCCCGCGATCGCCCTGTGGCGGACGCTGACCGCGTCCGTGAACCTTTCGGCGGGGCCCGCCAAGGCCTATTTGTTCAGCAACCTCGGGCATGCGCTCTTCCTCAATGGCGACTACGACCAGGCCCTGGTCGCGCTCGAGAAAGCCTGCCTGCTGGACCCGCTGAACCACCGCGCCTGGCAGCTGCTGGGCGAGACCCTGCGCAAACTCGGCCAGGAAGAGCGCGCAAGCCAGATGCTGGCCCAGGCCGAGGCGCTGCGCGTCCACGATTTCCGCGCCGATTATGCCGCCGCGGGCGCCACCTCCACGGTCGCGGCCATCGACCGCGCGGCCAGGACGCCTCAGCGCGAGGAGCCGGGCTGGAACCAGCTGCAGCTGCACGTGGGTGTGGACGGCATGCTGGAATTGCGGCGCGAATCGGCATCGACGGCAATGACTGCATCGGCGGCCCAGGCGGCGCTCCCACCGGTCGAACGGCAGCCGGCGCCGGGACAGGGCGCGCCGGACACACCCGTGGTATTGCTCGAAATCCGCAACGGCAACGGCATGCGCGGCATGGCGCGCAAGCTTGCGAGCCAGCTCGGCGCCGACGGGATGAAGGTGGCGCGCATTTCGAATCAGAAGGGTTTTGGGGTGCGGCGCACCCGGGTCGAATACGAGCCGGCCTACCGCGCGCAGGCCGAGCGCCTGGCCGAGCGTTTCGGCGGCGCGCAACTGGAAGAAGTGGCGCGCTGCGCACCCGCCAACCTGCGCGTGGTGCTGGGCCGCGACGTGGCGCGCCGCGGATTCGCGCTACGGCCTGCCATGCCTCTACCAGACGCAGCCGGGCCGCGCATTGCGGCAAACAAGGCTTCCTGAAAAAGGTCCGGGCGCACGTTTGTTCGGCATCAAACGCCGAACCTTGCTTCTCGAGAGAATGGGCTGGTCCGCCTTCTCTCGGGAGCCGCCATGAACCTGCTATCGCGCATCCAGAACGTCCGCGCCCAACTGATTCTTGCCGGCCTGGTGCTGGCCATCCTCAGTGCCTGCGCACCCACCGGCACGCAGCGCGGCACCGGCGAGTACATCGACGACACCGCCATCACCAGCCGCATCAAGACCGCCTTCGCCACCTCGCCGGAGGTCAAGGCGACCGAAGTCCAGGTCGAAACCTACCGGGGCACGGTCCAGCTCAGCGGCTTCGTCGATTCTTCCGAGAGCGCCTTGCGCGCCGCGCAGATCGCACGCGAGACGCCGGGGGTGAAGGAAGTGCGCAATAGCATGGTGGTCAGGGAGCCGCGCCGCGAGTAACAGCGCTTATTTCCGCTTTTATTTCCGCGTTTATTTCCAGGCCACCTTGCCCATGCCGCTCGTGTTGGCACGGCGGCTGGCCGGCTTGCCATAGACGGTGGCCGAGCCCATGCCACTCAGGTCGACCTCGGCCGCGCGGCTCGCGTGGACCGTCGCGCCGCCCAGGCCGGACATGTCGAGGTCGACGGTTTCCGCGCGCAGGTTCTGCGCCTCGAGGCTGCCGACGCCGGCCAGCTTGGCGTGCAATTCCTTGCTCTCGCCGCTGACATTGATGCGGCCGGCGCCACGCAGGCTGAGGTCCAGGCGTTCGGTACGCACGCCGTTCAGGGTCAGGCCGCCCACGCCGCCCAGGCTGGCGTCGATGGCGCGGTAGTTGCCGTTCATCGTGACCGCGCCGGCGCCGTCCAGGGCCACGCGCAGGGTGTCGCCGGAGAAGCCGGTGACGGTCGAGGCGCCCACGCCTTCCGAGCTGAATTCGGACAGTTTCGGCACCGTGAGTTCGGCGCGCAGTTTCTCCTGCATCTCGCCGCGGCGCTTGTTCAGGGACTCGGTGTCGATTTCCAGGGTGTCGCCACGCTGCGAGGTGGTGATGCGCTGCACGTAGCGCTTGTCGCCCGAGACGACGAGGGAAGGGGTATTGCCCTGGCGGACCACCAGGTCGACCACGCCGCCCAGCTTCACCTTGGTCACGCGGGCGTCGACCGTGCGGTTCTCGCGCACGACCTCGTCGGCCAGTGCGGGGCCGGCAAGCAGGGCGAGGGCGGCGGCGAAAGCGGCGGGCTTCAACAGGGTTTTCATCTTGTTCTCCGATTGAGTGGTGATGAAAACAGGATAGGCCGAAGCGGGCCGAGGTCCCCGCCGATTGCGATGAACTGCACAATCGGCGGTCTGGAGCGCAAGAAACCGGGGTGACGGGGGCGCTACTTCGCCGCGCCGCTGCGCCGGTACACCCGCACCCAGTCCACCAGCATGCGCTGGGGCAGCACCGTCGTGCCGTCCGGATTGCCGGGCCAATAACCACCGACGGCCAGGTTCAGCAGCACGAAGAAGGGCCGCTCGAAGGCCCAGTCGCCCTTGACCAGGTCGGGCCGTGCCGTGTGGAAGTGGATGCCGTCGCGGTACCAGCGGATCTCGCCGGCCTCCCATTCGACCGCGAACACATGGAAGTCGTCCGCATACTTGCCCTTCTCTAAGCGGGAAGGGCCGCCGTAGGCCTTCTCGCCCGAATAGCCCGGCCCATGCACGGTGCCGTGCACGATGTCCGGCTCCTTGCCGATGTTTTCCATGATGTCGATCTCGCCGCTGCGCGGCCAGCCGATCTTGCCGATGTCCGCGCCCAGCATCCAGAAGGCCGGCCAGATGCCCTGGCCCTGCGGCACCTTGATGCGCGCTTCGAAGCGCCCGTGCATCTGTTCCATCAAGCCGGCGGTCTTGATGCGCGCCGAGGTGTAGGCATTGCCACCATACGCTTCGCGGCGCGCTTCGATGACCAGCATGCCGTTCTCGACCCGCAGGTTTTCAAGCCGGTCGGTGTAGTGCTGCAGCTCCGCATTGCCCCAGCCATGGCCGCCCGTCTCCGGCAGCCATTTGGCGCGGTCGAGCGCGGCGCCGTCGAACTCGTCGCTCCAGGCCAGCGTCCAGCCGGCCGTGCCGGCCGAAGCCGGGGCATCCGGGGTGGCGCAGCCGGCGAGGCCGAGGGCGAGCAGGGCGGCGGAGAAGGCAAGGGGAAGGCGCGGAAGTCTCATGGTGTTCCTGGTGGTGTGGACGCGGGTTTGAGGCGGGCCTGCTCGCGCCGCACATGCCGCATGATGTTGAGGAAGGTATCGGT
Source organism: Pseudomonadota bacterium (assembly GCA_040758275.1). Lineage (GTDB taxonomy): Bacteria > Pseudomonadota > Gammaproteobacteria > Burkholderiales > Burkholderiaceae_D > Telluria. The sequence continues at coordinate 24,304 of JBFLVV010000028.1, forward strand.
CCAGAACAGGCGGCGGTTCGCGGCGAGGAAGCGCAGCAGTTCCTCATGGGCCTCGGCGGATACGCCGAGGTAGTCGCCGCCGATGCCGTGGAAGGTGAAGTTGACCATCGTGCCCTGCTGCGCGGCCTGCTTGACGATCGCGATCAGCTGGGCGCCGCTCACGCCGCTGGGCGCGAGCACCGGCACGGCGTGAGGGTCGAGTGTGTCCATCGCCTCGACCACGCCGCCGTTGCTGCCGACCTTGATGGCGACGAAGGCCGCACGCACCCCCGGCAGGTAATCGCGCCCGCCGGTCAGCGTGTCGCCGCAGGGCGCCGTGTAGGTCCGCTCCGCGCGGCCGTCGATGGCCATCAGCATGGTATTGGCCAGCAGTACCTGGTCGCGCATCTGTTCCACGCTGGTGGTGTCGAGGTTGCGGTGCGCTTCGACCCAGTCGCGCTCCGGCTTGCTGCGCGCGCACTGGTGGAACAGGCTGTGGTTGCCGAGCTCGTGCCCGCGCCGCGCGGCGGCCCGCCAGGCCTCCATGCGCCGCGCCACCGAAGGGTTCGACAGCTGCAGGTAGAAGCTGGCGCGGAGGCCATGGCGGTCGAGGGCGGGCAGGGCGTGGTCGAGCTGGGAATCGAGGGCGTCGTCGTAGGCCAGGCTGACGGCGGCGCGGGCGCCGTCCGGCCAGGCGAAGCCCCGTTCCGGCTCCGCCGCGGGCGCCGGGCCGGGGCGCAGGCCGGCGGAGAGCAGGCCGGCAAGCAGGGTAGCGGCAAGGAGTCGGCCCGCCGTGTGGCCGGTCCGTCCTGCCTTCGCACCATGTCCGACTACACGCCGCATCCGCGCCTCTTTGTCTGAATTTGGAAACGTTACCAGATTGTCAACCCGACTATAGCACCGCCGATTTTGCAGTGTCAATCCCGGTACGTTCGGCGCACATGGGCGCAAATACCTGCATTTCCCAAGGCAGCGACGCTGGTGTTGCAAATCAGCCGCACTCCGCCTCAGACCCGCATGGAATATTCCGTTGACAATTTTTTTTGCTAACCCTAATATTCAGACAAATGAGATGGAAACGTTTCCATGCAACAGACGGATTGCTGAACAACAACTGCATACCGGACGAAGAGAGATGAACGAGCGCAAGGCGCCAGCTTTTGAAGCAATTCCGACAGCGAGGACATCGGCCCCGGCCGCATGTTCTCGCTGCGTCGCCTGGCGGGCTGGGAAGCGCCCGTGCCGGACCGTGAGGCGAGGAGGTGCCCAGGCTTAGGGAGTGACAGCGAAACGAGAGCTGGAACAGCATGACCGCCGGCAGCGTGCAGCCATAGGAGCCGGCAAAGGTAGTGGAGACACCGTTGGATGGGTGACGGTTAAAAACTTAAAAAAACAGGAGAGCACCATGTATTACCCGAAGGCGAAACAGACATTGATGAGCCTGGCAGTAGCCAGCGCGTGCGCGGCGTTCATGCCGGCTTATGCCCAGCAGGTCGCATCGACCCCGGGCGCGGCCGCCACCACCGACCCGGCCCAGCAGGAGGCGACCTCGCCATCGTCGCCTGCCGGCGTCCAGACCGTCGTCGTCACCGGCCTGCGCGCCAGTCTCGAATCGTCGATGAACCTCAAGCGCAATGCGCAGGGCTTCGTCGACGGCATCGTCGCCGAAGACATCGGTAAATTCCCGGATACCAACCTGGCCGAATCGCTGCAGCGCATCAGCGGCGTCTCGATCGACCGCAGCATCGGCGAAGGCTCGAAGGTCACCGTGCGTGGCGTCGGTCCCGACTTCAACCTGGTGCTGCTGAACGGCCGCCAGATGCCGACCTCGAACCTGGGCGACCGTCCGGGCCGCTCCTACGACTTCGCCAATATCGCTTCGGAAGCGGTCTCGCAGCTGCAAGTGTACAAGTCCTCGCGCGCCGAAACCCCGACCGGCGGCCTGGGCGCGACCATCAATGTGCTGACTGCGCGTCCTCTGTCGCGTCCGGGCATGCAGGCCAGCATCGGGATCAAGGGTGTCTATGACGAGTCGGTGGAGCACCTGCCGAAGGACGTCACGCCCAGCGACAAGCTGACCCCCGAGATCTCTGGTATCTACAGCAATACTTTCGCTGATGGAAAGTTCGGTATCGCCATTTCGGGCAGCTACCAGGAACGCAACCTGGGCTATAACCAGGCCGGCGTGCCGGGTGGCTGGAAGGGTCCCTTCCGCGGCGACGAGAACACCTGGGGCACGATCCCGCAGGCGGGCAGCCCGGGCAGCACCATCACCAACCGTCCGGGGCCAAGCGACCTCTACCAAGTGCCGCAAGAGCTGAAATACACGATGAGCGGGATCCAGCGCCAGCGTACCAATGGCCAGCTCGTGTTCCAGTTCGCACCGACCAAGGCGCTGACCACGACCCTCGACTACACCTTCTCGGAAAACAAGATCCAGACCCGGCGTCAGGAACTGTCGACCTGGTTCAACTTCGGCAACTCGAGCAGCAGCTGGACCGACGGCCCGGTTGCCGGTCCGCTCGTGTACACCGAGCATCTGGCGCCCGACCAGGACATCGCGATGGCCGGCGGCGACTTCGCAACCAAGACCCAGAATAAATCGCTCGGCTTCAACGCCGCCTGGCGCGCCAGCAGCGACCTGCGTTTCGAGCTCGACGTGCACAGGTCGACCGCCGAATCGCTGCCGGACAGCCCCTACGGCTCCAGCAACGCCATCGGCAGCGCCAGCCATAGCCGTGGCGACACCACGGTCGACTTCTCGAACGACTTCCCGGTCCTGAGCATCCAGGGCGCCGATTTCAATGCCAAGCCGATCCAGGTGACCGGCTCGGTCTTCGAGAATGGCTACGTCAAGAGCGAGATCAGCCAGGTGCAGGCGCACGGCAGCTGGAAGCTGCTGGATGCGTCGGAGCTGAAGTTCGGCCTGGCGACGACCGATGTCAAGAACCGTTCCGCCTTTTCGGTCATGCAGCGCGATACCTGGACCGGCGCCACCTCGCCGGCCGACTACCCGAGCAGTACCTGGCACCTCGAAGACCTGCGCCAGTACTTCGACAAGATCAACGGCAGCGAGAACCCGAACCTGTACACCCGTTTCACCACCTTCAATTTCGACCAGGTGCGCGAACTGGCCATCAAGGCGTCGGGCCGCCCCGATTGGTACACCCCGCGGCCGGACTACACGACCGACCAGCGCACCCGCGAGAAGTCGAAGAGCCTTTACCTGCAGTTCAACACCGACTGGGACACCGCTCTGCCGCTGCACACCTCGATCGGCGTGCGCTACGAGAAGACCGACGTGTCGTCGACCGCCCTGGTGCCTATCGCGACCGAGATCACCTGGACCGCGAACAATGAATTCCCGGTCGTCTTCGGTGCGCCGAATTTCACTACCCTGACCGGCAAGTACCACCATGTGCTGCCGAGTTTCGACGCCGACGTCGACCTGCGTCCGGACATGAAGGCCCGCTTCAGCTATGGCGAGACCATCGGCCGCGCGCGCTACGACCAGCTGACCGGCGGCCAGGTGCTCGACACCCTGGCGCGTGTGAACGGCGGCACCGGCAACCAGGGCAACCCGGGCCTGCTGCCGGTCGAGTCGAAGAACTTCGACCTGGCCTGGGAGTGGTACTACGCCAAGTCGAGCTTCGTTTCGTTGGGCCATTTCCGCAAGAACCTCAAGAATTTCGCCGGCCAGTCGCAGACGGTCATCCAGCCTTTCGGCCTGCGCACCCCGGTTGGCGGCGCCTATTGGAATGCGGCGCTGGCCAATGGCTGCGCAAGCGCGGACACCACCTGCATCCGCAACTACATCTTCAGCAACTACGACGGCCAACCGGGCGTGGATCGCGCCAACGGCGTGATCACCGGCCAGCCGAACGATCCGATCGCGAACTTCCAGATCAACACCTATTCGAACCAGAAGGAAGCCCGCCTGCGCGGCCTCGAGTTCAACCTGCAGCACATGTTCGGCAACAGCGGTTTCGGGCTGGCGACGAACTACACCTACGTGAAATCGGGCCTGGAATACGACAACGCCAGCGTGGGAGAACAGTTCGCACTGGTCGGTCTGAGCGATTCGGCCAACCTGGTCGGTATCTTCGAGAACGAGAAGTGGAACGTGCGCGCGGCCTACAACTGGCGCGACAAGTTCCTGGCCGGTACCCGCGACGGCTCGGGCCCGAATCCGAACTACGTCGAGGCCTACGGCCAGGTCGACCTGAGTATCGGCTACAACGTCAACAAGAACCTGACGGTGCAGTTCGAAGGCATCAACCTGACCGACGAGATCAAGCGTATCCACGGCCGCCACAAGAACAACCTGCTGTTCGTGGAGCAGTCGGGCCCACGCTACATGCTGGCGGCGCGCTACAAGTTCTGACCCGGTATCCGCCGGCTTCGGCCGGCGGAAAAGGCGGCAGGGGCTGGTCCTCGCCGCCCTGTTTCGGGGTAGACTTGCCCAGCATTGTTCTTAATGGAAATAACCATGACGTCCAACACCGTCAGGCATGTCGTGATCGTGGGCGGAGGATCGGCCGGCTGGCTGACCGCCGCCGTTCTCGCTTCCGGCTTCCGTCCGGGCGAGGAGGGCGGCGTGCGCGTCACGCTGATCGAGTCGCCCGACGTGCCCATCATCGGTGTCGGCGAAGGCACCTGGCCGACCATGCGCGATACCCTGCGCGCCGCGGGCCTTTCCGAAACCGCCTTCTTCCGCGAATGCGACGCCGCCTTCAAGCAAGGCTCGCGTTTCAACGGCTGGGTCGACGGCAAGTCCGATGACCATTACTTCCATCCCTTCATGCTGCCTCAGGGCTGGGGCGATGCCGACCTGGCGGGACGCTGGCTGGAGCGCTACACGGACGTCCCTTTCGCCGCCCTGGCCAGTTTCCAGCCTCAGCTGTGCCTGCAGGGCCGGGCGCCCAAGCAGGCCACCACGCCGGAATTCGCCGCGGTGGCCAACTATGGCTACCACCTTGATGCCGGCAAGTTCGGCCAGTTCCTCAAGCAACACTGCCTCGAGCGGCTTGGCGTGCATTATGTGCCCGACCACGTCACCGGCATCGTTTCGCATGACAATGGCGACATCGCGGCCCTGCATACCCGCGCCCATGGCGACCTGGCCGGCGACCTGTTCGTCGACTGCACCGGCATGCAGTCGCTGTTGCTCGGGAAGCACTACGGCGTGCCCTTCATCCCGCAGCACGGCGTGCTGTTCAATGACAGCGCGCTGGCGGTGCAGGTGCCCTATGCGCGCGAGGACGATCCGATCGCCTCGCAGACCAGCTCCACCGCCCAGCAGGCCGGCTGGATCTGGGACATCGGCCTTCCGACACGGCGCGGCATCGGCCATGTGTATTCCAGCGCCCACATGGACGACGAGGAGGCCGAGCGGGCGCTGCGCGCCTATATCCGCGCCAGCGGCGGGCTCCATGACATTCCGTCGCCGCGCAAGCTGAGTTTCCAGCCGGGCTACCGCGAACGCTTCTGGCATCGCAACTGCGTGGCCATCGGTTTGTCGAGCGGCTTCATCGAACCGCTGGAAGCCTCGGCACTGGCCATGGTCGAGCTGTCGGCTGCGATGCTGGCCGAGGACATGCCGGCCACCCGCGCGCAGATGGACATCTGCGCGCAACGCTTCAACGCGACCTTTACCTACCGCTGGGAGCGGGTGATCGACTTCCTCAAGCTGCACTATGTGCTGAGCCGGCGCGGCGGCGATCAGGACGTGCACGGCTACTGGCGCGACAACCGCGATCCCGCGACCACCCCCGGCCGCCTGGCCGACCTGCTGGCGTTATGGACCCACCGTCCGCCCTCGCGCCAGGACTTCGACCGCATCCAGGAAGTGTTCCCGGCGGCGAGCTACCAGTACGTTTTGTACGGGATGGGCTTCCGTCCCGACACCGGCCTGGCGCGGCGCAGCCCGGCGCGCGAGGCCGCCGACGGCTTCTTCCGCGAAGCGGCCGAACTCGCCCGCCGCATGCTGCCGGCACTGCCCGACAACCGCGGCCTGATCGCGCACATCGCGCGCCACGGGCTGCAGAAAATCTGATTACAACGACAACGACAAGAGACACCCATGGCCAATCCCGTTTTACTGAACAATGTCGACCACAAGGACCTGCGCGTATTCACCCGTCACGGCCACGGACTGGGTGACGATATCGCCTGGGTGCAGACCTTCCCCGGCGAATTCCGCCTGCTGCAGGCGTACTACCCGGTCGTCTTCCGCAAGACCGGCGACGAGCAGGGCTTCGAACCTGTCGCCCTGTTCGGCTTCGAGGCCGACGAGAACCTGTTCCTCGAGGCGGACCACTGGGACGCCGCCACCGTGCCGCTGCTGGTCGAGCGCCATCCCTTCCTGATCGGCCGCCAGGGCGAAGAGCTCAGCATCCACATCGACCTCGACCACCCGCGCGTCGGCCATGCCGATGGCGAGGCGCTGTTTCTGCCGCATGGCGGCATGACGCCCTACCTCGAGCATGTGAATTCGATGCTGCGCGTAGTCCACGAAGGCATGCAGTCGAACCGCGGCTTCGTCGAGGCCCTGCTCAGGCACGAACTGCTCGAAGGTTTCTCGCTGGACGTCGAGCTCGACAACGGTTCGCAGCACCGCCTGGCCGGCTTCTACACCATCAATGAAGAACGCCTGGCCGCCCTCGACGCGGCGGCCATCGCCGGCCTGCACGCAGCCGGGATGCTGGCGCCGATCTACTTCCAGGTCGCTTCGCTGTCGAACTTCCGCTCCCTGATCGACCGCAAGAATCGCCGCCATGCACAGGGTGGCTGAACTGGCGCAGGCGCGCCCGATCCGCGAGACCAGCGGCCTCACGCCGCGCGACCTCGACGCCGCGATCCTGGCCGCCACCGAGCCACTGGTGCTGCGCGGCCTGGTCGCCGGCTGGCCGATGATCCTTGCGGCGCGCGAGTCGGCCGACGCCGCCGACGCCTACCTGCGTCGCTGGTATCGCGGCGCCGCCGTGACCGCGATGCTCGGCGCCCCCGAGATCGAGGGCCGCCTGTTCTACAACGACGACCTGAGTGGCTTCAATTTCGCACCGGCGCACGTGCGCCTCGACCAGGTACTGGACGAACTCGCCCGCTACCGTGGCGCCGCAAGGCAGCCGACGATATACGTCGGCTCGACCACGATCGACACGTGCCTGCCCGGCTTTCATGACGAGAACCTGATGGACCTCGGTGAACGCGCCGCGCTGGCTTCCATCTGGATCGGCAACCGCAGCCGCATCGCCGCCCATTACGACCTGCCCGACAACCTGGCATGCGTGGCCGCTGGCCGGCGCCGCTTCACCCTGTTCCCGCCTGGTCAGCTCAACAACCTGTACATCGGGCCGCTCGACTTCACTCCGGCCGGCCAGGCCATCAGCCTGGTCGACTTCCACAGGCCCGACCTCGAGCGCTTTCCCCGCTTCGCCCAGGCGATGGAACATGCGCTGGTGGCCGAACTCGGGCCGGGTGACGCGCTCTTCATCCCCAGCATGTGGTGGCACCACATCGAGGCGCTGGAAGACTTCAATGTGCTGGTGAACTACTGGTGGCGCCAGTCGCCCGGCTATATGGACACACCCACCAACGCCCTGATGCATGCCCTGATGACCGTGCGCGACCTGCCGCCTGAACAGCGCAAGGCCTGGCAGGAGCTGTTCCGCCACTACGTATTCGAAGCCGACGAGCACACGGCCGCCCATATCGCACCCGCCGCCCGCCGCATCCTGGCGCCGCTCGACGAGGACGCCGTACGCAACATCCGCGCCCAACTACTCAAAAGAATGAACCGCTGAAGGAGACAGAACATGGAGACCGGAGCAAAAGGGGTCAATGGCATCGGCAAGCCGGTGCGCCGCGTCGTCATCGCGGGCGGCGGCACCGCCGGCTGGATGGCCGCGGCCTGTATCTCGAAGATCCTGGGCAAGCGCCTCGACATCAAGCTGGTCGAATCCGACGAGATCGGCACCGTGGGCGTGGGCGAAGCCACCATCCCGACCCTGCTGAACTTCCATAACCTCCTGGAGATCAACGAACAGGAGTTCATGGCCGAGACCAAGGCGACGTTCAAACTCGGCATCAGCTTCGAGAACTGGCGCAACGTGAAGGAGGACTACATCCACTCCTTCGGCCTGACCGGCACCGACCACTGGACTGCCGGCTTCCAGCATTTCTGGCACAAGGGCCGCGAGCGCGGCCTGGCGGGCGACTACGGCGACTACTGCCTGGAGCTGCGCGCTTCCCAGGAAAACAAGTTCGCCCACCTGCCGCGCCAGGGCATGAACTACGCCTACCACCTGGATGCAAGCGCCTACGCGCGCTACCTGCGCAGGTTCAGCGAACGTTTCGGGGTGCAGCGCATCGAGGGCAAGATCGTCGACGTCACCACCAGCGCGCTCACGGGCCACGTACGCTCGATCACGCTGGACTCGGGCATTGATGTCGAAGGCGACCTGTTCATCGACTGCACCGGTTTCCGCGGCCTCCTGATCGGCCAGGCCCTCGGCGTCGAATACGAGGACTGGTCGCAGTGGCTGTTCAACGACAGCGCCGCGGCGCTGCAGACGAGCTCAGTGGGTGATGCGGTGCCGCTGACGCGCTCGATCGCCCACGCCTTCGGCTGGCAGTGGCGCATCCCGCTGCAGCACCGTGTCGGCAACGGCATCGTGTTCTCGCGCCGCTACGTGGAAGAGGAGCAGGCGATTCAGGCCCTGATGGGCAATATCGCCGGCGAGCCCCTGATGAAGCCGCGCGTGATCAAATTCACGCCGGGCCAGCGCAAGCAGGTGTGGAAGGCCAATGTGGTGGCGGTGGGCCTGTCGAGCGGCTTCCTCGAGCCGATCGAATCGACCAGCATCCACCTGATCCAGCGCAGCATCCTGCGCCTGATGCAGATGTTCCCGAGCGAGGGCATCATGCAGACCGACGTCGAGGAGTTCAACCGCCAGACCGCGACGGAGGTGGAGCACATCCGCGACTTCATCATCCTGCACTACAAGGTCAACAACCGCATCGACGCGCCGTATTGGGTCGATGCGCGCAATATGGCGGTGCCGGCGTCGCTGCAGCACCGGATCGACCTGTTCCGCGAGACCGGCCGCGTGTTCCGCTTCCCGACCGAGCTGTTCGCCGAGAACTCCTGGGTCCAGGTAATGCTGGGGCAGGGCATCATGCCGCTGCAGCACCACCAGACGGCCGACCTGATGGGCGACGAGGAGCTCTCGCACTTCCTCGGCGGGATCAAGGGACAGATCGACCGCACCGTGGCGGGCCTGCCTTCTCACCAGTCCTACGTCGAGCGTTACTGCGCGGCGCCGAAGTAATTAAGAGAAGTAACTGAGGAACATCGACACCGCCGCCTCGATCACGGGTTCCTGCTGCTCGGGGCCCAGCGGGGCGGCGCCCATCGCCACCTGGGGCCAGAAGGCGAAAGCCTTCACCTGGCCCTGCAGCATGGTGGCGGCGAAGACCGGGTCGCCGGCTTTCAGTTTTCCATCCGCCTGGGCCGCCCGGATCCAGGCAGTCACCCCTTCTTCGCGCTCGTTCAGGCGCGCGAACACCGGCAGCGCGCGCTCGGGCGCGTGGATCGCCTCCGAAATCGCCACCCGCGCCAGGTCCAGGAAATCCTGCTGCTCGAGGGTGCGCATCTTCAGGCGCAGCAGCTCGCTGAGCTGCTCGCGCAAAGGCACATCCGGGCGGTAGGGCAGCTCGAGCAGCTCGGCGCTGGCCTGGAACAGCTGCACGATGGTTTCCGCGAACAGCTCTTCCTTGCTGGGGAAGTGGTTGTACACCGTACGCTTCGATACCTCGGCCACAGAAGCGATGCGGTCCATGCTGGTCGCTTCGAAACCATTCGCACGGAATTCGGCAGCCGCGGCTTTCAGGATGGCGTCGCGCTTGAGGTCGGTAAGGCGGGGAGGGCTCATACGTATATTTTACACCCGGTAGTTTACTTTTCAAAAAAGTGAAACTACACTGTGTAGTGTACATCCGACGGACCGACATCCCATGCGCCTCCTCTTCGCCACCCTTTTTCTTGGAATTGCCGCCATCATGAGCTATTGCACCCTTGCCAGCGCGGCTCCCGCGCACACCGAGTCGCCCCAGTTCGCGGACGGGAAGTTCCGCAACCCCGTCCAGATGCGTGAGCACAGCCTTGGAGAGATGGCGCGCCTCTGGTGGAACTTCATGTTCCACAAGCCGCAAGGCACCATGCCGGCAGCCGCGATCCCGGTGCGTGCTCTCACGCAGGCCGAACTGCTGGCGGCGCCCGACAACACCCTCTACCGCCTCGGTCACTCGACCATGCTGCTCAAGCTTGGCGGCGCCTTTTATCTCACCGATCCGGTGTTCTCGGTCCGCGCCTCCCCCGTCCAGTGGGCTGGCCCCAAGCGCTTCCACGCGCCGCCGATCTCGATCGACGAGCTCCCGCCGATCAAGGCCGTCATCCTCTCGCACGACCACTACGACCACCTCGACCATGCGGCAGTCCTCGCGCTGGCGGCCAAGACCGAACACTTCCTGGCGCCCCTCGGCGTGGGTGACCGCCTGGTGGAGTGGGGCATCGACGAAGCCAAGGTGCAGCAGTTCGACTGGTGGCAGGGCACGCAGATCGGCGGCGTGCGCATCAATGCCACCCCGTCCCAGCACTTCTCGGGCCGCGCGCTGAACGACCGCAACTCGACCCTGTGGGCTTCCTGGGTGATCCAGAGCGACGAGCTGCGCCTCTTCTTCAGCGGCGACACCGGCTACTTCGACGGCTTCAAGGAAATCGGCCGCCGCTACGGCCCTTTCGACGTCGCCCTGCTGGAAACCGGCGCCTACGACAAGCAGTGGCCGGACGTGCACATGCAGCCGGAAGAGACGCTGCAGGCCTTCCTCGACCTTGGCGGCGCCTGGATGCTGCCGATGCATAACGGGACGTTTGATCTGGCCCTGCACCGCTGGCAGGACCCCTTCGAGCGCATCGTGGCGCTGGCCGAGGCCAAGGGCGTGAGACTGGCCACGCCGGAGATGGGGGAGGCCCTGAATCTCAAGACCCCCCAGCCCGGCAGCCAGTGGTGGAAGTCGGTGGAGTGATCAGCCGGCCGCCACCGGCTGCTTGTGCAGGTTCGCGTACTTCACGCCGAACCAGAGGATGAAGAGGTAGCACACGGCCGGCACCAGGAAGGACGGCTGCAGGCCGATGGTGTCGGCGAACATGCCCTGCACGAAGGGGATGACGGCGCCGCCGACGATGGCCATGCACAGGATGCCCGAACCCTGGCCGGTGAACTTGCCCAGGCCATGCAGGGCCAGGCTGAAGATGGTTGGGAACATGATCGAGTTGCACAGGCCGACCGCGACGATCGCCCACTTCGCCACCGAGCCCTCGCCGAAGGTCGCGGTGAGCACCAGCACGATGGAACCGAGCGCCGTGACGGCCAGCGACTTGCCCGGGCTGATGTAGCGCATCGCGGCAAAGCCGATGAAGCGGCCGACCAGGGCGCCGCCCCAGTACAGGCTGACGTAGTGGGCGGCGTCAGCGTGGCTCAGGCCCGCGATATTGCCCTCGCCGAGGAAGTTGATCAGGAAGCTGCCGATGCTGACTTCCGCGCCCACGTAGAGGAAGATCGCGACCGCGCCCAGCACCAGGTGGCGGTAGGCCATGGCGCCGCCCTTGCCGTCGACGGCCGGCTGGCCATCGTCCGCATGGTCGATCTTCGGCAGCCTGGCCAGGGCGAACAGCACCGCGAGGATGGCCAGCGCCGCCGCCAGCGCAAGGTAGGGGCCCTGCACCGTGGCCGCTTCGAGGGCCTTGTGCGCGGCCTGCTCGGCGGCGGGCATGGCCGCCAGCTGTTCGGCGCTCAGGGCCACCGTCGACAGGATCAGGATGCCGCCCAGCGCCGGCGCCACCGTGGTGCCGAGCGAGTTGAAGGCCTGGGTCAGCGTGAGGCGGCTCGAGGCCAGGCGCGCCGGCCCCAGCACGGTCACGTAAGGGTTGGCCGCCACCTGCAGGATGGTGATGCCGCTCGCCAGCACGAAGAAGGCGAACAGGAAGAGGCCATAGCCGCCTTTCGAGGCCGGGTAGAACAGGGCGCAGCCGGCTGCCGCGATCATCAGGCCGGTGACGGCGCCGTTCTGGTAGCCGATCTTGCGGATCAAAGCGCCGGCCGGCAGCGAGACGATGAAATAGGCGCCGAAGAAGCAGAACTGCACCAGCATCGCCTGCAGGTAGGTGAGGGTGTAGATCGACTTCAGGTGCGGGATCAGCACGTCGTTCAGGGACGTCAGCAGCCCCCACATGAAGAACAGGATGGTGACGATGACGAGCGCGCCGGTGTGCGGGTTGTGCTCGGCCTCGGGGAGGTGCGCCAGCGGCGGCGCCTGGTTCGGGGCGGTACTTTGCATGATGTCTCCGTGTTGTTATTGCTGCGATGCGACGTGGTCGGCGAGCAGGGCGGACACGCCGCGCAGGGCCGGATACTGTTCGGTGATCAGGTAGGTCGGGATGCGCGCCAGGTAGGGGCTGAGGCGTCCCTTGTCCTCGAAGCGCGCACGGAACTGCGATTCCGTGAACAGCCTGCCCAGGCGCGGCACGATGCCGCCGCCGATGTACATGCCGCCGGTGGCGCCCAAGGTCAGGGCGACGTTGCCGGCCACGCTGCCCAGGATGGCGCAGAAGGTCTCGACCGTGCGCCGGGCCTCTGGCGACGATCCCTCCAGCGCCGCCCCGGTGATCGCTGGCGCATCCTTGCGCGCACCGGTCAGCGCCCAGTGGATCAGCTCCAGTCCCATCCCCGACAGCAGACGTTCGGCCGACACGTGGCCGTACTCGCCCCACAGCGCTTCCAGGATCGCGACTTCGTCCTTGTTGGCCGGCGCGAAGCTCACGTGGCCGCCTTCGCTGGCCAGCGCGATCCAGCGCTCGCCCGCCGGGATCACGCCGGAGACGCCCAGGCCGGTACCCGGGCCGATCAGGCCGATGGGCCTGTTCGGCAGCTCCAGTCCTCCGCCGATGCGCTCGCGCCCGTCCGCTTCCAGGTGCGGCAGCGACATCGCCAGCGCCGCGAAATCGTTCACCACCAGCAGCGTCTCCAGGCCCTGCTCGAGGCGCAGGGCTTCGATCGAGAAGCTCCAGTGGTGGTTGGTCATGCTGACGCGGTCTTCCTCGACCGGATTGGCGATCGCCAGCGCCGCGTGGCGCAGGCCCTCGACCGCAAGACCGCGGCCTGCCGCCTTGCCGAGATAGGCGCGCATGGCGTCGCCCAGGGTGGCATGATCGGCGCAGGCCAGCACCTCGATGTCGGCAAAAGCGCTTTGCCCCGGTTCCTGCAGGGCGAAGCGGGCATTGGTGCCACCGATGTCGGCGAGCAGGCGCAGGCTCATTTCAGTTCCTCGCACTTCACCGCACCTGCTTCGCTTGCTGCGCCGCCGGCGATCTCGATATTGGCGAAGGCGGCGGCGAAGGCCGCGGTGCTGGTCACGCTGAACGGCGCCTCGACTTTCGCCAGATCCGTGCCCCGAGCCTGGAAGCAGGACAGCGGAATGCGCACGACCTGCTTGCCCTTGCCGGCCAGGCGCTGGAACAGGCCGGTCGCATCGACCGTGCCGGCGCCCATGGCCATGGTGACCTTGCCTGCTGGTGCATTCGAGACGATGGTGTCGAAGCGCAGCGCCGCATCCTTGCTGGCAGCCGCCGGCAGCGCCATCGCGCGCGCGCCGCGTGCTTCGATGGTGGCCGGGCCGCTCCAGGTGACCAGCTTGGCATCCTGCTGGGTGTTCACCTGCGAGGTCTGCACGGTGACGCCCGGAAGGCTGAAGGTGGCGTTCAGGTCGGCGCCCAGTACCAGCTGCTGCTGGCCGCTGCGGATGGTCAGCGGGAAGCTCGCGCGGTCGGCCTGGCTGAACACGGGGAAGGTGTTGCTGGCGCCGCAGCCGCCGGCCGGATAGGTGGCATCCAGCTTGCCGACCTTGGAAAGCGTCGCTGACGTCAGGCCGTAACCATAGGCGAACAGGGGCGCGTAGTTCCTGCCGCCGACGTTCAAATCGGTCTGGCAGGCCGATTTCGGCCAGGAGAAGGGCAGCTTGCCGGTGAATTCATAGCGCTTGGCGCCCGCCACCAGCAGGTCCGACACGCCCTTGCCCTCGGTGCCCGGCAGCCAGGCGGCCACGAACACGTCCGACAGGTTGAGCAGGTCGTTCACGTAGAGCGGACGGCCCGAGACGAAGACGGTCACCACGGGTTTGCCCTTGCCGGCGACTGCCTGCAACACGGCCAGATCTTCCGGATGGCGGCCCGAGTGGCGCAGGGTGCCGTTGGGGCCGATGTCGCCGTCGCCTTCCGCATATGGACGCTCGCCGATCACGGCCACCACCACGTCGAACTTCGACACGTCGACGCCTTTTGCGTCGAGGCTGAAGCTGACGTTGTTGCTGCCGGCCGCTTCGCGGATGCCCGCCAGGATGGTGTCGCCGTTCGGGAAGTCGGCGTTGACGTTGGCGGTGCCCTGCCAGGTGATCGACCAGCCGCCGGTCTGGTTCGACAGGTCGTCCGCGGTCTTGCCGACTACCAGGATCTTCTTGCCGCGTGCGATTGGCAGCACCGGCTTGTCGTTCTTGATCAGCACCAGCGACTCGCGCACGGCGCGGCGCGCCAGCTCGCGCGGCTGCATGGCCTCGTCCTTGCCCGCATAGGCGTTCTGGGCCGGGCTCTTGTCGAACAGGCCGGCGCGCAGCTTGACGCGGATGATGCGGGTGACGGCGTCGTCGATGCGCGACATCGGGATCTCGCCGCTCTCGACCTGCTTGATGGTGTTGGCGATGAAGGCCTTCCAGTCGTCCGGCACCATGATCATGTCGTTGCCGGCATTGATGGCCTGGGCGCAGCTGTCGTTGCGGCAGCCCGGCACTTCGCCGATGCCGTTCCAGTCGGTGACGACGAAGCCGTCGAAGCCCATCTTGGTCTTGAGGACGTCGGTCAGCATGGCGCGGCTGCCGTGCATCTTGCCGTAGTCGTTGCCGGTCGAGACGTCGTTCCAGGAGTTGAATGAGGACATGACGGTCTGCACGCCCGCCGCCAGGGCCGGATAGTAGCCGACGCCGTGGATGTTGATCATCTGCGACTTGGTGGCCTTGTTGACGCCGCGGTCCTTGCCGTTCTCGGTGCCGCCGTCGCCGATGAAGTGCTTGGCGGTGGCCACCGTGTTGGCATCGTCCTTGAGCATGCCCTGCATGCCGCGCACATAGGCGCCGGCATAGCTCTTCACGACGTCCGGATTTTCCGAGTAGCTCTCGTAGGTGCGGCCCCAGCGGTCGTCGCGCACCACGGCGAGGGTCGGGCCGAACACCCAGGCGATGCCGCTGGCGCGCGTGGCCTTCGCCGTGGCCGCGCCGATTTCCTCGAGCAGCTTCGGATTGCGCGCTGCGCCCAGGCCGATGTTATGCGGGAAGAGGGTGGCGCCAAAGACGTTGTTGTGGCCGTGGACCGCGTCGGTACCCCAGATCACCGGCACCTTGATCGCCATGTCGGTGGACAGCGACGCCTCGTGGTAGCGCTGCGCCAGGGCCAGCCATTCGGCCGCCTTCGCATGCTTGTTCCCGTTCGGCCAGCTGCCGCCGCCGTTGAGCACCGAGCCGAGGTAGTAGCGCCTGACGTCTTCGGGCGTCGCGGTCTTGATCTCGGGCTGGGTCATCTGGCCGACTTTCTGGGCCAGGGTCATCTTGCTCACGATCTCGGCGACACGCTTCTCGAGCGCCGCATCCTTCGCGATCGGGCTGGCGATGCGCGGCCAGTCGGCCAGTTGGCTGCCCGTTTGCGCGAAGGCGCCGGCGGCGGGGAAGGCGAGTGCGACGGCGAGCGCCAGCACGGGATTGCGAAGGATTGGTGTCATGGGTGTCTCGCTATTTGTTTAATTGTCGATGTCTTATTCGCCGCGCAGGAAGCTGCGGTACCACTTGCCGCTGCTCTTCAGGCGGCGCTGCTGGGTGGCGTAGTCGATGTGGGTGAGGCCGAAGCGCTTCAGGTAGCCTTCCGCCCATTCGAAGTTGTCGAGCAGGCTCCAGGCGAAATATCCCTTCACCGGCACGCCGTCCTTGATCGCCGCGCGCAGCGTAGCCAGGTGCGTTTGCAGGTAGCGCCGGCGCTCGACGTCGTCGATCTCGCCATCCGCATTCACTTCGTCCGTGTAGCAGGAGCCGTTCTCGGTGATGTACATCGGGCCCGGGTGGTAGTCGTTCTCGATGCGGTGCAGGAGTTCGGCCAGTCCCTGCGGGGCGACTTCCCAGCCCATGGCCGTGGTTTCCATCCCTTCGGCAGGCGGCAGCACGCGCGCGCCCAGCGGCGCGTGGTTCGGATCGTTCTGGATGGTCTCGGGGAAGTAGTAGTTCACGCCCAGGAAATCGGTCGGCACCGCGATGGCTTCCAGGTCGCCCGGTTCCATGGTTGGTGCGGCGTCGCCGATGATGTCGAGCGTGGCCTGCGGATAGCCGCGGCCGTACAGCGGATCGAGGAACCAGCGGTAGCGCAGGCCGTCGTGGCGCGCCATGGCGGCCAGGTCTTCGGGCGAATTGCTGGCCGGGCGCACCGGGTGCAGGCTGAGGGCGATGCCGACTTTGGCGTCAGGGACGTTCGCGCGGATCAGGGGCACCGCCTTGCCGTGCGAGAGCAGCACGTGGTGGGCGACTTGCAGCGCGGTCTTGAAATCGGTGTTGCCCGGTGCATGCCAGCCTTCGAAATTGCCGATGATCGAGGTGCACCAGGGTTCGTTGTGGGTGATCCAGTGCTGCACGCGGTCGCCCAGGCGGCGCGTCATCGCGTCGACGAACGCCAGGTAGGCATCGACCGTGGCGCGATTGTTCCAGCCGCCGAGGTCTTGCAGGTACTGCGGCAGGTCCCAGTGATACAGCGTGGCCCAGGGCTGCAGGCCGCGCTCCAGCATGCCGTCCACCAGGCGCGAATAGAAATCCAGGCCCTTTTCGTTCGGCTTGCCGCCCACTTCGGAGAAGATGCGCGGCCAGGCAATCGAGAAGCGGTAGGCGTTCAGGCCCATGTCGCGGCCGATGTCGAAGTCTTCCGGCCAGCGGTGGTAGTGGTCGCAGGCGACCAGGCCGCTCGAGCCGTCCTTCACCTTGCCCGGGGTGGCGGCGAAGCGGTCCCAGATCGACTCGACCCGGCCGTCCTCCTGGCCCGCGCCTTCGATCTGGTAGGAAGAGGTGGCACAGCCCCACAAGAAGTCGGGGGCGAAATCGCCGCGCTGCGGGGCGGTCGGCTCAAGGGCGTTTGCTGTTGTCATGGTGTGTGTATGTGAAGACCTGATGCAAGAATATTTGGAAAGCTTTCCAACTGCAAGCTAAAAAAAAGGCCGCGCTACGGCCAGGCTGCTTGCAGCCTCATTTTTTACGGCTCCGCGATGGTGCGGACGGCAGCTTCGCCAGCGAGGCGCGCAGGGTGACGCTGACCGGGAAAGTGCGCGACACCGGGCGTTGCAGGTCGTAGCAGCGGTTCAGGAGGGCATTGATGCCGTTGAGCGTCATCTCGCGCCAGGGCATGTGCACCGAGGTCAGGCGCGGGGCCGAGAATGCGGCGCTGGGCGTGTCGTCGTAGCCGATCACCGACAGGTCGCGCGGCACGCTGATGCCGGCTTCCTGGAAGTAGGACAGGGCGCCCACGGCCATCTCGTCGTTGGCGCAGAACAGGGCGGTGCACTTGTGGCCGGATTCGATCAGCTCCTTGGCCGCTGCCCAGCCGCCGGCAGGGGAAAAGTCGCTTTCCGCCACCCACAGCTTGCTCGTGTCGATGCCGCCTTCCTCGAGTTCGCGCATGAAGCCGTCGACGCGGGCCACGTTGTCGATCAGTGCCGCCGGGCCGGAAATCACGCCGATGTCGCGGTGCCGGTAGTCGAGCAGGGTGCGCGCGGCCAGGCGTCCGCCCAGCACGTGGTCGACCGTGAAGCACTGCTCGGGCATCGCGCGGAATTCGTGGTTCAGCGCCACGATCTGCCGCTGCTTGGCGCCGAGGCTGGCCAGGTCTTCGTCGGCGAGGGCGCTGGTCATCATGATGATGCCGTCGCAGCCGCGTTCGATCAGGAATTCGATGCCTTCCATCGCCTGGCGGCGCGCGTCGCCGAGACCCACGCCGAAGGCCACCACCATGTGCAGGCCGGCGGCGCGCAGCTCGGTGTCGATGATCTGCAGGATCGGGGTGTAGAAAGTGCCGCTCAGGACCGGAATGTAGACGCCCACCATGCGGCTGGTGCCGGACAGCAGGGCGCGCGCCGCGTGCGAGGGGCGGAAACCCAGCTCGTCGATCGCCTTGCGCACCTTTTCCAGCGTGGCGGGCGAAACCGAGCCCTTGCCGCTGACCACGCGCGATGCGGTGCCCAGGCCGACGCCGGCGAGACGTGCTACATCCTTGATGGTTGCCACTAATGGTCCCTAATCGATAAACGGTTTATTCGAAAAACACTGAAGCATACTGCATTCATCCGACACTGGCACTTGTCTTTACAAGCGCCGGCCAGTGCCAGGCTCGAACAGCGAGACCCGCGCCGCATCGATGGCGAAGCGCACCGCCTGGCCTGGCGCAAGCTGGCGCGCATCGTGGACGATGGCGGACAAGGCATGGCCGCCGCAGTCCAGCCACACGACCTGGTGGTTGCCCATCGGTTCGACCAGGGTCACGCTTGCCTGCAGGGGACCGCCGTCTTGCAGATGAATGTCTTCCGGGCGAACCGCCAGCGTGACAGCGCCCGAAGGCGCGATGCAATCCGGCGCGAGGGTGAGCTGCAGGGCGCCGGCGCTGAAGCGGCGCTGCACGTCGAGGGTGCCGTCGAGGCTACCGTCGACGAAATTCATCGAGGGCGAACCGAGGAAGCCCGCCACGAAGCGGTTGGCCGGACGCTCGTAGACCTCGGCCGGGGTGCCGATCTGCTGGATGCGCCCGTCCTGCATCACGACGATGCGGGTGGCCAGGGTCATGGCTTCGGCCTGGTCGTGGGTCACGTAGATCATGGTCGAACCGAGCGCCGCGTGCAGGAGCTTGAGTTCGCGGCGCAGCTCGGCGCGCAGCTTGGCGTCCAGGTTCGAGAGCGGCTCGTCGAAGAGGTAGACACCGGCCTCGCGCACCAGGGCGCGGCCGATCGCCACGCGCTGGCGCTGGCCCCCCGAGAGCTGGGCCGGCTTGCGGTCCAGGAGCGATTCGAGCTGCAGCATCTCGGCCGCGCGCTGCACGCGGCGCTGGATCTCCGCCTTCGGCGCGCCCGAGATGCGCAGGCCGAAGGACATATTCTTCTCGACCGTCATGGTCGGGTAGAGGGCATAGGACTGGAACACCATGCCGATGCCTCTTTCACTTGGGTCGGCGTGGCTCATGTCG
Organism: Pseudomonadota bacterium; assembly: GCA_040758275.1. GTDB lineage: Bacteria > Pseudomonadota > Gammaproteobacteria > Burkholderiales > Burkholderiaceae_D > Telluria. The sequence continues at coordinate 43,646 of JBFLVV010000028.1, forward strand.
CGCCCGCCGATCTCGATGGCGCCGTCGGCCAGGTCGATCAGGCCGGCGATGCTGTGCAGCAGGGTCGACTTGCCGCAGCCGGAAGGCCCGAGCAGCACCAGGAACTCGCCTGGCTCGACCTGCAGGTCGAGGTCGCGGATGATCTGGTTGCTGCCGCGGGTGATGCACAGTTTGCGCAGGTGGACGTTGGACATGGTCTTTACCCTTTGACGGCGCCGGCGGCGATACCGCGCACGAACCAGCGTCCCGAGATGAAGTAGATCGCCAGCGGCACCGCGGCCGTCAGGATGGTCGCGGCCATGTTGACGTTGTACAGGCGCGTGCCGGTGGTGGTGTTGATCACGTTATTCAGCTGCACCGTCATCGGCGCATTGTCGCGGCCCGCGAACACCAGGCCGAGGATGTAGTCGTTCCACACGCCGGTCACCTGCATGATGGCGGCGACCACGATGATGGGCAGCGACATCGGCAGCATCACCTGCAGGAAGATGCGCCAGAAGCCGCCGCCGTCGATGCGCGCGGCCTGGAACAGCTCGTGCGGCACCGAGGCGTAGTAGTTCCGGAACAGCAGGGTCATGATCGGCATGCCGAAGATGACATGGACCAGCACGATGGCAGGCAGGGAACCAAAAATGCCGGCGCGCGCCATCATCCACACCAGCGGATAGATCATGACCTGCACCGGGATGAAGGCGCCGGCCAGCAGCACGCCGAAAAGCACGTTCGCGCCGCGCGGCTTCCAGAACGACAGGGCATAGCCGTTGATCGCGCCCAAGAGGATCGGGATGATGGTGCTCGGCACCGTGATCGCCACCGAATTCCAGAAGCCGCCGCTGACCTGGTTCCAGGCGCTCCGCCAGGGTTCGCTTGTCGCGAAGAGAGGCAGGGCGAACACATTGCCGCTCCTGATCTCGTCCATCGACTTGAAGGAGGTGATGATCATGACGTACAGCGGCAGCAGGAAGTACAGGGCGGCGCTGAACAGGAAGGCGTAGACGCCGATGCGCGCGGCGCTGAGACGGCGCTTGCGGCGCGCGGCGGGGAGAAGAGGTGCGTCGAAGCTCATCGCGGGAGCGGGCGCCTCCAGGGTGGTCTGGCTCATGCGCGTTTCCTCCTGCTGCGTGCGTAGGCATAGGGCGCCAGCAGGGCCAGCACCGGAATGAGCAGGGTCACCGCGCCCGCCGAGGCGAGGCCGATGTTCGAGCGCAGGAACAGGTGGTCCATGATGAACTTGGCCGGCACCTCGCTGGCTGTGCCCGGGCCGCCGCCGGTCATGGCGACTACCGCGTCGTAGAGTTTCACCACAGCGGTGCACAGCAGCAGGAAAACGGTGGCGACGGTCGGCCCCAGCATCGGCAGCACGATCTGCAGGTAGACGCGCCAGGTCGGAATGCCGTCCAGGCGTGCGGCCTTGTAGATCTCCGGGTCGACCCCGCGCAGGCCGGCCAGCATCATCGCCATCACCAGGCCCGAGGCCTGCCAGACGGCGGCGATGACGATGGTGTAGATGACCATCTCCTGGTCGATGATCCAGTCGAAACGGAAGTTCGTGAAGCCCAGCGACTGCACCGCGCCTTCGATGCCGGCGCCGGGCGCCAACATCCACTGCCAGACCAGGCCGGTGGCGATGAAGGACATCGCGTAGGGGTAGAGGAAGACGGTGCGCAGGAATCCTTCGCCGCTGACGTTCTGGTCGATGAAGGCGGCCAGCAGGAAGCCCAGCACCATGCAGGCGATGATGAAGCAGATGCCGTAGACGGCCAGGTTGTTCAGCGAGAGCAGCCAGCGCTCGTTGTCGAACAGGCGCAGGTACTGGGCGGCGCCGATGAAGTTGTCCGACGCGAAGGTGCGCGAGGCGGTCAGCGAGGTCTTGAAGGTCCACAGCGCCGCGCCGATGTAGGCGACCAGCACGGTCAGTGCCATCGGCAGCAATGCGATGTGGGGAGTGATCCTGTTGGCGCGGAAGGCAAGCATGGCGGGTCAGTATTTGAGTGCGTTGGCGATGCTCTTCTGGGCCTTCTCGACCGGCATATTCGTGTTCCAGTAGGCGGTCAGCACGTCCTGCATGGCGCCGTTCTGGTCAGGCGTCAGGTAGACCTCGCTGACGCCGGCCTGGCGCTCGCGGTCCTTCATGATCTCGATGCCCTTCTGCGCACACAGGTCGAGTTCCGCGGCATTGACGTCGGTGCGCACCGGGATCGAGCCTTTCAGTTTGCTGAAGCCCACCTGCAGGACGGGCTGCGAGACCACATTCGCCAGCAGCTGCTGGGCGCGCACGGTCTTGCCGTCATCCGTCTTCGGGAAGACGAAGACGTCGCCCTGGATCAGGTAGGGCGTCGCGGGGCCGAGACCCGCCATGCAGCCGTAGTGCTGGCCCGCGACCTGGCGCGCGTTCGTGAATTCGCCCTTGGCCCAGTCGCCCATCACCTGGAAGCCGGCCTTGCCACTGATGACCAGGGCGGTGGCGTCGTTCCAGTTGCGGCCCGGCGAGCCGGGGTCGACATAGGATTTCAGGCGCTTGAAGGCGAGCAGCACGTTGCGGAAGGCCGGCCCGAGCAGGGTCGCCTGATCGCGGTCGCGGAAGGCCTTCAGGTACAGCTCCTTGCCGCCCATATTCGCGAGGATGGCCGAGAACAGCACGTTCTCCTGCCAGGACTGGCCGCCGTGCGCCAGGGGGATGATGCCGGCCGCCTTCAGCTTGTCGAGGGCGCTGAAGAACTCAGGCATGCTGGCCGGTTCCTTCTCGATGCCGGCCTTCTTGAAGGCGGGCTTCGAATACCAGAACCAGGTCTGCATGTGGATGTTCAGCGGCACCGCGTAATAGTGGCCGCCCACCTTGATCACGTCGATGATGGGCGGGGGCAGCATCTGGTCCCAGTTCTGCGCACGCGCCACCAGGTCGACGTCGTTGAGCATCCCCGCTTCGATCACGTCGAGGAACTGCTTGGAGGTGTTGAACTGGGCCGCCGTGGGCGGGTTGCCGCCGACGATGCGGTTGATGGTGACGGCGCGGGACTGGTCGCCGCCGGCGATCGCCGTATCGATCCAGACGCCGCCGGCTTGCTGGTAGGCCTTGGCCACCTGCTTGACCGCGGCCGATTCGCCGCCCGAGGTCCACCAGTGGATGACCTCGGCTCTCGGCGCCTGGTTGGCCGACGCCGACGCGGCGAGCGCTGGCGCAGAGACGCACAGCCATGCGCAGGCTGCCGCCAGGGTGCGTACTGTGGACATCGTGTCTCCGTTATCCGCCATTATTTTTTGGTAAGTTGGAAACGTTACCATCGGCTTTGCCCGACTATAGCACCGGGTGAAATCTCGGTCAAACAAATATTGCAATCAGGATTTTGGCACAGTTTCCCTGTTCAGCTGACAAGTTCTGCCGCTCACCCTGGGCGTCCTGCTTGTTTGCGGGACAGATTTTCCTGCCAGATTGTTGTACTCGTCCGCAACACGGCTGCGCAAGAAACCGGGCGCGGCCGTATGCCTTCCTGCGATGCCTCAACTGCCGGGCCCGGCCGCTTCCTATGATGGGTCCAGGAGGCCGGCGACGGCGCCGGCGCTTGCCAGCTTTCGTTGGGAGGAATCATGTCCGACGCAAAACGCAGGGCTTTGCTGGAAACGAACGCCGCGCACCTGGCGAATGCGAATGTCGCGGCCTTCCTCAAGGCGATCGCCGAGGCCGAGGGCGGCGGCTACGACTTCAAATACGGCGCGCTCAAAGGGCGGCGCAACGATCCCTGGCGCTTCAGCGACACCACGACCCATCCGGGGCCGGGAATCGACGGCAAGACGACGGCGGCCGGGATGTACCAGATCACGCGGCCCACCTGGGAACACCATGGCGGCAAACTGGGACTGGATGACTTCTCGCCGCGCACGCAGGACCTGATTGCGGTGGAGATCCTGCGCAGCCTGGGCGTCATCGACCAGGTCAAGGCGGGCGAGATCGCCGCCGTCATGCCCAAGGTGGCCCGTACCTGGGCAGCCCTGCCGAAAGGGCCGGGGCAGGGCAACCATTATCCGCACCAGCGCCACGTCAGTTTCGAGCGCTTCCTGTCGAGCTACCTGCAGGCGGGCGGGATGATCGCATAACGCCGTCGCTACGGGGCGCGCGCGAGCAGGGGCCGCAGCAGCTCGAAGTCGATCGGCTTGGTCAGGTGGTGGTCGAAGCCGGCCTCGAAGGCGCGTTCCCGATCCTGTTGCTGGCCCCAGCCCGTTGCCGCGATCAGCATCATCCGCTGCGCGTGCGGCAGGGCACGAATGCGGCGCGCCAGTTCATAGCCGTTGATGTCCGGCAGGCCGATGTCGAGCAGGGCGGCGTCAGGAGCAAAGTCCGCCAGCAGCGCAAGGGCCTGGCCTGCCGAATGGGCGAGGCGGACCTCGCAGCCGGACCATTCGAGCGCCATCGCCAGGGTGTGCGCCGCATCCTCGTTGTCGTCCACGACCAGCACCCGCATGCGTGCCGCCAGTCCGGCTGCGGCGGCGGGAGTCGCCGCAACCGGGATGGCGGCCTGTTCGGCCAGGGGCAGGCGCACGGTGAAAGTGCTGCCCAGGCCGCAACCTGCGCTGTCGGCCCGGATACTGCCGCCATGCAGTTCGACCACGCCCCGCACCAGCGCCAGGCCGATGCCGAGCCCGCCCCTGGAGCGTTCCAGCGCCGGTTCGAGCTGCGAGAACATGTTGAACACCGTCGCCAGGGCCTCGGCCGGGATGCCGATGCCGTTGTCGCACACGCGGATCTGCGCCATATCGCCGTCGCGCTCGAGGTGCAGTTCGATCAGGCCACCCTCGGGGGTGTACTTGGCGGCATTGGTCAAGAGGTTCAGCACCACCTGGGACAGCCGCGTGGCGTCGCCGTCCACGTGGACGGGATCGTGCGCGACGTGTACACGCAGGGTATGCCTGGCCGCCTTCATGGTCGGGGCGAGGTCCTGCGCGGCGCCGCGCACCAGCGCGGCCAGCTCGACCGGGGCGCGGCGCAGCTGCATGCGTCCCTGGGTGATGCGCGACACTTCCATCAGGTCGTCGACCAGGCGGGTCAGGTGGCGCAACTGGCGGTCGAAGGCCTGCAGCAGGCGCCCGTCGGTGCTGCCGGACAGCTTCAGCGTGAGCACGTCGAGGGCGCTGCGCATGGGCGCGAGCGGATTGCGTAGCTCGTGCGACAGCGTCGCCAGGAATTCATCCTTGCGGCGGTCGGCCGCCGACAGCTGGGCGTTGAGCTTTTTCAGTTCCTCTTCGGCGCCGCGCCGGGCTTCCAGGGCGGCCTCGGCCGCATTGCGGGCGTTACGCAGTTCGCGCTCATAGGACTTGCGGTCCGAGGCCTTGAAAAAGGCCCAATGGTGGAACACCTGCTTCCCCACCAGGCGGCGCACGATGTTGATCAGGACGGGCAGGCGCACCCGCTCTGCCGTGCGCAGGTCGACCTGGATCTCGGCGACTGAACCCTGCACTTCGAGGATGGGCTGGCAATGGGTGTGATAGAAGAGGCGCGCTCCAATCGGCAGCAGTTCGTGCACGCGCATTCCGCCGGCCAGCTGCTCATGGCTATAGCCAAGCCAGGTGCAGGCCGTGCCGTTCGCCTTCAGGATCGTTCCATCGGGAGCGGCAAGCAGGAGTGCGCATGCCGCGTCGTCGAACAAGACGTCGCCTGTGGGGAGGTCGGGCGCCACGGCGCTCAGTGCGAGATCTGCGTCAGGAAGTCATCGATGGCGCGCGAGCTGGCGGTCGGGGCGCTCATGTGCGGGCAATGCCCGACGTTTTCGATGATGCGCAGGGTGCTGCGTGGCAGGGTGCGATGCAGGAACTCGCCGACCGACCGCGGGGCGACCAGGTCCTCGCTGCACTGCAGGATCAGGGCCGGCACCAGCGACTTCGGCACATCCGCCCGATGGTCGGAGGTGAAGGTCACGCGGGCGAAGTGCTTGGCGATCTCGGGATCGTTGCGGCAGAAGCTGTTGGTGAGCTCTTCGCGAAGCTCGGGCTGGTTCGGACTGCCCATGATGGCCGGCGCCATGCTGCTCGACCAGCCCAGGTAGTTCGCGTCCATGGTCTCGAGCAGTTCCTCGATGTCCTCGGCGCTGAAGCCGCCGACATAGTCGCCATCGTTGATGTAGCAGGGCGACGGGCCCACCATGACCTGGGCCGCGAACTTCTCGGGCGCCTGGATCGTGGCCAGCATGCCGATCATCGTGCTGACCGAGTGGCCGACGAAGACCACCGGGCCGCCACCTGCGAATGCGTCGATGATCTCGAGCAGGTCGTCGGCATAGCCGTGCAGGGAGCCGTATTTGGCGCGGTCGTAGGCTGTGAGGTCGGAGGCGCCGCTGCCGACGAGGTCGAAGGCAATCGTGCGGAAACGGTCTTCATAGGCCGGCGCCAGGAAGCGCCACATGGTCTGGTCGCAGCCGAATCCGTGGGCGAACACCATGATAGCCGCACCGTTCCCGGAGACGCGTACATTGTTGCGAACCTGGAGAAGAGAGCTCATCGACGTCGGACGAAGGATTCGAAATGTAAATTATATATTTCTAATGCTGAGTCTTGTCACACAATTGACCCGGCTTTTCCCAAGGCCAGACGTTAATTGTCTTTCTGGTAGGTCAAAAGCAAAAAGCCCAGCCGAAAGGCTGGGCTCATGCATGGGAACTGGTGCCGACTGCAGGACTCGAACCCGCCACCTGATGATTACAAATCAACTGCTCTACCTGATGAGCTAAGTCGGCTTAATCTTAGAACAACGATTATACGCTATTTGATGCGGGTCAAGGTCGGGCGTCCGCCCTTCTTTGGCGGCTCGTCGTCGCCATCCGGCGTGCTCGCCGTCTCGGCCGGCGCATCCGCCTTCGCAGGCACCGCCGACAGGGCCGGCGCCGACGCCTCTTCCGATGGCGACGAAGCCGAAGCAGGCGCCGGCATCTCCGCCGCCGTCACGTTCACCTCGAAAGCCATCCCTTGGCCATTCTCGTTCGCATAAATCGCCAGCACGTTCTGCACAGGAATGTACAGCTCGCGCGAGACCCCATTGAAACGCGCGCGGAAGTGGATCGCGTCGTTGTCCATCTTCAGGCCCGAGGTGGCGCCGTAGCTGATGTTCAGGATGATCTCGCCCTTGCGGACGTATTCCATCGGCACCGTGGTGGCCGAGTCGACCTTGACCGCGAGGTAGGGCGTGTAGCCGCTGTCCGTGCACCATTCGTAGATGGCGCGCAGCAGGTAGGGCTTGGTGGAGATCTCTGACATTTGTTGGGGTCAATAAACAATACTTGTCGTCCACGCCAGTTTACCGGAATCGCCACCAGGGCGTCCGAAACCGGCGTGTACCGAATCGTCTCAAGCTGAGGCGGACGGCAAGCGTCCGCCACAAGCCATCAGCGGCGCATCACCTTTTCCGACGGGGTCAGCGCTTCGATGTAGGCCGGACGCGAGAAGATGCGCTCGGCGTACTTCATCAGCGGGGCGGCGGTCTTCGACAGCTCGATGCCGTAGTGGTCCAGGCGCCAGAGCAGCGGGGCGATCGCGACGTCCAGCATCGAGAATTCGTCGCCCAGCATGTACTTGTTCTTCAGGAACAGCGGCGCCAGGGTGGTCAGGCGGTCGCGGATTTCCGAGCGGGCCTTGTCGTGGCTCTTGTCGTTCGTCTTGTTGCGCTCGCTTTCCAGCGTGTGCACGTGGACGAACAGTTCCTTCTCGAAGTTGAACAGCATCAGGCGGGCGCGGGCGCGCATCAGCGGATCGGCCGGCATCAGCTGCGGGTGCGGGAAGCGCTCGTCGATGTACTCGTTGATGATGTTCGATTCGTACAGGATGAGTTCGCGCTCGACCAGGATCGGCACCTGGCCGTAGGGGTTCATGGTCGAGATGTCTTCCGGCTTGTTGAACAGGTCGACGTCGCGCACCTCGAAGTCCATGCCTTTTTCGAACAGGACCAGGCGGCAGCGTTGGGAGAAGGGGCACGTGGTGCCGGAGTAGAGAACCATCATGGTTTGTAGTCCTTCAAGAAACAATGGGGTGAAGCGCCTAGCGATTCACCCCGAAAAATGATTGCCCGTATTATAGCCAACCGGGCAATGAAAGCGAATTTACTTCACTTCCTTCCAGTACGATTCGTTCAGGCGCCAGGCCAGGAAGGCGAAAATGGACAGGAAGATCAACACAATAACGCCCAACTTCTTACGTTGGCCTTGCGCTGGCTCAGCCATCCAGCTCAGGTAGGCAACCAGATCGGCAGTCGCGGTGTCAAACTCCTGCTGGCTCATCGTCCCGGGCGAAACCTGTTCGAAACCGGCGAACTTGTGGATCATCTTGCCGGCGTCGTGCGGGTCCTTCTCGTCGGTGAATTTCGCCTGGCGGATGCCCTGCTGCTGCCACATCACGTGCGGCATGGCCACGTTCGGCACCACCATATTGTTCCAGCCGGTTGGGCGGGTATCGTCCTTGTAGAAGGTGCGCAGATAGGTGTACAGGTAGTCCGCGCCGGTGCCCGAAGGCGAGGATTTCGCGCGGGCGATCACCGACAGGTCCGGCGGCACGGCGCCGAACCAGGCCTTGGCGTCGTCCGGGCGCATCGCCGTCGTCATCATGCCGCCAACCTTGTCTTGCGAAAACAACAGGTTGTTCTTGATCTGCTCTTCGCTCAAGCCAAGGTCGCGCAGGCGGTTGTAGCGCATGCTCGATGCCGAGTGGCAGTTCAGGCAGTGGTTGATGAAGAGCTTGGCGCCGTTCTGCAGCGACGACAGTTCGTGGCGGTCCGGAGCGCGCTCGAGCGGGAAGCCGCCTTCCGCGGCGAATGCCAGTCCCGGCACCAGGGCCAGGACTGCGATCAGTTTCTTCGCAAATTTCATGTTCTTGTCCTTGTGCTCGTGATTAGTGCGGCGTGAAGGTCAGGCGCGTCGGGACCGGCTTGAACCGGCCCATCGTGCTCCACCACGGCATCAACAGGAAGAACGCAAAGTACAGCAGGGTCGCCACTTGCGAGATGATGGTGTAGGCCGGCGTCGGCAGCTGGGTGCCCAGGTAGCCCAGGGCCACGAAGCACAGGCCGAACAGGGCGTACACCCACTTGTGCCAGTCCGGACGGTAGCGGATCGAGCGCGCCGGCGAGTGGTCCAGCCACGGCAGGAAGGCGATGATCACCACCGACGAGCCGAACAGCACCACGCCCCAGAACTTCGCATCCAGCACCTGCGGCAGCATGCCGACGATCAGGATCAGGCCGATGACGGCGATCGCGATCTTGGTCTTGTAGGCCAGGCGGGATTTCAGCCAGATGAACACGACGTAGGCGGCGACCGCAGCCATCAGCACGTACATGAAGTCCGCGGTGGTTGCGCGCAGCACCGAGTAGAACGGGGTGAAGTACCAGGTCGGCGCGATGTGCGGCGGGGTCTTCATCGAGTCGGCCGGCAGGAAGTTGTTGTACTCCAGGAAGTAGCCGCCCATCTCAGGTGCGAAGAACACGACCGCCGAGAAGATCAGCAGGAACACCGACACGCCGAAGAAGTCCTTGGTCGAGTAGTACGGGTGCGACATGATGCCGTCGACCGGGTGGCCGTCCGCGTCCAGGTTGTCCTTGATCTCGATGCCGTCCGGGTTGTTCGAGCCAACTTCGTGCAGCGCGATCAGGTGGGCCGCCACCAGGCCGAGGATGACCAGCGGCAGGGCGATGACGTGGAAGGCGAAGAAGCGGTTCAGGGTCGCGTCCGAGACCACGTAGTCACCGCGGATCCACAGCGACAGGTCCGGGCCGATCACGGGAATCGCACCGAACAGGTTGACGATCACCTGGGCGCCCCAGTAGGACATCTGGCCCCACGGCAGCAGGTAGCCGAAGAAGGCTTCCGCCATCAGGCACAGGAAGATCGCGAAGCCGAACAGCCAGATCAGCTCGCGCGGCTTGCGGTAGGAGCCGTACATCAGGCCTCTAGCCATGTGCAGGTAGACCACGATGAAGAACATCGAAGCGCCGGTCGAGTGCATGTAGCGCACCAGCCAGCCCCAGGGCACTTCGCGCATGATGTACTCGACCGAGCCGAAGGCCAGGTTGGCGTCCGGCTTGTAGTGCATGGTCAGGAAGATGCCGGTGACGATCTGCAGCACCAGCACCAGCATGGCCAGCGAGCCGAACAGGTACCAGATGTTGAAGTTCTTGGGTGCGTAGTACTTGCCCCACTGGTCGTTCCACAGCTTCGACAGCGGGAAGCGGTCATCGACCCAGGCCAGCGCCTTCTGGCCGGCCGGCGCGTTGGCCGGCACTTGCGTTTCCTTGAATGGGCCGCCCATTTACGCCTCCCCTTTTTCGTCTTTGCCGATCACCAGGCGGTTATCGGACAGGTACATGTACGGTGGGACATCCATATTCGTCGGCGCCGGCTTGTTCTTGAACACGCGGGCCGAGAGGTCGAAGGTCGAACCGTGGCAGGGGCAGAGGAAGCCGCCCGGCCAGTCGTCCGGGAGGTTGGGTTGCGGGCCGGAGGCCAGGCGCGAGGACGGCGAGCAGCCCAGGTGCGAGCAGATGCCCACGGTGACCAGCACTTCCTTGTGCTCGGCGCGCGCGCGGTAGGGGTTCTTGGCGTATTCGGGTACCGGCAGCTGGTACTCTTTTTCGGAGTTCGGATCGGCCAGTTCGGCGGTGTCCTTCTCGAGGGTGGCCAGCATCTCCGGGGTGCGGCGCAGGATCCAGACCGGCTTGCCGCGCCATTCGACGACCTTCATCTCGCCGGGCTTGACGTCGGAGATGTCGACTTCGACGGGGGCGCCGGCGGCTTTCGCTCGCTCGGACGGCTGGAAGGTGCTGACGAGGACTCCCGCCGTGGATACCCCAACGACGCCGCCTGCGGCGCATGTTGCGACCAGCAGTCCGCGTCGGCCTGAATCGACCTGCTTTTCATTACTCATACCAACCCCACTCCGTGAAAATACGAATCTTAAGAATTAATAAAGAGCTTCCAGCAACACAAAATTATATGTGAAGGGCAATACCGATTGGAAAAAAATTATCAAGCGGACACATCCAGATGGAATATTCGTGCCTGCGCCGCCCTTCGGCACGTGTGTGCATCCGCAGCATAAAAGCTTTGGGGTATCATCAAACGTAGTGGTTCAATAACAATGAAAGGAAAGCCATGTCCATGCTGGGAGAGTTCAAAACGTTCGCAATGCGCGGCAACGTCGTCGATCTTGCGGTCGGTGTCATCATCGGTGGCGCCTTCGGACGCATCGTCGATTCCCTCGTCAAGGACGTCATCATGCCGCCCATCGGGATGTTGTTCGGCGGCCTCGATTTCGCGAATTACTACATTCCGCTGAACGGCCAGGGCACGACGCTGCCGCTGGCGGAGGCGCAGAAGGCCGGCGCCGTGCTCGCCTACGGGAATTTCCTGACGATTTTGTTGAACTTCATCCTGCTGGCATTTGTCATCTTCCAGATGGTGCGCATCGTGAACCGCCTGCGCGGGCCAAGCGACGCGCCCACGGCCGCCGAGAAGGAAGAGATCCTGCTGCTGCGTGACATCCGCGATTCCCTGAAAAAGCCAACCTAAGTGAACGACAGCGTCCACGAGCTTCGCCCGCAAGCCATCCGTCCCCGGCGCCGGCCGGGAGCGATGAAACGCCTGTGGCTGCTGTTCGCCCAGGTGGTGACGGTGGCGCTGGCGCTCTATTTCGTCGTCGCCACCATGCGGCCCGAGTGGCTCGAGCGTGCCCCGACCCAGGTGCGGATCGGCTCGGGCAATGCCGCCGTGCCGGTGCTGCAGGGCGCGGCGCTGCCGGCCTCCGGCAGCTACCGCGAGGCGGCCGGGCGCGCCATGCCGGCCGTCGTCAACATCCTCACCAGCAAGGCCTCGCGCGAGACCCATCCGCTGCTGAAGGACCCTTTCTTCCGCCGCTTTTTCGGCGACCGCATGCCGCCCGACGAGCAGATGGCCAGCCTCGGTTCCGGCGTCATCGTCAGCGGCGACGGCTACATCCTGACCAACAACCACGTGGTCGAAGGCGCCGACGTGATCGAAGTGGGCCTGGCCGACGGCAGGAAAGCGGCGGCGCGCATCGTCGGCACCGATCCGGAGACCGATCTCGCCGTGATCCGCATCTCGGCGCGCAACCTGCCCGTCATGGTGCTGGGCAATCCGGAAGCCGCGCGCGTGGGCGACGTGGTGCTGGCGATCGGCAACCCCTTCGGCGTGGGCCAGACCGTCACCCTCGGCATCATCTCCGCGCTGGGCCGCAACAACCTGCACATCAACAATTTCGAGAACTTCATCCAGACCGACGCCGCGATCAACTTCGGCAATTCGGGCGGAGCGCTGGTCGATACCAACGGCCACCTGCTCGGGATTAACTCGGCGATCTATTCGCAGACCGGCGGCTCGGTGGGCATCGGCTTCGCCATCCCCGTCAGCACGGCGAAGAATGTGCTGGACGCCATCGTCAAGCACGGCCAGGTGGTGCGCGGCTGGATCGGCATCGAATCCCAGGACATCACGCCGGAGCTGGCGGAAAGTTTCGGGCTGGGCAAGAACAGCGGCGCCATCATCGCCGGCGTGGTGCGCGGCGGACCGGCCGACCGCGCCGGCATGCGTCCGGGCGACATCCTGGTTGCCGTCGGCGGCAAGGAAGTGGCGAACACCAGCGAGATGCTCAACCTGATCGCCCAGCTCGAGCCGGGCGAAAAAGCACCGCTGCGCATCCTGCGCAAGAACCGCGAGTCCACGCTCGACGTCACCGTCGGCAAGCGCCCGCGCCTCAAATAGTCATTCAAACGATTCGGACCATTGCATGCACCTGCGTGACCTGACGCAATTTTTAAGCGAGCTCAGCGAGAACAACAACCGTCCCTGGTTCATCATGAACAAGCCGCGCTACGACATCCTGCGCGCGGAATTCCTCGACGTCGTCACCGAACTCATCAAGGAGCTGGGCGCATTTGATAAACAGGTGGCCGGCTGCGATCCCAAGAAGGCGATGTTCCGCATCCACCGCGACGTGCGCTTCGCCAAGGACAAGCGTCCCTATAAAACCCATTTCTCGGCCGGCATCGCGCCCCTGAACAAGCGCCGCCCCAGCGCCGCGGGCGGGCCGACCTATTACTTCCACATCGAGGCCGACGGCAAGCTGCTGTTCGGCGCGGGCGAGTACCTGCCGCCGGCGCACCGCCTGAAGGCCATCCGCGAGCATGTCGTCAACGATGCGACAGGCTTCCAGAAAATGTTGAAGAATAAGCATCTCCGCGCGACCTACGGCGACCTGCAGTTCGAAGACACCTTGCAGCGCCCGCCGAAGGGCGTCGACCCGAACCACCCGCTGGTCGAGTACCTGAAGCTGAAAAGCTATTTCGTGTGGATCGAGGTGCCGCTGCTGCTGAACCGCCCCGAACTCCTGGTGCCGCAGCTGGCCAGCGGCATGAAGGACGCGTTCGCGCTGGTGACCTGGCTGCGCGGCGTGCCGGAGAACTACCAGGAAGACGAATAAACAAGGAGAGCGACATGGCCTTGCAACACGCAGTATCGGGCGAACGCATCGCCTTGCAGCGCGGCGACGACGACATCGCCCACTTCACCTCGATCGCGCTGGTGAAGACCGAGCACATGGAACTGATCCGGCTCGTGGTGCCGAAGGAAAAACCGATGCCCGAGCACCGGGTCGAGGGCGAGATGACCCTCGTCTGCCTGGAAGGCGAGATCGCCTTCGATGCGCACGGACGCACGACCATCCTGCGGCCGAACGAGATGGTCTACCTGGCGGGCGGCGAGCCGCATGCGATCCGCGCCAACAAGGATGCGGTGGCCCTCATGACCATCCTGCTGGGGCCGGTGCGCACGGGTGGGCCGACGAAGGATCCGCGCGGTTCCGGCAACTAGGACGCGGCCGTAGGGTGGACGGCTATGCCGTCCGCGCGTTCAGCTCCCATGTGAATGGATGCTGCGTATGCAATTCACGCACTGTTTGAACGCGCGGACGGCGGAGCCGTCCACCCTACCGAATAGCGCAGCCAGCGCCTCACCGAACGATATCAGGCCAGCTCGTCGCGCGGATCGCGCGCCAGCAGGCGCTGGGCCATCTCGGTGGCCGGCACCCCATCGAAGAGCACCGCCGCCACCGCCTCGGTGATCGGCATATCCACCCCCAGCCTGCGCGCCAGTTCGCGCACCGACTTCGCACAGGGCACGCCTTCGGCCACGTGACCCAGTTCCGCCACGATGGTGTCCAGCTGCTTGCCCTGCGCCAGCGCCAGGCCCACGCGCCGGTTGCGCGACAGGTCGCCCGTGCAGGTCAGGATCAGGTCGCCCATGCCGGTCAGGCCCATGAAGGTATGCGCCTGGGCGCCCAGGTGCACGCCCAGGCGGGTGATCTCGGCCAGGCCGCGCGTGATCAAGGCCGCGCGCGCATTCAGGCCCAGCCCCAGGCCGTCGGAGGCGCCGGTGGCGATCGCCATCACGTTCTTCACCGCGCCGCCCACTTCCACGCCGATCATGTCGTCGCAGGAATACACGCGCATATTGTTGCCGTGCGCCGCCGCGACCACGCGTTCGCGCAAGGTATCGGAGGTCGAGGCCACGGACAGGGCGCAGGGCAGGGCGCGCGCCACTTCCTGGGCAAACGAGGGGCCGGACAGGGCGGCGACGGGGATGTCGTTGCCCAGCACCTCGGCCGCCACCTGGTGCGGCAGCAGGCTGGTGCCGGCTTCGAAGCCCTTGCACAGCCACACGGCGTTGGGGATGGTGCGGCCTTTCAGCTGCTTCAATAGCGGGCGCAGGCCGGCCACCGGGCAGGCCAGGATCAGGAGCGGCGCATCCTCAAGACCGGCATCGATCACATGAGCCAGGGCCTGCTCGAAATCGGCGCTCACGCGCAGGGCGCCAGGGAGCGGATGGCCCGGCAGGTAGTGCAGGTTCTCGCGCGCGGCCTCGGTCTCGGCCATCTGGGCGGGGTTGCGGCCCCACAGCAGGACGTCGTGGCGGCTGGCGAGCGCGATCGCCACGGCGGTGCCCCAGGCGCCGGCGCCGAGGACGGTGATTTTGGTAGGTTTTTTCTGTTCTAGCATGTGCTTTCGCCTTTGGACATCACAGGCCCCAGATATCGTTCGAGCGGACGTAGCCATTGATGCCGTCGCGGTGGCGCACACGGATCCAGGCGAGTGCGGTCGGGTCGACCAATTCCAGCACGACGCCCTTGTCGGCCGTCATCAATACCTGGGCATTCTCGTCGGGCCCGGCGAACACCTTGGCGCCGGGCGTGCGCACGATCACATTGCGGCGGGCGCTCAATCCCCTGGCTTCGGTCCAGGCCAGCTCGCCGTTGGCGTCGCGCACCTTGACCCAGTCGCCATAGCTCGACACGACCTGCAGCGGCATGCCGCGCGGGGCGACGTACATCTTCGTGCCCTTGGGCGACGGGGTGTCGTAGAGGATCACCGAAGGCGCGCCGACGCTCTTGAATTCGAAGGCGAACACGGCTGGCGCTGCCACCAGCAGCAGGCTTGCGAGAAGGCGGTGTGGGTTCATGGCGGGTCCAGGAGGATCATGCCGCCGCGGGGAAGCGGGACGCCGGGGAGGCAGCGGACGCCGCAGAGCGGCATCCGCAAGGGGACAACTTATTGTGCAGGTGCTGCGGCAGCCTGTGCCATCGCCTGCTGGCGCTGTGCGTAGAAGGCTTCGAAGTTGATCTCGGCCAGGTGCACCGGCGGGAAGCCGGCGCGGCTGATCACGTCGGCGATGTTGGCGCGCAGGTACGGGTACACGATGTTCGGGCAGCCGATGCCCAGCAGCGGATCCATCTGCTCGGCCGGGATGTTGCGGGCTTCGAAGATGCCAGCCTGCTTGCCTTCGACCAGGAAAGCGACCTTGTCCTTGACCTTGGCGGTGACGGTGATGGTCACGGTCGACTCGTAGATGCCTTCAGCGATGCCTTCGGCGCCGACGTCCAGCGACACTTCGATGGTCGGTGCTTCCTGTTCGAGGAAGATGGCCGGGGAATTCGGTTGTTCCAGCGACATGTCTTTCAGGTAGACGCGTTGGATTTGGAATACTGGTTGCAGGTTTTCGTCGGACATGGAACGCTTTCGTTTTAAGTAATGGTGGACGGACGCGCCGTCCCGGTGCTTTGGTCAAACGCGAGGGCAATTGTATCAAAATCAATTTGGATGCAATACCCCCGCCGATACAGGCACCGAAGCCCGTCAAAGCGGGCCGAAGTACGTACTTACTGTCCAGCCAGCAACGGGTCCAGGCGGCCCGCCTGGTCGAGCGCATACAGGTCGTCGAAACCGCCCACGTGGGTGTCGCCCACGTAGATCTGGGGTACGGTGCGGCGGCCGGTACGCTGCATCATGATCTGGCGCTGTTCCGGGTCCAGGTCGACGCGGATGCGTTCGATGTCGGTCACGCCCTTGGCTTCGAGCAGGCGCTCGGCGCGCACGCAATAGGGGCAGCTGGCGGTGTGGTAGAGAACGACGTGTTGGCTCATGATGCTTCCTTCCTAAAAGGTTTTACTTGGTTACCGGCAGGCCGGCCGCGACCCAGGCTGCCTGGCCGCCTTCGAGCGCGTGCGCGTCCTCGAAACCGGCCGCTTGCAGCTGGCGTACCGCCTTGTCCGCGCGTGCACCGGTCTGGCACACGACGATCACGGTGCGGCTCTTCGACTTTTCCAGCTCGCCGATGCGACTGCCCAAGTCTGCCAGCGGGATGTGTTTCGCGTCGCGCAGGTGGCCGGCCGCGAATTCCTCGCCCGTCCTGACGTCGAGCACGAGGGTCTTGCCGCGGTTGATCATCTGCGTCGCCTGCAAGGCGGTGGCGCGCTTGCCGCGCGGGGCGAGGGCTGGCCAGAGCAGGGCAAGACCGGAAATCACGGCAATCGCCACCACGAAGATATTATCGAGAATGAATTTCACAAGGGTTCCAATGGTTGAACTGAATCGGCGCATTATAAAATAGATGCCGGACCGGATTTCAATCGCACCTTTTAACCGAAGAAGAGCTTATGTACAAAATCGTATTCATGCGCCACGGCGAATCCACCTGGAACCTGGAAAACCGCTTCACCGGCTGGACCGACGTCGACCTGACCGAGAAGGGCATCAACGAGGCCAAGAGCGCCGGCCGCGTGCTCAAGGAAGCCGGTTTCACCTTCGACGTGGCCTACACCTCGGTGCTCAAGCGCGCAATCCGCACCCTGTGGCTGGCGCTGGACGAGATGGACATGATGTACCTGCCGGTCAAGAACGACTGGCGCCTGAACGAGCGCCACTACGGCGCCCTGCAGGGCCTGGACAAGGCGGAAACCGCGGCGAAATTCGGCGACGAGCAGGTTCTGGTCTGGCGCCGCAGCTACGACACCCCGCCGCCTAGCCTGGAAGAGGGCGACGAGCGCACCTCCTTCAACGATCCGCGCTATGCGTCGCTGTCGAAAGAGCAGATCCCGCTGACCGAGTGCCTGAAGGACACCGTGGCCCGCGTGATGCCGGCCTGGGACGAAGAAATCGCCCCGGCGATCCGCGCCGGCAAGAAGATCCTGATCTCGGCCCACGGCAACAGCCTGCGCGCCATCATCAAGATGCTGGACAACATCAGCGACAGCGACATCGTCGGCCTGAACATCCCGAACGGCCAGCCGCTCGTGTATGAACTGGACGAAAACCTCAAGCCGATCAAGCACTACTACCTGGGCGACCAGGACGCGATCGCCGCCGCCGTGGCGGCCGTGGCCAGCCAAGGGAAGGCGAAGTAAGCTTGCGTTTGCCATCCACGAAGTCCGCCGGCAGCGCGCTGATGTGCGCGCTGTTGGCCCTCGCACTGTCCAGCCCAGTCCACGCCCAGCGCCAGACCGAACGCAGCCGCCAGAAGGCGACCGCGGAGAAGCAGCGCGCCGGGGTCAAGCAGAAGCTGGAGGCGATCCGCAAGGACATCGCCCGCACCGAGGACGCGCGCGAGGACGCCGCCGACGAGCTGGCGGAGTCCGAGGCGGCCATCTCCGACGCCAACCGCGCCCTGCGCGACCTGGCCGAGGAGCAGGACGTCACCAGCACCCGCCTGCACGACCTGTCGACCCAGGGACAGAGGCTGCAGGAGACAATTGTTAATCAAAAGAAACAGTTGTCCAAGCTGCTGCGCGAGCACTATGTGGCCGGCAACGAAGACCGGATCAAGCTGCTGCTGTCCGGCGACAATCCGAACCGCATCAACCGCGACCTGCAGATGATGGCCTATGTGTCGCAGGCGCAGGCGAAGCTGCTGGACTCCCTGCGCGCCAACCTGGCCGAGGTCGAGGCCAACCGCGACAAGGTCGAGAACGCCCAGCTCGAGTTGCAGGAAATCGCCCAGGAGCAGCAACAGCAAAAGACCAGGCTGGAACAGGAAAAGGGCAAGCGCGCCGCGCTGCTGCAGAACCTGTCGACCCGCCTGAGCGACCAGCGCAAGCAGGCCGACCGCCTGCAGCGCGACGAACAACGCATGGCTGCCCTGGTGGACCGCCTGACCATCCTGATCCGCCAGCAGGCCGAAGCCGAGCGCCGCCGCCAGGCCGCCCTGGCCGCCGCGAAGGCCAAGGCCGAGGCGGAAGCGAAGGCGCGCGCCCTGGCGCGGGCCAAGG
>JBFLVV010000029.1:0-59545 GCA_040758275.1 Pseudomonadota bacterium
GAGACTATGATCTAGCATGAGAGCGGTAGGTTGAGTTGGTTGAGTTTGGTCGCACAAACACAATAACTCTTCCTTACTGCTCTCTTGCGTTTACAACAGGCTTATCCCGGTAATCCGCGATGAACCTAAAAAAAGGGGCGGCCCTCGTGGGTCCGCCCCTTTTGCTTCGGCGACCCGACTCAGCGCGTCAGTGCGAAGTTGACGTTCGACTGGTTACTGCTACCGATATCCACGCCGTCGACGGCCTTGGCGGCATAGCCGGTGGCCGAGGCCTCGACACGGTACTTGCCGGCGGGGGCCGCGCTGCTGGCGCTGAAGCTCAGCGGCAGGGACGCGCTATAGCTCGCGAACTGCGGCGCGCTCACCGGCAGGTTGGCGATGGTATAGGCGCCGCTCGCCAGGTCCGCGCCCGCATACTTGATGGTCACGGTCGGGCCGGCGGCGAAGGTCTGCCTGGCCGCGACGAAGGCCGGCTCGGACCCCGCCGGCGTCATGGTCACGGTGCCGCCGATCGAGCCGGTATTGCCCGGCGCGAGCAGGATCGGCGACATCAATGTGCTGAGCACCGTGGTGCTGGTGACCGAGGCGACCGGCACCGCGGCGACCACGCTGGCCGCGCTGTTGTCGGCGGTGATCACGACGTCGTAGTTGCCCGGTGCAAGGCGCGAGAGGAAGAATTCGCCGGTGGACGGGTTCGGGGTGGTAGCGCTGACGATGCTGCCGTTCTGCTGCGCCGAGACCTGCACGCCGCTGCCAAGCAAGGCGGTGCTGACGAAGCCCGAGATGCCGTTGGCGGCGACCGGCACCACTTTCACGACCGGCTTGAGCGCATAGCTGCCCTTGCCGCGGGTGACGACCGACTTGCAGGCGTCGAAGTCGAGCACGACCTCGGTCTTCTGTCCGGCATTCACCTCGAAAGCGCCGACCAGCTTGATGCCGCTCTGGACCGCGCTCGGGGTCTCCAGCGGCAGCTCGGTCCTGCCGTCGACCGGAACCACGGTGTTGGCGGTGCCGCCCGCATTCGCATCGAGCACCAGGCGCATCTGGGTATAGCGTCCCGCTTCGAGCGAGGTCTGGCCGAGCGCCTCGAGCACGCCGTTGGTCAGGTTCAGCAGGTTGATCTTGCGGGCCGGGTTCAGGGTGATGTCGGTCCAGCCAGAATCGGTGTCCAGCGCGCTGTCGCTGCGGTGCACGCGCACCTTGGAGACGGTGACATTGACGGCGTCGAAGCCGCAGGCCGGGGCATCGGTCAGCGACACGGCGAGCGTGCCGGCGGTGCTGACGGGCGTGGTGGGGGCGGTGTCGCCGCCACCGCCGCCGCAAGCAACGAGGACTGCGGCGCCAAGGACGGTGGCGCCCAGCAGGGCGAATTGGGATTTTTTCTGGAACATGTTATGGATACCTTTCTTGCTTCGCCAACGTCAGCGCTTGAAAGGATCCTAACATTCTCCACGGCAATTGTTACGTGCTGCAGCACACTTTGAAACAAATACTTACAGTCTTTACAGATGAGCTGAGCATTCAGTATCTACAACGCAACAATTAGCGAAAGCGCATACTCAATGCGCGGAAGCCCATACTCAATGGGCTTCCTCCCAATTGCTGCCCACACCCGTCTCAGCCACCAGCGGCACTTTCAGCTCGGCCACGCTGGCCATCAGTTCCGGCAACTTCACACGCACCAGTTCCAGCTCCGCTTCCGGCACTTCCAGCACCAGTTCGTCGTGCACCTGCATGATCATGCGCGTGCCCAGCTTCTCGGCTTCCAGCCAGCCCTGCACCGCGATCATGGCCAGCTTGATGAGATCGGCCGCCGTGCCCTGCATCGGCGCGTTGATCGCCGCGCGTTCGGCGCCGGCGCGCCGCGGGCCGTTCGGCGAGTTGATCTCCGGGAGCCAGAGGCGGCGTCCGAACACCGTCTCCACATAGCCGCGCGCCTTGGCCTGCAACCTGGTCTCGTCCATGTACTGCTTCACGCCGGCGAAGCGGGCGAAGTAGCGGTCGATGTAGTTGGCGGCGGCGGCGCGTTCGATGCCCAGGTTCTGGGCCAGGCCGAAGGCGCTCATGCCGTAGATCAGGCCGAAGTTGATCACCTTCGCGTAGCGGCGCTGCTCGCTCTGCACTTCCTCGGGCGGGATGCCGAAGATCTCGGCGGCGGTGGCGCGGTGGATGTCCTCGCCTTCCGCGAAGGCTTTGAGCATCGCCTCGTCGCCGGAGATATGGGCCATGATGCGCAGCTCGATCTGCGAGTAGTCGGCCGAGACGATCACGCTGCCCGGCGGCGCGACGAAGGCTTCGCGGATGCGGCGGCCTTCGGCGGTGCGTACCGGGATGTTCTGCAGGTTCGGCTCGTTCGAGGACAGGCGGCCCGTGATCGCCACCGCCTGCGCGTAGTTGGTGTGCACGCGTCCGGTCTTCTGATTGACCATCTTCGGCAGCTTGTCGGTATAGGTCGACTTCAGCTTGGACATGCCGCGGTGCTCGAGCAGGATCTTCGGCAGCGGGAAGTCCTCCGCTAGCTTCTGCAGCACCTCTTCATCGGTCGACGGTGCGCCGGTGGCGGTCTTCTTGATGACCGGCAGGCCGAGCTTGCCGAAGAAGATCTCGCCGATCTGCTTGGGCGAACCGAGGTTGAAGGGGCCGCCGGCCGCTTCATAGGCCTGCTGCTCCAGTTCCTGCATGCGCGCGCCCAGTTCGCCCGACTGCTTCTGCAGCAGCTCCGCATCGATCAGGACGCCGTTGCGCTCGATCTTTTGCAGCACTTCCATGGTCGGCATCTCGATGTTGCGGTAGATGTAGGTGAGCCCTTTGTCGGCTTCGACGTGGGGCAGCATGGTCTGGTGCAGGCGCAGGGTGATGTCGGAATCCTCGGCCGCATATTCGGTGGCGCGGTTCAGTTCGACCTGGTCGAAGCAGATCATGTTCGCGCCCTTGCCGCATACGTCCACGAAAGGAATCGTGGTGTAGCCGAGGTGGCGCATCGCCATGGTGTCCATGTCGTGCGGCTTGTGCGATTCAAAAACGTAGGACTGCAGGAGCGTATCGTGCACGATCCCCGCGAGCCTGATGCCGTGGTTTTCGAAGATGTGCATGTCGTACTTCAGGTTCTGGCCGAGTTTCGGCTTGGCCGGATTCTCGAGCCAGGAACGCATGCGCTCCAGCACGTGTTCGCGACCCAGCTGGTCGGGCGCGCCGGCATAGCGGTGCGCGACCGGGATGTAGGCGCCCTTGCCCGCTTCGACCGACAGCGAGATGCCGACCATTTCGGCCGTCATCGGATCCAGCGACGTCGTCTCGGTATCGACCGAGGTGATTTCCGCCGCGTCGACCAGCGCCAGCCATTTGTCGAGCTGTTCGTCGGTGAGGATGGTTTCGTACTCGCCCTTGATGATGGGCATGCCCGGCAGGGTGCCCGAGGCGCCTTCCGGCGAATTCAGGGGCGCGCCGCCCGGACCCGCGCCGCGCGCCGGGGCCACCGCGCCATCCGCACGGCCATTGCCGCCACCCAGTTCGCGCAGCATCGTCTTGAAGCCGTAGCGCTGGAAAAAGTCGCGCAGCGCTTCCGCATTTTCCGGACGGCCGACCAGGGTTTCTTCAAAAGAGACCACATGGTTCACGAGGTCGCAGTCGGTCTTCACGGTGATCAGTTCGCGGCCCTTCGGCAGCCACTCCAGCGCGGCGCGCAGGTTCTCGCCGACTGCGCCGCCAATGCTGTGCGCGTTCTCGATCACGCCGTCGAGCGAGTTGTGCAGGGTGAGCCACTTCACGGCCGTCTTCGGGCCGCATTTGTTCACGCCCGGGACGTTGTCGACGGTGTCGCCGATCAGGGTCAGGTAGTCGATGATGCGGTTCGGCGGCACGCCGAACTTGGCGATCACGCCGGCTTCGTCGAGCTTGTCGTTGGTCATGGTATTGATGAGCATGACCTTGTCGTTCACCAGCTGGGCCAGGTCCTTGTCGCCGGTCGAGATGACGGTGTTCATGCCGCGCGCGGCAGCCTGCACGGCCAGGGTGCCGATCACGTCGTCGGCCTCGACGCCTTCGACCATCAGGATCGGCCAGCCCATGTGGCGCACCACTTCGTGGATCGGTTCGATCTGCTTGCCCAGGTCTTCCGGCATGGAGGCGCGGGTGGCCTTGTATTCCGGGTAGAGGTCGTCGCGGAAGGTCTTGCCCTTGGCGTCGAACACGCAGGCGATGTAGGCCGCCGGGTAGTCGGCGCGCAGGCGGCGCAGCATATTGACCATCCCGTGCATGGCGCCGGTCGGGAAACCGTCCGGGCTGCGCAGGTCGGGCAGCGCGTGGTAGGCGCGGTAAAGATAGCTGGAACCGTCAACGAGCAGCAGGGTATTTTCCATAGAGGCGAAGAATCGAAAGTAGGTGCGCAAGAGTATTCGTCATTATCGCAGAATCGGCCCCTCCTCTCCCGGCTTGCATGCCGGACACGACGGAGAGATTGTGTGCACTTTTCACAGGGAACGGTGCCTGTTTGTTACAATGGACTAAACGACACAAGGTGACCATCATGTTGCGCACATCTTCCCGCCTGAAACTCTTGACGCTGTCCCTGTTCATTCCCGCCGGACTGGCCCTGGCCCAGCAGCAGATGCCGGCGCAGCCGGGCCAGCAACCCGGTCAACAGCAGACGCAGCCGCAGCAACGCCCCAGCCAGCAGCCGCCCCAGCTGGAGCGCATCGAGCCGGGCAGCGACACGCCGGCCACCACCATTCCGCCGAAAGAACGCACCCGCATCACCGAAAAGCGGGACAACCGCGGACAGGTGACCGAAGTAGAAGTGGAAAGCGGCCCGAGCCGCTATACCCTGAAACCGAACACCCAGGTCGGCACCGCCCTGCCGGGCGACGCCATGAGTTCGCAGCGCGGCCCGCAATGGACCGTCAAGGAATTCGACTTCGGCAATCCGAAGAAGCAGCCCCCGGCCGATGGAAACGTCGCCCCTGCCCCGGCCAGGCCGGGCGTGCCGCCCCGTGCGGACGCGCCTCCGCCGCCGCCAATGGAACCCGTCGAAAAAAAATAAACCCGCTGCCGCGCCAGGCGCGGCCGACCCTCACCTTTGTTGCTAGCACATGGCAGTTTTTACCGCGGTCACACTGGACGACCTTAGCCAGTGGATCAAGCAGTTCCCCCTCGGCCGCGCCCTGGCGCTCGACGGCATTTCTTCCGGCATCGATAACAGCAACTTCTTCCTGACGACGGAAGGGGGCGAGTACGTCCTCACCATCTTCGAGAACCTGCGTTTCGAACAGCTGCCCTTCTACGTCCAATTGATGCGCCACCTGGCGCAGCAGGGCATTCCCGTGCCGGCGCCGGTCCCGAACCAGGACGGCGAACTGGTCGTCACCCTGCACGGCAAGCCGGCCATCATCGTCAGCCGCCTCTCCGGCGCTTCCCAGCTCGACCCGCAGCCGGTGCACTGCGCCGAAGTGGGCCGCATGCTGGCGCGCATGCACCTGGCCGGCCAGGATTTCGAACTGCATCAGCCGAACCTGCGCGGCCTGGACTGGATCCTGGCCACCGCGCCCGAGGTCCAGCCATTCTTGAGCATCGGGGAAGCCGCGCTGCTGCGTACGGAGACGGCTTACCAAGCGGACTTCGCGGCCGGCGCCACCTATGCCGCCCTGCCGCGCGGGCCGGTGCACGCCGACCTGTTCCGCAACAACGTCATGTTCGAAGGCGAGCGCCTCTCCGGCTGCTTCGACTTTTATTTCGCCGGCGTCGATACCTGGCTGTTCGACATCGCGGTCACCGTCAACGACTGGTGCATCGACCTGGCCACGGGCGTGCTCGATGAGGCGCGCGTGCGTGCTTTGCTCGACGCCTACCACGCCGCTCGTCCCTTCACGCAGGAAGAAGGCGCCGCATGGCAGCCGATGCTGCGCGCCGGCGCCCTGCGCTTCTGGCTCTCGCGCCTGTACGACCTCCATCTTCCCCGTGCGGCCGAGCTGCTCACGCCGCACGATCCAACCCATTTCGAACGCATCCTGCGCGAGCGCATCGACCGCGCCGCGCCCCAGCTGCCCTTATGAACTCTATTCCCGCAATCACCGGCTGGCACTGGCTCAAGCAAGGCGCCGGCCTGTTCCGCAAACAGCCCGCCGCCCTGACCACCCTGCTGTTCGCGAACATCCTGATCAGCATCGGCATCAGCGCCGTGCCCCTGCTCGGGCCCATGGTCGCCGTGGTCCTGATTCCGTCCTTCTCGATGGCCTTCATGAAGGCCTGCCTGATGATCGAGAACGGCGAACGGGTCACGCCCGGCGTGCTGCTCACCGGTTTCCGCAAACCCGTGCTGCCCGCGTTGTGCAAGGTCGGCCTGATCTACCTCGGCGTGTCGCTGCTGATGGCGCTGCTGATGCGCTTCGCGGTCGACCCGGGCTTCTGGGAACAGATGGCGCGCCAGGGCCGCGAGGGCGGCCAGCCGCAGGTGGCGGCCTCGGACCTGTTCGGCATGTTCGCCGTGTTCGGCCTGGACGTGATCATCCTGATGTCGCTGTGCTTCGCGGCGCCGCTGACCTACTGGCAGAAGATGACGCCCGGTAAGGCGATCTTCTACAGCTTCTTCGCCGTGCTGCGCAGCGCACGCGTGTTCATCGTGCTGCTGCTGGCCTGGTTCGCGATTTTTGTCGGGATCTGCATGGTGATCACGCTGCTGCTGGGCGCGTCGAGCATGACGCGCGTGGTGATCATGTGGCTGATCTTCCTGTTCGTTCTGCTGCTGCAGTGTGCGATGTATGCTGGATATCGCCAGATTTTCGGCAAGCCGCAGGATGGCGGCGTCAGCCTGGCCAAATAACCGTAGGGTGGGCGGATTCCGCCCACGCGGTCAAATCACGTAACTTGGCCCGCTCTGTGGCTCTCGTCGGATCGTTGACCGCGTGGGCAGGAAACCTGCCCACCCTACAAGATCAACATCAACCCCGTATCAGCGGCCGACGCGTTCGAGTTTTGCGACCGACAGATCCAGCACCTTCATACCCGCCGCGCCGAAGTTGATCTGGGCGCGCGCCGCCCCCGCCCCGCCTTCGATATTCACGATCACGCCCTCGCCGAACTTGGCGTGCGCCACCGTCTCGCCCACGCGCCAGCCGGTGCCGTTGCCCGCGGCTGACTTTTGCGTGATCTGCTGCGCGATGCGGTTGTCGGTGCCGTTGCGGAATTCGGCATCGTCCCAGGCCGTCTGCGACTTGCGCCCCGCGAACCAGTTGGTCTGCACGCGCGGCGACAGCCACTTGATCGATTCTTCCGGCAGCTCGTCGAAGAAGCGCGACTTCATGTTGAAGCGGGTCTGGCCGTGCAGCATGCGCTGCTGGGTAAAGCTCATGTACAGGCGGCGGCGTGCGCGCGTGATCGCCACGTACATCAGGCGCCGTTCTTCATCGACCCCATCGAGCTCGCGCGCGCTGCTCTCGTGCGGGAACAGGCCTTCTTCCAGGCCGGTGATGAAGACCGCGTCGAATTCCAGGCCCTTGGCCGAGTGCACGGTCATGAGCTGCATGGCGTCCTGGCCGGCCTGGGCCTGGGCGTCGCCTGCTTCCAGCGAAGCGTGGGTCAGGAAGGCCGACAGGGGCGACATCACGCTCGGCAGCGGCGCGCCGCCGTCGAGCACCTCGATACCGTCTTCCATCACGATCGCGTCGCCGGCCTGCGGCAAGGAAGGCGGCCCCAGGTGCGCGGGCGCGGCGATGCCGAAGCCCTCTTCCTGCACGAACTGGGTCGCCGCATTGACCATCTGCTCCAGGTTCTCGATGCGGTCGGCGCCCTCTTTTTCTTTCTGGTAGTACTCGAGCAGGCCGCTGCGTTCCAGCACCACGCGCACCAGTTCCGGCAGCGGCAGCTGCTGGGTCTCGAAGCGCGCCGACTCGATGATCTTCACGAACGCCCCCAGCGAGGACCCGGCCTTGCCCGTCATATAGGGCACCGCCGCGTACAGCGAGATGCCATAGGAGTCGGCCGCCATCTGCAGCTGCTCGATCGAGCGCGCGCCGATGCCGCGGGTCGGGAAATTCACCACACGCAGGAAGGCCGAATCGTTGTGCGGATTGTCCATCAGCTGCAGGTAAGCGATCGCGTGCTTGACCTCGGCGCGCTGGAAGTAGCGCAGGCCGCCGTACACCGTATAGGGGATGCCGGCCGCGAACAGCGCATGCTCGATCACGCGGCTCTGCGCATTGGAGCGGTACAGGATCGCGATCTCGCTGCGCGGCACGCCCTCGTTCATCAGGCTCTTGGCTTCCTCGATGATCCACTGCGCTTCCTCGAGGTCGGACGAGGCTTCATACACCCGCACCTGCTCGCCCTGGCCCGCGTCGGTACGCAGGTTCTTGCCCAGCCGCTTGCTGTTGTTGGCGATCAGGTAGTTGGCGCTGTCCAGGATGTGGCCGAAGGAACGGTAGTTCTGCTCCAGCTTGATCAGGTTCTTGACGCGGAATTCGCGCTCGAAGGCCTGCATATTGCCGACGTTGGCGCCGCGGAAGGCGTAGATGCTCTGGTCGTCGTCGCCCACCGCGAAGATGGCGCCGCCGCCCTCCTCGTCGTGGCCGGCGAGGAGTTTCAGCAGGTTGTATTGCAGGTCATTGGTATCCTGGAACTCGTCCACAAGGATGTGGCGGAAGCGCATCTGGTAGTGGTGGCGCAGCGGCCCGTTGCGCGCCAGCAGTTCGTAGGAACGCAGCAGCAGCTCGGCGAAATCGACCACGCCCTCGCGCTGGCACTGGCCCTCATACAACTCGTAGAGCTCGATCATGCGGCGCTCGATCGGGTCGTTCGGCTCCAGGCGGTTCGCGCGCAGGCCCTGCTCTTTCGCGTTGTTGATGAAGTACATCAGCGCCTTGGCCGGGTACTTCTCGTCGTCCACATTGGCCGCCTTGAGCATGCGTTTGATCAGCGAGAGCTGGTCTTGCGAATCCAGGATCTGGAAGGTCTGTGGCAGCGCCGCATCCTTGTAGTGGGTGCGCAGCAGGCGGTTGCACAGGCCGTGGAAGGTGCCGATCCACATGCCGCGCGTATTGATGGGCAGCATGGAGGACAGGCGCGTCAGCATCTCCTTCGCCGCCTTGTTCGTGAACGTCACCGCCATGATGCCGGCCGGCGAGACCTGCCCGGTCTGGATCAGCCAGGCGATGCGGGTGGTCAGCACGCGGGTCTTGCCGGAGCCGGCGCCGGCCAGAATCAGCGCGCTCTGCGACGGCAGGGTGACGGCGGCGAGCTGTTCTTCGTTCAGGTTGTGGAGGAGATCGGTCTGCATGCGGCCATTATATACCGCCGGATTTACTGTATGTCCATCCAGTACACAACTGTCGAAGCAAACTCAGTCGCCCGGGCCGGCCGTGCGCGTGGTCGGGTATTCCGGCAGGCCGTCGGCCAGCTTCACCCAGTGCAGGCGGCTGCGCACGAAGGTATGGTCGCCAGGAGGCACCGCATCGGGATCGTCGAGCGAGCAGGTGGTGATGTCGAGCTCCTCGGGCCAGCGGCCGTCCTCGAAGGTGAGCGTCGTACCGCAATGCGGGCAGAAGCCGCGCAGCACCTGTTCGCTGGAAGAAAAGCGCGCGGGCTCGCCTGTCGTGTAGCGGAAATCGGCGCGGCGCGCGCTGAACCAGGCCAGCGCCGGGGCGCCGGAAATCCTGCGGCAGTCCGTGCAATGACACAGCGTACTGTTGAATATCTCGCCCTTGACCTCGTAGCGAACTGCACCGCAGAAACATCCTCCCTGCAGATCCATGCTCCCCTCCTTTCACTCAGTAAATAAGCGTCAGTAAGCGCACTCATCAGTATAGGCAGCCCTGCGTTTCGCGCGCCGCATGATTGTCTTTTCGCTTATTTTAATAACAGATTCGCGACAGATTCGCGTGGCTCGTCGTGACAGTACTTCACGAAGCCATCTTGTCCGCATGCCTCGCTACGGGCCGATGTCACCACACATGCGGACGGCTTCCCAACCCAAGGAGAAACACATGCTCAATCGCGTTGTTACCGTTGCCGCGCTCGCCGTTGGCGGCATGATGCTGTCGAAAAAACTCAAAGCCAACCGCAATGGCTTTGGCGCCAGCTCCTCCGTGACCGAAACGATCGAGATCAACGTCCCGGTCAAGACCGCGTACAACCAGTGGACGCAGTTCGAGGACTTCCCGCAGTTCATGAAGAGCGTCAAGGAAATCCGCCAGCTGGACGACAAGCACCTGCACTGGCGCGCCAACGTGGCCGGCGAAGAGAAGGAGTGGGATGCCGAGATCACAGAGCAGATCCCGGACAAGCGCATCGCATGGCGCAGCGTCACCGGCGTGAAGAACGGCGGCGTCGCCGACTTCCACAAGATCTCGGACACCTGCTGCCGCGTCACGGTCCAGATGGACTACGAACCGGAAAACGCAATCGAGTCCATGGGCGATGCGCTGGGCGCCGTGCGCATGGAGCTGCGCGGCAACCTGCAGAACTTCAAGGAACTGCTCGAGAAGCGCGGCTCGGAATCCGGCGCATGGCGCGGCCAGATCGCCCAGCACTGATCCAGCCTGGCGGGGACCATCCCCGCCATTGAAGCAAGCCCGGCCGCTCACGCAGCCGGGCTTTTTTCGTTCAGCCTGCGCGCGGCACCGGCTTGGCCAGCCCCTTCTCCTGCGCCTCGCGGATCAGGGCGCGCACGGTCTTGTCGGCCGCATGGGTTTCGCGCTCCATGTCCTTGCCGAGGGCGCCCATCTTCTTGCCGATGGCGTCCATCGGCTTGCCAGCCTCGCCCATGCGGCGGCCGATCTCGTCCATCGACTTCTGCGCCTGGCGCACGCCGGGCGCCTGCCATTCCTGGCCCATGCGCTGGCCTTCCGCCGACATCTGGTTGCCGAGTTCGCTCATGCGGCGGCTGAGGCGCTCGCGTTCGGCATCGTCGGCCTTGGCGAACGCTTTGCCCAGCTCTTCCATTTCCTCGCCCAGTTTCTCCATACGGGCTTCCGCGGCGCGGATCTTCGACTCGTCGACCTTGATGCCGCGCGCGGCCACATCCATTTCCTTGCCGAGGGCATCCATGCGCTTGCCGTGCACGTCCATCTCCTTGCCGTAGGCATCCATCTGCTTGCCCAGTTTCGTCACCGGCGCCCAGGCCGCGTCGACCTTCGCCATCAGGCCGGCGTCCTGGATGTACCAGGCCTGGCCGTTTTCGCGGAACCACAGGAAGTCGCCGCCGATCTGACGCTTGGCCTGCTTGATCTCGTCCCAGTCCTCGCTGCTGCCGCTCATGGACATGCCCTTGTCGCTGGCGCGCACCACGGCGTAGGGATGTTCGCTGCGCGAGGTACTGATGCTGACGTCCTTGTGCCTGGTCACAAGGTTATCGGTGTGCACGGTTGCTGTGGACTTCGCCTGCGGCTCGGCGGCGGCGTGGGCGGGACTCGCCCAGGAATAGAAGGCGGCGCTGACGGCCAGGCCCAGGATGGGAAGCGCGAGCTTCCAGTTCAGGGTTTCGGCTTTCGGGCGAACCAGGCGTTTGATACGGGACATGAGATTTCCTCCATGGGCAGCTGGAACAACTGTTGGGGTGAACTGGAACAGGTCCAGTTCGGACAATGCAAGTGCCAAGCGCCGCGGTTCGCCGAGCGTGCTTGCGGCTACATCATCTGCAATCTGTTCGCGCTCATCGCGGATCCGGTTCGACAACCACCACACGGCCGGGTGGTAGAACAGCAGGATCTCGATCGCGCTCTGGATCAAATTCACCAAGTAATCGCAACGACGGACATGGGCCAGTTCGTGCGCCAGCAGCGCTTCCAGCAGCTGCGGCGGCATGCCCGAGACCAGGCTAGCGGGTACCAGCACCACCGGGCGCCACCAGCCGGCCGTCACCGGGCTTTTCAAATCACCGACCAGTCCCAGCAAGACGCGCCGCCCGATACCCATGCGCCGCGCCAGCTCATCCAGCCGCGCCTGCCATACCGCATCGACCGTATAGCCGCCGGGACGGCTGCGCCGCCGCACCCAGGCCAGGCCGAGCATCATGCGCAGGGCCAGCAGGCCGGCGCCGACGGCCCAGAACAGCACCACCAGGGGCAGGCGCTCCTGCAAGGCCGCTTCCCAGCCGGCGAAGCGGCCCGCTTCGAGCACCATCGACTGGACGGCGCCAGGGGCGGCATCCGCCCCCGCCACCGCCAGCGGCAGCAGGGTCGTCACGTTTCCATCCTCCATCTGGGCAAGGCGCTGGACAGTGCCGGCCAGCGGCAGCGCCGCGCACAGCAGCAGCGCGCCGCAGGCCACGGCATAGCGGGCTTGCGGCCGCGCCTTGCGCATCGCCGCCAGCAGCAGGGCCGCGGCCCAGCCGACCAGCAGGCCCTGCCACAGGAAATCGATCAGCGCCCAGGCCAGGGCCGGCGCGGCGCTCGCAAGCAGCTCGTTCAGGTTCATCAATGCTCCATCGTTGAAACTAGATTAAAAGTTCTAGATAAAAATGTCTAGAACTTTTTTTCTACTTCGAGCCGGACCTCGCCGGCGATGATGGACTGTAGGCGCACGGGGGCTGCCCGGCCAGTCGCGTGCGACAGGCGGCAGGAATCGCGGTACAGATGGAAAAAGGGGGGAGGACGGGCCAGGAGGCCCGTCCGGAAGGGGGATGTTAGAACACAACCACCGAGCGGATCGACTCGCCCGACTTCATCAGATCAAAACCTTCATTGATGCGCTCGAGCGGCAGGTGGTGGGTGATCAGGTCGTCGATGTTGATCTTGTTTTCCATATACCAGTCGACGATCTTCGGCACGTCGGTGCGGCCGCGCGCGCCGCCGAAGGCGGAGCCCTTCCACACGCGTCCCGTCACCAGCTGGAAGGGACGGGTCGAGATTTCCTGGCCGGCCGCCGCCACGCCGATGATGATCGACTGGCCCCAGCCCTTGTGGCAGCACTCCAGCGCCTGGCGCATGGTGTTGACGTTGCCCACGCACTCGAAGCTGTAGTCGGCGCCGCCGTCGGTCAGCTGGACGATGGTGTCGACCACGTTCTCGACCTTGGTCGGGTTGACGAAGTGGGTCATGCCGAACTTGCGCGCCATCGCTTCGCGTTCCGGGTTCAGGTCCACGCCGATGATCTTGTCGGCGCCGACCATTTTCGCCGCCTGGATCACGTTCAGGCCGATGCCGCCCAGGCCGAACACGACCACGTTGGCGCCCGCCTCCACCTTGGCCGTGAAGATCACGGCGCCGATGCCGGTGGTGACGCCGCAGCCGATGTAGCAGATCTTGTCGAAGGGCGCGTCCGAACGCACCTTGGCCAGCGCGATCTCCGGCACCACGATGTAGTTCGAGAAGGTCGAGGTGCCCATGTAGTGGTACAGGGGCTGGCCGTCCAGCGAGAAGCGCGAGGTTGCGTCCGGCATCAGGCCGCGGCCCTGCGTGGAGCGGATCGCCTGGCACAGATTGGTCTTCTGCGAGAGGCAGAACTTGCACTGGCGGCATTCCGGCGTGTACAGGGGGATGACGTGGTCGTCCTTGCGCAGGCTGGTCACGCCCGGGCCCACGTCGACCACCACGCCCGCGCCCTCATGGCCGAGGATGGCGGGGAACAGGCCTTCCGGGTCGGCGCCCGACAGCGTGTAATAGTCGGTGTGGCAAATCCCGGTGGCCTTCACTTCGACGAGCACCTCGCCCGCCTTCGGGCCCTGGAGCTCGACTTCCTCGATCGTGAGCGGGTGGCCCGCCTTCCATGCAACTGCTGCCTTGGTCTTCATGTCTTCCCTTCCTGAACCATGAGCGATGGGACGACGTCGCTCTTGCTACGCCGTAAAGTTTGAAATGATAACAAGGACCGGGCTCGCGCGTGGAAGACGGGGCAGATTGCGTGCCGGAATGACGATATAGCGGGTTTTAGCACCGAAAACGCCATCGGTTTTTGCGGGCGTTTGGGCTTCAAGATAGCACGAGAGTCTCTTACTTTTTGAAGAGATTGCAAACGAACTGTGCTTTATCAAATATTTCCTGCGCACAGTTGGCACAACTGTACATATATAGATGTTTATGAAATACACTTAATTTTCCGCATATGCGTGCGGGATAAAAAGCGCACAGGGCCAGCAGAGCCCCGGCGTCATCTATTTTCAAACGGAGAACATCAATAGTAGACAACAACACTCGCGCAACTTCTCTTCGCGTATGCCTGGCCGCCATGCTGGCTGCCGGCGTCTTCGGCCACGCACAGGCCGCCGCGCCCGGCACCACCCGCGTCATCGTCGCCTTCAAACCCGGCGCAGCCGCCGCAATGAAAGCGGCGGTCAACCAGGCCAAAGGCGCGGTCAAGCACGAGATCTTCGGCATGAACGCCATGGCGATCGAGGTGCCGGAAGCCGCACTGAAGGGGCTCGAGCACAACCCGAACGTCGAGTACGTCGAGGAAGACGTGGTGCGCAAGCCCTTCGCGCTGACCAGCCCCTCGACCGGCACGCCCTACCAGAGCGGCCAACTGGTCCCCTACGGCATCAAGCAGGTGCAGGCCGACCTGCTGTCGGACGCGAATGCCGCCAACCGCAAGGTCTGCATCATCGACTCGGGCTATGACCGCGCCCACGAGGACCTGTCGGCCAACCCGGTCACCGGCGAATACGATGCCGGCACCGGCTGGTGGTACACCGACGAGAACCACCACGGCACCCACGTCGCCGGCACCATCGCCGCGATCAACAACAGCGGCACCGGCGTGGTCGGCGTGAACCCGAACCAGCAGCTCAAGCTGCACATCGTGAAGGTGTTCGGCAAGGACGGCTGGGCCTATTCCTCGACCCTGGCCTCGGCCGCCAACAAGTGCGGCGCCGCCGGCGCCAACGTGATCAGCATGTCGCTGGGCGGCGGCCGCAAGAGCGTCACCGAGCAGCGCGCCTTCGACACCCTGTATTCCAAGGGCGTGCTGAACATCGCCGCGGCAGGCAACGACGGCAACACCGTGGTCTCCTACCCGGCCGGCTACACCAGCGTGATCATGGTCGGCGCCGTCGACGAGAACAAGCAGTGGGCCACCTTCTCGCAGTACAACAGCAAGGTCGAGCTGGCCGGTCCCGGCGTGAGCGTTCTGTCGACCGTCCCGATGGGCGGCGGCCAGGAAGCGGTCCTGAACGTGGGCGGCGTGGCCTATGCGCCGGGCGCCATGGAAGGCTCGCCGGTCAAGACCGCCACCGCACCGCTGGCCGACTTCGGCATCGGCGACAAGGTCAACACCGCGGTCTCGGGCAAGGTCTGCCTGATCCAGCGCGGCTCCGTGGACTTCGCCGTGAAGGTCAGCAACTGCCAGAACAGCGGCGGCGTCGGCGCGGTCGTGTACAACAACGTGGCCGGCGCCTTCGGCGGCACCCTGGGCACCACCGTCACCAACATCCCGTCGGTCACCGCCACCGATACGGAAGGCACGGCGCTGAAGGCCCAGCTGGGCCAGAGCGCGACGGTCGGCATCAAGGCCAGCAACTACGCCTACTTCGACGGCACCTCGATGGCGACCCCGCACGTGTCGGCGGTGGCGGCACTGGTGTGGAGCTACTTCCCGACCTGCACCGCGGCGCAGATGCGCGCCTCGCTCACCAAGAGCGCGCTCGACCTGGGCACGGCCGGCCGCGACACCAAGTACGGCTTCGGCCTGGTGCAGGCGAAGGCCGCGCGCGATCGCATCGCTTCGCTGGGCTGCGGTAACTGATCCCCTGCCCAGCATGAAAAACGGGACGCCGCGCGGCGTCCCGTTTTTTTATCCTGCCGCGGGCAGGGTGAGCCGCATTTCCTGCTCCATGTGCGGCGCACCCTCGCGCATGCGGTAGGGCGCGCCGATCGCCTCGAAGCCGGCGCGTTCGTACAGCCGGACCACGTGGCGTTGGCGGCGTTCACGCCCAGGTGCACGACCCGGGCCTTGCGTGCCCGCGCCCAGGCGAGCGCCTCGTCCAGCAGCGCCGCAGCGATGCCGCGGCCACGGCACTCGGGTGCGACCCACACCTGGAACAGGTTCACGCGCTCCGCATCCCGCGCATCGACCTTGGCCCACAGCAGGCCGATGAAGGCGCCGTCCTGCTCGGCCACTAGCGGGCAGTCAATGCCGGACACCGCCGCCCGCTCGAGGCGCGCCGACCATTCGCCGACCGGCCAGGCCTGCGCCTCCGCCAGCGTCGCACCGAAGGCATCCGGCGCATCCTCCAGCGCGCGCAGGCGGATCGCGCGGTAACCCTGCCACTCCTGCGGCAGCAAGCGGCGAATCACATACGCATCCGCCATCACTTGGCGGCCGGCGCCCCGGCCTTCAGCTCGCGGCCCTTGGCGGCGTAGCCGGCTGCCTTCGGCACGCCCGTCCACTCGGGACGGGTCGCATCGTTGGCGATGTCATACACGCCGCCCGCCAGCATGCGGGTCACGCGCGCCATATTGTCGTAGTCGAGCTTGTCCCAGGTATCGTCCTTGCCGTGGTAGTCGGGGAAGGCATAGGCCACCGACAGCGTATGCGCGGGTACGCCGGCATCGGCCAGCGCCTGGTTGTCGGCGCGCGAGAAGAACATGTCGCTGAACGAGGCGTGCTTCCACAGGCGCACGCCGGTGCGCTCGGCGCTCTTCTTCATCATCTCGCTGACGGTCGAGTAGTCGAAGCCGGTCATCGCGACCGAGTTGACCTGCTTTCCCTCGCTGTCGTCGGTGCGGCCGGTCTGCTCCAGGTTGATCATGGCCACCGTGTCCTTCAGCGGGAACACCGGATGGCGCGCATAGTATTTCGCGCCCAGCAGGCCGAGTTCCTCGCCCCACATGGTCATGAAGGCGATGCTGCGGCGCGGACGCTCCTTGTTCGCGGCCAGGGCCTTGGCGATCTCGATCACCGAGACCACGCCGCTGGCGTCGTCGTTGGCGCCGTTGTACACCTCGCCGTCGCGGATGCCGACGTGGTCGTGGTGGGCCGTGACCAGCACGTAGCTGCTCTTCAGGCTCGCGTCCGAACCCGGCAGCACGCCGATCACGTTGCGCAGCTTCACCGGACGCAGCGCGGCCGCGGCCACGCGCGCCGTGACTGTCGCCCCACCCTTCTCCAGCGCCTGCGCGGCATCAGGCGCGTGCAGCACCAGCACCGGCACCGCGCCCTTCGCCGGCGGCTGCTCCGGATCGACCAGCCAGCCGCCGGTCCCCGCGCCATGGCGTTTTTCCTTGTCGACCAGGATCACGAGCGACGGTTTGCTGGTCAGCTTCTGCTGCAGCACGCGCGCGGCGCCCGGCACCGGACCGGCCGGCACCACCAGCACCTTGCCGTCGGCGGCGGCGTTGTTCGCCAGCGCGTCCTTCCAGGACATGAAGACGGTGGCGGCGCCGGCGACCGAGACCGCGTCGAGGAAGTTGCCGGTCACGCCCCCCGTGGGCACCTCGATGGTCGCACCGCCGGCCTTGACGCTCAGGACGACGTCACCTTCCTTGCGCTCGGCGTACTGCCAGGTCGCGGTCTGGAAGTAGCCGTCGTCGCCGGCCGGCTCCAGGCCCGCGGCGCGGAACTGCGACGCGATGTATTCGGTCGCCACATCCTGGCCGCGCGACGGCGTGCCGCGGCCTTCGAGCAGGTCGGAAGCCAGGAAGGAGACGTGGCCGCGCAGGACCTGCGGCGAAATGGTGTCGAGCTGGGTCGGAACCGAGGCGCAGCCGGCGGTGGCGAGCGCAAGGACGAGGGCGGTGACAAGGGGACGAAACTGAGGACGCATGCGATTGCTTTCGGTGAGAGATGGCAAGAAAAGCAATATCGCATGCTCCTGAACAGAAGGTCAATCCATCGGCGGCCCGAATTGATACATATGCCGCGCGGCCTCCTCAGTCCCGCTCCCATTCCTCGCGCGGCGTGCCCGGCCGGCGCCGGTGCACCCTGCCCTGCGTGGTAAAGCCGATCAGGCGCGCCACCACGGCCGCCAGGTACATCACGCCGACCAGCATCTCGATGCTGCACAGGGCGCGCGCATGCACGGTCAAGGGAATCACGTCGCCGATGCCGGTGCTCGAGAGCAGCGCGAAGCTCAGGTAATTCAGCTCGCTCCAGGAGCGCGGCGCGGACGCGTTGACGGCCGCCGCGAAGGTCCCGGGATGCAGTTCCTGCACCATCATGTACAGGTGGGTGAAGGCCCAGGCCAGCAGGGTGAAGGTGGCGCCGGCGGCAAACAGCTCGTCGGTGGTGGCCTGGCGGTCGCCCATCATGTAGGCGATCAGGCTGCCGGCCGCATAGAAGTAGAACAGCGCTTCCAGCGCCGAGGACCAGGGCAGCAGCGTGCTGCGCAGGTCGAAGAAGGTTTGCAGGGCCAGCAACACGATGATCGGCACCGCCAGCGTGGCGCTGATCCAGGTCTCGCCCGGCGTGCGCCGCACCATGCGGATGGTCAGCACCAGCACCGCCACGCCGAAGACGTTGAAGGCGCCGTGACCGGCCGGCTCCTGCTCGATGAAGGGATAGAGCAGCATCCCGAGCAGCTGCACCAGCAGCAGGATGGCGGACGGGTGGCGTCGGGTATGGATCCAGAGGCGCAGCGGTAGCATGGTCGGGTGGGCGAAGTGGTCGACGCCGCTATTGTAGGATCACCCGCCCGGAAACAGCGCGCAGAACTGGCGTACCGCCGCGTCCGGGTCGCCGGCCGCGTACACGCTCGTGATCGCCGCCACCATCGCCGCGCCGCGCCCCACCAGCGGGGCCGCGTTCTGCGGAGTCATGCCGCCGATGACCACCATCGGCAGGTCGACGCGGTCGCGCCAGACGTCGATGAGTTCCGGCGGCGTGACAAAGGTGTACTTCTTGACCGGTGAAGGATAAAAGCCGCCGAAGGCGACGTAGCTCGCGCCCTGCTCCCGCGCCGCTTCCGCCAGCTTCAGTTCGCCGTAGCAGGAGGCGCCGACGATCTTGCCGGGGCCCAGCAGCGCGCGCGCCTGCGAGACGGGCGCATCGGTACCGCCCACGTGTACGCCGTCGGCGTCGAGTTCGCGGCACAGTTCGAGGTGGTCGTTGATGATGAGCGGCCGCCCGTAGCGCCGGCACAGGCCCAGCAGGGCGAGCGCCTGCTGCCGGCGCAGGGCGGGGCTTGCGCTCTTGTGGCGGTACTGCACCAGGGCGGCGCCGGCCGCCAGCGCGGTGCCGGTGACGGCCAGCAGGCAGTCGGTATCGTCCCAATCGGGCGTGACGAGGTAGAGTCCCCGCAGATCGTGTTGTTTCAATGCTGTCCTTTCAATGCGTGTGCAGGATGCGGCGCGGGATGCGCTGTCCCGGCGCAATCCAGAAGGCGTGCGCCAGCGTCTGGTGGCAGTAGTCCTGGGCATGCTCGAGCGCGTCGCCCATGCTGTCGCCCAGGGCCAGGCGCGCGGCGATGGCGGCGGCCAGGGTGCAGCCGCTGCCGTGATAGTCGTGCGGCAGGCGCGGCAGGCGCCAGCTGCGCTGTTCAAGGCCGGCGCTCAGCCAGCGGTTGACGATGATGTCGCCCTCCCCATGCCCGCCGGTCACCAGGACGTGCTCGCAGGGGATCTCGCCGATCGCATGAAGCTCCGGCAGGTTGGGCGTGACGATGGTGGCCAGCGGCAGCAGCTCGGCGAGTGCAGCCAGTGCGTTGCCCTTGCCGAGCGCATCGCCATGGCCGCTGGCCAGCACCGGGTCCAGCACCACCGGCAACCGGGGGTCGGCGGCGCGCAGCTGGCGCAGCAGGCGGGCGATCGCCGCGGCGTTCTCGCGGCTGCCCGGGATGCCGATCTTGACCGCGTCGATGCTGCAGGTATCGATCAGGGCGTCGGCCTGGCGCGTGACGAGGCCGCAATCGACCGGCTGCACCTCGTGCACGCGGTTGTTGTCCTGCACGGTGAGCGCCGTCGCCACCGGCAGCGCATGGCCGCCGAGGGCGCCGATGGCGGCAATGTCCGCCGCCAGGCCCGCGCCCCCGCCCGGGTCGAGCCCGGCGAATACGAGGACGGTAGGCACCATCAGGTCGCCAGGCCCGCGGTCGGCGAGGAAGGCGAACCGGCGAAGCGTTTCGGCATGCGCCCGGCCAGGTGGGCTTCGCGTCCCGCGATGACGGCGTGGCGCATGGCGCCCGCCATCCGCACCGGGTCGCGCGCCGCGGCGATCGCGGTGTTCATCAGGACGCCGTCGCAGCCCAGCTCCATCGCGATGGCCGCGTCGGACGCCGTGCCGACGCCGGCGTCGACCAGCACCGGCACGCTCGCCTGCTCGATGATGAGCGAGAGGTTCCAGGGATTGAGGATGCCCATGCCCGAGCCGATCAGCGAGGCCAGCGGCATCACGGCCACGCAACCGATCTCCTGCAGGATGCGGGCCTGGACCGGGTCGTCGCTGCAGTAGACCATCACGTCGAAACCGTCGCGCACCAGGGTCTCGGCGGCCTTGATCGTCTCCGGCATCTGCGGGAACAGGGTCTTCTCGTCGCCCAGCACTTCCAGTTTTACGAGCTTGCGCCCGCCCAGCAGCTCGCGCGCCATCTGCAGCGTGTAGACAGCGTCCTTGGCCGTGTAGCAGCCGGCCGTGTTGGGCAGGATGGTGAATTCATCCGGCGGCAGCACGTCCAGCAGGCTGGGGGCGTTCGGGTCCTGGCCGATGTTCACGCGGCGGATCGCCACCGTGACGATCTCGGCGCCCGCCGCCAGGGTGGCCTCGCGCGTCTGCGCCAGGTCGCGGTACTTGCCGCTGCCGACCAGCAGGCGCGAGGCGTACTGGCGGCCGGCGATGGTCAGGAAATCTGTATCGTTCATTGCATTCATTGTTATCTCCTCAGGTAGGGTGGTCGGCTCTGCCGACCGCGCGTTCAACCAGCGTGAAGATGGACGAGGTGCATGTGTTCATCGTGCATTTGGACGCGCGGTCGGCGAAGCCGACCACCCTACGGTTTATTCAGCCGCCGCCGATGGCGCGCACGATGTCCACTTTGTCCCTGGCCTGCAGTTGTCGCTGCGGCCACTGCGGACGCGGCACGACTTCGCGGTTGACCGCGACGGCCACCGCCTGGCCGCCCAGGCCGAGCTGTCCGGCCAGCTCATGCAGCGACACGCCCGGCGCCACCAGGTAGGGCGAACCGTTCAGTTCGATCTCGACCATCACACCTCCCGGTACAGCCTGGCGCCGCTGCGCACGAACTCGATCGCCTTCTCCTGCATGCCCTGCCTGAGCGCCGCCTCTTCGCCCACGCCGCTGGCGGCCGCGTACTCGCGCACTTCCTGGGTGATCTTCATCGAGCAGAAATGCGGGCCGCACATCGAGCAGAAGTGGGCGACCTTGGCGGAATCCTTGGGCAGGGTCTCGTCATGGAAGGCGCGCGCCTTGTCCGGGTCCAGGCCCAGGTTGAACTGGTCTTCCCAGCGGAACTCGAAGCGTGCTTTCGACAAGGCGTTGTCGCGCAGCTGGGCGCCGGGGTGGCCCTTGGCCAGGTCGGCCGCGTGGGCGGCGATCTTGTAGGTGATGATGCCGTCCTTGACGTCCTGCTTGTCGGGCAGGCCCAGGTGCTCCTTGGGCGTGACGTAGCACAGCATGGCGGTGCCGTACCAGCCGATGGTGGCGGCGCCGATGCCCGAGGTGATGTGGTCGTAGCCGGGCGCGATGTCGGTGGTGAGCGGGCCCAGGGTGTAGAACGGCGCTTCGCTGCACTGTTCCAGCTGCAGGTCCATGTTCTCCTTGATCAGGTGCAGCGGCACGTGGCCCGGGCCCTCGATCATGGTCTGCACGTCGTGCTTCCAGGCGATCTGCGTGAGTTCGCCCAGGGTCTTCAATTCGGCCAGCTGGGCTTCGTCGTTGGCGTCGTAGATCGAGCCGGGACGCAGGCCGTCGCCCAGGCTGAAGGAGACGTCATAGGCCTTCATGATCTCGCAGATCTCTTCGAAATGCGTGTACAGGAACGATTCCCGATGATGCGCCAGGCACCACTTGGCCATGATCGAGCCGCCGCGCGAGACGATGCCGGTCAGGCGCTTGGCCGTCATCGGCACGTAGGCGAGGCGCACGCCGGCGTGGATGGTGAAGTAGTCGACTCCCTGCTCCGCCTGTTCGATCAGGGTGTCGCGGTAGATGTCCCAGCTGAGTTCCTCGGCCTTGCCGCCGACCTTTTCCAATGCCTGGTAGATCGGCACCGTCCCGATCGGCACCGGGGAATTCCGGATGATCCATTCGCGGGTCTCGTGGATATGCTTGCCGGTCGAGAGGTCCATGACGTTGTCGGCGCCCCAGCGGATCGCCCAGGTCATCTTCTCCACCTCTTCGCCGATCGACGAGGTGACGGCCGAATTGCCGATGTTGGCGTTGATCTTCACCAGGAAGTTGCGGCCGATGATCATCGGCTCGATTTCCGGGTGGTTGATGTTGGCGGGGATGATGGCGCGGCCGCGGGCAACTTCCTCACGCACGAACTCGGGCGTGATTTCAAGCGGGATGCTGGCGCCGAAGGACTGGCCCGGGTGCTGGCGCGCCAGCAGGCTGGCCACGCGCGCGCCCATGGGGCCGGAATCGACGAGCGAGGCCAGGTATTCCTTGCGGCGCAGGTTTTCGCGCAGGGCGATGAATTCCATCTCCGGCGTGATGATGCCCTGCCGCGCGTAGTGCATCTGGGTGACGTTGCGGCCCGCTTTCGCACGACGCGGGGTGCGCTGCAATTCGAAGCGCAGGGCGGCAAGCGCCGGGTCGGC
Organism: Pseudomonadota bacterium; assembly: GCA_040758275.1. GTDB lineage: Bacteria > Pseudomonadota > Gammaproteobacteria > Burkholderiales > Burkholderiaceae_D > Telluria. The sequence continues at coordinate 22,632 of JBFLVV010000029.1, forward strand.
CAGGCGCGCCTTGCCGTAGTCCGAGGTGGGTCCCGGCAGCTCTTCGGTGTCCCCGCGTTCGAGAATCCAGGGCAGCCGCGGCGTATTCAGGCCGCGGCGCACATCGATGCTGGCGGTCGGGTCGGTGTAGGGGCCGGATGTGTCGTAGACGAAGAGCGGCGGATTCGTCTCGCCGCCGAAACTGTCCGGCGTCGGGGACTGCGAGATCTCGCGCATCGGCACACGGATATCGGGCCGGCTGCCTTCGATATAGACCTTGCGCGAGTTGGGGAAGGGTTCGATCGCCGCCTGGTCGACCGTGGCGGTCGCAGCGTCGAATTTGAGTGGTGCGTTCATGTGGCTCCTTTGCGGAGCCAGCAAAGGAGTGTGCCAGATACGAGGAGGCGCGCGCGGATGCGCAGGGCCATGCTTCTGACTGCTTCCCTTCGCTGGCATTATCCAGATCAGGTTCGGAGGGTATTTCTCACCCGCGTGTCGCTTTTGCGACAGCAGGACCCCTAGCGTGTGCTGCCCTGGAAGTTCCAGAAGCAGCGGGCCGGATTATAGCGCCATCTACTCTATAATGGTTCTTTTCGCACAATTTTTAAGTCACCAATCATGGAACTTGCCAAGTCTTTCGAGCCCGCAGACATTGAACAACACTGGCGCACCGAATGGGAACAGCGCGGTTACTTCACCGCCACCATGGAAGACGGCAAGCCGTCGTTCGCCATCCAGCTGCCGCCGCCGAACGTCACCGGCACCCTGCACATGGGCCATGCCTTCAACCAGACCATCATGGATGGCCTGACCCGCTACTACCGCATGCGCGGCTACAACACCGCCTGGGTGCCGGGCACCGACCACGCCGGCATCGCCACCCAGATCGTCGTCGAGCGCCAGCTCGACGCCCAGAAGATCTCGCGCCACGACCTGGGCCGCGACGCCTTCGTCGAAAAAGTCTGGGAATGGAAGGAAAAATCGGGCAGCACCATCACCGGCCAGATGCGCCGCATGGGCACCTCGCCTGACTGGAAGCGCGAATACTTCACGATGGACGAGCCACGCTCGAAGACCGTCACCGAAGTCTTCGTGCGCCTGTTCGAACAGGGCCTGATCTACCGCGGCAAGCGCCTGGTCAACTGGGACCCGGTGCTGGGCACGGCCGTCTCTGACCTGGAAGTCGATTCGCAGGAAGAAGACGGCTCGATGTGGTCCATCCAGTACCCCCTGGCTGACGGTTCGGGCCACCTGACGGTCGCCACCACCCGTCCTGAAACCATGCTGGGCGACGTCGCCGTGGCCGTGGACCCGACCGACGAGCGCTATACGCACCTGCACGGCAAACTGCTCACGCTGCCGCTGACCGGCCGCCAGATCCCGGTCATCGCCGACAGCTACGTGGACAAGGAATTCGGCACGGGCTGCGTGAAGATCACCCCGGCCCACGATTTCAACGACTATGCGGTCGGCCAGCGCGCCGGCCTTGCGCCGATCAACATCTTCACCCTGGACGCGAAGATCAACGAGAACGGCCCGGCCCCCTACCAGGGCCTGGACCGCTTCGCCGCGCGCAAGCAGATCGTCGCCGACCTGGAGGCGCAAGGCCTGCTCGAGCAGGTCAAGCCGCACAAGCTGATGGTGCCGCGCGGCGACCGCACCGGCGTCGTCATCGAGCCGATGCTGACCGACCAGTGGTTCGTCGCCATGACGAAACCCGCGCCGGAAGGCACCTTCAATCCGGGCAAGTCGATCACCGAAGTGGCGCTGGAAAAAGTCGCCAACGGCCAGATCAAGTTCGTGCCGGAGAACTGGAGCACCACCTACAACCAGTGGCTGGGCAACATCCAGGACTGGTGCATCTCGCGCCAGCTGTGGTGGGGTCACCGCATCCCCGCCTGGTACGGCGAGAACGGCGAGATCGTCGTGGCCCGCAGCGAAGAGGAAGCGCAGGCCAAGGCTGCCGCGCAAGGCATCACGGGACAGCTGCGCCGTGACGACGACGTGCTCGATACCTGGTTCTCCTCGGCCCTGGTGCCCTTCTCGACCATGGGCTGGCCGGAAGAGACTCCGGACATGAAGCACTTCCTGCCTTCGTCGGTGCTGGTGACCGGCTTCGACATCATCTTCTTCTGGGTTGCCCGCATGGTGATGATGACGGCCCACTTCACCGGCAAGGTGCCGTTCGAGACCGTGTACGTGCACGGCCTGGTGCGCGACTCGCAGGGCCAGAAGATGTCCAAGTCGAAGGGCAATACGCTCGACCCGATCGACCTGATCGACGGCATCGACGTCGAGTCGCTGGTCGCCAAGCGCACCACCGGCCTGATGGACCCGCGTGGCGCGGAGAAGATTGCAAAAGCCACCCGCAAGGAATTCCCCGAGGGGATTCCGGCCTTCGGCACCGACGCCGTGCGCTTCACCATGGCGAGCTACGCTTCGCTGGGCCGCAACATCAACTTCGACCTCGGCCGCTGCGAGGGCTACCGCAACTTCTGCAACAAGCTGTGGAACGCCACCCGCTTCGTGATGATGAACACGGAGGGCAAGGACTGCAGCGCCCCGAATCCGGAAGACCTGGCGCCAAGCGACCGCTGGATCATCTCGCTGCTGAACCGCGTCGAACTCGATATCGCCAAGGGCTTCGCCGACTACCGCTTCGACAATATCGCGAGCAGCATCTACAACTTCGTCTGGTACGAATACTGCGACTGGTACCTGGAACTGGCCAAGGTCTCGGTCCAGCAGGGCACGGAGGCGCAGCAGCGCGCCACCCGCCACACCCTGCTGCGCGTGCTGGAAGTGGTGCTGCGCCTGGCGCACCCGATCATCCCCTTCGTCACCGAAGCGCTGTGGCAGGCGATCGCGCCGCTGGCCGGCAAAACCGGCGACACCATCATGCTGCAGCCCTACCCGCTGGCCGACACCTCGCAAGTGAGCGAAGAAGCGGAAGGCTGGATGGAACAGCTCAAGGCCCTGATCGACGCCACCCGCAACCTGCGCGGCGAGATGTCGCTGTCGCCGTCGGTGCGCGTGCCGCTGATCGTCGAGCCGGGCACGCTTGACGACCGCACCCGCATGACCGCCTTCGCGCCCTACATCCAGGCGCTGGGCAAGCTCGCCGAGGTGCAGATCGTCGACGCGCTGCCGGAATCGCCGGCCGCCGTGTCGATCGTCGGCACCACCAAGCTGATGCTGAAGGTCGAGATCGACGTTGCCGCCGAGCGCGAGCGCCTCTCGAAGGAGATCGCGCGCCTGCAGGGCGAGATCGCCAAGGCCAGCGGCAAGCTGTCCAACGAGAGTTTCGTTGCGCGCGCCCCGGCCGCGGTGGTGGAGCAGGAGAAGGAACGCGTCGCGAACTTCTCGGCGACGCTGGCCAAGATGCAGGAACAGCTGGCCAAGCTGCCGCCCGCCTGATTCTGCATCGCTCCATGAAAAACGCGGCTTTCAAGCCGCGTTTTTCATATCACTCAGCTCCCTGGGCGCCGCGCAAGCGGTCCAGCGCCGCCATGATGGCCTTGCGGGACGCATCGCAATCGAGCTTGGCCATCTGCCGCATGCTCATGGTCTTGCCGACTTCCTCGGCCACCAGGTAGCCCAGGTAGTAACCGCGCCGCGCCGGCAGACCTGTCTGGTCGCCGCGGCGCTGAAACAGGCCGGCCATCGCCGTCCCGTCGCTGCTGTCCAGTTTCGCATGCAGGTCGACCAGCGCACGCCGCATCTGCCTGCGGGTATCCGGCACGAGGCCTGAGGGCATATCGAGCAGCAGCTCGGCATCGCTCGCCTTCGGATTCATCCGCTTCGACACATAGGTGGCCAGCCCCTCTCGCCACAACTGGGACCAGACCAGGTCGCCGCCGCATTGCAAAGTGTGGTAATCATGGAACAGCTCGTGGTGGAAGAAGGCCGCCTCGTCGCCATCCCCGTGCACCTGGGTCATCACGTCGGCGCCAAAGACGAAATACTGCTTGCCGCCGAGGGTGCGCACGCCGCCGTCCATCTCGCCCAGGGAGTGGAGGAACCAGATGTCGGTGGTGGCGGGATAGTCCGGGAACTCCTCGCGAAAGCGCGCGATGTGGCCCGGCAGGCCGCGTGTGAAACCCTCGACCTTCTCGATATAGGCCGTCCGGATCGCCGGGAATTCGGCGAAGGCCCTGGCGTACTGGGCGTCGCGCTGCTCCTCGCTCACCTTCCCCTGGTAGCGCTGGGGGCCGTAGAACTGCGGGAAGCGCGGCACGATGGTCTCCCGGAAGTCGCGCACCGCGGCATCGGGCTGGCCGGCGTTGCGGTCGGCCACCTGCTGGAAGGCGCTGGCCAGGTCGTGCACTTTCATCATGGGCGCGGCCGGCCCGGCTGCATCGGCGCAAGGGGCGGACAAGGCGGCCGACAGGAGGATCAGGGAAGCAAGGGATTTCACGGCAGGCGGGTCCTCGAGGGAAAACGGCATTGTATCGGCGCGCAGGCGGCCGGAATGTCACCGACTGTCACCAGGGCGTCACGCCGGCTTGGGCCGCCTGTTGCGATTGGAATGATTCCTCGGATTCCCCTATCCACTTGGCGAACACTGTTTGCTACACTCTGCCATACCAATAACGATTCTGGAGACCCAAGATGCGACACCTGATGAAGGCCGGCCTGATTGCTTTGACGCTTGCGATGCCCATGGCGGCGATGGCGCAAAACGCCTCGCCGGTGGGCGTGTGGAAAACGATCGACGACGAGACCGGGAAACCGAAGTCGCTGGTGCGCATCAGCGAGGAAGGCGGCGCCCTGACCGGCAAGATCGAGAAGCTGTTCCGCCCGGCGGACCAGGACCAGAACCCGAAGTGCACCTCCTGCGAAGGCGCGCGCAAGGACCAGCCGATCATCGGCATGACCATCCTGTGGGGCCTCAAGAAAGACGGCAACGAGTACACCGGCGGCGAGATCCTCGACCCGGCCAAGGGCAAGACCTACAAGAGCAAGGCGACCCTGAAGGACAACGGCAGCAAGCTGGAAGTGCGCGGCTACATCGGCGCGCCGATGTTCGGCCGTTCCCAGACCTGGGTCCGCGAACAGTAAGCACGGGGGGACGGCAGCCATGATCCACAAGCATATGTTTGTGCTGGCCGTCCCCGACCTCGATCGCTCGGCAGGCTTCTACCGCGACGTGCTGGGTTTCACCATCCACGAGATGGGCGACCCGGGCTGGCGCATGTTCGAGCGCGACGGCTGCCGCATCATGGCCGGCGCCTGTCCCGACGCCCTGCCGGCCGCGCAGCTGGGCGACCATGGCTGGTTCGCCTACCTCGAAGTCGACAACGCCGACGCCTGGCATGCCCGCGCCGCGGCCTGCGGCGCCGAGATCACCAAGCCGCTCGCCACCGAACCCTGGGGCATGCGCGAATTCGGCCTGCGCACCGTCGACGGCCACCGCATCATGATCGGGCATGCCCTGCCAGAGGGATGAATCCGCCGGCGTGCGCCTGTATCATGGGCGCATGACCCAGACCCAAGCCTACCTCTACCTCGCCTTCGCCATCGGCGCCGAAGTCATCGGCACCACCGCGCTCAAGGCTTCCGACAGCTTCACCCGCCCCTGGCCCAGCCTGGTCACGGTGGGTTGCTACGCCCTCTCCTTCTACCTGCTGACCTTCAGCCTGCGCGTGCTGCCCACCGGGATCGCCTACGCAATCTGGTCCGGCGTCGGCATCGTGCTGATTTCCGCGATCAGCTGGGTGGTCTACGCGCAGCGCCTCGACCTGCCCGCGATCCTCGGGCTGGGCCTGATCATCGCCGGCGTCGCGGTGATCAACCTGTTCTCGAAAAGCGTCGGCCACTGAGCGCGTTCAATTGCGCGACAAGAAAATTGTCATTCCGATATCTTCGCTCCTTACTGCTGAGTCTACCCTTGCGTAAGGAGGAAAGTCCCCGTGCTTTACCTGCGTCTTGCCTGCCTGCTGGCCGGTTTCCTGGTGCTGCTCGCGCCGCCAGCCATGCTCTACCCGACGGGCGCCTCGTCGAATGAGCTGGCCCCGGCCGCCGGGATGCTGATCGCGCTGCTGTTGGCCGCCGCCAGCTTCTTCCATATCGCCCTGACCGGCCACCGCATCCGCCACTCCCCGGCCCTGCGCCGCCTGTGCGCCCTGCTGCTGTGCGCCCCCTTCCTGGCCGGCGCCGCCGCCCTGTGGCGCAGCGCCACCCCACCCGCCCTGTGGCTGAGCGGCCTGCTGCTCGGCTTCACCCTGATCGTCGCGGCCATCCTCGCCTACCCCCTGCTGTGCGGCCCCAGCCCCCGCCGCATCCGCGCCCGAGAAGTCCGCCTGCACCGCCGCCAATTGGGGTCAGAGTCGAATTATTTGCAAATAACCCACCAACAACGGGCACCGCGCAATTGATTCTGCCGTCAGCCAATTGACCGGAAGACCGTACCCAACAATTCGACTCTGACCCTAATTTTTCTGCCCAGCAAGCGAGGCAAAACTAATGAGGGTCAGAGTCAAATTATTTGCCAAGAACTTTGCGTCAGCTGGGCTCAGGCCATGTTTCGTGGTCGGAGGACAGATCACGAAGGATATTGGCAAACAATTCAACTCTGACCCTCATTGAGGGGTGTGGTGTGCTATCGTCGGGACATGCCCAGCTTGGATCGTTAGCATACCGATGAGCGTTCCGAATCCGGCGCGGCCCGTCGTGCGGGGGCGTGCCTTGCGTTATCTCCGCTTGATCAGCCTGTTCGCAGGCGTGCTGGCGCTCATCCATCCGCCCCTGCTGCTGCGCTCGGTCGCCCATGTGGTTCCGGACATGGCCGAGCCTTTCATCATGCTGGGCGGGATGCTGCTGGCGGCCGGGGGTTACTTCGTGATCGGGCTGGCCGGGCACCGCATGCGCCGTTCGCCGGAGCTGCGGTCGCTGGCGGCGCTCCTCATGATGATGCCCTTCGCGGCCAGCGCCACCGTGGTCTGGCATGGAGTCAGCAGCCCGACCCTGATGCGCATCTGCGGCTTCCTGCTGGCCTTCACGCTGGTGCTCTACATGACCTTCATTTATCCGCTGATGCACACGCCGAAGCCGCGCCAGCCCAAGGACTACAGCCAGCCGGCGTCGCGCGCCATGCGGTAGGCTTCGACCCGGTTGCCGGCACCCAGCTTGCTGATCGCCTCGGACAGGTAGTTGCGCACCGTGCCCTCGGACAGGTGCACCTGGCGCGCGATCTCGGCGCTGGCGCGGCCCTCGCCGGCCAGGCGCAGTACCTGGCGTTCGCGTTCCGTGAGCGGATCCGCGCCGCCGCTCCAGCTTTCCATGGCCAGTTCGGGCGCGATCGCCCGGCCGCCACCGTGGACGGCGCGGATCGCGGCGGCCAGCGCATCCACCGGCGCGTCCTTGAGCAGGTAGCCGCGCACGCCCGCCTCCAGGGCCCGGCGCAGGTAGCCGCTGCGGCCAAACGTCGTCACCACGACCACCTTCGCCGTCGAACGGTCTTCCTTCAGCCGGGCCGCCAGTTCCAGGCCCGTCATCAGGGGCATCTCGATGTCGGTCAGGACGATGTCCGGCTCCAGGTTCGCGCACAGGGCGAGCGCCTCGCGGCCGTTGGCGGCGGCGCCCACGACCTCGAAGTCGGGCTCGAGCCGCAGCAGCGCGGCCAGGGCGCCGAGGACGAGGGTCTGGTCTTCTGCCAGCAGGATGCGGATCATGGCGTGGCCCCGAGGGGAATGCGCAGTTCGAGTTCGAGGCCGGACTGCGCGCGCAGCGCGAGCCGGCCGCCGACCGAGGCGACGCGCTCGCGCATGCCCGTCAGGCCGTTGCCCTGCTTGAGGTCCGCACTGCTCCTGGCACGGCCATCGTCGGCGATGCGCAGCACCGCCACGCCATGCTCCAGCGCCAGGGACAGGCTGCAGCGCTTTGCCCCCGCGTGCCGCACCACATTGGTCACGGCCTCGCGCAGCGCCAGCGCCACCACGTTCTCGGCGGCCGGCGCCAGGGCGAAGCGTTCTACCTGCTCCTCGAAGGTGACGTCGGCCGCGGCCAGGCTGGCGCGGGCGCTGGCCAGGGCGTGGGCCAGGCCGCTCTCGCGGTAGCCGCTGACGGCCCCGCGCACTTCGGCCAAGGCCTGGCGCGCGCTGCGTTCGATGTCGGCGACCTCGCTCGCGCAGGCGTCGGCGTCGCGGTGCGCGAGCTTGCGCGCCAGTTCCGCCTTCAGGGCGATCAGCGAGAGCGAGTGGCCCAGCAGATCGTGCAGGTCGCGCGAGATGCGTTCGCGCTCGGCGATGGTAGCCAGGTGCTCGACCTCTTCCTGCTTGCGCAGCAATTCCTGGCGCGAGCGGCACAGGCGCGCGTCCATGACGGCGCCCACACCCACCGGCAGGCTGACGCACAGGATCGGCATCAGGAAGGTGAATTGCATGTTGCCGCTTACCTGCAGGGAAGCCAGCAGCGCCAGCACGACCACGCCGCCGATCGCCAGCATCGCATGCTTCATGTGCGTGATGCCCGCCGCCATCGCACAGGCGAAGATGAAGAAGACCGCCGCACCCGGATTCCAGCGCACCCAGGCGGCTCCCAGCAGGCAGCCTGCCAGCATGCAGCCCACCGACCGCCAGCCGCGCGCCCAGTAGCCCGCAAAATACAGTGGCAGGAATACCAGGAGCGTGAGCGCCAGCATGGCCGCTTCCAGCGCGGAGGGTGCCACGTAGGCGTACTTCCAGCCCATGTAGCCGAGGCTCAGCAGCCAGAAGTACGGCATCCTGCCCTGCTCCGGCGGAAGCCACGGCCCCGCCAGGATGTCCCTGATCCTGTTCATCGCTCTCTCAATCCGAATGGAAGACCGGCTTACTTGTCGAGCAGGCGCACGTCGGCGATCTCGAAACGGTAGTCGCCGGGCTCGGGACCGGCATTGAATCCTATCATGGTGAGCAAGGCCGGATCGATGCCGGGGAACCTCGACAGCGGCACCGACACTTCCTTCCATTCAGGACCGGCGATGAAGTGGACGGTGGCGGGAATCGTCACGCCGCGCGACATCATGCTGAGGGCATAGCGCTGGCCGTCGCCGCGCACGCGGAACGCGATCGTCTTGACCGCGCCGAGGTTGGCCGGCTGCATGGGCTTCGCGCCCGGTCCGAAGGCCAGGCCCGCCCATGGGTAGGGGAAGTTCGCCTTCACGACGCGCGCACGCACCGCCAGCGCCGCCGGCGTCCCGCTTTCAACGGGCAGCAGCTCCAGCGTCGCGCTCGAGGCGCCGCCCATCATGCCATCGTGGGTCGGGCTCCAGCCCATGCCGAAGGGGCTGGCGAGCTTCTCCTTCGTGAACAGGCTGATGCGCCCGTCGGCCGGCAGCGCCACCGGCGCCATACCCGGTTCCGCGCTTTCCCGGGCCACCCGTTCGCGCTGGCGCACACGGAGCGGCTCGGTGCTCTCGCCGTCCTTCCACACCTCGACGATGCGGGCGGTAGCGGCGATATCGGTCAGCGGGTTCCCCTCCACCAGCAGCAGGTCGGCCTTGTAGCCGCTTGCCACGCGTCCGCGCTTGCCGAGCCCGAAGGCCTTGGCCGGCGCGCTGGTGGCGGCGGCAAGCGCCTCGCCGGGGCGCATCCCGGCCGCCACCAGGGCCGCCAGTTCCTGGTGCATGCTGATCCCGTACTGGGTGCCCGCATTGCCGGCATCGGTCCCGGCCAGCACCGGCACGCCGGCCCGGTGCATGGCGGCGATGACGGCGTTCGGCGCCACCAGCTGCTCCGGCATCGGCGACTGGCCGTAGCTGGCGCGCAGCGACTGCTGCTGCTCGCGGTCCAGCAGGCCGGCAAGCGCAGGATCGGACAGCACGCCGTCCGTCTTCACGCCCGCCATGCTTTCCAGGACCACGTACGTCGGAATCACGAAGGCGCGCTTCGCCCTGGCGAGCCGCGCCAGCGCATCGGCGTCGGCGGCCGCGATGTCCTTGCCGATGAAGAGGTGGACCAGCCCGTCCGCGCCCATCTCGAGCGCCGCACGCGCATGCGCCAAGGTGCTGATGTGCACCACGGCCAGCTTGCCGCGCCGGTGCGCAGCCTCGATCAATGCCTTGACGGTGGCGGCGTCGAGGCTGTTCATGCGATGCGCGCCGAATCCCTCTTCCCAGGCGATCTTGATGAAGTGCGAGCCTTCGGCGATGCGCGCGTCCACGAAGGCCTGGGCCTCGCCTGGCGTGGCCAGCGTCGGAATCGGCATGCCGAACTGGGTCCCATGGCCACCTTTCGCCGTGGCCAGGGTGCCCGCCGAAAACATGTCGGCGCGCCCGCCGTTCTTCCCGGTAGCCATCGCGGCGCTCACCTCCTGCATTAGTTGCACGCCGTTGAACATGTCGACCTGGGTGGTGACGCCGAACAGCAGCGGCAGCTCCAGGTAGCGGAAGGCGTGGACGTGCGCATCGATCAGGCCGGGCAGCAGGGTGCGCCCGGCGCCATCGACAATGCGCGTGCCTGCCGGCGGCGCGCCGCGGAAATCGGCGTCGACGATGACGGCCCCGTCGAACAGGACCGAACGGCGTTCGTGCACGCGCTCGCCGTCGAAGACGCGCACGTCCCGCACGAGGGTCGGGGCAGCGTCGGCGTAGCCTCCAAACATCAGTGCGGCAGTGGCACACAGGGCTTTCAGGATGGTGTTCATGCGTTCCTCGCATTGGTTGGTGATGCTGCCAGTATGCGAAAACGACGATGGCGCCTGTAGAAGCAGACGCCATTGATGAGGGGTGACATTTGTCATGCGCCCGGGCGTCAGGCCTACTAAATATCCCCTGCTATGTGGCCGTAGATGAGTGTCAACGCTGACTTAACGGCTTTTCGGCTGCAGGGACTCAGCATTCTCACCAACTTTACCTACTTCGCGGTATAGATTTTTTAATATCGAGTAGACAAATCTTGTTTGCACTACGACAATACCCACCGAGCAACCAATTCTTGGTCAATCGTTGCTAGTTGGTGAAGTTGTCGAGATCGATAACCATAAATATGTCGTCAGTTTTCTCCGTGCGCACGACGAAAAAAGCCCAGGTCGGAAGGTCTGCATTCGGCCCATAAGCCGACATGACTTAAATGAGCATCTTAACTAGAGGAGTGAAGTGACAATGAGCCCGTCAGTATTGGCCATCAGCATATTTATCGCGTGGACGCTTCTCCTCTTACTGCTCATGGAAACCGGTCGTTCCTTCCTCGTGATCGGCAGGAAAAAGCAATCGAATGAATTCAAGCCAGACAATGCCAACCTTTCCCCTTTCATGCAGCGCCTTGCGCGAGCACATGCGAATTGTCTGGAAGGTTTTCCCATCTTCGGCGGGCTGTTATTGGTAGCGATCGTCACGGGTCGTCAGGACATTACGGATCCATTAGCCTATTTGCTGGTCGCGGCACGCATCGCGCAGTCTACCGTACATCTGATATCACTTAGTGTCCTCGCCGTTAATGTTCGCTTCGCCTTTTTTGTTGTGCAAATAGTTATCGCAATATGGTGGGTCTGGTCTCTCGTCGTTGTCTAGCCAAGGCCGTCGGATCAATTGCGCATATATTCAACAGCAAGCTTACAAATTATTGACGTCTGCTTCGGGTCGGTTGCCGTCTTCGTGACAATCTGTGGTTATTCCGCCCTGGCGACCTGATAAGCTGAGCTCAACGGCCGGCTTCAGCTGAGGGCCGACCTGCAACCACTCAGAAGAAGCAAGGAGCGATTGGCTTGGAATTTGCTAAATATTTACTTATTTCGCTAGGAGGGGCAATCTGCGCAGGTTGCTTGTTGATGATGTACATAGTAAGCACTTCAACCAAAACCAAAGCGTTACACGGATCACAAAAGGAAAAATATTTCGCTTATGGAGTGCGGATCGCTACTGCGGTACTTTGTTACGTCGTCGTGGTTGTGATTGGACGAATATTCAAGTCGTCAACGGATCAAACTGCGCCAGACGCGCTTGTCCTAATTTGTTCTTGCGTGGCCGTACTGATATACGGCAGCAGGAAACTGAAACCACGGAAACAAGGTCACGCGGGTGATAAATAATAGCCTTGATCTGACGTCTCTTCTGGTCGATAGCGGGCGCATACCGCAACAGCGCGAGCATTAACCCCGCCCCGGATACGCAGAAGAGCCCGTACGTAAAGCACACCTGCTTTCGTACCCTCCCAGCGTCTACTGCAGCGCATCATTCGCTACTCGCCTGGCATCCTTCGTAGCAAAGTCATATCGAGAGTTATTGAACCAGACGCTCACGCAGGCGGCAGGTTATCCCACAAATCGCCCGTTGGGCTGATGCGCGGCGCGGTGACGCCGAAGTGCTGGTAAGCCAGCGGCGTGGCGATGCGGCCGCGCGGGGTGCGCTGCAGATAGCCCTGCTGGATCAGGTAGGGTTCGAGCACGTCCTCGATGGTATCGGCCGCTTCGCCGATCGCCGCCGCCAGGTTGCCGATGCCCACCGGCCCGCCGGCGAACTTGAACAGCACGGCTTCCAGCAGCTTGCGGTCCATCACGTCGAAGCCGACCGTGTCGACATCCAGCATTTTGAGGGCGCGGTCGGCCATGTCCTTGGTGATCTCGCCATTGCCCTTCACCTCCGCATAGTCGCGCACGCGGCGCAGCAGGCGGTTGGCGATACGCGGCGTGCCGCGTGCGCGCTTGGCCACCTCGCGCGCGCCCTCCTCATTGATCGGGGCTTCCAGCAATGCGGCGCTGCGGCTGACGATCTTGGTCAGCTCGTCGACATTGTAGAACTCCAGGCGCGCCACGATGCCGAAGCGGTCGCGCAGCGGATTGGTCAGCATGCCGGCGCGGGTGGTCGCGCCCACCAGCGTGAACGGCTGCAGGTCGAGCTTCACGGAACGCGCGGCCGGACCCTCGCCGATCATGATGTCGATCTGGTAGTCCTCGAGCGCCGGGTACAGGATCTCCTCGACCACCGGCGAGAGGCGGTGGATCTCGTCGATGAACAGGACGTCGTTCGGCTCGAGGTTGGTCAGGATGGCCGCGAGGTCGCCCGGACGCTCCAGCACCGGGCCGGAAGTCTGGCGCAGGTTCACGCCCATCTCGCGCGCGATGATGTGGGCCAGCGTGGTCTTACCGAGGCCCGGGGGGCCGAACAGCAGCGTGTGGTCGAGCGCCTCGCGGCGCTTGCGCGCGGCGGAAATAAAAATCTCGAGCTGGTCGCGGATCTTGGCCTGGCCGACGTACTCGTCCAGCTGCTTGGGGCGCAAGGCGCGCTCGATCGCCTCCTCGTTGGGCGAGGCGGGCGCGGCGTCGATGACGCGCTGTTCGGTGAAGTTGTCGGTCTGGATGCTCATGGGTGCTTATGCTTTCGACAGCGCCTTCAGCGCGAACTTGATGCCGTCCGAAACAGTCGCGCCGGCCGGCATGTTCTTGATCGCGATGAGGGCCTCCTTGTCAGAATACCCCAATGCGAGCAGCGCGTTGAGCACGTCGGCCTGGGCGTCGTCGCGTACGGCGCCGCCGACCACGCCGATGTCGGCGCCGAGCTTGCCCTTCAGTTCCAGCAGCAGGCGCTCGGCGGTCTTCTTGCCGATGCCGGGGATCTTCACCAAGCGGCCGGTTTCCTGCAGGGTGACGGCCTGCGACAGATCGGCCACCGACATGCCCGACAGGATGGCCAGGGCCATGCGCGCGCCGATGCCGGTGATCTTGATCAGCTGGCGGAACAGCGCCCGCTCCGAGGCCGTGCCGAAGCCGAACAGCAAGTGCGCATCCTCGCGCACGATCAGGTGAGTGAACAGCACCACCTTCTCGCCCGTGTGCCCCAGGTTGTAGAAGGTGCTCATCGGGACATCGACTTCGTAGCCGACGCCGTTGCAGTCCACCAGCACGTGCGGCGGCGCCTTTTCGAGCAGGATTCCAGAGAGACGACCGATCATCGTGATTCCTTTTTATTAGACGAGACGGCTGCGTTTCATGCGCAGCGTGGGTGCGCCCGGCGTCAGCGCGCCGAGCATCGACAGCGTGTCGAGGCTGTGGGCATGGCAGATGGCGACGCCGAGCGCGTCGGCCGCATCGGTGCCGGGCAGGCCCGGCAATTTCAGCAGGCGTGACACCATGTCCTGCACCTGGGCCTTGGCCGCCTTGCCGGTGCCGACCACAGCCTGCTTGACCTGCACCGCCGTGTACTCGGCCACATCGAGGTCGGCGCCGACCAGCGCCGTGATCGCGGCGCCGCGCGCCTGGCCGAGGAGCAGGGTCGACTGCGGGTTGACGTTGACGAAGACTTTTTCGATGGCCGCGCAGGCGGGCTGGTAGGCGGCGATGATCTCGCCGACGCCGTTCAGGATGACCTTGAGCCGCGGGGGCAATGCGCCTTCCAGGCCGGTCTTGATGGTGCCGGACGCGATGTAGCGCAGTTTGCTGCCGTGTTTTTCAATGACGCCGAACCCCGTCGTACGCAGGCCCGGGTCGATGCCGAGAATAATCATTGTGGAATGATATACGGCGGGAGGCTATTCGTGGGAAAAAATACTGTGCAAAAACACAGTAGGGTGGGCGGTCCCCCGCCCACGCGTTCAAATCATGTATGAAAATTGTTGCGCGTCCATACCTAGGCTGGTTGAACGCGTGGGCGGGAGACCCGCCCACCCTACAACTTCAACAGCAGATCAGTGACGGAAGTGACGGGTGCCCGTGTACAGCATCACGACACCGCGCTCGTCCGCCGCGTCGATGACTTCCTGGTCACGCATCGAGCCGCCCGGGTGGATGACGCAGGTCGCGCCCGCATCCACCACCACGTCGAGACCATCACGGAACGGGAAGAAAGCGTCCGACGCCACGGCCGAACCGCTCAGGGACAGGCCGGCATTCTGCGCCTTGATCGAGGCGATGCGCGCCGAGTCGATGCGGCTCATCTGGCCCGCGCCCACGCCCAGGGTCATGCCGTTGGCGCAGAACACGATGGCGTTCGACTTGACGAACTTGGCCACGCGCCAGGCGAACATCAGGTCCTGCAGCTGCTGCTGGGTCGGCTGCTTCTTGCTGACCACGCGCAGCTCGCCCAGGCCCACGTTCTTGGCATCCGGCGCCTGCACCAGCACGCCGCCGCCGACGCGCTTGAGGTCATAGGCGTTCTGGCCTTCGCCCAGCGGGATTTCCAGCAGGCGCACGTTCTGCTTGGCCGACATGATCTGGCGCGCTTCAGCGGTGAACGACGGTGCGATCAGCACTTCCACGAACAGTTTTGCCACTGCCTCCGCCGCGCGAGCGTCGACTTCGACGTTGAAGGCGATGATGCCGCCGAAAGCCGAGGTCGGGTCGGTCTGCAGGGCGCGCGAGTAGGCGTCCAGCGCGTCGACACCGATCGCCACGCCGCAGGGATTCGCGTGCTTGACGATCACGCAGCCGGCCGGCTGGCCCAGGCCGCCCAGGGACTTGACGCATTCCCAGGCCGCGTCGGCGTCGGCGATGTTGTTGTACGACAGTTCCTTGCCCTGCAGCTGGCGGTAGTTGGCCAGCGCGCCCGGGGTCGCGGTCAGGTCGCGGTAGAAGGCGGCGCCCTGGTGCGGGTTCTCGCCGTAGCGCATGTCCTGGACCTTCTCGAAGCTCATGTTCAGGGTCTGCGGATAGCTCGAACGGGTCGCGTGCAGGCGGTCTTCGCCGAGGCTGGTCAGGTAGTTGGTGATCGCGCCGTCGTACTGGGCGGTGTGGGCGAACACTTTCTTAGCCAGGCGGAACTTGGTCTCGTAGCTGACCGGGCCGGCTTGCGCGCCAGTGCCCTTCATTTCCGCCAGCACGACGCCGTAGTCGGCCGGGTCGACGATCACGACCACGTCGCGGTGGTTCTTGGCCGCCGAGCGCAGCATGGTCGGGCCGCCGATGTCGATGTTCTCGATCGCGTCTTCCAGCGAGCACTCATCCTTGGCGACGGTCTGCTGGAAGGGATACAGGTTGACCACGACCATGTCGATCTGCGGAATGCCGTGTTCCTCTAACTTGGCGACGTGCTCCGGCAGGTCCCGGCGCGCCAGGATGCCGCCGTGGACCTTCGGGTGCAGGGTCTTGACCCGGCCGTCGAGCATTTCCGGGAAACCGGTGTAGTCGGCGACTTCGGTTACTTGCACGCCATTTTCCTGCAGCAGCTTCGCGGTGCCGCCGGTGGACAGGATGTTGACGCCGAGGCCAGCCAGGGCCTTCGCGAAATCGAGGACGCCGGTTTTGTCGGAAACGGAAATCAGTGCTTGTTTGATCATGGTGAGGCCTGTTGTTGAAGAATTCGGGCGTCCGGGCGGACGGACGGCGTACCGGCCGCGCCCCAGACGCACGGCCACGCCATGCGATCGTTTAGAGCAGACCGTGCTCTTGCAGCTTCTTGCGCAAAGTATTCCGGTTGATGCCCAGCATCTGCGCCGCGTGAGACTGGTTGCCGTCGGCGCGCGTCATCACCACTTCAAGGACCGGTTTTTCGACCGTCAGGACCATCATGTCGTAGATGTTCGTCGGTTTCTGCTCGCCCAGATCGTTGAAATAGTCCTCGAGGCTCTTCTGGACGACTTCCTGGATACTTTCTTTGCTCATGTTCTCTGCTGCTTCATCCTGGTTAATGATTGCCGCTGCTAGGCAGCGTGTCCCCGATAATTCTTATTATTCTGTTACTGCTGTGTGTACCGCATCATGCCGCCATCGCCTCTTCAGCAGAAAGTGCGGGCCGGTATTGTAACCGCTCGCCATGCCGGAGTTGCGATTTGAAAAAGGCGTCGACCGCGTTTAGTTGTTCGGCAGTCGACTCCAGCAGGTTCATGCGCTGGCGGAATTCTTCGCCGCCGGGCAGGTCCTGCACATACCACCCGATGTGCTTGCGGGCGGTGCGCACGCCGACGTACTCGCCATAGAAGGCATAGTGCGCCGGCAGGTGTTCGTTCATGAGGCTGCGCACTTCTTCGACCGTCGGCGCCGGCAATTGCTCCCCTAGGCGCAGGTAATGGTCGATCTCGCGGCAGATCCAGGGGCGGCCCTGGGCGGCGCGGCCGATCATGACGGCGTCGGCGCCGGTATAGTCGAGCACGAACTTCGCTTTTTCCGGGGTGGTGATGTCGCCGTTGGCGACCACCGGGATGCCGACGGCCGCCTTGACGGCGCGGATGGTGTCGTACTCGGCCTCGCCCTTGTAGCCGTCGGCGCGGGTGCGGCCGTGCAGGGTCAGCATCTGGATGCCGGCTTGCTCCGCCATGCGGGCGATCCTCAAGGCGTTCTTGTTCTGCCGATCCCAGCCTGTGCGGAATTTCAGGGTCACCGGCACGTCGACCGCCTCGACCACGGCGTGCAGGATGCGCTCGACCAGGTCCTCGTGCTGCAGCAGCGCGGAGCCGCACCAGCTGTTGCACACCTTCTTGACCGGGCAGCCCATATTGATGTCGATGATCTGGGCGCCGCGCTCGACGTTGAACCTGGCGCAATCGGCCAGGTCTTTCGGGTCGGCGCCGGCGATCTGCACGGCCTTAGGTTCCATTTCCCCGGCATGGTCGGTGCGGCGCGAGGTCTTCTCGCTGGCCCACAGGCGCGGGTTCGACGCCGCCATTTCGGACACGGCGTAGCCGGCGCCGAGCTGCTTGCACAGCTGACGGAACGGGCGGTCGGTCACCCCGGCCATGGGGGCAACGAAGACATTGTTACGCAGGATATAGGGTCCGATTTGCACAGCGGAAAATCTCGAAAGTTTCTCGGGGAACCTATTATTTTACCTCATTCGCTGCTCAAAATAGCGGCAGAATTTTTAAGGATTGTTGCGTGTGTGATATTGGCAGGGGGTGGGAGTGGGGGTAGGCGCCGCATGCGCCACGGCGAATCCCGGAAAAAACACTCAGCCCAGGTCATCCAGCACGGCAGGCCTCAGGTGCTCCACTTCGCCCCAGCTGACCAGCTTCAGCACGCCCTCCTCCACCACGAAACGGTTTACGCTCGCATTGAGCACCTTGAAGCCGCGCGGCGTCTCCAGCGGCAGCCCCACTGCCTTCCGGTAGGCGCATTCCAGCACACCGCCATGCGCCACCAGCGCGATCGTCTTGCCTGGATGCGCGGCCGCATGCGCCAGGATCGCGCCGGTCGCGCGGTCGTAGAACTGGCGGAAAGTTTCGCCCCGGTTCGCTCCCAGCGGCAGCACGGCGTCGACATCGCGCGCCTGCCAGGCGGCAAATTCCAGCGGGAAGCGCGCCGCGATCTCGCTGTAGAGCAGGCCCTCGAAGCCGCCATAGCAGCGCTCGCGCAGGGCCGGATCGATGCCGACCGTCATGGCGCGCGAGGCCGCGATGGCCTCGGCGGTCTGGCGGGCGCGCAGCAGGTCGCTGGAAATGACGTGGTCGATGCGCTCCGGCGCCAGCGCGGCGGCCAGCAGCACGGCCTGGCGGGCGCCCTCGGCATTAAGGGCGATGTCGAGATGCCCCTGGAGCCGTTTCTCGGCATTCCAGGCGGTCTCGCCATGGCGGATCAGGAGGATGGTCGTGGTTGTATTCTTGTCGTTCGATTGCATGAGGTTCGTTCGCGCCCGAACCTCGGGGCGGCATGTCTTTGCTTGATTACTTGTCCAGGGTGGCCGCGACGGCCGGATTGAGCGAATACACGCCGAAGGTGCGCGCCTCGTCGAGGATGTGGCCGCGGATGGCCAGGCGCAGCTCGGCGCCGCCGAAGCGGCCTTCGAGCGGCAGGCGCGGGATGTCGAGCGCGTACAGCGTGAAGACGTAAGTATGCACCCGCTCGTCATTCCATGGGGGACAGGGGCCGTCGTAGCCATAATATTCGCCGGCCATGTCCGGG
This sequence comes from Pseudomonadota bacterium, assembly GCA_040758275.1. Classification (GTDB taxonomy): domain Bacteria; phylum Pseudomonadota; class Gammaproteobacteria; order Burkholderiales; family Burkholderiaceae_D; genus Telluria. Next base: position 41,352 of record JBFLVV010000029.1, read on the forward strand.
TCGCTGGCGAACCAGCCGGTGTAGTCGTTGACGCCCTGGCGCAGCTGGTGCTCGGTGCCGTTCTTGATGGTGAAGGGCACCAGCGGGCCCGGCTTGCCGTGGGGCGTGACCATGTCCGAGAACATGCCCTCGCTCAGGGACTTGAGGCAGACCGGGATGTCGACCAGCAGCCAGTGGAAGAAATCGACCCGCGGCAGGGAATCGGGCACGGTGCGCCCTTCCTGGTTGACGTCGTCCCCCACCGAAGGTACGTCCGGATCGTGGCAGATCAGCACCAGGGATTTGGCGCCCGAGGGCACGTCGTCCCAGGCGATGTGGGGACTGCGGTTGCTGGACAGCCTGACGTGGCTGGCCGGGTCGCTGACCGCAAACGCACATTCCCGCGGGATCACCCCGCCTTCGCTAAATGAGTCGCTCCAGATTCGCATATGCCCTCCCCTGATGCTATTGACCTGAATTCACGGCGGGGGTTTCAGCGCTGGACGCCGACCGGATCAACCTGCAGCCAGAAAGTCACCGGCCCATCGTTGACCAGGCCGACTTTCATGTCGGCGCCGAATTTGCCGGTCTCGACAATGCCATGGCGTTCACGGGCTTGTCGCACGACATGGTCGAACAGGCGGCGCCCGTCTTCCGGCGCGGCGGCCGGCGAAAACGAGGGCCGCGTGCCCGATTTGGTGTCGGCCGCGAGCGTGAACTGCGGCACCAGCAGCAGGCCACCCTGGGTATCGGTGATGCTGCGGTTCATCTTGCCGGCTTCGTCCGAAAACACCCGGTAGCCTAGCAGCTTGGTCAACAGTGCATCGGCTTCGCGCTCGGTATCGCCCTTCTCGGCGCAGACCAGCACCATCAGGCCGGCTTGAATGGCGCCAACGACTTCGCCGTCGACGCGCACGCTCGCTTCGCTGACCCGTTGCAACAGTCCGATCATGAGAGCGTCACGCGAGCGAACTTGCGCTTGCCCACTTGCATGACGAAGGTACCGGCTTCGACCTGCAGGCCCTTGTCGCTGACCACTGCGCCGTCGATGCGCACGCCGCCCTGGTCGACCATGCGCATCGCTTCCGAGGTGGAGGCGCACAGGCCGGCTTGTTTGAGCAGCTGGGCCACGCCCATCGGCGCGCCCGACAGGGCCACTTCCGGCACTTCGTCCGGGATGCCGCCCTTGGAGCGGTTGACGAAGTCGGCCAGCGCATCGTCGGCCGCCTGGGCCGAGTGGAAGCGCGCGACGATTTCCTTGCCCAGCGCGACTTTCGCGTCGCGGGGGTTGGCGCCGGCTTCCACCTCGGCCTTGAGCTTGCCGATGTCGGCGATCGAGCGGAAGGACAGCAGGTCGTAGTACTTCCACATCATGGTGTCCGAGATGCTCATCAGCTTGCCGAACATGGTGTTCGGGGCTTCGGTGATGCCGATGTAATTGTTCTTGGACTTGGACATCTTCTCGACGCCATCCAGGCCTTCCAGCAGCGGCATGGTCAGGATGCACTGCTGTTCCTGGCCGTAATCTTTCTGCAGTTCACGGCCAACAAGGAGGTTGAACTTCTGGTCGGTGCCACCAAGTTCCAGGTCCGCCTTCAAAGCGACCGAATCATAGCCCTGCATCAAAGGGTAAAGGAACTCATGCACGGCAATCGGGGTCCCACTCTTGTAGCGCTTGGTGAAATCGTCGCGCTCCATCATGCGGGCCACGGTGTAGCGCGAGGCCAGCTGGATCATGCCGCGCGCACCCAGGGGGTCGCACCACTCGGAGTTGTAGCGGATTTCCGTGCGCGCGGCGTCCAGTACCAGAGATGCCTGGCGGAAATAGGTCATCGCGTTTTCCTCGACCTGCTCCTTCGTGAGCGGCGGACGGGTGGCGTTGCGGCCCGAAGGGTCGCCGATCATCGAGGTGAAGTCGCCGATCAGGAAAATCACCTGGTGGCCGAGGTCTTGCAGCTGGCGCATCTTGTTCAGCACCACGGTGTGGCCGAGGTGCAGGTCGGGCGCGGTCGGGTCCAGGCCCAGCTTGATGCGCAGCGGGGTGCCGCTTTGTTCGGAACGCGCCAGCTTCTGGGCGAATTCGCTTTCGATCAGGAGTTCATCGACACCGCGCTTGGTAATGGCCAGCGCCTCCTGCACCTTGTCCGTCAACGGCAGAGGGGCGGAAGAATTCACCGGGGCGCCGTTACCGGACGAAACAGTAGAGGTCATAAAATTCGTGTAGGAAATTGGCTAAAGCGGTTGTAGGACCACATCTTTTGGTATAATTCACGATCCTTGTTCTGTTGCCTGTAGAAAACTTTACACAACGATAAGAAGCAAGGGTCCTGAAAGTTCAGCCGCAAATTTTAACTGATTGCATGAACCCTATACAGAAAATCACCCGTCAGAGCCTGCTCCAGCTGCTGCCACGAACCCGCAAGGCGCGCATCGTCAGCGCCGGCGCCGTGTTCATGAGCGTGTGCGCCTTCGGAGCCATCGGCGTGTCGCCGATCGCACCGGATGCGTCCGATCTTCCGGTCAAGTCGATCGAGCAAGACCTGGAACTGCCGAACCTGGCAGACCAGATCGCCGCCCTCCAGCAAGACGAGCAGCAATTCATCCGCGAAGAGCGCATCCGCCCCGGCGATTCGCTCGGCTCCCTCTTCACCCGCCTTGGCGTCGACGACGCCGATGCCCAGAAATTCTTCCGCTCCGATAAAACCGCCCGCCGCCTGCTGTCGCTCAAGACCGGCAAGCGCGTCCAGGCGGAAACCGACGAGAATGGCCTGCTGCTGTCGATGCGCGCCACGATCACGGACGGCAAGAACGGCGACGCACGCCAGATCTCGGTGGAGCGCCAGGGCGACAAGTTCGTCGCCCTCGAGTCCCCGGCCAAGCTGGAACGCCGCGTCGAAATGCGTTCGCGCGAAATCAAGAGCTCGCTGTATTCGGCCACCGACTCCAACGTCGACGGCGGCAGCATGCCGGATTCGATCGTCAGCCAGATGATCGAGATGTTCTCGACCAATATCGACTTCCGTTCGGACATCAAGCGCGGCGACCGTTTCAACGTCGTGTACGAAACCTTCTGGCTGGATGGCGAACTGGTCAAGACCGGCCGCGTGCTGGCCGGCGAGTTCGTCAACCGCGGCGTGGCTTACCAGTCGGTCTGGTACGAAGACCCGGTCACCAAACAGGGCGGCTACTACACCCTCGACGGCAAGGCCATGAAGAAGGCCTTCCTGAAGTCGCCGCTGGAATTCTCCCGCATTTCCTCCGGTTTCTCGATGCGCGTACACCCGCTGTCGGGCAAGTGGAAGGCGCACAAGGGCGTCGACTATGCCGCCTCGACGGGCACCCCGATCCGCGCCGCCGCGGATGGCACCATCGATTTCGCCGGCAACAGCGGCGGCTACGGCAACCAGGTCGTCGTCAAGCACTGGTCGAAATACAGCACCGCCTATGCCCACATGAGCCGTATCGCCCCGGGCATGCGCAAGGGCGCCAAGGTCAGCCAGGGCCAGGTGATCGGCTACGTCGGCTCGACCGGCTGGTCGACCGGCCCGCACCTGCACTACGAGTTCCGCGTTGCCGGCCAGGCCCAGGACCCGAACAAGTTCAAGTCGCTGGCCCAGCAACCGCTGACCCCGGCCGAACTCTCGCGCTTCCGCATGGCGGCCGCCGAGATGAACCACCGCTTCTCGCTGCTCGCCCCGAGCGGCAACGCGATGGCCGCGCGCTAAGCCATCCCGCTTCCTCCAACGCCCCGCCGCATCGTCGATGCCGCGGGGCGTTTGCTTTTCTGCCCCACCATTCGCTCCCGCCTCATGCAGCAGGAATAACTTCTATTTAATAGTAAAAATTATTCTATATCTCAGCAATTAAAACGCTAGAGTGCCAACCATAACCATTACACAGGGAGGCAATCTTGTTCAGGCTCGTCGCGATTTTCCTGCTCGTCTTATTCAGTATCCCAGCGAATGCCCAGCAGGCATTCCCCTTCCATAACAAGCCAGGCGCCTACGCCGTCGGCTTCCGGACAGTCCAGCAATCCGACCCCAGCCGCAGCTACAAGGGCAAGCCGCGGCCGATCCAGACTGCCATCTGGTACCCGGCCCAGAAAGGCGGGCAGCCGATGCGCTACGATGACTACCTGCAGCTGTTGGGTTGGGACGACGATTTCACGCGCCCGCCGGCCGAGCGCGACAAGGTGCTGGCGGAGTGGCTGAAATTCGTCAACGAAGACAAGCCGGTTGCGGAAATCGTCGCCGAGCGCAAGGCCGTGCTCTGGGCGGTACGCGATGCCAAGGCGCTGCCGGGCAAGTTCCCGGTCGTGATCTACTCGCCTAGCATCAGCAGCAATGTGTTCGAAAACGCGGAGATGATGGAATTCCTCGCCAGCCATGGCTATCTGGTAATCGCCAGCCCGGCGCTCGGCGTCGCGGAACGCTGGCAGAAGGACGATCTGGCCCATGCCGAACTCCAGGCCGCCGATATCCGCTTCCTGGTCGGCTACGCGCAGACCTTGCCCCAGGCCGACGCCAGTCGCCTGGCAGCCGCCGGGTTTTCCTGGGGCGGCATGGCCAATGTGCTGGCCGCGGCCCAGGACGACCGCATCAAGGCCCTGGTCTGCCTGGACGGCACCGTGCGCTACCGCCACGAGATGCTCTCGAAGGTGCCTTACCTGAAGCCGGAACAGCTGCGCACGCCCCTGCTCTACCTGGCCCAGCGTCCGCCGCCCTTCGAGCGCGGGCTGAAGTTCAAGCCGGACCATTCCGGCAGCATCCTCCAGAAAATGAGGGGCGCCGACGTCTGGCTGCTGACCATGTACGCGATGGAGCACTTCCACTTCGGCACCAGCTACCTGCGCCTCGACCCGCTGACCTTCGAGGAATTCAGCCGTGAGGAAGTTGCCCAGTCGTATGCCTTGAGCGCGCGCTATGTCCTGAACTTCCTGAACGGCGCGCTGAAGGGGGACAAGGCCGGCTTCGACTACCTGATGAAAAAGCCCGAGCAGGTGGGCGTTGCGCCGCACACCGTTTACAGCCAGCATTTCCCGGCCAGCCTGTAGGTCCACGCCATCCAGACAGAAGAGGAAACCGAATGAAGCTCGTTCCAGCCAGTGCCGCACTATGCCTCGCCCTGTTCGCCGCCCTGCCCCGGACCGCCCTGGCGGAAAACCCGCTTGAAAGCCGACAGAAGATCGAAGCCGTCATCCAGGCCTTCGGCAAGGCCCTCGCCGAGAAGGACAAGGAAGGATTCATGCGCCTGTTCCTGCGCGAAGACATCACCTGGGTCGGCGTCTACACGGACGGCAGCGTGGCGCGCTACCGCGCCGGCCTGAAGGACCCGAAGGAGCCGACGCCCAAGACATCGGGCGGCACGCCGCGCACGTTCATCGAATCGATCGCACGCAAGCCGGAACCGCGCCGTGAAACCTTCGAGAACGTACGTATCGATACCGATGGCGAGATGGCCCAGGTGCTGTTCGACTACAGCATGATGATCGGCGACTACCGCAGCGCCTGGGGCAAGGAAAGCTGGCAGATGGTGCGCACCGAACACGGCTGGAAGATCGCCGCGGTGGTGTGGTCGGCGGAAGAGAATCCGGAACCGCGGCCGAAGAAATGAGCCGGCGGACGGCGCCTGCATCCTGGGGCAGGCGCCGCCCAGGCCTTGATCTACGCGCCAGCGAGCGACAGGCGCGTCATCTCCTGGCCGCGCAGGCGGGCGGACGTGCCCTGGACCTCACCCACCACCTTGAAGGTGCTCACCAGCTGGGACAGGACGGCCGCCTGGTCCTGCATGGAAGCGGCCGCTGCCGCCGCTTCTTCGACCAGGGCGGCGTTCTGCTGGGTGACGCCGTCCATCTGGGTGAGGGCGGCATTCACCTGCTCGATACCGACCGCCTGTTCGGCGCTGGCGGAGGTGATCTCGGCCATCACGTCCGTCACGCGGGCGATGCCCTGCACGATTTCCTGCATGGTCGCGCCGGCTTCGTTGACCAGGCGTCCGCCCGCATCGACCTTGGCCACCGAGTCCATGATCAGGGTGCGGATTTCCTTGGCCGCACCGGCCGAGCGCTGGGCCAGGTTGCGCACTTCGGAGGCCACCACGGCGAAGCCGCGACCCTGCTCGCCGGCGCGTGCGGCTTCCACCGCCGCATTGAGCGCGAGGATATTGGTCTGGAAGGCGATGCCGTCGATCACGGCGATGATGTCGCCGATCTTCTTCGACGATTCGTTGATCGATTCCATGGTCGCCACCACCTCCGACACCACACTGCCGCCGCGTGCGGCGATTTCGGAAGCCGATTGCGCCAGCGTATTGGCCTGGCGTGCATTGTCGGCGTTCTGGCGGACCGAGCCGGTCAGCTCTTCCATTGACGAGGCCGTTTCCTCGAGGGCGCCGGCCTGCTGCTCGGTGCGCGCGGACAGGTCGAGGTTGCCGGTGGCAATCTGCTGCGAAGCGGTGACGATGGTCTCGGTGCCGGCGCGCACCTGGTTCACGGTCGTGAGCAGGCTGTCGTTCATGCGCTTGAGCGCGGCAAGCAGCTCGCCCACTTCGTCCTTCGAGGCTGCCTGGATGTCGGCGGTCAGGTCACCCGAGGCCACTCGCTGGGCCAGGCCGACGGCGCGGGCCAGCGGACGGGTGATGCTGCGGGTGAGCAGGAAGCCGAAGATGGCGCCGCAGGCAAGCGCAATGATACCGAGCGCAACCAGCAGATTGCGGGCGCTGGCTTGCAGCGCGTCGATGCGCTGGTCGGCTGCGGCGAACAGGTTTTCCTGGAACGCCACGACCTCTTCCACTGTCTGCACGTATTTTTTCATTGCGGGCAGCAGCTTGTCAGCCAGCAGCGCCTTCAGCTCCGGGTGGTCCACCTCCAGGGCTTCCTTGCGCTTGAAGAAATCGTTGCGCACGCCCGTATACTTCTTGCGTTGCTCGGCCACCGCGGCCAGCAGCGCCTTGCCCTCCTCGCTTGTTACGCGCGCCTCGAGTTCCTTCTGCAAGCGGCTGACTTCCGCGCTCACCGCCTTCATTTCTTGATCGTAATAGGCTTCATCGAGCGGATCTGTGCTCTTCGCCTTAGCCAGTGTGCGGACGCCGTTGGTCGCAATGCCCTGCAGCCAGCTTGCCGCCAGCTTGGCCTTGTGACTGGTTTCAGCCATGGTGTTCTTGGCCTCGGCAATCCGACCAAGCTGCCAAAGCGCCGTCGCCAGCATGATCGCCATCAGGACGAGGATGGCAGCGAAGGCGCTGCCGAGACGGGTGCCGATCTTGAAATTACTGAGGTTCATATTGTTCTCTAATCAAAAAAATTCGGAAGCAAACTTGACCAGCGACAAGGTATGTCTCGAAACTCGTCAAGGTCTTAGAAACTTTACTCTAGAGAAGAATATTTGCCTCGAATAAATACGCTTTTATCGTAGGGGAATTAGCCGTTAGATAACATAAAGACGTTTATAAACAACGACTTGTTAGCAATTTCTTAGCTTAGTTGGCGGAAAAATATTGCCAATTAAAATAATTGAACGGGTCTCTCAGGCCATGAAGTCGAAGGCCGACATTGGCGGCCCCTGCAGCATGCCGAACAGGGAGCCCGCGCCGCTGCCGGCCGCCGAATACTGCTGCATCAGCAGCATGGCTTGGCGGCTGGCCGTTTCCGTGATCTGGCTGCGCTGCGCTGCCAGGGTTTCCATGTCTTTCTCGAGCGCATCGGCCTGCTTGTAGAGGGCGCTGCCGGAGGCGAACTGGCCCGCTATCGCACCCGACAGCTGGTCGGCCACCCCGTCCGTGCCGTTGCTGAAGAATGTGGCGACGCCTTCCGGATTGGCGGCGACAGCAGCTTTCAGTTTCGTCTCGTCCAGTTGCAGCTTGCCGCCCTTGAAAGAAAGGCCCATATCGGCCAGCTTCGTGGCATCGAGCTTGTCCAGCGCCTTGCCGATCTGCCCCTGCACCTGCTGCACGGCCGCGCCCGCATCTGCATCCTTGCCGCCGAGCTCGGCCAGGCTGGCGTGCATGACATTGAAGGTTTCGACCACGCCCTTGACGTTGCGGGTAATAGCGTCATTGGAACGCGTCACCGTCACCTCCGCCTTGCCGGTGGCTGCCAGCGTCAGCGCGACGCCGGGGATGGCGGCGTCCACATTGTTGGTGCTGCTGGTGATGGACTTGCCGTCGACCGTGAGTCTGGCATCCTGGGCGGCCACCTGCTGGCGCATGCCGCTGCTGCCGCCCGGCTCGTAGCCCAGGAGCGCCTGCAGCGCGGGGTCGCCCGCTACCTGGACCCGCATGCTGTTCGCCGCGCCCGGCTTGCCGGACAGGCTGAGCGTGTAGCCCTTGCCGTCCTGGACCACCTTCGCATCCAGGCCCGCCTCGCGCATGGCGGCGGCGATGCCCTCGAGCGTGTTGTCGCCGGGACCGATCTTCACCGTGGTCGTGAGCGCATTGCTGCCCTGGCCCGACTCGATGCGGATCAGGGTGGTGCCGCCGGCGCCCAGCGGCGCGTCCTTGTCTGGCAAAGCGCGGCTCGCCAGTTGCTGGGCCTGGGCCAGCTGCGCGACATCGATGCTGTGCACGCCGGGCGTCGCCGTCCCCGATGCCAGCCGCGCGCTGACGCCCTTGCCGCTGCTGCTTGCCGCCATGTCGAGGGCGCCCGCTGCCACCTTGCCGGCGGAAGCGGCGAAGCCGTCGAGTGCCTGCGCGATCTTGCCAAGGTTCGACAGGCGCGCCTCGTCGCGGCGCCACTGGGCGTCGATGGTTTTCAGGGCCGGGTTCTGGTTCATCAGCGACTTGGCCGCCGTGGCGTACAAATCGGACACCTGGGTCCCGGCCTGGGACGTGAACAGGGAAGAGGGAATGGTCGTCATGTTGGAAAGTATGCCAACAGCGACCGGCGGTTGTTCGAAGAAGCACACCGGTTTTCGCAGCTCAGTTTCCGCTTTTGCAAACTCCTGGCAAGCTTTCGCTTTTGCGCCCGGCGGTTTAGACTGCCTTGCTGCATTCTATGGACCACGAGAACCCATGCGCGACACTTCTTCCCTGATCATCGGCCTGATGTCCGGCACCAGCCTCGACGGCGTCGACGGCGTCGTCGCCGATTTCTCCGGCGGCGTTATCCGCACCGTGGCGGCGGCCTTCACGCCCTTCCCGCCTGAACTACGCAGCGAACTGATGGCCCTGCAGGCCGCCAGCGAGAACGAACTCGAGCGCGAAGCCCTGGCCGCCAACGGCCTGGCCCTGTGCTACGCCGACTGCGTGCGCCAACTGCTGCCCCTCGCCGGCGGTCCGGTCGCGGCCGTGGCCGTGCACGGCCAGACCATCCGCCACCGTCCGGAGCTCGGCTTCACGCGCCAGACCAACAACCCCGCCCTGCTGGCCGAACTCACGGGGATCGACGTCATCGCCGACTTCCGCACGCGCGACATCGCGGCCGGCGGCCAGGGCGCGCCCCTGGTGCCGGCCTTCCACGAGGCCGCTTTCGGCAAGCCCGGCCTGGCGCGCGTGGTGGTGAACATCGGCGGCATCGGCAACATCAGCGTGCTGCACGGCGACGGCCGGGTGACGGGCTTCGATACCGGGCCGGGCAATGTCTTGATGGATTTGTGGATCGGCCGCCAGCTGGGCAAGGCCTATGACGAGGACGGCGCCTGGGCTGCAGGCGGCAAGGTCGACGCCGCCCTGCTGGCCGCCCTGCTGGACGAGCCGTATTTCCGCCAGCCGGCGCCCAAGAGCACGGGGCGGGACCTGTTCCACGAACAATGGCTGGATGCGAAGCTCGCCCGCTTCGGCGACGTGGCGCCGCAGGACGTAATGGCCACCCTCACCCGCCTGACGGCCGTGACGATCGCCGATGCGATCCGCAACGAACACGCGGGGGTGGAGGCGGTGTATGCCTGTGGTGGCGGAGCCTATAACGCTACCTTGCTGCGCGGCATCGGGGAGGCACTGGGCGGTGTGAAGGTGGAATCGACGGCGGCGCTGGGGATTGCGCCGAACCGGGTCGAGGCGCTGGCGTTTGCGTGGCTGGGTTATCGCTTCCTGCAGCGCGAGCCGGGCAATCTGCCGGCCGTGACCGGAGCGCGCGGGGCGCGCATTTTAGGCGCGCTGTATCCCGCGTAGGTGGACCGGGGCGCGCAGCCGGGTCTCCCGTCCGCGCGTTCAGCTACACGATGAAATGAGGCGCATCGTCCATTCAACCGCCGCCTGACCGCGTGGGCGGGAGACCCGCCCACCCTACGAAAAACGGAACCCGAAAAAGGAACGGCCCGGATGAACCGGGCCGTCGACTGCCCGGCTCGGCCGGGCTGCCTGGGGGAAGGTCAGGCGGAGAACGAGGAACCGCAACCGCAGGTCGAGGTGGCGTTCGGGTTCTTGATGACGAACTGGGCGCCTTCGAGGTCGTCCTTGTAGTCGATCTCGGCGCCGACCAGGTACTGGTAGCTCATCGAGTCGATCAGCAGCTGGACGCCGTTCTTTTCCATCGTGGTGTCGTCTTCGTTGACGATTTCGTCAAAGGTGAAGCCGTACTGGAAGCCGGAGCAGCCGCCACCCTGCACGAAGACGCGCAGTTTGAGGTCGGGATTGCCCTCTTCCTCGATCAGCTGTGCAACTTTCTCTGCGGCGCTGTCGGTGAAGTTGATCGGGACGGGGATCGTGTCGAGGTCTTGCGCTTCGGCGACTGCGGTCATGGGAATACTCCTGATGAATTTCGAATTGCGCCCATTATAGACCGTTAGCACGAGTCATGCTGCCGACCCGATCGCGGCGTCGGCCAGATGAAACACCGGCTCGCTGGCTGGTTCGTGGGTCAGTTTCCCGGTTACCAGGGCGCCGCCGTGCATTTCAAGCAAACGGTAGTGGACATCACCATGTATGCGGCCTTTCGGCTGTAATTCAAGGAGTTCCGAGGAATAGACGGAGCCGGCGATGTAGCCGTTGACCACCAGGCTGGCGCAGCGCACCTCGCCTTCGATGCGGGCGTGCTCGGACACGATCAGCATGCTGTCGGCGCCATCCGCCGCCACCACATTGCCGTGCACCTCGCCGTCGATGCGCAGACCGCCGGTGAAGCAGAGGTCGCCCTCGATCCGGGCCGAGATCCCGACCAGGCTGTCTATTTCGCTCTTGGCTTGTCGACCGAACATGATTTTCCCCCGTCAAATGAGCCCCCGCCCATTGATCAATTTACCGTGCTCAACAATGGTGGCTTTGATCTAGATCGGGTCGGCAAGTTTGTGCGCGGCAGTGCCGGCCGCACGGCTTGCAGTGTCGATGCGCTTTACACACAGCCGTCTTCGCAAGGGGGGTCAATACGCAAGAGCTTGATTCAAGAAGACATTTCCTAAATGGCATGAATATTGCTTATGTAGAATCCATCGGCTGTCCGCAACTAAAAACTACAAGGGATTTCAATGAACAAGTACGTCAATCTGCTGGCCGCGCTGGCCATGAGCGTGTCGGTGTCGGCCCATGCCGGCGTGATCACCGTGTCCGGAAAGACTTTCAACGACCTCGGCGGGAGCGTCGTGGACAAGTCGGCCAAGCTGGAGTGGATGGATTTCACCACGACGCTGTCGCGCACGACCTGCAGCGTCGTCAAGGATGCAGGCGCCCCCGTGCCCGCTGGCTGCGCCAACTTCGATAACGTGGACAGCATTCCGGAGCTGGATGGCTGGCGTCTTGCGACGCGCGCGGAGACGGCCCAGCTGCTCGGCAACTGGTTCGGCGTACCGGTGGGCCCGTATGGCTCCGGACAGGTCAGCGAAACGCTGGCGCAGCAATTCCTGTCGGTGTTTGCCGACGGCGCCTCCTACGTTCGCCCGAACTTCTACCCGGACCATTCGAATCCGGCCCAGGCTGTCGGATTCTTCGTGGCCGCTTTCGGCGGCCCCGGCCAGTACAACATGGATTTCTATAACTCGAGCATCGACAGCACGGTCGTCGGAACCGCCCTGGTCCGCACCGCGGCCGCCGATGTGCCGGAACCGGCTTCGCTGGCCCTGCTCGGCTTGGCGCTGCCCGGCCTGCTGATGGCGCGCCGCCGCCGCCGCGGCTGAGACGCAGGATTGCACAATGAAAAAGGCCGCGTCGAACGCGGCCTTTTGCATGGCTCAGGCTGGAATCAGGGCAGCAGTGCGATCTGCTTCAGGCCGGTGGCTTCGTCCAGGCCGAACATGATGTTCATGCACTGCACGGCCTGGCCGGATGCGCCCTTGACCAGGTTGTCCTGCACCACCAGGATGACGACCGTATTGCCGCCTTCCGGACGGTGCAGCGCCAGGCGCAGCATGTTGGAGCCGCGGGTCGAGCGGGTTTCCGGGTGCGAGCCGAAAGGCATGACATCAACGAACTGGCTGTCCTTGTAGGTATCCTCGAACAGGGCCTGCAGGGCCGCGTCGTCGATGTCCTTGGTAAGACGCGCGTACAGGGTCGCGTGCATGCCGCGGATCATCGGCACCAGGTGCGGGGTGAAGATCAGGCCGACTTTCTGGTCCGTATAGCGCGCCAGCTGGGCCGAGGTTTCCGGGGTGTGGCGGTGGCCGTGCACGCCGTAGGCCTTGAAGTTGTCGCTCGCTTCCGAGAACAGCGTGCCGATTTCGGCCTTGCGGCCGGCGCCCGAGACGCCCGACTTGCAGTCGGCGATCAGGCTGCCCGCGTCCACCAGGCCGGCCTTGAGCAAGGGCACGAAGCCCAGCTGCATGGTGGTCGGGTAGCAGCCCGGGTTGGCGATCAGGCGCGCGCCGCGGATGTCCTCGCGGTTCAGTTCCGGCAGGCCATACACCGCTTCTTCGATCAGCTCGGGCGCGGTGTGCGGGATCTTGTACCACTTTTCAAAGCTCGCCTGGTCCTTCAGGCGGAAGTCGGCCGCCAGGTCGATCACCTTCACGCCCGCCGCCAGCAGGGCCGGGGCTTGCGCCATGGCGACGCCGTGCGGGGTGGCGAAGAACACCACGTCGCATTGCGTCAGGTCGGCCTTGTCCGGGCTCGAGAAGGCCAGGTCGACGACGCCGCGCAGCGAGGGGAACATGTCGGCCACGGGCAGGCCGTCTTCCTTGCGCGAGGTGATCGCGGTCAGCTGCACGTCGGGGTGCACGGCCAACAGCCGCAGCAATTCCACGCCCGTATATCCGGTTCCGCCAACGATACCAACTTTGATCATGTTCTGTTCCTCGTGATGTAAGAATGACCTTTTCAGGACGAGGCTGCATTTTAACAGCGGTGAAAAATGCGTGCGCCCGTGGGGGTATTCAGGGAGCGTGCGCCTTCACGTACTTGGCGGCGTCGGCGTGCTGGGGGTCGATGGCCAGCACGCGGCGATAGTTCGCCAGGGCTTCTTCCTTCTGGCCCGTCTTTGCCTGCATTTCCGCCAGCCCCTCGACCAGGAAAGGCTTGTCCGGATACAACTGTGCCCCCAGGCGGAAGATCTCGCGGGCACGCACGAAGGCCTCTCTCTTCAGGAGTTCCAGCCCCCAGGAAAACAGCTCGTCCGCGCTCAGCTTGAAGCCGGGATGCTGGGTCGTGAAGCGCGCATAGCTGTCGATCGCCTTCTCGAAGCCCTCCTGTGCAAGAAACCGCACGAAGCTTTCCAGGGTTGGCGGGACCGCATCGGTCTTGCGGCGCACGTCCAGGCTCAGCATGCGCGGCGGCGCGCCGTTCGCGGCGGGGGTATTGTTCAGGAAAGCCAGGCCGGCCGCATCGTTCTTGAGGTAGGCATCGAGGAAGTGGCGGGTATAGCGCGCCGCCCAGCTGTGCGCCACCGACACCTCGGCCCGCGTGTAGTCGCCGAACCAGTCGTCAGGCACGGTGCGCATGCCGAAGGAAGAGAAATTGGCGTGGCGCATGGGCTGGAAGGACACGATGTAGACGTCGGAATACTTCATCTCATTCATGAACGAGTAGTTCAGGGGATTGGGCATGCGCAGGTTCTCCTCGACTGTCCTCGGACGCGAGCCCAGGTAGAGCAAGGGCACCGTGACGCGTGCCGGCGTCACGTAATGGGCCGCCTCCTTGCCGCCGTCGACCAGCTTGCTCCAGTAGCGCAGCGAACCGTCCAGGCTCACCAGGGCCTTGATGCGGGCGTCTTTCGCTGCGGCAATCACGTTGGCGAGACCGCCCCAGCTGAAACCGACCACCCCCACCCTGCCCGTATCGGCCTGCGGCAAGGTCGCGGCAAAGCCGATCAGCCAGGCGATGTCGGCGGCCTGGGCCTCCGCGCCTTCCAGGTCCACCGTCATCGAGCGGGTGCGCGCGCCGATCGAGGCGCTGGACAGCACGATATAGCCCTGGCTGGCGAGGTATTCGCAGAGGTCGGCGTTCTCCATGGCATTGGCGGAATAGCTTGGCGCATAGATCACCACGGGGAACCGGCCCTCGACGGGACGCGCATCGCGCACGGCGCGCATGGCGCCGGCCATTTCGCGCAGCACGGCTTCGCGGCGGCCGCCGGCATTGCTCTCGATGCGCGCGTCGGTCAGTCGCTTGATCTCCGATGCGCCGAGCGTGAAGCTGTCCTCGGTCGCGGCCGTCTCCAGGTATTGCCGGTAGTTCAGCGGCTTGCCGCCGCGCGCCGCCGGATACCAGAGCAGGGTCTGGATCGGCCGCGCACGCTCGCCCTCCACCTTGTCGCCGGTGGCGAGGTCGATGTCGGCCTTGTAGAGGCGGCTATGGTCGTATTGCTGGATGAGCTTGAGCCCGACCGCATGCGGGCCCGGCGGGTTGGAGAAGACAAAGGTGTCCGAGGCATGGCTGGCTGCGCTCGTGACGAGAAGGAGGGAGAGAACGAAGCGTTTGAATGGCATGGCGGGAATCGTGTTGTCCAGGGAAAGGACATCCTGCCCGCCGATTGTGGAGAAAATATGGTGGGATACATCACGAGGAAGTGATCGGCGCCTCGGGCGGCATCGGGCTCTGACAGGCCGCAAACCATTGCGCCTGCCGCAGATGGCGGAACCATGGCGAAGCCGCTCCGCCATGGGCGGGACCTGGCGCGCCCTACAGCGTGGCGGCGGCGCTTTCGAATACCCGAATCAGCGCGTCGGCTGTCGTCCGGATGCGGGGCGAGCGCCGCACATCCTCGTGCATGACAAGCCAGAGTTTCCTGGCGATGCCGCACTCGACAGGCAGGCGTACCAGGCCTGGCGCATGCATGGCGACGTAGGACGGCAGCAGCGCCACCCCATGGCCCGCCAGCGCAGCCCCGGCCAGCGCGCACAGGTCGTTGGACCGCATGGCGACGCGGCGCCCGCCGGCGAAGCGATCCAGCCAGAGCGCGTGGGGCAACTCGGCCAGGCTGCTGTCGAAACCGAGGAATTCCCATGCGTCCGCAGGACGTGCCGCCTCGTAGCCCGGGCAGGCATACAAGGCATAGTTGACCGTGGCAAGCATCTTGACGGCGACCTGCGGCGAGTCCGGACGGCGAAAGCGCAGTGCGATGTCGGTCTCGCGCCGCAGTATGTCCGTATTGTGCGCTTCGCCGATCATCTCCAGCGCGATGCGCGGATAGGGAGCAAGCGCGGCAGGCAGGACGCGGGACAGCAGGCAGGACGCAAGGGCCGGCGGGGCCGATACCCTCACCGGCCCCTCCAGTGGGACTTCGGCGTTCGCGGCGCGCAGCAAGGCGTGCAGCTCGGACTCGATGCGCCGCGCCGGATGGACGAGCGCCTTCCCTTCCTCGGTCAGCTGCCAGCCGCGCGGCAGGCGGTCGAAGAGCCGCAACCCGAGATTCTTCTCGAGGGCATCGATGCGCCTTGCCACGGTCGAATGTTCGACCGCCATGGCGCGCGCGGCAGCCGAGACCGAGCCCGCGTCGATCACGCCCAGGAAATACCGCAAGTGATCCCAGTCTTCAATTTGCATGACGCAATTATGCATGCCGATCGCGCATGGCTCTGGTTTCATGCACTGGCACGATCCCGGCCGGGACCGCTGTCAAGGCCGCGTCTGCCCCGCCAGCCTGCGCCATACGGATACCGGGACGCTGCCGTCCGGACGCGCCGGCACCAGGTAGCGAAGCTGCTCCCCCGTGAACTCGAAGTTGCGCTTTTGCACCGTACCCTCCCAGTTCGGGAACGATGCGCCTTCGATGTGGAAATGCAGCTGTCCCCCATCGAGCCGCATCTGGCCGTAATGGGTGCTCGATCCGAGCACGGCCGACCTGAACTCGGCATCCGTGCCGGCGCCCTTGTCCGCGCTGGCAAAGCGTACGCGCTCCGCCTTGAAGATCTGGAGCGAATAGCGGCCTTCGGCATCGATGACGAGCCGGCCCTTGGGCGCATTGCCGTAGTCGCGGACGACGCTGCCATCGGTCTTGATGAGGTCGGCCGCCACCAGGGTCCAGGTGCCGGCCAGCTCGTCGATCCTGGACAGCTGGGCGGGGGCGGCGGCCACCGAGGCGGCCAGCATGGCTGAGGTGAGTACTTCGTGCATGGGTTCTCCCAGTTCTTGATGGAGACCAGACGATACGGGCGCCGCGTACGGCTGGGAACCCTGAAAAAATGCACGTGTCCGGGGCGCCGATGCAAGCGGGCGCTGCCGCCCCGTCAGCTTTTCAAGTCGACGGTGATGGAACTGGTGACCTTGCCCTGCTAGTCGAGCATCTGGATCTCGGCCTTGCCGTCAGCGGACACCAGCAGCATCATGCGCACCCGCCCCTGTGCGTCCTTGAGCTGGAGGCTCGAGGCCTGGCCGGCGGTATTGCCGAACCAGATGCGGTTCTGCATCAGGCGTCCGCCATCGGCACATCGTTGATCTTGATAGCCGTCATCTGGTGCTCGGCGCTGTCATTGTTCATGCGCTGCAGGGCCTGGTCCTGGCGGAAGCAGTCGAAGGTCAGCGACAGGCCCGAGGAAATCTTGCCGTCCGGGGCCGATGGTGTCCTTCTGGATCAGGCCGCCGTTTCCGTGCCTTCCTCATTGATAAACAACATGCCGGCAACGCTGCGCCGGCCAGGGTCTTGATGGCGGCCAATACGGCCGCCATGGTGGTGGTGGCGACGAAGGTGCGAAGTTGCGACCTGTGGGTTGAAAAATTAACGAAGCTGCTTCTTGAGGCGGCGCAGGCGCCATTCGATGAACAGGCCGGCGAAACCGCAGGCGAAGACGAGCGCGCCGAGGTATTGCAGGATGCGGTTGCCCGAGGTCTGGACATGGGTGGTGTCTGTCAGCTCGAAGCGGCGGCGGCCGCTCTCCACCGTCTGGTAATAGACGGTTCCGCGATTCTCCGGCGACTCCACCGTGACCGGTTGTAGCCGGCTCGCGTAGAAGTCCGCCAGCGCCTTCGCCATCTCCTCGAAGCTGATGACCTTGGCCTGCCTCCTGAGCTCCAGGATCTCGCGCTGGTCGCGAAATACGTTCTCCGCCTCGCCGGGCCGGATCACACCCTGCGACGTATATTTATAGAGCTTGTTCGGGAAAAAGATGCCGTCGTTCGCCGCCAGCATCATGGCAAAGCCGAGGATCCAGGCCCCCGCCGAACCGAACAGCCAGCGCCTGGTATGGTGCACCTGCTCCGTGACGGCCTGCGTCCTGAACTGGGTGACGGCCGGGACGTGGCGCAGCGTCGTGTCGATGACCTCCTTGTCCACGTCCCGCAAGAAGTCAGCCACATCCGTGCCAAGGGCCGCCACGATCGTGTCGAACATTTCCGCTGAAGGAACCGACTTGTCGTTTTCCAGCTTCGACAGATAGGACTGCTCGATGCCGGCCATCTGCGCGAATTGGGGTTGGGTCAGGGCTTTGTCGGTCCTGAGTCCCTTGAGTCTTTCGCCGAAATTCATGTGAACCTTTCCTGAACGTCAATGGAATGGTCGTATTCTTCGCGATTCATGCAGGACTTGGAAGATGAATATCGGCGAATAAGGATGAATCTGGCGCCTGACCACCCGCTGCGCATAAACCATGGCAAAAGCGGCCGGAAAAACAAAAAGCCGCCCACCTTGCGGAGGACGGCTTTCGCGACAGCGGCTTGACGCCGCTGCCAGCAAGCAGGAAACGAATTAACGCTTCGAGAACTGCTTTGCGCGGCGTGCTTTACGCAGGCCGACTTTCTTACGCTCGACTTCACGGGCGTCACGGGTGACGAAACCGGCACGTGCCAGGTCGCCCTTGAGGCCTGCGTCGTAGTCGATCAGTGCGCGGGTGATGCCGTGACGAACCGCGCCTGCCTGGCCCGATTCACCACCGCCGTGCACGTTGACCTTGATGTCGAAACGCTCGACGTTGCCGGTCAGTTCC
>JBFLVV010000030.1:0-58029 GCA_040758275.1 Pseudomonadota bacterium
GCCCGGCGCGCGCATGTTCAGGATGGTGACGATGATGTTGATCGAGCCCATGATCGACGAGGCGCCCATGATGTGCATGGCGAAGATCGCCATGTCCATGCCCGGGCCCATCTGGGTCGACAGCGGCGCATAAAGAGTCCAACCCGCCGCAGTGGCGCCGCCCGGCGAGAAGAAGGACGCGGCCAGCAGGATCGCCGCCGGCGGCAGCAGCCAGAACGAGAAGTTGTTCATGCGGGCGAAGGCCATGTCCGAGGCGCCCACCTGCAGCGGCAGCATCCAGTTGGCGAAGCCCACGAAGGCCGGCATGATCGCGCCGAAGACCATTACCAGGCCGTGCATGGTGGTCAGCTGGTTGAAGAATTCGGGGCGGAAGAACTGCAGGCCCGGCTCGAACAGCTCGGTGCGGATCATCAGCGCCAGCACGCCGCCCGAGAGCAGCATGATGAACGAGAACCACAGGTAGAGGGTGCCGATGTCCTTGTGGTTGGTGGCGAACAGCCAGCGGCGATAGCCGTGCGGATGGTCGTGCGCGTGGTCATGGTCGTGGCCGTGCGCGTGATCGTGATCGATGGTGCTGGTAGTCATGTCGATTTCCCTGAAGCTAAATAGCTAATCACTTGCTGCGTGCGGCCAGCACTTCGGCCGGTTGCACGATGTTTTCCGCGGCCTTGTTCGACCAGGAGTTGCGGGTATAGGTAATCACCGCGGCGATCTCGGTGTCCGAGAGCTGCTTCCAGGCCGGCATCGCCGACGGATAGGCCGGGGTGTCCTGGCCGTTGAGCAGGATGTCGACCTGGTGCGCCTTGGCGCCCAGCACGTTCGGCGAGCCATCCAGCGGCGCGAAGGCGTTCGGCACGCCCTTGCCGTTGGCCTGGTGGCAGGCCACGCAGTTGGCGTTGT
This sequence comes from Pseudomonadota bacterium, assembly GCA_040758275.1. Lineage (GTDB taxonomy): Bacteria > Pseudomonadota > Gammaproteobacteria > Burkholderiales > Burkholderiaceae_D > Telluria. The sequence goes on from JBFLVV010000030.1 coordinate 901, forward strand.
AGACCTGCTCGCCGCGGGTCTTCAGTTCATCGATGGTCCAGACCTTGTTCGGATCGTCGGCCAGGGCCGCCATTTTCTTCTTCTCGCCGGCCACCCAGGCAGTGTAGTCCTCGGCGGAGACGACGCGCACGACGATCGGCATGAAGGCGTGGTCCTTGCCGCACAGCTCGACGCAGTTGCCACGGTAGACGCCGACCTTGTCGGCCTTGAACCAGCCGTCGCGCACGAAGCCGGGGATGGCGTCCTGCTTGATGGCGAAGGCGGGAATCGTCCAGGCGTGGATCACGTCGTTGGCGGTGAAGACCATGCGGATCTTCTTGCCGACCGGGACGACCATCTCGTTGTCCACTTCCAGCAGGTAGTTTTCGCCCTTCTTCTCGGTGGCGGCTTCGCCCGGCAGGCCGATCTGGCTGCGCGGCGTCGCCAGGTTCGACAGGAAGGAGATGCCCTCGCCTTCGCCGTTCAGGTAGTCATAGCCCCATTTCCACTGCATGCCGGTGGCCTTGATGGTGATGTCGGCGTTCGAGGTGTCCTTCAGTGCGACGACGGTCTTGGTGGCAGGCAGGGCCATGCCGATGACGATCAGGAAGGGAACGATGGTCCAGGCGATTTCGACGGCGGTCGATTCGTGGAAGGTGGCGGGCTTGTGGCCGAGCGACTTGCGGTGCTTGAACACCGAGTAGAACATGACACCGAACACGCCGACGAAGATGACCAGGCAGACGATCATCATCCAGTTGTGCAGGTCGTAGATATCGTGGCCGACGGCGCTCACGGGGGTCTGCATGTTCAGCTGGTGTTCCTGCGGCCGGCCCGTGATTTGCGGATCGGCAGCCCATGCTGGGATGCCGGCCGTTGCTGCGAGGCCAAACAACCAGGCCCCAAGTCGCGATGCGTATGTCATGTTGTCCCCAACCACCCAAAATAAAAATATTTTTAACGGTCGGCAGCTCCATGAACGAACTGCCGCCGCTCCGAAACGTATTTCGCAGAAAGGCACGTACCAATACCGCGAAATTGCGCTGCGGAACGGTGGGTCTACCTCCACGCCGGTGGCTGCTAACGTCTGCTACCCGTCACCGGCGGCTCTGCTAATGCTGCAATTCAATTCTATTTTTTGCCAGGAAGTGCTCGCTTTTTCAGCGATTTTTCTTACTTGGCGACAAAAATAGCGATTGATTATATCCAAATCAGTAATTTTTATTCAAGGAAAATCCGTCCACCGAGGGGCAACAGGACGCTTTGACCTACAGCGGTGCCGTGAGTGCAGTGCAATATAAATAGCTCAGCCAGGCTTGCGCGGCTGGAAGCGCACGATGGCTTCGCCGGCCGCCGTGACACGCGGCGCCGGGCGGAAGGCGTGTCCATAGATGACCTCGAAGCTCAAGCCGAGCTTGCCATCCGGACGGCGCCCTGCCTCCAGCGCATCGAGCATGCGCTGCCAGGCCGCACGTCCGATCAGGCCGCGGCGGCGCGTGGCCAGGGGGTTGCCGCCGATCGCGCGCACGTCCTCCAGCAGGCTTTCCGCCGTGTCGTAGGTGACCGTGATGCGCTCCATGTCCATCACCGGCGTGGAGAAGCCCGCCTCCACCAGCTGGTCGCCGAAGTCGTGCATGTCGACAAAAGGCAGTGTATGCGGGGTTTCATCCATGGCGGCAAAGGCGGTGCGCAGCTCGATGAAGGTGTCCGGGCCGAAGTTCGAGAACATCAGGAGGCCTTCCACGCGCAGCACGCGGCGCCACTCGGCGAACACGCGGTCGGGCTGGGGATGCCAGTGCAGCGCGAGGTTCGACCACAGCAGGTCGAGCGAGTTCGCCCCGAAAGGCAGGTGGCCGAAGTCACCGCACAGGATGTCGACCCCGGCCTTGGCCGGCAACAAACGGCTGAGCATCTGGTTCAGCGAACGGGTGCTCGGGGCCGGCGCCTTCGCCGCAGCCGCCATGGCCGGCGCCGCGTCGATGCCCAGGATCTGGGCGGCCGGATAAGTCTTCTGCAGAAGGGCCAGGTCGGCGCCCGTGCCGCAGCCGGCGTCAAGCACCTGCTTGGGCGCGATTTTCACCAGTTGCAGGCGCTCGTGCATGCGGCCCGCGATCTCGCGGCGCAGGAAATCGGACGGCGCGATGCGGCCGGGCTGGGCGAACAGGGTGCGCACGCGCTCGAGGTCGATCGGCGCGCTCATCTTGGATGGGGGTTGCGGTGAAGCCATGGTGGTGAAGCGGACAAATGAGATAATGCCGGGAGTGTACATGGTTGCGCTGGATTGAGCCGATGCCCATGGTTTCCCCTTCGTCCCGCCTGGCCGCCCTGCCCCGGATGCTGCTGCAGGCACTGCTGCCGTCCAGCTGCGCGCTGTGCGGCGCCGTGCAGGATGGGGCGGTGTGCGGCGCCTGCTCGCTGGCCTATGCGGCAGTCCGCCGCCCGCGCTGTCCCTGCTGCGCCAATCCGGTCGACGCCATCGACGCCGGGCGCCGCTGCGGCGCCTGCCTGGCCGAACCGCCGGCTTTCGACGCCACCGTCGCGGCCTGCGACTACGCGGCGCCGCTCGACGGCCTGGTGCTGGGGCTGAAATTCGGCGCCCGGCTGGCGCTGGCGCCCTGGATGGCGACGCGGCTGACTGAGGCGGCATTGCACACCGGCGCTCCCCTGCCCGACCTGCTGTGTCCGGTGCCGCTGGGGCCACGCCGGCTGGTCGAGCGCGGCTACAACCAGGCGCTCGAGGTCGCCCGTCCCCTGGCGAAGGGGCTCGGCGTTCCGCTGGCGCCGCGCCTGCTCGAGCGCGTGCTCGAGACGGCGGCCCAGTCCGGCGTGGCGCCGGGGGAACGGCGCCGCAACGTCCGCGGCGCCTTTGCGCTCGCGGACGGACAGGCTTCGCTGGCCGGGCGGCACGTCGGCGTGGTCGACGACGTCATGACCAGCGGCCACACACTCGATGAACTCGCCGGCGTGCTCAAACGCGCCGGCGCGGCGCGCGTGACGAACTTCGTGTTCGCCCGCACCCCGCCCCACTGATAGCTGATAGGAGAAAGCTTTGTTTCACGTCGTCCTGGTCGAACCGGAAATCCCGCCGAATACCGGCAACGTCATCCGCCTGTGCGCGAACACCGGCGTGCAATTGCACCTGATCGAGCCGCTCGGCTTCCCGCTCGACGACGCCAAGATGCGCCGCGCCGGCCTGGATTACCACGACTATGCGACCATGAAGGTGCACAAGAACTGGGAAGCATTTTTGCAGGATGCGAAACCGGATCCGGCACGCATGTTCGCCCTGACCACCCACGGTTCCGCGCCGTTTGCGAACGCAGCATTCCAGCCGGGCGACGTGTTCGTCTTCGGCGCCGAATCGCGCGGCCTCGACCCTGCCCTGCGCGAAACCTTCCCGCCCAGCCAGCGCATCCGCCTCCCGATGCGGCCGGACAACCGCAGCCTCAATCTCTCCAACACCGTCGCCGTGGTCGTCTACGAAGCCTGGCGCCAGAACGGCTACGCCGGCGGCCTCTAAAGGCTTCCCGCCTCCTTGAACACGCCGGCGGCGAAGGCTTTTTCGACAAAGCGTTCGCCGATCAATCGGTGCGCCTGCGCGTCCGGATGCAATTCGTCGGGCAAGGGCAGGCGCGCATTGTCCTCTGGCCCATATAACTCCCTGCCATCAAGATAGTGGATTGCGGCATCAAACTGCGCCCGTTCGCCCACGATCTCCTTCAATTGCTCGCGGATGACGGCCAAGGTCAGCTTGCCCTGCCGGACTTCGGCCTCGCTGGCCGTCGTGCGGAAGCGCAGCTGCCCGCGGCTCAATGCCTTGCCATCGACCATCGTCGGCCCTGGCGTGGTTTCATGGATGGGGCAGAAGATCGGCGATATCACGAGCAGGGGCGTACCCGGGTGGCCTTCCCGGATCGTATCGAGGAAGCCGTGCATGGCCGGCCCGAAGGCGCGCAGGCGCATCAGATCCAGGTTGACCAGGTTGATGCCGATCTTGATGCTGATCAGGTCGGCCTCCAGGTCGCGGATCGTGCGCGCCGTGAACGGATCCAACAGGGCGCTGCCACCGAAACCGAGGTTGAGCAGATCGACCCCGGCCTGGCCGGCCGCCACCGCCGGCCAGATACCGGTGGGGTGGATGGCGTTCGAGCCCTGGCTGATGGAACTGCCGTGGTGCAGCCAGCGGCGCTTGCCCGCGGGCGCGAGGGGTACGAGCGGCGCATCCGCATGCAGCGCCACCAGCTCGGTGGTCTCGTCGTGCGGCAGCCAGATCTCGACCGTCTTTTCTCCCGGCGGCAGGTCGGTGAAAAGCAGGGTGTGCGGTGCGCCGGCCACCAGCGTGCTGGCGCCGCTCACCATATCGATGTTCAGCACCTTGCCGCCCGGCGCGCTGGCCTGCTGCACCAGGCGGCCGTCGACCAGCAGGTCATACACCCCGTCCGGGCGCGGCGGCATGTCGCGGTAGTTGCGCTTGGTCGGCAAAGTAACCAGCTCGACGCTACGCGCCGTGGTCCGGAAGGCCAGGCGCACGCCGGAGGGCTGCGACTGCACCATCGCCAGCTGCGTATCCCGGCACTGCGCGCGCGCCCAGGCCGGCAGGCGGTGCGGCAGGATGCTCTCCGCGCGCTGCTCGATCTCGACCGCGCCGTGGATCAGGTCCGGCGGGATGGGTGAAACAGAGAACATGGTCATGAATATCGTCCTTGAATTGCAAGCGCAGGCGGGGCCAGGACGCTTTCGGGTCGGGCGATTCTTCCCAAGACCATTTGCTTTGTCAATCGCGCTGCCTTTCCAAACGGCAATGTGACATTGTGTTGCGCCGCGAAGACACAATGCAGAAATGTGAGCTGGGGCACACGCAAGTCGGCAGGCACAGGAGTACGCTGAGCGGGTAATACATTGATCGGCGCCCTGTCTTTGCTCGAGGTAAGCACATGAAAAAGTTTCTTTCCACCGGCGCCCTGCTGCTCTGCTGCACCGCTGCCCACGCAGACCCCATCTCCTGGGGATTTTCCTTCAACGGCTTCTACGACAGCGTGTCGAACAGCTTCCTGCCCGATGAGGTCATCGCGGGTTCCTTCAAGGGAAATGACCTGGATGGCGACGGCCTGCTGGAAAAGGAAGAACTGCTGTCCCTCGTTGTCGGCGAGCTCGACTACATCGCCTGCGCGCCGACCAGCAATGCCTATTATTTCTGCGGCGCAACCGGTTTTTCCTTTTCGCCCGACAGCGGCCTGCACTTCAGTGTCGGCAGCTATGGCAGCGACCCGGAGGGCTGGGTCGGCGGCGGCCGCCTGATCACGACCGGCGACCAGCATTACGCTTATGAGTTCAATCCAGGCATGACGACCGAGCGGCACCTGTACTGGACCAGCGACACGACCTTGACCATGATGTCGCAGGCGCCGGAGCCGCACACTTGGCTGATGCTGGCGGCGGGCTTGCTGGGCCTGGGCTGGCGCGCCCGCCGCTCGGAGCGATTCTCGTAGGGTGGGCAGTTTCTGCCCACGCGTTCAGATCACGGTTGAAACCACGCTGCGTCTATTCTCGCGCAGTTTGGACGCGTGGGCGGAGGACCGCCCACCCTACGGTTCTTACTTGCCGACGACTTTCATCGCCTTGACCTCGAAGGTCGACTCGCCGAAGGTCTCCTTGTCGAATTCCCCGGTCAGTTCGACCACGGTGTTCTGGTCGACGGTCACACCAGCCGGAAAGTGTTCAGCGTCGATTTCGACGGTGATCTTGCCGCTCGCGTCGGCGAATTCGTAGTCCTCACCGCCCTTGTGGCTGACGATCTTGCCCTGCAGGCGGGCAAACTGGTCGTCCTTGCCCTTGTCCAGCAGGTCCTTCGCCTTCATCAGCGGCACGCTCGACGGGCCGGTATAACCCGCAGGGGCAGCTTTGGTCGAGGGGCCCGTGTAGCCGGTGGTCTGGCCGACGGCGAAGGCCGAGGCGACCAGCAGGGTGGTGATGCAGGAAATCTGGAGAATGCGTTTCATGGTGTGCTCCCTGGTGTGATGAATGAAGTCAGGTGAGCATTACACCGAGCGGACATTAATCCGATCTTAAGACGGGCGCGGCCAGTCGAGCGTCACGCCCAGCCCGCGTCCGCCCAGGCCCGGTCCGAAGGCGAGTTCCGCGCCATGCAACTCGGCGATGCGCTTCACGATCGATAGGCCGAGCCCGCTGCCGCCCTCCTCCGTCCCGAGCACCCGGAAGAAACGCTCCGTCAGGCGCCGGCGGCTGGCCTCATCCACGCCCGGACCATCGTCAAGCACTGCGATCCGGCCGCCGCCCGCGTGCTCAATGGCCTCGACCTCGACCCGGCTGCCCGCCGGGCAGTAGCGCAAGGCGTTACCGACCAGGTTGCGCAGCACGATGCCCAGCATCTGCGGATCGGCCCGCAGCGCCGCGATTTCGCAGCGCAGGACTAGCTGGATGTTGCGCTGCGCCGCTTCTTCCGCATACTCGGCCTGCAGCGTCTCGAACAGCGGCCGCAGCGCGACCTCCTGCCCGGCCAGCTGCGCACGCGCCAGCGGATCGAGGCGCGCCAGGGTGAGCAGGCTGTCGACCAGCGCCGTCAGGCGCCCGATATCTCCGCGCAGCTTCTGGAAGGGCGCGCTCAGGTCCGGATGCTGGCGCTGCAGCAGCTGCACGTGCATGTGCAGGCCCGCCAGCGGCGTGCGCAACTCGTGCGCGGCGTCGGCCGTGAAGCGGCGCTCGGCCTGCAGGGCGCTATCCAGGCGCCCCAGCACCTCGTTCAATGCCGTGATGATCGGCAGCAGTTCGCGCGGCTGTCCCTGGGCGTCGACACGGCCCAGGTCCTCGGGGGTCTTGGCCGCGATGGCCTGGGCGGTGCGGTGCAGCGGCGCCAGCACCCTCCCCGTCAGCCACCAGACGACGAAGGCCAGCAGCAGGAGGAAACCCAGCACCGGCAGCCACAGCGCGTCCGCCAGTTCTTCCAGGATGTCGAAGCGTTTTTCGGCACGCTGGCCGACCTGCACCTCGAAACGGCGCGCTTCGTCGCGCACCACGAAGACGCGCCAGCGATCGTCGTCGACGAGCAGATCGACGAAACCGTGGTCGTCGTCGAAGGCGCCGACGAAAGGACGGCTCGGGGCGCCTGCCGTGCGCTGGACCACCTGGCTGCCCACCACGATCTGGTACTGCATGTCGACCCGGCGCACCTCGTCACCCTCGAGCGGGTTCTGGCGCGCCAGCAGGCCGCGTGCCTCGAAGCTTGTCGTTGCCGCCATCAGCATATAGGCCGACTCTTCGAGCGCATCGTCGAAGACTTCGCCGGTTTCCTGCCAGGCGATGGCCGTCAGCGTGCCCAGGCTGGCCAGCCACAGCACGGCGCTGGCAGCCAGGATGGCCCCCAGCAGGCGCCGCCGCAGCGACCAGGGCGTGCGCGCGTCAATGCTCATCGTCTTTCAGCCGGTAGCCGAGTCCGCGCACCGTGACGATGCTGTCGCTGCCGAACTTCTTGCGCAGGTTGTGGATGTAGACCTCGATGGCATTGCTCTCGACCTCCTCGCCCCAGCCGTACAGGCTTTCTTCGATCTGGGCGCGGGTGACGATGGCGTTCTTGCGCTGCAGGAGGGCGAGCAGCACGTGGTATTCGCGCGCCGTCAGCGCGACAGGCTGGCCGTGCAGGCTGGCCTGGCGGGTCTCGAGGTCGAGCGCGATGCCGGCGTGGCCCAGCACATTGCTCGCCTGGCTGGCGCCGCGCCGCACCGCGGCCCGGATGCGGGCCGACATCTCCTCCAGCTCGAAGGGCTTGACCAGGTAGTCGTCGGCGCCCAGGTCCAGGCCCTCGACCCGGTCGGCCAGTGCATTGAAGGCGGTGATCAGGATGACCGGCACCATGTTTCCCCTGGCGCGCAGGTTTGACAGCAGCTCGTCGCCGGACATGCCTGGCAAGCCGCGGTCGAGCAGCACGCAGTCGTAATGGTGGGTGGCGAGCGCCGTCTGGGCGGAGTCGCCGCGGCGCACCCAGTCTACCGCATGCTGGTCCAGGCGCAGCCAGGCCTGGATGGTCTCACCCAAGGAGGTATCGTCTTCGGCCAGCAGGATGCGCATCGGGGCTTTCGTCTTGAGTCGGCAGGCCCCAAGTGTGCCACGGATGCGGCAAAGCCGCCCTCCTCGCTCAGTTGGCCTGGAACTTCTGCTCGTACAGCAATCGCCAGCTGCGGTAGCTGGGGCTGTTGTCACTGCTTTCGCGCAGGCCGCGCGCATCCGCATACACGGAGGTCCCCGAGCGAACAGGCGCCAGCAGGTTGCTGGCCGTGAAACGCAGCATGCGCAACGGGCTGAATTTGTAGAGGGCGTACAGCTCCAGGTCGCGCGTCGCCGTGCCGTACATGGATTGGGCTGCCGAGGTCCGCGTCCAGCCGCCTGACACGAAACTGAAGCTGGCGCCGGTCGAGAAGAGGCGTCCGCTGTAGTCGGCTCCGAGGTTGGCCGACCAGCGCGGCTGGCGGTCGAGCCGGTTGCCCGGGCCGGGCACGGCGTCCACGCTGGACCAGTTGCGGCTCACGTTGGCGCGCAATTCGAGCGGCCAGTCGCGCCCCAGTGTCTTCATGGACAGCTTGGCTTCCAGCGCCAGGCTGCGTACCTGCGCGTCGCCCTGGTTGACCGGCGCCGAGATCCAGCGGGCGCCGTCGAAGCTCACGGTGCTGCGGATGAAGTCGCGGATCGCGCGGCTGCTGGCGCTGATCGAGACCAGGCCGCCGGTCGCGAAGTAGTGCTCCCATGCCGCATCGAGCCCGGTGGCCAGTTCCGGCCGCAGCGCCGGGTTGCCGACGATGTCGGGCGAGACCTCGGTGTTGAAGGTCTGGTAGAACAGCGTCGGCACCAGGCGCGAAAGCGGCGGTGCGCGGTAGGTACGCGTCAGGGCCAGGCGCAGCTGGTCTCCTTTGGTCCCCGGGATTTTCCAGACCGTCTGGGCCAGCGGGCTGAAGACGCTGTAGCGCGAGCGTGCCGGGGCGAACTCCTCGCCCGTGGTGTGCATGCGCACGCCTTCCCAGCGCGCCCCCAGGTAGACCGACCAGCCAGGGCGCACGTCCCACTCGTCCTGCGCATACACTGCCAGGCGCTTGAGCGTCGTGGCGAAACCGTTGTCGAATTCGAAGGGGGTCGACCCGGCCAGCGCGGCATCAGTGCGCACATTACGCTGGCGGTAGCGGCTGCGGCCCGCATCCCAGCCGAAGGCAAAGGCGTGATCCGTGATCAAGGGCACGGTGTACTTGCCGGTACTGGTAAAGCCCTTCTCGCGGATGTGGCTGTCGTCGCGGTTGTCCAGCACCATGGACCCGCCCTGGAAACCCTGGCGCGCGAGGCTGCGTTCGCTGCGCGACGCGTTCCATCCGAGCTTGGCGTCCAGCTTCGCGCCGCCTTCGCGCTTCCTGGCCAGCGCCAGCTCGCTGCGCAGGCTGCTGCTGTCGATGATGAACCAGGCCGGCATCAATGGGTAGGGATAGGCAGGGCCGGCCAGGGTCTCGCTGCGATTGTCTTCGGTACCGCGCGAGCGGCCGTCGTTGAAGAAGGTCTGCCAGCTCAGGCTGTTGCCGCCGCCGAAGGCCCAGGACAGGCGCGCGTTCGCGTTCACGGCGGTGAATTTACGGTCATAGACCGAGGTGGTCTCGCGCAGCTCGCGCAGCGCGCCGCCTGGCGCGAGCGCGGTTTCCCGCTCCACCGATGTGGACGGAAAGGCGCCGCGCGCCAGGTTGGCGCCCACGGTGTGGCTCATGCCGCCACGCTTGCCCGAATGGCCCAGGATAATGCCTCGCGAGCGGTTGCCTCCTTCTCCGCCACCGGCGCCGAGCTTGAGCTCCCCGGCGTTCTTCCCTACCGCCTTGCGCAGCACGATATTGATGGTGCCGGCGATCGACTGCGTGCTGAATTCCGCCGTCGCGGCGCGGATCACCTCGATGCGCTCGATCGATTCCGGCGCCAGCGCCTCCAGCGAAAAACCCGCCGGGGCGCGCTCGCCGTCGACCAGCACCTGGGTATAGCCGCTGCCCAGGCCGCGCATGCGCACGGCGCCATCGACCACCGTCACGCCGGGCAGCCGCTTCATCGCATCCAGCGCCGAGCGGTCGCCGTACTTCACCAGCTCCTCATGGGTGACGACGCTGCGGCTGGCGGTGTCGTTGCGGCGCAGGGTGTCGGCATTGGCCTTGACCTCGACCGTGGCGGGCTTCGATGCGGCCGGCGCCACCGGTGGATCGGTCTGCCATGCCTGTGCACCGGAACAGGCGGCGCCGGTGGCGAAGGCAATGAAGATCATGGATTTACCGGACATGCGTTCCTCTCATATCAATAGACAAACTTGTCTACATGGTTTGGGAGTTTCACATCAACCATCTACCTTCGTCAACGGAAAACATCGAATTCATCTAGACTCCGACATCTATGATGCATTCCGGGTGAGCGCGTCTGCCCTGCACCCATTGTCAAGCGTATAATTCCGACCCCGACACCTCGGACTCCGAACGGTAACTACAGCGCATGAAGACCGTCATCCATCCGGCCCGCGCGGTCGCTCTCGCCTTCCTGCTGGCGATCGTGGCCGGCATGCTGCTCCTGATGCTGCCGGCGGCCCGCAGCGAAGGCATCGGCGCGCCCTGGAATGTCGCGCTGTTCACCGCGGTGTCGGCGGTGTGCGTGACGGGCATGGCGATCGTCGATACCGGCACCTACTGGTCACCTTTCGGCCAGGTGGCGCTGCTGCTCCTGTTCCAGCTGGGGGGCATCGGCCTGATGACTGCGGCCACCCTGCTCGGCCTGATGGTGAACCGCTCGCCGCGGCTGCGCAGCCGCATGTTCACCCACGCCGAGAGCCGCACGCTCGGCCTGGGCGATGTCGCCAAGGTCGGCAGGGTCGTGGTCGCCGTTACCGTGACCTGCCAGCTGGCGCTGGCCCTGGCCCTGACGCTCAGGCTGCATTTCGGACATGGGCAGGCCTGGGAGGACGCTGCCTGGAGCGGCATTTTCCACGGCGTCTCGGCCTTCACGAATGCCGGTTTCTCGATCCATGCGGACGGGCTCGTGCGCTATGCCGGCGACGCCCTCGTCCTGGTGCCGGTCATGTTCGCCATCGTCATCGGCGGCATCGGTTTTCCCGTGCTGCACGACCTGCGCCACCGCTACCGCGATCCGCGCCACTGGTCGCTGCACACCAAGCTGACCCTGAGCGGCACCGCCATCCTGCTGGCCGGGGGCTTCCTCGCCGTGCTGCTGTTCGAGTGGGACAACCCGCGCACGCTCGGGACGTTTGCCGTCGTCGACAAAATGTTGAACAGCATGTTCATGTCCGTCGCCGCGCGCACCGCCGGCTTCAATACCGTCGACATCGGGGCGCTGACCCACGAAACCTGGGCGGTGCACTACTTCCTGATGTTCGTCGGCGGCGGCAGCGCCGGCACGGCGGGGGGCGTCAAGGTCGGCACCATCGCAGTGCTGGCCCTGCTCGTCATCGCCGAAGCGAAAGGACATGCCGACACCGAGGCCTTCGGGCGGCGGGTCGGCGCGCCCGCCCAGCGCCAGGCCATCACGGTGCTGGTGCTGGGCAGCCTCGTGGTCGCGGTGGCCACGGTCATCCTGCTGCGCATGACCCACCTGCCGACCAACGAGATCATTTTCGAGGTCATCGCCGCCTTCGGCAGCGCCGGCCTGTCGACCGGCATCACGCCCGACCTGCCGATGGCCGGACAGCTGCTGCTTGCCCTCCTGATGTTCATGGGCCGGGTCGGCACCATCACGCTCGCCACTTCGCTCGTGCTGGGCGAACGGCGCATGCCTTATCGTTATCCGGAGGAGCATCCAATTGTTGGGTAGGATTTTTACAGAGCAGTTCGCGTTTTCCGCGAGCGACAGCGTGGTCGTGATCGGCCTGGGACGCTTCGGCGGCGCCGTGGCCCAATCCTTGATCCGCCTCGGCCACGACGTCATGGGCATCGACCAGCGCGAAGACCTGGTGCAGTTCTGGGGTGACCGCCTGACCCACGCGGTGCAGGCCGACTCCACCAACGAGAACGTCATGCTGCAGCTGGGCGTTGCCGACTTTTCCCACGCCATCGTGGCGATCGGCTCCGACCTGTCGGCCAGCCTGATGACCCTGATGGTGCTGACCGAACTCGGGATCAAGGACATCTGGGTCAAGGCCAAGACGCCCGAGCACGGCCAGATCGCCCAGCGCATCGGCGCCCACCACGTGGTCTACCCGGAAGCCGACATGGGCGCGCGCGTGGCCCACCTGATCACGGGACGCATGATGGATTTCATCGAGTTCGAGGACGGCTTCGCGATCGCCAAGATCCATGCGCCGGCCGACACCCACCACCAGAGCCTGGCGGAGTCGCATGTGCGCTCGCGCCACGGCGTGACGGTGGTCGGGGTCAAGCGCGCCAACGAGGATTTCCAGCACGCCTTGCCCGAGACCCGCATCCTGCCGGCCGATCTCCTGATCGTGTCCGGTCCGACAAAGAAGATCGAGGCCTTCGCCGGCGGCGGGCGCAAGCGTAAATAAGCGTCAGCGCCGGCGCGGCGCCGGGATCAGCAACAGCCGCGCGCCATCGTTCTTGGTGCGGGTCGTGAGCCAGGCCTGGGCGCGCTGCGCGTCGGCCGGCGCCAGGGCGCGCTTGCAGGTGGCGGTCAACATCGGCGCCTCGGCCGCCGGCTTGCCCTCCTCGGCCGCCACCAGGGCCACGCCCATCAGCACCTCGGTGCAGGCCGGATATTGGGCCACGAACTCGTTGCGGATGTCGAAGGCGGTCTCGCGCCAGGCATCGCGGCGCGCGTCGCGCTTTGCCAGCTCCTGGCGCAGCTGGGCGATAGTGGCGTCACGCTCGCGCAGGCCCTGCTGGGTGTCGCGGTAGATCTCGGCGAGGATGTCGGCCTTGAGTACGCCGACGTCGACGCGGCTATCCTCGGCCTGGTGGACCACCAGGGTCGCGCCGTCCAGGCCAGCCTGGGGCATGCGCTTCTCGATCGCCTGGATCGCGGCCCGGGGCATGCGCGGGCCGATCAGCGTGAGCTCGATCTGGCGCCGCAGCGGTTCGAGCTGGACGTCGACAACGTGGGTGCTGGCGTCTCCGAACTCGGTGCGCACGAACTGGCGCGCCCGGTGGCCGAACACCTCGTTGTCGACCAGCTGGATCGCCAGGTAGATGCTGGGCAGGGCGGTCAGGAGCACCACCGTCCACAGGGTGCGCTTGACGCGCCGCTCGACGCCGGCGTCGACGAACTTGCGGTGCGGCAGGCGCAGGAATTCGATGACGATCACGGTCGACACCGCGATGAAGACGCAATTGATCGAGAACAGGTAGAAGGCTCCGCCGAACACCGCCCACTGGCCGTTGGCCAGGCCGTAGCCGGCCGTGCACAGCGGCGGCATCAGGGCGGTCGCGATCGCCACGCCCGGGATGACGTTCGATTTTTCGCGCCGGGTCATGCCGATGATGCCGGCCAGGCCGCCGGTCAGGGCAATCAGCACGTCCCACAGCGTGGGCGTGGTGCGCGCCAGCAGTTCCGACTGGGCTTCGTCGAGCGGCGTGAGGAGGAAATACAGGGTCGAGGTCACCAGGCTGATCGCCGCCGCGATGCCGAGGTTCAGCAGCGAACGCCGGATCAGCGGGAAATCGTAGATGCCGATGCCGTAGCCGATCCCCGTGATCGGTCCCATCAGCGGCGAGATCAACATGGCCCCGATGATCACGGCCGGCGAGTTGATGTTCAGACCGATCGAGGCCACCAGGATGGCGAACATCAAGATCCAGGGCGTCGCCCCGCGCAATTCGACGCCGGAGCGCAGGCTGGCGTCGATGACATCGTCGTCGGCCTTGTCGTGCAGCAGGCTGAAGCGCTGGGCAAGGGTCATGGGCGCCTCGGACTGGGGCGCAAAGGTCTTGTCGAATTCACTCATCTTGGTACTCGCGGGAAGCGAAGGGCGGGACGGCCGGGCCATGGACAGCCGGCATCATAGCAGCCGTTCGCCGCGCCATTGTCCGCTTTTGCGAAGATATTTCCTGAAATCATGTTAATTTGTTCAAATATGTTATTCCCGTTACACTAATTCACTTCCCCGACGTGGCGCTGCCGCGACATCGCTCCAGCGCGCTGCCCGGGTGCCGACTGTGGCAGCCTGTACCGGACGCTCCGACAGAAAGGAACACATGCAATACACGCTCTGGAACAACGACTTGCTGGCCTAGTCGATCGCGGCCGGCATCGCCATCGCCACCTGCCTGCTGCTGTACACTGCAAGGAAACTGCTGGTCGGCCGCATTGCGGCCTTCGCCCAACACACCACGACCTGGCTGGACGACCTCGCCGCCAAGGTGCTGGCTGCCACCCACCCGCTGTTCATGCTGGCGATCGGCATCTACGCCGGTTCGCACTGGCTGGCGCTGCCGACGAAGACCGCCACCATCCTGTCGCACCTGGCCGTCACCGCCCTGCTGCTGCAGATGGCGCGCTGGGGCGACGTCGCGGTGCACGGCTGGCTGCATTACTACCGCGTGCGGCGCGGCGAGCAGGATGCGGCCAGCACCACGTCCACCGCGGCGCTGGGCTTCGTGGCCCGTGTGCTGTTGTGGGCCGTCATCGCCCTGATGATCCTGGATAACTTCGGCGTCAACATCACAACCCTTGTGGCCAGCCTCGGGATCGGCGGCATCGCCGTCGCCCTGGCCATGCAAAACATCCTGGGCGACCTGTTCTCGTCGCTCTCGATCGTGCTCGACAAACCCTTCGTGGTGGGCGACTTCATCACCGTCGACGATTTCTCCGGCACGGTCGAATACGTCGGCCTGAAGACCACCCGCATCCGAGGACTCGGGGGCGAGCAGATCGTGTTCTCGAACAGCGACCTGCTGCAAAGCCGTATCCGCAACTACAAGCGCATGCAGACCCGCCGCATCGTGTTCGGCATCGGCGTGGTCTACGAGATCAGCAAGCAGCAGCTGCTGGCGATTCCCGGCATCCTGCGCGAAGCGGTGGAAGCACAGCCCCAGGTGAAATTCGACCGCGCCCACTTCAAGTCCTACGGCGCCTCCTCGCTCGACTTCGAGGTCGTCTACATCGTGCAGACGCCGGACTTCGGCGTCTACATGGACGTGCAGCAGGCCATCAACATCGCCCTGTTCGAGCGCTTCGAGCAGGAAGGCATCGGTTTTGCCTATCCGACCCAGACCGTGCACCTGGCCAATCCGGAAATCCTGCTGGCGCGCGCCGCAGCCCCGGAGAAGGCGGCCGGCTGAGGAAACCTTTGCCACGAATCGCTTGACGGGCTGGTGGGGATCGGATCATCCTCGGCTTTACTGCGAGAAAATATTGGAACGTTCTGCCCCCTCGAGGGAATGCAAACATGAGCAAGGAATCCATCGCCCTCAACCGCTTCGGCCTCGGCGCACGGCCGGACGAGGCGCTGCCGAACGATCCGCAGCGCTGGCTCCTGTCCCAGCCCGAGCGCTACGAGGTCTTGCCCGCCCCCTGGCAAAAGCAGCCGTCTACCCAAGCGCTGGCGCGCGACTGGGCCGTCCAGCAGCGCACCTTGCGCGCGGCGCCCGACGTCGAGCGCCAGGCCATGCGCGAAGCCTTCCAGCGCCAGGGCCGCGAAACCTACCAGGCGGCGGTCGGCGCACGCGCGGCCAGCGCCCTGCAAAGCGGCACGCCCTTCATGGAGCGGCTGGTGCACTTCTGGGCGAATCACTTCGCGGTGTCGGCCGAGAAGCAGCAGGTGATCCTCATGGCCGGCGGGTTCGAAGCGGACGCCATCCGGCCGCACGTGACGGGCCGCTTCGAGGACATGCTGCTGGCCGTGGTGCGCCACCCGGCGATGCTGTATTACCTCGACCAGACCAATTCCGTCGGCCCCGACAGCCAGCTCGGGCGCCGCTCCGTCAAACGGCGCGGCAAGCAGCAAGGCCTCAACGAGAACCTGGCGCGCGAGATCCTCGAATTGCATACGCTGGGCGTACGCAGCGGATATACCCAGGCCGACGTGACCGAATTCGCGCGCGCCCTCACCGGCTGGACGGTGAGCGGCGAAGGCCCCGCGGACGGCATGGAGCCGGGCAATCCCTTCCGATTCCGTCCCGGCGCCCACGAACCCGGCAAGCGCCTGGTACTGGGACGCAGCTACCCGGAAGGCGGCGAGGAGCAGGCACGCGCCATCCTGCGCGACGTGGCAGCGGCGCCCGCCACCGCGCACCACATCGCCCTCAAGCTGGCGCGCCACTTCGTGACGGACGATCCGCCGCCGTCCCTGGTCGCGCGCCTGGCCGACACCTTCCAGAAAAGCGGCGGCGAGCTGCCCGCCGTCTACCGCACGCTGGTGCTGTCGCCCGAAGCCTGGACGGAAGGGAGCGGCAAGTTCAAGTCGCCCTGGGACTGGTCGATTTCGAGCATGCGCGCCTTCGGGCGGCGCGAGATGCCGGGCAAGCAGGCGAACAATCTGATGAACGGGCTGGGCCAGCCGGTGTGGAAACCCGGCTCCCCGGCCGGCTACGGCGACACCGCCGGCGCCTGGGCCGCACCCGACGCGCTGGTGCGGCGAGTGGAGACGGCGCAGCGCCTGGCCACCCAGGCGGGCGGCGCGCACGATGCGCGCCAGCTCGCGCCACAGGTCCTGCCCGGCGCCCTGGGCGACATGACGAAGCGGGCCATCGCCAACGCCGAAAGCCCGACCACCGCACTGGCCCTGCTGCTGGCCTGCCCCGAATTCCTGAGGAGGTAGATTGATGACGAGCCGACGACACTTCCTGGCCGGCGCGGCAGCCCTGCTCGCCGCCCCGCGCATCACCTTCGCGCAGGCGCCGACCAGCCGCCGCTTCATCTTCATCCTCCAGCGCGGCGCGGCCGACGGCCTGAACACGGTGATTCCCTACGCCGACCCGGCCTACGCCACCCTGCGCGGCGAACTCGCCATCGGCCTTGACGCGGCCAGCAAGCTCGATGGGACCTTCGCCCTGCACTCCTCGCTGGCGGAACTGAACACCCTCTACGGCGCCGGCCAGGCCATCTTCTTCCACGCGGTGGCCTCGCCCTACCGCGAACGCTCGCACTTCGACGGCCAGAACGTGCTGGAGACCGGCGGCAAGGCGCCCTACGCGCTCAAGGACGGCTGGATGAACCGCCTCCTGGCGTCCCTGTCGCGCCGCGGCCGCGAAGGCATTGCCTTCTCGCCCACGGTGCCGATGGCGATGCGCGGCGCGCTCGAAGTCAGCTCCTACGCGCCCTCCAACCTGCCGCATGCGAACGAGGACCTGATGCTGCGCATCGAGCAGCTCTACGGGCAGGACCCGCAGCTGCATGCCCTCTGGTCGGCGGCCCAGGAAGCGCGCTCCATGGCGGGCGACGCCGCCGCGCAGGCGCGCCAGAATCCTCAGGAGACCGGCCGCATGGCCGCGAGCTTCCTCGCACGCGCCGACGGCCCACGCATCGCGATGATCGAAACGAATGGCTGGGACACGCACAGCGGTCAGAACGGCCGCCTGGCCAACCAGCTGCGCAACCTGGACAACATGATCGCCGGCCTGCGCCAGGGCATGGGGCCGGCCTGGGACCAGACCGTGATCCTGGTCGCGACCGAATTCGGGCGTACCGCCGCCGCCAACGGCACCGGCGGTACCGACCACGGAACCGGGGCGGCAGCCATGCTGCTGGGCGGTGCGGTGAAGGGAGGCCGCGTGGTGGCGGACTGGCCGGGGCTGGGACCGTCCGACCTGCTGGAAGGGCGCGACCTGCGGCCGACGCTGGGCTTGGATGCGCTGATCGTCCAGACCTGCGCGGAAGCCTTCAAGGCGGATCCCGCGCGCATGAGACGTGTGCTGTTCCCGGATGCGAAGCCGGGCAAGCCGCTCGAACAGCTCCTGCGGGCCTGAACCGGACATGGACGATTTCGCGATCCAGCCCGTGTACTTCTACACACGGTCGATGCCCTACTTCGAATTATCGAATTTCTGTCCCCCGGGAGTGGAGGACAACGGTGTGTACTGGCCGACCGTGGAGCACTACTTCCAGGCGCAGAAATTTTCGAATGCCGCCTACCGAGAGCGTATCCGCCGCGCTGCAACGCCCAAGGATGCGCGAGAGCTGGGCCGCAGCCGCATCCATCCGATCCGGGAGGACTGGGAGGACGTGCGCGAAAGCGTGATGCTGCACGCCCTGCGCATCAAGTTCGCCAAGGGGCCGCCACGCGAACTGCTGCTGGCGACCGGCGAGCGTCCCTTGGTCGAATCGTCGCCGGTCGACTACTTCTGGGGCGCGGGCCAGGACGGCACCGGGCTCAATCGGCTGGGGATCCTGCTCCAGCAAGTGCGTGCCGAAGCGCGGGACGAGAAAAAACAACCCCGGTGTCAGGTCTGACATTGAGACACGAGCTCAACGGTTGCACTGGTTAAGGCAGAGTCCGTGTCCGAATGTCAGACCTGACACCGAGTTGTAGTCATTCAACACCAGGACGCGTCACCACAGTGCATCCGTGAGTTGAACGCGTGGGCGGGGACCGCCCACCCTACGGTCAGCCGCGGATCTTGGCCACCAGCTTGGTCGTCGACCGGTCATGCTCGAAATCGATGGCGACCGCGCGGCCGCCGTAGGCCAGCACGGCTTGCCCTTCCGGGATGGCGGTCATGTCGTAATCGCCACCTTTGGCGTAAATCTCTGGCTTCGCTTCGAGCACCACTTCCAGCGCGGTGTCCTCGTCGAAGTCCACCACCAGGCTGACCGACTCCAGCGCCGCCAGCACCGCCATGCGGTCGGCCAGGGTGTTATGCGGACGGTCGTCGCCCTTGCCGAGGCGCTTGACTGAGGCATCGGTATTCGCGGCCACCACGAGCGACGCGCCCAGCTCGCGCGCCTGGGCGAGATAGGTCACGTGCCCGCGGTGCAGGATGTCGAACACGCCGTTGGTGAGCACCACCGGTTTGGGCAGTGCGGCGATACGCTGCGCCAGCTCGGCGCGCGTGCAGATCTTGGTTTCGAATGCTGGCATAAGTAATCAGGTAGTGGGAGCGTCGTCTTTCGGTTCTTCCTCGATCGCCATGGACAGCGAGGGCGAGGCGCCTCCGCCCTCGCCCGGTCCCTTGCGTTCGCCGGACAGCTTGATCTGCAGGCGCAGGCCGTTGGCCGAGTCGGCATTGCGGATCGCTTCGTCGTAGCCGATAAAGCCCTTGTTGTAGAGCTCGTACAGCGCCTGGTCGAAGGTGCACATGCCGAGCTCGCGCGACTTGTGCATGATCTCCTTAATGTTCTGGAAGTTCCCCTTCAGGATCATCTCGCTGATGGTCGGGGTGTTCAAGAGGATTTCGATGGCCGCCTTGCGGCCCTTGCCATCCTCGGTGCGGATCAGGCGTTGTGAGACTACCGCGCGCAGGTTCGAGGACAGGTCCATCAGCAGCTGGTTGCGGCGCTCTTCCGGGAAGAAGTTGATGATGCGGTCGAGCGTCTGGTTCGCATTGTTCGCATGCAGCGTGCCCAGGCACAGGTGGCCGGTCTCGGCGAAGGCGATCGCGTGTTCCATGGTTTCGGTGTCGCGGATCTCGCCGATCAGGATCACGTCCGGCGCCTGGCGCAACGTGTTCTTCAGGGCGTTGTGCCAGGAGTGGGTGTCCACGCCCACCTCGCGGTGCGTGACCAGGCAGTTCTTGTTCTTGTGGACGTACTCCACCGGGTCTTCGACCGTGATGATGTGGCCGGCCGAGTTGCTGTTGCGGTAGTCGATCATGGCCGCCAGCGTGGTGGACTTGCCGGAGCCGGTGCCGCCGACCACCAGCACCAGGCCGCGCTTGGTCATCACGACCTCCTTGAGCACCTCGGGCAGGTCGAGCTTTTCGAAGTTCGGGATCTCGGAGGCGATGGTGCGCACCACCATGCCCACGCTCTGCTGCTGCACGAAGACGTTGACGCGGAAGCGGCACACGCCGGGCAGCGAGATCGCGAAATTGCACTCCATCTCGGCTTCGAACTCGGCGCGCTGGCGCTCGTTCATCAGCGACAAGGCGAGCGCACGGGTGACCTCGCCGGACAGGCGCTGCTGGCTCAGGGGCTTCATCGCGCCCTGGTGCTTCATGCTGGGCGGGAAATCACTGGAAATGAAGAGGTCGGAGCCGCCCTGGTGGTGCATCACCGTCAGCAGCTTGTGGATATAGGCCTGGGCTTCCGCCGGGCCGAAGGTCGACGACATGGGGTACCTCGCGAGAACACAGGCTAACTTCCTGCTTGGCAATTATATAGATGTCGGATGCGAGGCAGTCGATTTCGATAGAATATGAAATCATGGCTGACTAATAGCCAACATTGTGTCAGGATGACGTCAACACAGTGGCGCCAACCTGGGCAAAAGAACCTATGACACTGACCGAGCTGAAATACATCGTCGCCGTCGCGCGCGCCAAACACTTTGGCCATGCCGCCGAAGCCTGCTTCGTAGCCCAACCCACCCTGTCCGTCGCGATCAAGAAGCTCGAAGACGAGCTCGGGGTGACCCTGTTCGAACGCGGGGGTTCCGAAGTCTCGGTGACGCCGCTGGGCGCCCAGATCGTGGCCCAGGCCGAGCGCGTGCTGGAGCAGACCGCCGCCATCAAGGAACTGGCCAAGCAGAACAAGGACCCGCTGGCCGGCCCGCTGCGCCTGGGCGTGATCTACACCATCGGCCCCTACCTGCTGCCGCCCCTGGTAAAACGCCTGATCGACACCGTCCCGCAGATGCCGCTGGTGCTGCAGGAGAACTACACGCACAAGCTGCTCGAACTGCTGCGCCAGGGCGAGCTCGACGCTGCCATCGTGGCCCTGCCCTTGCCGGACCACGGCATGTCGATGCAGACCCTGTACGACGAACCTTTTGTCGTCGCCATGCCGCGCACCCACCCCTGGGCCAAGCGCAAGGAAATCCCGGCCGACGACCTGAAGCTCGAAACCATGCTGCTGCTGGGCGCCGGCCATTGCTTCCGCGACCAGGTGCTGGAAGTGTGCCCGGAGATGGCGCGCTACTCCTCGCCCGGCAACGGCATGCAGCGCACCTTCGAGGGTTCTTCGCTCGAGACCATCCGCCACATGGTGGCCAGCGGCATCGGGCTGACCGTGCTGCCGCGCGCCTCGGTGGCCGACATGCACGACCCGAACGGCCTGCTGACCTACGTCCCCTTCTCCGACCCGGCGCCTTCGCGCCGCGTGGTGATCGTGTGGCGCAAGAGCTTCACCCGGCGCGCCGCGATCGACGCGGTGGCCCAGGCGGTGGGCGACTGCAAGCTGCCGGGCATCGAGATGGTGACGCTCGAAGCGGCGGCTTGAAGCGTGCGCTGAAAGCGCTTGCGTGGACCATGCCGGCGTGCCTGGCCGGCTTCTGGCTGTTCCTGCTGCTCCTGCCCAGCGACGTGGTGAAGAGCCGTTATGCCACACTGCAGGCGGCTCGCGACGACCGGCTGTTCGAACGGGGCTGGCTGCCCGACATCCTGCCACCGTCTTCGCGGGATATTCGGACAGCGCATCACCTCGACCTGAACGCGGCCTCCGGCGATTTTCGCTTTACTCCCGAGGAATACCCATGGCTGCTTGCCATGACAAAGCCAGCTGTCCGCAACGGTCGCGAGGTGCGCGCCGTCTCGCAGGATAGCGATACCTGGATCTTCGACTGCAACGGTGACGAAGGACGGTGCAGCTACGAGAACGAACGGCAGCGTCCTTGAACGCTTGCACGCGCGCGCGTGAGCGTTGTTCCGGCGCCTCAACCGTTCTTGCGCACACGCCGGCGCGCGGCGGCGCCCATGCCGACCAGCCCTGCGCCAAGCAGCGCCAGCGACAGCGGTTCCGGCACCGCGACCCGGCGTTCGAAGGCGCCGACATGGACGGTTTCCGGCGTCGACTCCGTCGTCCCCGGCGCGAACTCGATGCCGGCACCGAGGATGCATTGGGTCAGGTTCTGGCAGAACTCCATGGCGTCCTCCGCACTGTCCTGGTCCAGCACGAAGCGGAACATGCCAGATTGTCCGATGCCGCCGCCTTCGCCCAGCTCCAGGGGGCCGCCCCCATAGTTGAAGTACATGGTCGTGTTGGAATCCGTATTGAACAGGCTGAGGTAGAGGCTGCTCAGGACCGCCGTATTGCCCGGCGCACCTTGGCTGATGTTGACGACCAGGCCGAGCTGGCCGGCATTGGCCAGCTTGTCGATCGCCGACAGCCGCCAGGTGTTGTTGCCGCCACTGCCCGCGTGGTTGTCGCCGCCCTCGAGCCCTTCGCCGCAGTCTTCCAGCGGCTTGTTGGGGTTGCCCGCGTTGAAGGCCACGCAGCCGGACTCGCGTCCATTGTGCTTCCTCGGGTCGGGTCCGTTGTCGTTCGCGTTGGCGTTCGCCTTCGAATTGCGGGCACTGGTGCCGGGGCCGTTGTCCTGCACGGTCACTACGGTCGATACATTGCCGAGGCCGGTGCCGGTCGCTTGCTGGCCCGTCACGTACATCAGGCCCGCGAATGCCGGGCTAGCTGCGGAAATTGCAACTGCGGTAACGAGCGTTCTTGTCGCGCGCTTCATATTGTTCTCCTTCAGGAAAGACCCATTGGCCAAGCGCGGCTTGGCGGCGTGGAACAAGGAGAACAGAGCAATTCGCGGGCCAGCTCGCGCAGTGCCAATAAAATCAGGCACTTGGCGTAAATACGCAGGCAGCGCTAGCAAAGAGTGTCAATTATTCCGACTGCATAAGGTCGGCCAGCTCATTCCTTGCGGACACGGCGCGCCAGTTCGCGGTCGAGGGCATTCGCGAAATTCCGGCTGTCCGCCTGGCTGAATGCGGCCGGCCCGCCGGTGTCGACGCCGCTGCCGCGCAGCTCTTCCATGAAGGCGCGCATGGAGAGCTGCTGGGCGATCGTATCCTTCGTGTACCACTCGCCCCGCGGATTGAGCGGCAGGCCGCCCTTCTCCAGCACCTGGGCGGCGAGCGGAATGTCGCCGGTCACCACGATGTCACCGGCTTCCACGCGCGCGACGATCTCGGCATCGGCCACGTCCGGCCCGGCCGGCACCTGCAGGGCGCGAATGACACGCGAGCCGGGTACCTTGATCAGCTGGTTGGCCACCAGCGTGACGTTCAGCTGCAGGCGTTCGGCTACGCGGAACAGGATGTCCTTGATAACGGCAGGACAGGCATCGGCATCCACCCAGATGTGCATGGTCTTGGTCTCAGAATCTTGAAAAAGTGTGTTGCACGCCATTGTAGCCGCCGCCGGCCTCAGGCTTCGATTCGCCTGCTGTAAGCGTAGAACACCTCGTCGCGCTTCCAGCCCAGCGATTCATACAAGGCCTGGGCGCCGTGGTTGCTGCGCGCGGTGGTCAGGTCCATCCTGGCCTTGCCGTCCGCCCGGGCGCGGTCCTCGGCTGCCAGCAAGAGGGCCCGTCCTGCCCCGCTGCGCCGCGCGCTTGGGGCGACGAACAGGTCGTAGAGCACATAGATGGGCGCCGCTTCGACCGAGCAGAAACTCGGGTAGAGCTGGCAGAAGCCGACGAGTTCGCCCTCGTCTCCTGCCGCCTGCGCCACGAGCAGCACCGATTCCCCCCTGGCAAAGCGGGCCTCGATGAATTCCCTGGCCAGCGCCGGGTCCGGCGCCTGCTCGTAGAACTGGCGGTACAGGTCGAACAGCGCCGCGACCTGGGGAAGGTCCGCCTCGAGCGCACTTCGGATGGTGATGGACATGCTTGGGAAACTCCGTGCAAAGCGCCGCATCTTGGCACGGCCGGCCCGCCGGGGCAATGCGTGACGCATCGAATGCGCCAGATGAAAATGGTCCGGCCGGAACGCAGCCGGACCAGGCGCATCAATCCTTCCTGCGGCGGCGCGCGGCGGCCATCAGGCTGGCCATGCACAGCATCGGCAACACCAGGGCGGCCGACGAAGGTTCCGGCACGGTGGCGGTGATGGTGAAGGTATCGCCCGCGCGCAGGCCGGTGGTTTCAAACAGCCAGTCGGCCGTGCCGGCATCGCCGAACACGTCGCCGAACTGGAACTCGGCATATTCCGGCGCGGCGAAGCTGATGCCGGCGGCAAACGCTCCGCTGTCGACCGTACCGACGCTGCCGAAGGCCGGGGTCACGCTGCCGGGCGCGGCGAAGCGGATGCCCTCCAGGCTGAAGGTGAAGCGGTTCAGCGCGGCGCCGGTCAGATTGCGCACCAGGGCGTCAAAGCTCAGGGGCCCCAGCAGGTCCTCGTCTTCCAGGGTGAAGGTCAGGCTCTTGTTGCTGAAGTCCCGCAGGTCGAGGTCGAAGGAGACCGAACCGGGGCCGCTGTAGTTGGTGACCGGGTTCGAACCG
Source organism: Pseudomonadota bacterium (assembly GCA_040758275.1). Lineage (GTDB taxonomy): Bacteria > Pseudomonadota > Gammaproteobacteria > Burkholderiales > Burkholderiaceae_D > Telluria. The sequence continues at coordinate 25,181 of JBFLVV010000030.1, forward strand.
GTGCTGGCGGTGAGCAGGGCGGCGTTGGCGGCGCAGGACAGGGTCAGGGCGCCGGCGAAAGCCAGCAATTTGGCGATTTTCATGGTGTTCTCCAATGCGTGATTACAGCGGACCCTTGGCCCAGGGACCGGTGATGGCGAAGGTGATGCCCGGGGTCTGGATGTTGACGAAGAGGTAGCGGCCGGTCGGGTCGAAGCAGGCGCCGGCAAACTCGTTGCCGCGCTGGTCGCCCGCGAGCGAGGTCAGCTTGCCGGCGGCGCTCAGTTGGGCGCTGCTGAGGTTGATGTTGTTCTTGGCGAAGATGTAGGCGTCGCCCAGGCCGGTCAGGCCCATCAGGCGCTGGCCGAAACCGAAGGGGTCGGTGGCGGCGGTCGAAGCGTCTTCGCAGATCAGGATGGCGTTGCGCGGGCTGACCGTCAGGTTGTCGCCCATATTGCCGACCAGCTGGCTCGGGCTCGAGTAGATGCAGGTCAGGACCTGGCTGGCCAGGTCGAGTTCCCAGATGCTGCCGCGCTGCACCGCGCCACCCGAAGTGTCCATCACGTACATCTTGCCCTGGGCGTACCAGATGCCTTCGCCGCGGTTCATGCGCGCCGCGCCCTGCTCCCAACCCTGCACGAAGGGACCGGCCGCCCCAGTGATGCGCACGCCGCTGGGGCCGGTCGCGTCGCCGCGGTTGGCGTCGGGCCGGGGGATGGTCACCCATTCCAGTTCGAACTTCATGTCCACCGGCACATTGGCCAGGTTGACGTTGTGGACGCCCTTGACCTTGGCCATCTGCAGCACGCCGCCCATGGCCAGGCTGCCCGGGGCGCCGGTGCGGATGTCCGGCACATAGCGGTAGAAGCCCGACTTGCCCGAGGAATCCTCGGTCTGGTAGACGATGCCGGTGGCCGGGTCGACGGCGGCGGCTTCGTGGGCGAAGCGGCCCATGCCGACGATCGGCTGGCCGGTGGTGAGGCGCGGATCCGAATGCACCTCAAAAACGTAGCCGTGCTTCTTGCCTCCGGCGCTGACGCTGTCCGAGCCGACTTCCTCGCAGCTCAGCCAGGTGCCCCAGGGAGTGATGCCGCCGGCACAGTTGGTCTGGGTGCCGCCCAGGCTCGGGGTCATGCTGACCCAGTGTCCGTCGCGGAAGATCAGATTGGTGGTACCGCCGCCGAACTTGTTGCTCGAGCCGCCGCCGGTGCTGCCGCCGTCGTAGACGCCGCTCGCGTTCAGGAAGTTGCTCGGCGAGGTGCCGCCGATCTCGTGGTTACGTACCAGCACCAGCTCGGTGCTGCGGCCGACCTTGCGCGACAGGACCACGCCCATGCCGTCGTGACCGCCCGGGCAGGCGCGGCCGTCCGTCATCAGGTCGCCGCGCCAGCCGAAGCTTTTATAGGTAAAGCCCAGCGGCAGCTGCAGCAGCGGCAGGCCGGTGGTGATGTCGTTCACCGGGGCGATCGGGCCGTAGGGGCTGTCGACCAGGGTGGTGGCGCCGTTCGCGCCCACGGCCTGCTGCGCCTGCAGCGCGGCGAAGGCGCCCACGAAGGGCAGCGCGGTCGAACCGGCCAGGCCCTTGAGCAGATTGCGCCGGCTTGGCGACATATCCTTGTCAGTCATTGTGCATCTCCCATGTGTGATGGAGCCGGTTCCCCCGGCGGTCTTGGTATGGCCGATGCATTAAAACAAACGAAGATGTCCGTTCAATGACAACAAAATGGCAACTTTTTGCCCAAACATGCAGAGCTCGCTGCAAGGACGTCATGCGCGGCCCGTCAAGACGGCGCGGCAGGCGCAAAAGCCGTAAAATCGCTGTCTTCTGCTCAACAGTTCTTGCTGGACAAGACGCGACGATCCAATGAACAAGCTGGCGCTCTACTTCCGCCTGGTCCGTGCCGACAAGCCGATCGGCATCCTGCTGCTGCTCTGGCCCACCCTGTGGGCCTTGTGGATGGCATCCGGCGGCGTGCCGGAAATGAGGGTGCTGGCGATCTTCGTGCTTGGCACCGCCCTGATGCGCTCCGCCGGCTGCGCCATCAACGACTACGCCGATCGCGACTTCGACAAGCACGTCAAGCGCACCGTCGACCGCCCGCTCACCAGCGGCAAGATCCGCGGCTGGGAAGCGGTGATGGTGGCGGCCGTGCTGTCGCTGGTCTCCTTCCTCCTGATCCTGCCGCTGAACGCGCTGACCAAGCAGCTGTCGGTGCTGGCCCTGATCGTGGCCGGCACCTATCCCTATTTCAAGCGCTTCTTCGCGATTCCCCAGGCCTACCTGGGCATCGCGTTCGGCTTCGGCATCCCGATGGCCTTCGCCGCCGTCCAGAACGAAGTGCCGGCGGTGGCGTGGTGGCTCCTGGCGGCGAACGTGTTCTGGGCCGTGGCCTACGACACCGAGTACGCGATGGTCGACCGTGACGACGACCTCAAGATCGGCATCCGCACCTCGGCCATCACCTTCGGCCGCTTCGACGTGGCCGCCGTGATGCTGTGCTACGGCGCGGCCCTCGCCATCGACCTGGTGTGCGGCTGGTACCTCGGCCTGCGCTGGTGGTTCGTGGCTGGCGTCATGGTCGCGGCCGGCCTGGCGCTCTACCATTACACCCTGATCCGGCACCGCGACCGCATGGACTGCTTCAAGGCCTTCCGCCACAACAACTGGCTGGGGGCCGCACTGTTCATCGGTGTCGCACTCGACTATGCAATCGGGTAATATTGCACAAAAAGCATTCCTTCAACCTAGAGAGGCCCCACCATGATGGAAAAGATCCCGACCCAAACCGGCACCCGCGAGCAACTGATGTCCGACCTGAAGACCGTGATCCAGGACGCGGAAGCCTGGCTGCGCAACGGCGGCCAGCTGACCGGCGATGAACTGAAGGCGGCCAAGGCGAAGTTCGAACAGACCCTGTCGGCCGCCAAGGAAGGCCTGTCCGAATACCAGCAGACCGTGGTCGAGAAGACCAAGGAAGCGGCGCGCGTGACCGACGAATACGTCCACGAGAACCCATGGAAGTCGGTGGGCCTGGGCGCCGCCGTCGGCGTCGTGATCGGCATGCTGATCGCGCGTCGCTGAGATGATCACCGCGGCGCTCCGGCAGTTCGGGGCCAATCTGGTCGACTTGCTGCGCACGCGCATCGAGCTGGCCACGATCGAGCTCCAGGAAGGCACGCACCGCCTGTTCGGCTACCTGGCCTGGGCGGCCGCCGCTGCGGTACTGGGGCTGTTCGCCCTGGCCCTGGCGGTGCTGTTCGTGCTGGTGCTGTTCTGGGACACCCATCGCCTGGAGGCGGTGGGCGGCATGACGCTGCTGTTCGCGCTGGGCGGCCTGTTCGCGGTCATGAAGCTGCGCGCCGGCCTGGCTGCGCGTGAGCCCTTCCTGCCCGCCACGCTGGGCGAGCTGCGCAAGGATGCCGCCGCGCTCAAGGGAGAGCAAAGCGATGGCTTCTAAACCGCAGGAGCTGGCCGCGCGCCGCGAGGCGCTGGTGGCCCGCTGCGCCGACCAGCGCGCCCTGCTCGCGCAGGACTACGGGCAGCTCGCGTCGCCCGCGACCCTTGGCGCCATTCCCGCCTATGCGATCCGCCACAAGAAGGCGGCGCTGATCGTCGGCGGCGTGGCGGCGGGCCTTTTCATCACGCGTCCCAAGTGGGCGGTGGGTACCGTGACGGCCGCCGTCTCGGCCTACAAGTTCGCCCAGAAGCTCCTTCCGGTGCTGCGCTGGAAGGGCTTCGAGATCCATTAGCGTGTCGCCGTGGTCCGGTCCCTTGACCGGACCATTCTAGGCCTTCCCCAGTTCCTCGCCCAGCTCGCGGCCGCGCGCGGCCGCCGCCTTCATCGCGGCGACGATGGCTTCCTTCACCCCTGACGCTTCCATGCTGGTGATGGCCGCATGCGTCGTGCCGCCTTTCGAGGTCACGCGCTGGCGCAGCACCTCGACCGGGTCGCCGCTCTGGGCCGCCAGCTGGGCCGCACCCGTGAAGGTGGCCAGCGCGAGTCTTCTGCCCTGCTCCGCGTCCAGGCCCATCTCGCGCGCCGCCTGCTGCATCGCCTCCAGGAAGTAGAAGACATAGGCCGGGCCGCTGCCCGACACCGCCGTCACCGGATCGATCAGTTCTTCACGGTCCAGCCACACGGTCTGGCCAACCGCGGCCATGACCTTGTCGGCCGCCTCGCGCTGCGCCGCATCCACGCCGCTTTCCGCCACCATGCCGGTGATGCCCATGGCGATCAGGGCCGGGGTGTTCGGCATGGCGCGCACGATGCGGGTGTAGCCGCCCAGCCAGCGCGAGAGATCATGGATGCGGATGCCGGCCGCGATCGAGAGCACCAGCGGCTGATTGCCCAGCCGGGCTTTCAGCTGATCCGCCACCTCGCGCATCTGCTGCGGCTTCACCGCCAGCACGATCACGTCGGCGCCAGATACCTGCACGTCGATGCCGTTCGCGGTGCTCACGCCGTACTGGGCCGCCAGGCGCTCCAGCGCCCCGGCGTTCGGGTCCACCACGTGCAGGCTGCCGGCGCCCGTCAGTTGGCCGGCCAGGCCGGCGATCAGGGCCGTGGCCATATTGCCGCCGCCGATGAATGCAATCTTCATGCTCTTCCTTTGTTATTCGTAATGGCGGGCGCCGAAGATGGCGCTGCCGATGCGTACGATGGTCGCGCCTTCGGCCACCGCCGCCTTCAGGTCGCCCGACATGCCCATCGACAGGGTGTCGAGCGCCAGGCCCTGGGCGCGCAGGGTTTCGAACAGCGTGCGCAGGCGCGCAAAAGCGGCGCGCTGCTGGGCTTCGTCTGTCGTCGCCTCGGGAATCGCCATCAGGCCGCGCAGGCGCAGGTTCGGCAGCGCAGCGACCTGGCGCGCCAGCTCCGGCAGTTCATCCTCGCTGGCGCCGCTCTTGCTGGCCTCCCCGCTGATGTTGACCTGGAGGCAGATGTCGAGCGGGCCGAGTTCCGCGGGACGCTGTTCGGACAGGCGCTGGGCGATCTTCAGCCGCTCCACCGTGTGCACCCACTGGAAGTGCGTCGCGATGGGCCGGGTCTTGTTGCTCTGGATCGGGCCGATGAAATGCCACTCGATGGTGGTAGCTGGTTGCAGGCGCGCCACTTCCTGCATCTTGTCGAGGCCTTCCTGCAGATAGTTTTCGCCGAAGGCGCGTTGTCCGGCTGCCATCGCTTCGACCACCGCTTCCGCTGGGAAGGTCTTCGACACGGCCAGCAATCGGACCTCGTTTTTGCCTCTTCCGGCAGAGGCACAGGCGGCCCCGATTGTCGCTTCGACAGCTTGCAAGTTCGCAGCGATTATGGACATAATGATTTTCTATAGGAAATATTTTTGAGTCGAGACGAGGACTTTCGCCTGGGCTCCATTCACGCTCTGGATTATAACAATGGACATTTCGGAACTCCTCGCCTTCTCGGTCAAGAACAAGGCCTCTGACCTGCACCTTTCCGCCGGCCTGCCGCCGATGATCAGGGTGCACGGCGACGTGCGCCGCATCAACCTGCCGCCGCTCGAGCACAAAGACGTGCACGGCATGATCTATGACATCATGAACGACGGCCAGCGCAAGCAGTACGAAGAAGTGCTGGAGTGCGACTTCTCCTTCGCGATTCCCGGCCTGGCGCGCTTCCGCGTCAATGCCTTCAACCAGGAACGCGGCGCCTCGGCCGTGCTGCGCACCATTCCTTCCAAGATCCTGTCGCTGGAAGAGCTGAACGCGCCGAAGATCTTCAGCGAGCTGGCGCTCAAACCCCGCGGACTGGTGCTGGTGACCGGCCCCACCGGCTCGGGCAAATCGACCACGCTGGCGGCGATGGTGAACCACCTCAATGAAAACGAGTACGGCCACATCCTCACCATCGAGGACCCGATCGAATTCGTGCACGAGTCGAAGAAGTGCCTGATCAACCAGCGCGAAGTCGGCCCGCACACCCTGTCCTTCAACAACGCGCTGCGCTCGGCGCTGCGCGAAGACCCGGACTGCATCCTGGTGGGCGAATTGCGTGACCTGGAAACCATCCGCCTGGCCCTGTCGGCGGCGGAAACCGGCCACCTGGTGTTCGGCACCCTGCACACCTCCTCGGCCGCCAAGACCATCGACCGTATCGTCGACGTGTTCCCGGCCGAAGAAAAAGAGATGGTGCGCGCAATGCTGTCGGAGTCGCTGCAGGCCGTGATCTCGCAGACCCTGCTCAAGACCAAGGACGGCTCCGGCCGCGTCGCGGCGCACGAAATCATGATCGGCACCCCGGCGATCCGCAACCTGATCCGCGAAGCCAAGATCGCCCAGATGTACTCGGCCATCCAGACCGGCAGCAACGTCGGCATGCAGACGCTCGACCAGAACCTGACGGACCTGGTGCGCCGCAACGTGATCTCCAGCAGCGCGGCCCGTTCCGCGGCCAAGATCCCCGAGAACTTCCCGGGCTAAAGGAGGCAGACATGGAACGCGACCAGGCATCCAAGTTCATGTTCGACCTGCTGCGCCTGATGACCAGCAAGGGCGGTTCGGACCTCTTCATCACCGCAGGCTTCCCGCCCGCGATCAAGATCGACGGCAAGATGACGCCGGTATCGAGCCAGCCCCTGACCGGCTCGCACACGGCCGACCTGGCGCGCGCCATCATGAACGACAAGCAGGCCGCCGGCTTCGAGCTGTCGAAAGAGGCGAACTTCGCGATCAGCCCCGGCGACCTGGGGCGCTTCCGCGTCTCCGCCTTCATGCAGATGGGCTGCGTGGGCATGGTGCTGCGCGTGATCACCACCACCATCCCGAAATTCGAGGACCTCGACCTGCCGGAAACCCTGAAGGACGTGATCATGACCAAGCGTGGCCTGGTCATCATGGTCGGCGCCACGGGTTCCGGTAAATCGACGACCCTCGCGGCCATGGTCGGCTACCGCAACGAGAACAGCTACGGCCACATCATCACCATCGAGGACCCGGTCGAATTCGTCCACCCGCACCGCAACTGCGTCATCACGCAGCGCGAAGTGGGCGTAGACACCGACAGCTTCGAAGCGGCGCTGAAGAACTCCCTGCGCCAGGCGCCGGACGTGATCCAGATCGGCGAGATCCGCGACCGCGAGACCATGGAGCACGCGATCGCGTTTGCGGAGACCGGCCACCTGTGCCTGGCGACCCTGCACGCCAACAGCGCCAACCAGGCCCTGGACCGCATCATCAACTTCTTCCCCGAAGAGCGCCGCCAGCAACTGCTGATGGACCTGTCGCTCAACATGAAGGGCCTGATTTCGCAGCGCCTGATCCCGAAGAAGGAAGCCAAGGGCCGCGTGGTGGCGATGGAGATTTTGCTGAACTCCCCGCTCATCTCGGACCTGATCTTCAAGGGCGACGTCCACGAGATCAAGGAGATCATGAAGAAGTCGCGCGAGCTGGGCATGCAGACCTTCGACCAGGCCCTGTTCGACCTCTACGAGGCGGACAAGATCAGCTACGAGGATGCACTGCGCAATGCCGATTCCGTGAACGACCTGCGCCTGAACATCAAGCTCAATTCCAAGAACGCGAAGAACCGCGATTTCTCGGCAGGTATGGAGCACCTCGGCATCGTCTGAGCCGGTGCCTTGCCACGGAAACCCATGGGGCGCCTCGGCGCCCCGTTTTCTTTGCGCCTGCCGGCTAGGCGCCCATGCCGGACCGGTTCGAGGTGGGCAGGTGCTGCCGGATCCACTGCGTGGTTTCCAGCAGCACCTCCTCCTTGCCATAGTCGTTGAACAGGTCGTGATAGTGGCCCTCGTAGAGCTTCAGGGTCTTGTCGTGCGAGCCCGCGTGCTGGTAGAAGAACTCGCTGCCGGAGGGCACGGTGGCCTTGTCGACGGTGCCGTGCATGATCAAGACCGGCAGGGTGATCCGGCCGAATTCCTTCTCCAGCCTCTCGTCGGCGCGCACCAGCGCCGCCACGGTGCTGGCCGGCTGTACCTCGCCCGCGATCAGGGGGTCGGCATTCAGGGCCCGCACCGCTTCCGGATCGCGTGAAAAATCCTCGTTGTGCAGTTTCAGGACGCGCAGGTGCGGCGCCAGGTGGCTCAGGCCCTTGATGACCGAGAGGACCACGCCGGGGGCCGGCACGCGGAAGGCGAAGCTTTCGCAGATCAGGCCGTCGATCTCGTCCTGGTGCTCGAGCGTGTAGACGCAGGACACCACCCCGCCCGCGCTGTGCCCCAGCAGGAACACCGGCAGGCCGGGCTCGCGCGTCTTGGCCAGCTCGATCATGGTGGCGAGGTCGCCGACGTAGTCCTCGACATCGCCGACGAAGAAGCGTTCGCCGCTCGACTTGCCGCGCCCACGCAGGTCGAGCGCATAGACGGCGAAGCCGTTTTCCACCAACTGGCGCGCGGTCCAGTCGTATTGCCCGCTGTGCGAATTGACGCCGTGGCAGATCACGACCACGGCGCTGGGCGGCCCCTCGGGACGCCAGCAGCGGAAGAAGATCTGGTTGCGGTCCTTGCCGTCGACGGTCTCTTCGCTGGGAGCTTGTGCCATGACACCCTCCGTTCAGTGGCTGCGGCGCGCGGGCCGCGACCAGGCCAGATTACGAGTTATTGAGCGATTCCGGCGGCTGCTCACGTACTTTTTGACACAGCGCAAAAGATCGTCAATTCACTGTGGCTTATGCATAAGCATAGGACAAATCGGTATTTCTGCTGCACTGCAGCGACTGTTAAGCTTGCTTCCCTCCGGCGGCCGCAGTGCCGCCGCAACCCATGCAAGAACAAAGAAGGAAGCCATGAGCTGCAAGCATTCCCACGCCAATCCCGCCCGCGCCGTCCTGGTGCTCGGCCTGATCGCATCGATCGCCCCGCCAGTCGCTGTTGCCCGGGACGCGCCGCAAGCGCCAGCCGCCGAACTGCAATCCGTGGTGGTCACCGGCACCCGTTCGCTGAACCGCCGCACCCTCGATTCGGAGTCGCCGGTCGACGTCATCGGCAGCAAGGAATTGCTGAGCACCGGTTCCGGCGAGCTCGCCACCGTGCTGTCGCGCCTCCTGCCCTCGATGAACTTCCCGCGCCCGAGCGGGGCGGATGCCAGCGACGCGGTGCGTCCGGCGCAGCTGCGCGGCCTCTCGCCCGACCAGACCCTGGTGCTGGTGAACGGCAAGCGCCGCCACGCTTCGAGCGTCGTCAACGTCAACGGCACCCTGGGACGCGGCTCGGCCCCGGTCGACCTGAACGCGATCCCGCTGGCGGCGATCGAGCGCATCGAAGTGCTGCGCGACGGCGCCGCGGCCCAATACGGCTCGGACGCGATCGCGGGCGTGGTCAACATCATCCTGAAAAAGGGCGCCGAGGGCGGCGAAGCCGAAGTCGTCTACGGCCAGTTCGACAAGGGCGACGGAGAACAAGCCACCGTGCGCGCTTCCACCGGCTTCAGGCTGGGCGAGGACGGCTGGCTGCGCGTGGCTGTCGAAGCGGCCGACCGCAACGCCACCAACCGCTCCTTCCCCGATCCGCGCCCTTCCGCCGGCCCGCGCCAGGGCAGCATCACCCAGCGCTACGGCGATCCGGACAGCCGTCCGCGCACCCTGTTCCTCAACAGCCAGGTGCGGATCAACGACAATATCGACTGGTATGCCTTCGCCAACTACGGAAAGCGCAAGACTTCCTCGGCGGCGAGCTTCCGCACCGCCTACACCAACGACAACCGCACCGCGCTGCGTTCGCCCCTGTACCCGGAAGGCTTCCAGCCGCTGCTCGACAGCACCTCCACGGACTCCTCGATCGTCACCGGCCTGCGCGGTGAGCTGGCCGGCTGGCGCTGGGATGCGAGCCTGAACCATGGCCGCAACCGCTTCGAGCTGGACGTCGCCAATACCGTCAACTACAGCCTGGGCGCCACCAGCCCGATCCGCTTCTACGCGGGCGAGCTGACTGCGACGCAGAACCTGGCCAACCTGGACGTGGCGCGCGAGTATCCGGTGTCCTTCATGAGCGGCCCGCTGACGGTGGCGCTGGGCCTGGAAGCGCGCCACGAGTCCTACGAGATCGGCGCCGGCGAAGCGAATTCCTGGTTCGGCTCGGGCGCCCAGGGCTATTCGGGCTTCCGTCCCGAGAACGCCGGCAAGAACAGCCGCAATAACAAATCGGTCTACCTGAACCTGGAAGGCGACATCACGAAGGAACTGTCGGGCGCCTTCGCGCTGCGTCATGAGCGCTACAGCGATTTCGGCAACACCACCTCGGCCAAGGCCTCGGCGCGCTATGCCTTCACACCTAGCTTCGCGCTGCGCGGCACCGTGTCGAGCGGCTTCCGTGCGCCCTCGCTGGCCCAGTCCTTCTACACGATCACGACCACCAACACCCTGCTGGTGAACGGCAGCAGCGCCCTGGTCGAAACCGGCACCTTCCCGGTCGGCAGCGCCGCAGCCGGGGCCCTGGGCGCCCAGCCTTTGACGGCGGAAAAGGCGCGCAACCTGAGCATCGGCGCCCAATGGCAGCCGACCCGCAACTGGACCACGACCGTCGACCTGTACCGCATCGACATCGACGACCGCATCGTGTTCTCGTCGAACCTGCAGCTGGCGAATGCGCCGCGGCTGGCCAGCGCGCTGGCCGCCCAGAATATCTATGTGGGCGCAGCACGCTACTTCACCAATGCCGTCGACACCCGCACGAAGGGCGTGGACATCGTCAGCACCTATCGCCTCAACCTGGCGGGCGGCAGCCGCGCCGACCTGACGCTGGCCTACAACCACAACGACAACGAGGTGCAGCGCGTGGCAGCCTCGCCCGCGGTGCTGTCCGAGCAGAATCTGCTGCTGGTGGACCGCCAGACCGTCAACCGCCTGACCGTGGGCTCGCCGAAGGACAAGCTGAGCCTCGCGGGCGACTACACGCAAGGCATTTGGAACGGCCGCGCCGCCGTCACCCGCTACGGCAAGTTCACGGTGCCGCAGAACGACCCGGCGCTGGACCAGACCTATGATCCGCAATGGGTGCTCGACCTGTCCGCCAGCGTGCGCATCGCCAGCCAGTGGCGCCTGACGGCCGGCATCGACAACGTCACCAACCGCTACCCGGCCCAGGTGACCTCGCGCTCCAACCTGAACGTGAACGGCACCCAGCCCTACAGCGTGTGGGCGCCGAACGGCTTCAACGGCCGCTACTTCTACCTGAAGGCCGGCACCACCTGGTAAGCACTCAGGCGACGTTCAGTCCCATCGACCGCACCATCTCGGCCGCCTGGCGTGCCGAGATGGTCGCACCCAGGAACTGCCTGGCATTCGCCAGTTTCAATCCGCCCAGGTCGGCCTCGCGCAGATCGGCCTCCTCGAAGCGCGTGTCCTTGATGTGGGCGTCGCGCAAGCTCCCCCCTTCGAACACCGCCTCCCGGAAGTCGCAGCCCGACAGGTCCGCATCCGAGAAATCCAGCCCCTTGAGAAGCGCCTTGCGGAAGGACATGCGGCGCAGGTCGGCGCCGACCAGCAGCGTGTCTTCAAAAGTGAGCGCCAGGTGGCTGGTCTCTTCGAACCGGGCGCCCGTCAGCTTGCAGCTGCGGAAGGTACAGGAGGCCAGCCGCGCGCGGCGCCAGCTGCTGTTATTGAGGTCGCAGGATTCGAAGAGCGCGTCGACCAGGTCGGCGGATTCGAAATCGGCGTGGCCGGCGCGGCAGCGCGTCCAGCGTGTGCGGCCCAGCTTCGCCGCGTAAAGGGAGGTCTCGGCCAGCTGGCAGTTGCGGAAGACCGCATCCTGCAAGTCGAGCCGCGACAGGTCGGCGTTCGACAAGTCGCAGTCTTCGAAGACCAGCAGGTGGTGTGCTGCGAGCGAGGATTCGATGGCGGCGCGCGTCGGCGCGTCGCCGTTGAAAGTGACGGTCTGGCGGGGCATGGATCAGTGGCCAGGACCGAAGCCGCCTGCGCCCGGACGAGGGCCGCCGGGACCGCCCGGCCCCATGAACATCGGACGGCGGTTGCCCGCATTGCCGAAGCTGCCGAAGCGGTAGGACAGGCCGACATAGGCCATGCGGCCGCCGAAGCGGCGCAGGCTGTATTCGCGCAGCACGTCGGTCTCGGTGATCGATTCCGACTTCTGCGAATCGAACAGGTCGTTGACGTTGAAGACCAGGCTCAGTGCCGGCGACAGGTTGCGGCGGTAGCTGAAGTCGGCCGTGCGCACCGGCTGGCGGTAGCCTTCGCCGAACAGGGTCTTGCCCTGGGCGTTGAGCATCAGCTGGAAGAAGTTCGCCTGGTTCAGCTGGTAGGCGATGCGTGCGCGGCCGCTGATCGAGGTCGCCGAACGCTTGTCGTCGAGGGCGCTGCCCAGCACCGTCTGTTCAGAATAGCCGACGTTGCCGTTCACGTTGATCATCAGCTTGTCGGTGGCGCGGCCGCTGAAGTTGAATTCGATGCCGCCCGAGCGGCTGCTGCCCGAGTTCTCGCGCGTGGTGAGCAAGACGTCATTGGCCAGCAGGTAGCGGCGCTCGGAAATCAGCTCGCTTTCGCGGCGCGCGTAGGCGCGCACGGTGGTGTCGACCTTGCCGATCTTGGTCTCCACGCCCAGTTCCAGCGAATCCGTGTTGGTCGGCTGCAGCTCCGGATTGCCCGAGGAGACGTTCAGTTCGTCGCGGTAGACGACGAAGGGGTTCAGTTCGCCCGCGTTCGGACGGCGGATACGGTGCGCGTAGCTCAGGCGGATCGTGGTGTCGTCGGACAGGCCGTAGGTGACGAAGGCGCTCGGGATCGCGTCAAAATAATGGTTGCTGGCGCGGATGTTGGTCGTGACCTGGTTCATGTCGAGGTCCGCGTATTCCGCGCGCAGGCCGCCCTGCACGCCCCACTTCTCGTTCACGCGCCACTGGTAGCTGCCGTACAGCGCATAGGTCATGTCGGTCAGCTCGAAGCGGTTGGTGCGCTGGGTGTTCACGCTCTCGATGCCGCCCGCGCCGATGTCGAAGAAGGCGTTATCGAAGGTGCTCTCGTTGCGCGCCACCTTGTAGCCCAGCCTCATCACGCCGTGGGCGCCCGGCAGCTCGTAGTCGCCGGTGAAGTCCGCGATGCGGGTCTCGTTCAGGCCGTCCTGGCGGCTGTTGGGCGCGCTGGCGTTGCGCGGGCGCACCGTGTAGTCAGTGTTGTAGCGCGCATCGCTGTCGCCGTCGTTGCCGGACAGGCGCAGGTCCATCTTGAAGGTTTCGCCGGGCTTCTCGCCCTTGTGGTCCAGGCGTGCGCCCAGGCTGTAGTTGCGGTTCTGGTTGTCGCGCTGGGTGATGCGCTGGTATTCGCTGTCGACCACGCCGGCCGCGCTCACGCTGCGATAGCGCTCGCTGGAGTTGGCGTCGTTGTTGTTCTCGGCGAAGCTGGCGGTCGCGCCCAGCACGTCCTTGTCGCCCCAGTTGTAGGTCAGGCCCGCATTGAAGCCGGCCGAGTCGGTGTTGTTGCGGCCGGAACTGAACTGGGTGCTGCTGGTGACGGCGCCGCTCACCGGATCGATGCGCTCGCGGCGGGTCTCGCCGCTGTTTTCGCGAAAATCATGACGGCGGTAGGCGGCGCCCTGCACGCTGAAGCGTCCCGAGGTATAGCTGCCGAAGCCCGAGGTATTGTAGCGGCCCGACTGGCCGACGTTGGCGTTGAGCGCCGCGAAGCCGCCCGGGCTGCGCTCGCGCCGCATCACCAGGTTGAGGATCGGACCGCCGCCGCCTTCATTGCCGAACTGCGCGCCGGGATTGTTGATGACCTCGACCGATTCGAGGTCGGCTGCGGGAATCGCATTGATGGCGGCGGCGCGGTTATCGCCCTGGAACATCGCCGATGGCTTGCCGTCCACCAGGATCTGCACATTGCTGCGTCCGCGCAGCGTGACGTTGCCGTCCGGGTCGACGCCGACCGAGGGCACCTTGTTCAGGGTGTCGGCCACGGTGTCGTTCGAGCTGGCCGGGTCGGACTTGACGTCGTAGACCTGGCGGTCGATGCGGTTGGTGGTCTTGTTCGCGGTGACGTTCACGGTCGACACCGCCGTGCCGCCGGCGGGCGGTGCTTCGGGAGTCTGGCTCACGCCCTGCGGCGCCGGCTGTGCCGGTTTCGCCTGCGCTTGCGCTGCCTGTGTCGCCTGCTGCGGGGCTTCCTGCGCATTGACTGCGAACGGAACGAGGAAGGTGCCGGCGACGAGGCGGGCGATCAGGGACAGGCGGGGCAAGTGTGCAGTTTGGCGTGGGATGGACATGAAAAGCGAGCTCGACAGTTAAGGCGAGCGATTGTCGCATGCCGGCTTCTTGATGTTTGTAACAAAAGATAACAAGACTGGATGACATGCATATGACTGGCGTAAGCCCCATAGGACAGTTTGCCCTACACTGCAGTTTTATTAACCTAACTTTACATAGAGCCCGACATGAACGTATTCGACTTCACCGCCAATTCCCTCGACGGCCAGCCGGTTTCCCTGGAGCGCTTCCGCGGCCAGGTGCTCCTGGTCGTCAACACCGCCAGCGAATGCGGCTTCACGCCCCAGTACAAGGGCCTGGAAGAGCTGCACCGCCAGTACGGCGCGCGCGGCCTGGCCGTGCTGGGCTTCCCCTGCAACCAGTTCGGCAAGCAGGAACCGGGGACGGAAAGCGAGATCGGCGCCTTCTGCGAGAAGAACTATGGCGTAAGCTTCCCGATGTTCGCCAAGGTCGACGTCAACGGCGACGAAGCGCACCCGCTGTTCAAGTACCTGAAGCAGGAAAAGCCGGGGGTGCTGGGGACGGAAGGCATCAAGTGGAACTTCACCAAGTTCCTGGTGGGTCGCGATGGCGAAGTCGTCAAGCGCTATGCGCCGCAGACGGCGCCGGCCGAGATCGCGGGCGACATCGAGAAGCTGCTGGGCGCCTGAAGCCGTTCAGCGGGTCTGGATCCAGGCCGCGCCATGGGTGGTGCAGGCGCGGTTGACGTTCTCGAGGAAGCGGATCGCCTCACCCTGGTTGAGGCCGGGCGGCATGAGCTGGGCCAGGGACGGGTCTTCGCTGACGCGGTCCAGTCCGTGGGCGATGGCGCGCGAGACGTCGCGCGCCGGCTTGCCGTCGCTGTTGTAGAGCGCATCGTAGACGCCGACGGCTTCCCACACGGGCACCAGGCCGGGGGTAGTCGAGTCTTCGAAGACGACGGCGGGAGGGCGGCCCTCGTCCTCGCGCACGAGTTGAAAGATGAAACTCACGGTGTATCCTGCTGTTCAAACAGACAGATCCTAGCATGGAGGCGGGAAGAACTTCAGCGCCTCCCTGCCCTACCGTGCTTTCACCTCGGTCAGGCGCTCGCCCAGCACCAGCCTGATCGTCGCCTTCCTGCTCGGGAAATTGGGCGCATCGTCCGGGCCGACTTCGAGCGCCGGGATGAGGAACTGGACCTCGTCCGACTTCTTGCTCGTCTGCGTCTTTGCCTTCAGTTCCATGATCGCGCGCCAGCCCTTGCCGCCGATCGGCATCACGTCGATCAGACGGTAGTGTTCACGCTTTTCCTCCTTGTCCACTTCATGCTCGAACACCGCGAAGAATTGCTGGTGATTGTTGCCGCCCCCGAAAGCCTCGATCGTGAATACGGCCAGGGCCAGATTGCGTCCCTTCGACGGACTGACCATCTGCACCAGGGTCGCTTCCGGATAGCCGGTCGCGTAGCTGTCGCGCATCAGGTCGACGAGCCGCTGGACCTGGGCCGTGAGCAGCGTCGGCGGTGCACTTGGCGCCGCGCTGGCGGTGCACAGCAGGCAGGAAAGGATGGTTGCCGCAAAGAGTTGCTTCTTCATGTTCACCGAGAGTAGATCGTTGAGGGGATGGCCAGTATACGCTGGACTGGCCGCGCAATGCCTCCCTCAGGCAAGCGCGCGGTCGATCAGTTCGATCCAGTGCGTGACAGGCGTCGCGGTGCCCGACTGCAGGTGGGTGATGCAGCCGATATTGGCCGACACAATGTCGGATGCGCCGGTCGCTTCCAGGTTGGCCAGCTTGCGGTCGCGCAGCGCGCGCGCGATCTCGGGGTGCAGCACCGAATAGGTGCCGGCCGAACCGCAGCACAGGTGGCTGTCGGCGCACAGCTGCACGTCCACGCCGGCGGCGCGCAGCAGGCTTTCCACCTTGCCGCGGATCTGCTGGCCGTGCTGCAGCGTGCAGGGCGGGTGCCAGGCGACGCGCTTGTCCACCTTCCCCGCCAGCCTGCTAGCCAGCACCTCCTCGAACTCGATCAGGATCTCGGACAGGTCGCGCGTCAGCATCGCGATGCGTCCGGCCTTCGCGGCGTACTGCTCGTCGTGGGCCAGCAGGTGGCCGTATTCCTTCACCGTGACGCCGCAACCGGAAGCGGTCATGACGATCGCCTCTACCTCGCCCGACTCCACATAGGGCCACCAGGCGTCGATGTTGCGGCGCATATCGTCCAGGCCCGCAGCCTGGTCGTTCAGGTGGTAGCGCACGGCGCCGCAGCAGCCGGCCTTTGGCGCGACCATCAGCTGCACACCAAAGGCATCCAGCACGCGCGCCGTGGCGGCATTGATGTTGGGGGCCATCGCAGGCTGCACGCAGCCTTCCAGCACCAGCATCTTGCGGGCGTGCGTCCGCATGGGCCAGACGCCGGGATGGCGCGCCGGCTGCAGTTTGTCCTGCAGGGCCTTCGGCAGCAGCGGACGCACCGACAGGCCGGTGCGGTAGGCGGGCTTGTACCAGCTCGTGCGCGGCAGGAATTCCTTGAGCGTGGTGCGCTTCACGCGGTCCTTGAAGGGACGCGGCACCCGCTCTTCCACGACGCGGCGGCCGATGTCGACCAGGCGGCCGTACTTCACGCCCGAGGGACAGGTGCTCTCGCAGTTGCGGCAGGTGAGGCAGCGGTCCAGGTGCAGCTGCGTCTTGCGCGTAGGCTCGGCGCCCTCGAGCACCTGCTTGATCAGGTAGATGCGTCCCCGCGGGCCATCGAGCTCGTCGCCCAGCAGCTGGTAAGTGGGACAGGTGGCGGTGCAGAAGCCGCAGTGCACGCAGGCCTGCAGGATGGCTTGCGCTTCCTTGCCCTCGGGCGTGTCCCGGATGAAGTCAGCCAGATTGGTTTGCATGTCAGACCATCCGTCCCGGATTGAAAATGTGCGCCGGATCGAAGGAAGCCTTCAGGCGTTCGTGGATGCGCGCGACGGCAGGCGCCAGCGGCTGGAACACGCCGCAGGATTTGTCGCCACCGCGGAACAGGGTCGCGTGGCCGCCCACCGCTGCGCTGCTCCGGCGGATGCTGGCGGCATCGAGGTCGGTGCGCAGCCAGCGCTGGGCGCCTCCCCACTCGACCAGCTGGGTGCCACCCAGGGCCAGCACGGGCGCGGTCGACGGCAGGGACAGGCGCCACAAGGCGCCGTCGCCGCCGAAGAAGGGATGCTGCTGTTCGCGGATGCCGGCCCAGAAGCTGGCGCAGTTCGGTACGGTCTCGCCGCCGATCAGGCGCACCGCCGCGTCGACCGCTGCCTGGGCGCCGGACAGGCGCAGGCACAGCAGGCCGTTGTGCCAGCAGCTGGCGGAAATCGGCAGCGGCTGGCCTCCCCACTCGTTGAGGGTGCGGATGGCGTCGATCTCGCCCATCTCGAGGCGCAGCGTCTTTTCGGCGATGGGCCGTGGCAGGACCTTGACCGACACCTCGAGCAGCAGGCCGAGGGTGCCGAGCGAGCCGGCCAGCAGGCGCGAGACGTCGTAGCCTGCCACGTTCTTCATGACCTGGCCGCCGAAGCGCAGGACATCGCCCTTCCCGTCCAGCAGCTTCGCGCCGAGCACGAAATCGCGCACCCCGCCGCTATTGGCGCGGCGCGGGCCGGCCAGGCCGGCGGCGATCGTCCCGCCGAGCGTGGCCTCAAGACCGAAATGCGGCGGCTCGAAGGCCAGCATCTGCTTCCGCTCGCCCAGTAGAGCCTCGATCTCGGCGAGGGGCGTGCCGCAGCGCGCGGTGATCACCAGCTCGGTCGGCTCGTAGTCGATAACGCCGGTGTAGCCGCGCGTGTCGAGGATCTCGCCCTCGAGGCGCTGGCCATACCAGTCCTTGCTGCCGCCGCCGCGGATGCGCAGCGGCGTTTTATCGGCGCTTGCTGCGCGCACGCGCTCCTGGAATTGTTCGATCGATCGCATTGTTCAGAAACGCGGTAAGTCGGGGAAAGGCAGCTCGCCGCCATGCACGTGCATCTTGCCGAACTCGGCGCAGCGGTGCGGCGTCGGGATCGCCTTGTCCGGGTTGAGCAGGTTCAAGCCGTCGAAAGCCCGCTTGACCTCGAAGAAAGCGTCGAGCTCCTTGCGGTCGAACTGCACGCACATGGAGTTGATCTTCTCCATGCCCACGCCGTGCTCGCCGGTGATGGTGCCGCCGACCTCGACGCACAAGGCCAGGATGGCGGCGCCGAAGGCTTCGGCGCGTTCGAATTCGCCGGGCTGGTTCATGTCGAACAGGATCAGGGGGTGCATATTGCCGTCGCCCGCGTGGAAGACGTTGGAGCAGCGCAGGCCGAAGGTCTGCTCCATCTGTTCGATGCCCTGCAGGACCCGGGCCAGCTGCTTGCGCGGGATGGTGCCGTCCATGCAGTAGTAATCCGGCGAGATGCGGCCTGCTGCTGGAAAAGCGTTCTTGCGGCCGGACCAGAAGCGCATGCGTTCCGCCTCGCTCTGCGACACCGCGATGGCCGTCGCGCCGGCGCCTTCGAACACGGCCTTCATGCGTTCGATCTCTTCCGCCACCTCCAGCAGCGTGCCGTCTGCCTCGCACAGCAGGATGGCGGCGGCATCCACGTCGTAGCCGGCGTGGACGAAGGGCTCGACCATGCGCACCGAGGTGCGGTCCATCATCTCGAGGCCGGCGGGGATGATGCCGGCCGCGATGATGCTGGCCACCGCATTGCCGGCGGTGACGACGTCCGCAAACGATGCCATGATGACCTGGGCCACGGCGGGCTTCGGCACCAGCTTGACCGTCACCTCCGTGACGATGCCGAGCATGCCCTCGGAGCCGATGAAGACGGCCAGCAGGTCCAGGCCCGGCGCATCCAATGCTTCGCTGCCCAGTTCGATGATCTCGCCCGTAATTAGCGCGACGCGCACGCGCAGCACGTTGTGGACCGTCAGGCCATATTTGAGGCAGTGCACGCCGCCCGAGTTCTCGGCCACGTTGCCGCCGATGGTGCAGGCGATCTGCGAGGACGGGTCGGGGGCGTAGTAGAGGCCGTACTGGCTGGCTGCCTCGGAGATGGCGAGATTCCGCACGCCGGGCTGGACCACGGCGGTGCGCGCATGGGCGTCGACCCTGACGATGCGGTTCAGGCGCGCGGTCGAGAGCACGACGCCGTCCGCGATCGGCAGCGCGCCGCCCGACAGGCCGGTGCCGGCGCCGCGCGGCACGATCGGCACCTTCAGTTCGCGGCAGATGTCCAGGATCTCCAGCACCTGCTCTTCGCTGGTGGGGAGGGTCACGATCATGGGCAGCTGGCGGTAGGCGGCCAGGCCGTCGCACTCATAGGGACGGGTGTCTTCGGGGTCGGAGAGGACGACGTGTTCCGGCAGGCGCGCGCGCAGCGCGCTTGCCACCTGGCGGCGCCGTTCGGCCGGAACTGGAATGGGAGCGGTCATTTTGCCAATTGTAGGCGTATTCGGTCACAGCGGTCGCGTTTTGACGTATGCTCGCCCTATCGTTTTTTTAACATATTGCATAAGGCAGCATCATGGGCAACCGACTTTCCAAAATCGCCACCCGCACCGGCGACGACGGCACCACCGGCCTGGGCGACGGCAGCCGCACCGGCAAGGACAGCGCACGCATCCATTCGCTCGGCGAGGTCGACGAGCTGAACTCCTTCGTGGGCCTGCTGTTGTGCGAAGAGATGCCGGCGGATCTTCGCGAAGAGCTGATCTCGATCCAGCACGACCTGTTCGACCTGGGCGGCGAGCTGTGCATCCCGGGCTACGAGATGATCAAGGACGAGCACGTGGCGCGCCTGGACGGCCTGCTCGAGAAATACAACGCCGACCTGCCGATCCTGAAGGAATTCATCCTTCCGGCCGGCTCGCGCGCGGCTTCGCTCGCCCATGTCTGCCGCACCGTCTGCCGCCGCGCCGAGCGCAGCATCGTGGCGCTCTCGCATGCCGAACAGATCCGCCCTCACCCGCGCCAGTACGTGAACCGCCTGTCGGACCTGATGTTCGTCCTGGCCCGCGTGCTGAACCGCTTCGCCGGCGGCAGCGACGTGCTGTGGCAGCACGAGCGCAAGCGCGGATAAGCACATGGACGACTTCATCGGAGTCTACGACGGCGCGCTTACGGCCGAGCAGTGCGACGCCATCCGCGCCCGCTTCGATGCGAGCGGCAAGGTGGCGCGCGGCCGCACCGGCAACGGAGTGGACATCAAGAAGAAGGACAGCTACGACCTGACCATCAACGGCCTGGCCGAGTGGGACGACGTCGGGGCTTTGCTCACCCAGACCATGGCGCGCCACCTCGCGCAGTACATGGACAGATACCGCATGCTGCTGATCGGCGCGCTGTCGCCGCAGGTCGCGCATCCGCAGACGGGCGAGCCGGTGACGCTGTCGCTCGATAATTTCAGCGAGTTCGGCACGCCGAACATCGTGGAGCTGATGCAATCGATCTACCGGGTCGGACACGTGAACCTGCAGAAGTACCTGCAGGGGACGGGCGGCTACCACCACTGGCATTCCGAGATCTACCCGCAGAACGCAAGCTGCGAGACGCTGCACCGGGTGCTGCTGTGGCAGTTCTACCTGAACGACGTGGAAGATGGCGGGGAGACCGAGTTCCTGTACCAGAACCGGAAGGTGGAGGCGCGCAAGGGGCGGCTGGTGATTGCGCCGGCGGGGTTTACGCATACCCACAAGGGGCATGTGTCACGTAGTGGCGACAAATACATCGCGACCTCGTGGATCCTGTTTCAGCGCGCGGAAGCGCTGTTTGGTTCGTAGGGTGGACGGCTTCGCCGTCCACCCTACGGTTCACGAATTATTGACGACCAGGCGGGGTTCGCCTGCTGCAAAGCGCGTACGAATCGACGCAGCGATACCTTTCGCATCCAGGCCAACGGAAGCCAGCAGCGCCGCCGGATCACCCTGATCGATGAACTTGTCCGGCAGCCCCAGGTTCAGCACCGGCTTGGCGAGGCCTTCAGCCGCCAGCGCTTCCATCACGGCAGCACCTGCGCCGCCCATGACGCAGCCCTCTTCCACCGTCACCAGGTAGTCGTGCTCTTTAGCGAGGCGCTTGACCAGTTCCACGTCGAGCGGCTTCACGAAACGCATGTTGGCAACCGTCGCGTTCAGCTCTTCGCCGGCGGCGATGCTCGGGGCGACCATCGAGCCGAAGGCGAGGATGGCGATGCCCTTGCCTTCGCGGCGCACGACGCCCTTGCCGATCTCGATCGAGCTGAGCTCCGGCTGGATTGCGGCGCCGACGCCGGTGCCGCGCGGGTAGCGAATCGCGGCCGGGCCGGGATAGTGGTAGCCGGTGGTCAGCATCTGGCGGCATTCGTTCTCATCCGATGCGGTCATGACGACCATGTTCGGGATGCAGCGCAGATAGGCCAGGTCGTAGTTGCCGGCGTGGGTCGCGCCATCGGCGCCCACCAGGCCCGCGCGGTCGAGGGCAAAGGTGACGTCGAGGTTTTGCAGGGCCACGTCGTGGATCAGCTGGTCGTAGGCGCGTTGCAGGAAGGTCGAGTAGATCGCGACCACGGGCTTGAGGCCTTCGGTGGCGATGCCGCCGGCGAAGGTCACCGAGTGCTGCTCGGCGATGCCGACGTCGAAGTAGCGCTCCGGGTATTGCTGGTGGAAGCGCACCATGCCCGAGCCTTCGCGCATCGCCGGCGTGATGCCGACCAGGCGCTTGTCGGTGGCCGCCATATCGCACAGCCAGTTGCCGAACACTTCGGTGTAGGTGATCTTGCTCGGCGCGCTCGCCGGCTTGATGCCCTCGGTCGGGTTGAACTTGCCGGTGCCGTGGTAGAGGATCGGCTCGGCCTCGGCCAGCTTGTAGCCCTGCCCCTTCTTGGTCACCACGTGGAGGAACTGCGGGCCCTTGAGCTTCTTGATGTTCTCCAGGGTCGGGATCAGGGAATCCAGGTCGTGGCCGTCGATCGGGCCGATGTAGTTGAAGCCGAATTCCTCGAACATCGTGGCCGGGACCACCATGCCCTTCGCGTGTTCTTCCAGGCGGCTGGCCAGCTCGCGCAGGGGCGCCGGCAGCACGGTCTTGCCGACGTTTTTCGCCGCGGCGTAGAACTGGCCGGACATCAGGCGCGCCAGGTAGCGGTTCAGCGCGCCGACCGGCGGCGAGATCGACATGTCGTTGTCGTTCAGGACCACCAGCAGGTTGCAGTCTTCCTCGACGCCCGCATTGTTCAGGGCCTCGAAGGCCATGCCCGCGGTCATGGAGCCGTCGCCGATCACGGCGATGGCGTGGCGGTCTTCGCCTTTCAGCTTGGCGGCTTTCGCCATGCCGAGGGCCGCCGAGATCGAGGTCGACGAGTGGGCGGTGCCGAAGGTGTCGTAGATGCTTTCGTCGCGCTTCGGAAAGCCCGACAGGCCGTTCAGCTGGCGCAGGCTCGGCATGCGCTCGCGGCGGCCGGTGAGGATCTTGTGCGAGTAGGTCTGGTGGCCCACGTCCCACACGATGCGGTCGTGCGGGGTGTTGAAGACGTAATGCAGCGCGATGGTCAGTTCGACCGTCCCCAGGTTCGAGGACAGGTGGCCGCCGGTCTTGGAGACGGAATCGAGCAGGAACTGGCGCAGCTCGGTGGCGAGCGGGGTCAGTTGCGTGCGCGGGAGCTGGCGCAGGTCCGCGGGGTCGTTGATGGTCTCTAGCAGTTTCATTTATGCCTTCCGCTGCACGATCAGGTCCGCGAGTTCGCGCAGCCGCTGTGCTTGTTCTCCGAATGGCGCCAGCGCTTCGTGCGCTTCACGCCGCAGTTGCTCGGCCAGTTCCTTCGATTGGTCCAGCCCAAGGATCGACACATAGGTCGGTTTGTTGTCGGCCGCGTCCTTGCCCGCGGTCTTGCCCAGCGTGGCCGAATCGGCCGTCGCATCGAGCACGTCATCGACCACCTGGAAGGCCAGGCCGATCGCCTTCGAATAGGCTGTCAATGCTTCCAGCTCGGTGGACGTCAGGTCGCGCCCGGCAAGGGCACCCAGGATCACCGAGACGCGCAGCATGGCGCCGGTTTTCAGCTGGTGCATGCGCTCGAGCTCATCGCGCGTCAGCGACAGACCCACGCTATCAAGGTCGATCGCCTGGCCGCCGCACATGCCGGCGGAGCCCGCGGCTTCGGCCAGCAGGCGCAGCATCTGTACCAGCCGCGCCGGGGGCACCGTGTCGATGTCGGCCAGCGTCTGGAAGGCCTGGGCCTGCAGCGCGTCGCCGACCAGCAGTGCGGTGGCTTCGTCGTAGGCGACGTGCACGGTTGGTTTTCCGCGGCGCAGGTCGTCGTCGTCCATGCAGGGCATGTCGTCGTGGACCAGCGAATACACGTGGATCATCTCGACCGCGCTGGCGACACGCGCCAGGGCTTGCGCGTCGCCGCCGAACAGATCGCCGCTGGCATAGGCCAGCAGAGGACGCACGCGCTTGCCGCCGCCCAGGGCGGTGTAGCGCATCGCTTCGTGCAGCTTGGCCGGGACGGCGCTGGCCGCGGGCAGGAAGTTCTCCAGTGCGCGCTCGACCTCGAGCTGCACGCCCTGCATCCAGGTGTTGAAATCCTGCGCCATCATCGTGCGCTTTCCTGAGCGCCCTCGTCGGCTTCCGAGAAGGGCTTGAGCATGTCGCCTTCAAGGACCTTGACCTGGGACTCGACCTTTTCCAGCTGGGCCGCGCAGTATTTCACCAGTTCGGAACCGCGCGCATAGGCGGCCACCGAGGCTTCCAGCGGCAGCTGGCCGGACTCCATCTGCGAGACGAGCTGGGCCAGCTCCGCCATCGCGCCTTCGAAGGATTCGGGCGTTGCGCTGTTCGTATTGTTTGACATAGCTATTGAGTAAGGGCGCAAGGGTGCGCCATGGGTCGGTCCAATCGCGTATTTTAGATCAATCCAACCTCACGAGGGGCGCACATTGCACCGAACGCAACTTGCCCGCTTGACCACATTTTACAGTAGCGCCTCCCTCCCCTCATGAAATCCGTGATTTTTCAACAACTTATTTCTACGGTCTCGTCCCTTGCGCGCGACGGACCGCACCCCCTCTACCGTGTTTCCACGGTATAATCTCCGGTTCTGTCCGAAACACCGTATTCCTCTTCTCTACGATTACTGGTCTTTGGATTCTTTCTCTTCTTTGGTGGTACTTGATTAAAGGGGGGTTGGGATGTCCGATCTGGCTACCCACGCCAAGCTGGCGCGCTCGTGCGCACAGCTTCCGGTAGATGTCTACTTTGATAATGCGCTGATGCAGCGCGAGCTGCAGCAACTGTTTCACAAGGGCCCACGCTACGTCGGCCACGAATTGATGGTGCCGGAGCTCGGCGATTTCGCGACACTTGCATCCGAAAACGAAGGCCGTATGCTGGTCCGCAACGCGGGCGGCATCGAAGTGCTGTCCAACGTCTGCCGCCATCGCCAGGCGCTGATGTTCAATGGCCGCGGCAATGCGAACACCATCGTGTGCCCGCTGCATCGCTGGACCTACGACCTGAAGGGTCAGCTGATCGGCGCGCCGCATTTCCCGGAAACGCCCTGCCTGAACCTGTCGAAGACGCCGCTGCAGAACTGGAACGGCCTGCTGTTCGAACAGAACGGCTACGACGTGATGGACAAGCTGAAGAACATGGAGGTGACCAAGGACCTCGACTTCAGCGGCTATATGTTCGACCACGTCGAGATCCACGAGTGCGACTACAACTGGAAGACCTTCATCGAGGTCTACCTGGAGGATTACCACGTCGAGCCCTTCCACCCGGGCCTGGGCAACTTCGTCTCCTGCGACGACCTGAAGTGGGAATTCGGCCGCGACTACAGCGTCCAGACCGTGGGCGTGAACCGCGCGCTGCAGAAGGCGGGTTCGCCGGCGTATAAAAAGTGGCAGGAACAGGTCCTGAAGTTCAACAACGGCCAGCCGCCGAAGTATGGCGCCATCTGGCTGACCCTGTATCCGAACATCATGGTCGAGTGGTACCCGAACGTGCTGGTGGTGTCGACCCTGTGGCCGATCGGCCCGCAGAAGACCCGCAACGTGGTCGAGTTCTACTACCCCGAGGAGTTCGTGCTGTTCGAGCGCGGTTTTGTCGAAGCCGAGCGCGCCGCGTACATGGAAACCGCGGTCGAGGACGACGAGATCGCGCTGCGCATGGACGCCGGCCGCAAGATCCTCCTGGAGCGCGGCGTCAACGAAGTCGGCCCCTACCAGTCGCCAATGGAAGACGGCATGCAGCACTTCCACGAGTGGTACCGCAGCAAGCTGGAACTGTAAGGGATGGCGTCACTCTGGATGCTGTTCGCCAGCTTCGCGTTCGCCGCCATGGGCGCGGGCGTGAAGCTGGCTTCCGAGTTCTACTCTACCTCCGAACTCGTGATGTACCGCGGCCTGATCGGCACGCTGGTGCTGTTCATGATCGTGCGCCACCGCGGCGGCACCTTCAGGTCCGCCTTCCCCAAGGCCCACCTCTGGCGCAGCGCGGTCGGCGTGACCTCGCTGTGGCTGTGGTTCTTCGCCATCACCCGCCTGCCCCTGGCGACCGCCGTCACCCTCAACTACATGGCGCCGATCTGGATCGCGGCCTTCATGTTCGCCGTCGGCTGGTGGCGCGGGACCAAGATGCCGGAATGGCCGCTGGTGCTGGCCATCGCCATGAGCTTCTTCGGCGTGACCCTGGTGCTGCAGCCGGCGTTTGAGTCCAATCAGTGGCTGGGCGGCCTGGCGGGCGTGTGCTCGTCCGTGATCTCGGCCATGGCCTATATGCAGGTGCGTAAACTCGGCCAGATGGGCGAACCGGAATACCGCGTGGTGTTCTACTTCTCGCTCACCACGGCGCTGGCGGGCCTGGCGGGTACGCTGCTGGGCGACGGTCCCAAGGATGCCGTGTTCCAGAGCCATACGCTGGGCAGCGGCCTGCTGCTGCTCGGGATCGGCATCACGGCCCTGATGGCGCAAATGGCGATGACGCGCGCCTACCGCGTCGGCAAGGTGCTCGTGGTGGCCAACCTGCAGTACACCGGCATCGTGTTCTCCAGCCTGTGGGGCCTGGCGCTGTGGGGCGACACCTTCGACTGGCACGTCTGGCTGGGCATCGGCGTCATCCTCGCGTCCGGCGTCGCCGCGACGTTCTACAATACACGCAGCACGTCCAAGGGCGCCGTGGTCAAGGACACCGACCCGATCGCCAGCGAAACCTGAGGAGACTTCATGTACACAACCCTGATCAGCGCCGCCGAACTGGCCGCACGCATCACGGACCCGAACGTCGTCGTGGTCGACTGCCGCCACGACCTGATGAACCTGGCGGCCGGCCGCGAGGGCTATGCCATCGGCCACCTGCCCGGCGCCGTCTTCGGCGACATCGAGACCCAGCTGTCGGGCGCCAAGCGCGGCGCGGACGGCGTCTTCCGCGGCCGCCATCCGCTGCCCGAGAAAGAGGCGCTGATCGAGACCCTGCGCGGCTGGGGCGTCAACGACGATTCCCAGGTGGTGGCCTACGACGCGCACGGCGGCATGTACGCGGCGCGCCTGTGGTGGCTGCTGCGCTGGCTCGGCCACGAAGCGGTCGCGGTGCTCGACGGCGGCATGGCGGCCTGGCAGTCGCTGGGCCAGCCCCTGTCCACCGAGGCGCCAGGCAAGCCGCGCGGGAACATCACGGTGCGCGCGCCTTTCGTGCCGACCGTGACCGTGGTCGACGTCATGCTGAACATCGACAAAGGCGAGCGCACCGTGATCGATGCGCGCGCAGCCGACCGCTTCCGCGGCGAGAACGAAACCATCGACCCGGTCGGCGGCCATATCCCCGGCGCGAAGAACCGTTTTTTCAAGGACAACCTGCAGGCGGACGGCCGTTTCAAGGACGCTAGCGCCCTGCGCGCCGATTTCACCAGGCTCGTCGAGCGCCCGGAACAAGCCATCATGCAGTGCGGCTCCGGCGTGACCGCCTGCCACAACCTGCTGGCGATGGAAATCGCCGGCCTGCCCGGCGCCGCCCTGTACCCGGGATCGTGGAGCGAGTGGGTCAGCAATCCCACCCGCCCGATCGCCACCGGCCCGGCCTAAGAGGCGGCACATGAAGAAGAACGCAATGAACGATAACGCAGAAGTAAAAAACAATGCCGTGGCGCTGCCGGAGATTCCGGAAGCGGTGGCCACTGCGCTCTCCAGCTGGGTCCAGCAGGTGGCCGAGCAGACCGCCGCGCCGGCGCGCGAAGCGCTGGCCCAGTTGGAAACCGAGGCGGAGGAGCTGCGCGAGACCAGCGCCGAGCTGGAGGCTGCACGCGACCAGGCCCTGGCCGCCTCGAGCGAGCTGGAAGCCGAGATCGAGCGCCTGAACACCGAGCTGCGCGACGCGCGCAAGGTGGCGGCCGACGCCCTGGTCAGCAAGGCGAAAGACCAGCTGGCCATCGACGGCAAGGACCGCCAGCTGACCGAGCTGCGCGCCCAGCTCGAGCGCAACGTCGCGGCCCAGGCGGCCGAATCCGATGCGCGCCTGGCCGCCGAAATGGAGCTGGTCGGCGCCGCCACGGCACGCGACAATTTCGAGTCCGAACTCAAGACCCTGCGTGGCCAGCTCGACAAGTCCTATGCCGAGCGCAGCGCCCTGCGCGCCGAGCTGGAATCCCTGCGCGCGAAGAAATAAGGTAGGCAGCCATGGAACGCAACACACGGCAGCGCAAGGCGATCCACCAGTCGATGGCCGACGCCGGCCGCCCGCTCGCCCCGCAGGAAATCCTCGAGCACGCTCAAGGAGCGGTGCCGGGCATGGGCCTGGCCACCGTCTACCGCAACATCAAGTCGATGCTGGAAGCGGGCGAGATCACCACGGTCTCGCTGCCGGGTGGGGGTGACCGTTATGAGATCGCGGGGCACGGGCACCACCACCACTTCCATTGCCGCGCCTGCGACAAGGTATATGAGGTGCATGCCTGCCCGGGGGATATGCAGAAGCTGACGCCGGATGGGTTCGTGCTGGAGTCGCACGAGTTGACCTTGTACGGCTTGTGCAGCAACTGCCGGTAGGGTGGACGGCTATGCCGTCCGCGCGTTCAACTCACGGATGCACTGTGGCGGCGTGTTTTTTCGTTGAACGCGCGGACGGGAAACCCGTCCACCCTACGAAAAACCATCACCGGCCAGCGGTAGCGCAATCCTTGCAATAGCGGTGGTTACGAAGGTGAGCGCCCAGCAGCAGCACGCTGCTGACCACCGCCCCCACCGTCTCCGCCATCTCGCCGACCTGCGGCCCCAGCACGAACACGGCCGCCAGGAAGCACGCCAGTCCCGCCACGCCGAGCGACAGGGCCACCGGGTCGCGGTGCTTCAGATAGCCCGGCACCAGCGCCAGCAAGACCGGCACCGTCACGCCCAGCAGCAGCGCATCGTGCAGGGCGTGATGTTCCCCACCCAATCCCAGCAGCGGAAAGGCCGCCAGCAGCAGCGGCATCGCGAGGCAGTGCACGAGGCACAGCGCGGATGCCGCCATGCCCGCATAGTCGGCGAAGCGGATCAGGTTCTTCATCACCATCAGAAGATGAAGCGCAGCCCTGCCGTGATGTTACGGCCCGGGAGCGGCGCCGCTTCCTTGATGAAGGACGTGTGGCTGAAGGCCAGCTGGTCCGTCAGGTTGTTGATGCGGGCGTAGATCTGCGCCGGCACGCCGCCGATGCGCGTCGTGTAGTGGCCGCCCAGGTTGACCATGTTATAGCCGCCGGTCTGGCCTTCGAAGTCCGCCACCCGGTCCTGCTTGCCGACGCGGACCACTTCCACCATGCCGTGCCAGGACTGCCAGTCCGCGTTCACGCGCGCGCCGATGCGGTGGGCCGGGATGCGCGGGATGTTGCGGCTTCCCTCGCCACTATTATCGAAGCGGGCGCGCACCATGTCGCCGAACAGCGTGCCCTCGACGATGTTCGAGAACTTGTGGCGCACCTCGCCTTCGAGACCCGTGAAGGTGGCGTCGCGCTGGGCGTATTCCACCAGCTGGAAGCCTTCGTGGTCGTCCAGCGTGTGCGCATAGATGTAGTTGTCGACGCGATTGTGGAAGGCGCTCAGCGAGAAGGTGGTGTCGCCTTCGAACTTGCGCAGGGTGACGTCGATATTGTTCGAGGTCTCCTTGCCCAGGTTCTGGTTGCCGATCTCGTAGGTTGCGGTGGCCAGGTGCACGCCGTCCGCGTACAGTTCTTCGGCGGTCGGCAGGCGGTGGCTGCGCGAGATGCCGGCGCGCAGCGAGTACTGGGGCTGGAACTTCCAGACTGCGCCAAGCGCCACCGAAGTGCCGCGCGCGTCGGTATCCTTCGCGGTGGCGCTGTCGACCTTGACGTCCTGCCATTCGTGGCGCAGGCCCGCCTCGAAGCGCCAGTTGTCCAGCTTGTATTCCTCGGTCAGGAAGGCCGCGTGCTTCTTCGTGACGGTCGGCGGCACATAGGCTTCCTCGCCGATGGTGTTGAAGTCGCGGCGGGTGGTCTGCAGGCCGAAGACGCCGCGCACGCCGCCTACCGGCGCGTGCTCCATCTCGACGCGTACGTCGTGGCCCTTGTTCAGGAAGCTGGTGGAGACCACGCCCTCTTCGAGTTCGTCATGACGGTAGTCGGTGAAGGAGGCGCGCAGGCGGGCCTTGGTGATGCCGGCCATCGGGTTGCGGTACTCGCCGCGCACGTCCCAGCGGTCGCTGTCGAGCTTCACGACCGGCACTGCCTCGCCGTGCCCGTGTTCGTGATCGTGGTCGTGACCTTCCTCTTCTTCCTCTTCATGGCCGCCGCAATGCAGGTGGTCGCCATGCGGGTGGCAGCTCTCGAACTCGTGGTTGTGGCCGGGGATGCCGTATTCGGTACGCTCCTTGGTGTAGGCCGCGCCGATGTAGCCGCGCTCACCCACCCACGAGAGGCCCACCGTG
Organism: Pseudomonadota bacterium; assembly: GCA_040758275.1. GTDB lineage: Bacteria > Pseudomonadota > Gammaproteobacteria > Burkholderiales > Burkholderiaceae_D > Telluria. The sequence continues at coordinate 55,183 of JBFLVV010000030.1, forward strand.
CCGCTTTCGGTTTCCTTGTAGCTGCCGTTGACGTGGCGGCCTTCATTCCAGTCCTTGCCGACGCGGTAGTCGCCGGCGTCGCGCTTGACGCCTTCCGCATGCACGGCGATGTTGCCGGCGCCGCCGGTCACCTCGAACGCGCCAGTCTTCTCGCGCGCCATGGAGTTCGCACGCACTTCCATGCTGCCCTCGATCGGCTTCTCGGGCATCCTGGTCGGAATCTTGCGGTCCAGGATGTTGACGACGCCGCCCACGGCGCCGCCGCCATAGGCCAGCGCCGAGGGGCCGCGCAGCACTTCGATGCGCTCGGCCAGGACGGGCTCGAAGCCGACGGCGTGGTCCGGGCTGATGGTCGAGGCGTCCTGCACTTCGGCGCCATCGGACAGGATCTTCACGCGCGGGCCGTCCATGCCGCGGATCACCGGACGGCTCGCGCCGGCGCCGAAGTGGCTGGAGGTGATGCCCGGCTGGTTGGCCAGGGTCTCGCCGATGGTCGATTCGCGTGCCCGCACCAGGGCGCCGCCGGAGAGCGAGGTCACGGGGGTGATCATGTCGTCTTCCAGCACACCCAGGGTGCTGGCCGAGACGACGACGGTCGGCACGCTGTCCGGGTCGGTCTTCAGGCGAGTGGAATCGGTCTGTGCGTGGACGACAGGAGCAAAAGCGAACAGGATCGCCAGCGCGAGCGGCGTGCGTTGAAGGGTGCGAACGGACATGGGACGGCTTCCTATGACGATGAACTTCGGTAATGATAAGTCATTATCATTAAACACGCAAACTGAGATCGAGGAAAATACATCGAAATCAGGAAGCGTGCTCGGTTGGCGTGCTTGGTTGACGTGCTTAGTTGGCGTGATTGAGGGCGAGGACGATCGCCACGCCCAGCGCGATCAGCACCACCTGCGGCACCGATTCCCTCACGGTGGCGCGGCGCTGCATCTGCGGCATCAGGTCGCTCACCGCGATGTAGATGAAGCCCGAGGACGCGAACACCAGCACATAGGGAATCAGGCCGCTGGCGCTGTCGAGGGTGAAGTAGCCGAGCAGCCCACCGAGCACCGACATCAGGCTGCACAGGAGGTTGAAGAGGTAGGCGCGCAGGCGCGAGAAGCCGGCATTGAGCAGCACGATGAAGTCGCCGATCTCCTGCGGGATCTCGTGGGCGACGATGGCCAGCGCCGTGACGATGCCCAGCTCCGGGTTGGCCAGGAAGGCGGCGGCGATCAGGATGCCGTCGGTGAAGTTGTGCATCGCATCGCCGAGCAGGATCATCCAGCCCGACTTCCCTGCCTGGTGGGCGTCGTGCCCGTGGGCGTGGTGGTGGCCGTCGCCCTCGTGGTGGTGCGAATGGCGCAGGATCGCCAGCTTTTCCAGCACGAAGAAGGCCAGCAGGCCGCCCAGCAGGGTCGCGAACAGGCTGCGCACGTCGGCGCCCGAGTCGAAGGCTTCCGGCAGCGCGTGCAAGAGCGAGGTGGCCAGCATGATGCCGACCGAAAGGCTCACCATCCGCTCCACCACCTTCGACAGCAGCGCGAACGAAAACACGGCAGCGCCGGTAATGCTGACGACGCCGGCGACGAGGGTCGCCAGCAGGATGGAACTCAGGATGGGATCGATTTGGAAGCCTCTTGTTCTGGACTTGCTTCACAACTGCGAATGAAAAATCATTCGCGCCGCAAACCGGACATTGTAACCTGTCCGGCCCCGCGGCTGTGCAAGTCCAGTTGGCTCGAGAATCAGGCGACGCCGTTTTTGGCGAACCAGTTCAGCGTCTTGCTCCAGCCGTCCTTGGCGTCGTCGGCATTGAAGCTCGGACGGTAATCGGCATGGAAGGCGTGGCCGGAATTCGGATACACGTGGATCTGCGAGCGGCTGTTGCCCGAATCGAGGGCCTTGCGCATGCGCTCGACCGAATCCAGGGGGATGCCGGTGTCCTTGGCGCCGTACAGGCCCAGCACCGGCACCTTCAGGTTCTGGGCCACGTCGATCGGGTGCTTCGGCTGCAGCGGATTGGTCTCGCCCACCAGGCGGCCATACCAGGCCACGCCGGCCTTCACGTCCTTGTTGTGGGCTGCGTACAGCCAGGTGATGCGTCCGCCCCAGCAGAAGCCCGTGATGCCCAGCTTGTCGGTATTCCCGCCGCGCTGCTTGGTCCACTTCACGATGGTGTCCAGGTCGTTCATGACCTGGGCGTCCGGCACCTTGGCGACGATGTTCTTCATCAGCTCCGGCATCGGGGTCTTGGTGGCGTCGCCCTGGCGCACGAACAGGTCCGGCGCGACGGCCAGGTAGCCGGCCTTGGCGAAGCGGCGCACCACGTCCTTGATGTGCTCGTGCACGCCGAAGATCTCGGAGATCACCAGCACCACCGGCAGGTTGGTGCGGTCCTTGGGCTGGGCGCGATAGACCGGCACGTCCTGGCCATTGACGACGACGATATGGTCGGCCGCGTCCAGGCCTTCGGTGCTGGTCTGGATCTGGGTCTGCGCGACCACCGGCAGCGCCGCCACGGCGAAGCCGCTGCCGACGGCCGCTTTCAGGAAGACGCGGCGATCGACGCCGTTATCGAATGCGCTGGTGGCGAGCAGGCTTTCGCCGTCCGAGATCAGGTCTTTCATGAACGTCCCTCCGGATAGGTATGAAGAAGATGAAATGGCAACGTTATCTTATCAGTATCGGTTTTGGACGGCGCGGACACGAATTTCAATTGTGCAACCCATAAAAAAAGGTTCTTCACGGATTACCGGGAAACGCGGCTTTAATCTTCAGGAAGAAGAAGTCGCTATCCCGGTAGCCGTAGGCCATTCGCTTCATCACTTTGATACGGTTGTTGATGCCTTCGAGCTG
>JBFLVV010000031.1:0-54385 GCA_040758275.1 Pseudomonadota bacterium
TGAAGGGCTTGATCTACCTTCCAAGGTCGAGCCTTCAGGGTGGGCACAAGCTGGTCTTCACCTCAATTGGCAGTAGCTAACCACCAATGAGAACAAGATACAAGGGTGGGCCTGGGCGGCCCCGCGGTCTTCCCGCCCACGCGGTGATAGTTAGATGTTGAATAGTCGCTCAGGCTGATCTTGCCAAGTTTGACCGCGTGGGCGGGAGACCCGCCCACCCTACGAAAAACAAACGATCAACCTTCCTTTTCGCCCTGGCGGTTGCCGGCATTCTTGGCCGCTGCGGCAGCCCGCTGGGCCGACTGCCGGCTTTCGCCGCCCTTGCGGCCGATGTCGGCCATGTGGGCGCGGTTGCGGCTCACGGCTTCGCCGCCTTTCTGCCCGGCGCGGCGCGCTTCTTCGGAATCGAATTCGTGCGCCGTGCCTTTCTGGTGTGCCGCCTGCCCGCCCTTGCTGGCGATCTCGCGCTGCTGGTTCTGGTCCATCGCCGCGAAACCGCGCTTGGCCGGCGCCTGGCCGCCGCTCTTTTGCGCGCTGCCGGAGCCATTGCCCGCCTGGCTGCCCGCGCTCTTGCCACTGTCTTTGCTTGTCGCCATGTCGTTCTCCTTGTCTGCCCTGGTGCTGTCGAAGTGGAACCCGCGAGCGCCTTATGGATGCGCTCGTGCCGTTTAGAGGCGGGACTTGGGCCTTAGTTCCGTTCGCATGCGCCTAGCGCGGGCGCGAGCGTCGTTCGCGCGGGCCGCGGACCGCCTCGCGCAGGAGGCCGCGCGGCTCCAGGCCGTCGATGCCCTGGGGTGGCGCCGCGAGGTCGGCTTCGAGTTCCAGGCGGCGCGCGCGCAGGCGTTCGCCGAGTAGAACGTCGTCCAGGCCGGCCCGCGCCAGTACCGGGAACAGCAGGGTTTCCTCGCGCGCGACGTGGTGGGCGACTTCCTCGGCCAGCACCGCGACGGTGGCGTCGAAGTAGTCGTCGCCGGGGAACAGGGTCTCGAGCTGGTTGACGAGTTCGTGGGCGCTGTCGTGCTCCAGCGCCGCATCTTCGAGCAGGCTGTCGTCCACCAGGGCGCGCAGCGCCGGGTAGAACAGCTCTTCCTCGAGCATGGCGTGCAGCAGCAGTTCCTGGCACAGTTCGTCGACCAGGCGCTCGCGCTGTTCTTCCTCCGCCGGATCGAGCATGGCGAAGGCGTGGAAGAGGGCGCGCACGTGGGCGTGGTCGGCGCGCAGCTGGGCCAGGATGCCGCCCGGGGCGTCAGGCAGGGGAGAGGCGTGGAAGTGGTGCATGGCGACTCTTGCTAGCGCCAGGGGATGGCGGCGGGAGTGCTGCGGGGGCAGGGGGATGCCATGGTCACCTCGTGATGAAGCGTGAAGGAGCGGAACGCGCAAGCGTGTAAACCGCGTAGACCTTCACCACAAAGGGAAGTTCCCCCAAGAAGAGGAAGAGGTGGCGTGCATCAACAGCGCGCCACCTTGCGGGGGCCGCTCAGGCGTCGGCCACCTTCAACACCAGCTTGCCGAGGTTCTTGCCCTCGAAGAGCATCAAGAGGGCTTCCGGGAAGCGCTCGAAGCCTTCGGTCACGTACTCGATGCTCTTGACGCTGCCTTCGCGCATCCAGCCCGCCAGCGTCGCGACGCCTTCGGCATAGCGCGGCGCGTAATCGAACACGACCATGCCTTCCATGCGCGCGCGGTTCACCAGCAGCGACAGGTAGTTGGCCGGGCCCTTGACCTGGCTGGTGGCGTTGTACTGCGAGATGGCGCCGCAGATGACGATGCGCGCCTTCATGTTGATGCGGGTGAGGACCGCGTCCAGGATCTCGCCGCCGACGTTGTCGAAATAGACGTCCACGCCCTGCGGGCAGTGTTCCTTCAGGCCCGCGTGCACGGGGCCGGCCTTGTAGTCGATGCAGGCGTCGAAGCCGAGTTCCTCGACCACGAAGCGGCATTTGTCCGCGCCGCCGGCGATGCCGACCACGCGGCAGCCCATCTTCTTCGCCACCTGGCCCACCGTCATGCCGACCGCGCCGGCCGCGCCCGAGACCACCACGGTTTCACCGGCCTTGGGCTGGCCGACTTCGCGCAGGCCGAAGAAGGCCGTCATGCCGGGCATGCCGAGGGTGTTCAGCCAGGCGGTCGGCGGGGCGGCAGCCGGGTCGATCTTCGTGAACGCGGCGGTCTTGTCGTCGGCCTGGCCGACCCAGTAGCGCTGCACGCCGGTGCCGCCTGCCACGACATCGCCGACCTGGAAGCGCGGCGACTTCGAGGCCACCACGATGCCAAGCCCGCCGGCGCGCATGACTTCGCCGATCGCCACCGGGCGGATGTAGGACTTGCCCTCGTTCATCCAGCCGCGCATGGCCGGATCGAGCGAGAGGTAGAGCACCTTGACGACGATGCCGCCCTCGGGCGCTTCGCCCACGGCTTCTTCATGGAAGTCCCAGTCTTCCCTGCGCGGCATGCCTTGGGGGCGGGCGGCGAGGCGGAATTGCTGGTTCGGCGGGAATGCATTGGTCATTGTGGTCTCCGAGAGTGTTTTGGCAACGTGACTATACCGTTTCCGGCCACTCGCCGCGCGCCGCGTGCGACAATAGCGGGCTGTCCATCTTTATCAATCCGCACCCGCATTCGTACGAGAACCCGCATGGCGCTCAAAGCAACCATCTACAAAGCCGACCTGTCGATCGCCGACATGGACCGCAACTATTACGGCGACCACAGCCTCACCATCGCGCGCCACCCGTCCGAAACCGACGAGCGCGTGATGATCCGCGTGCTGGCCTTCGCCCTGCACGCCGATCCGGCCCTGGCCTTCACCAAGGACCTGTTCGACGTCGAGGAACCGGCCATGTGGCTGAAGGACCTGACAGGCGCGATTCAAACCTGGATCGAAGTCGGCCAGCCCGACGAGAAGCGCCTGCTGAAAGCCGCCGGTCGCTCGGAAAAAGTCGTCGTGTACAGCTACAGCGCCACCAGCGACATCTGGTTCAAGGGCCTGGCCAAGGGCATCGACCGCGCGAAGAACGTCTCGGTGGTGAACATCCCGAACGAGGCGAGCAGCCAGCTGGAGCGCATGGCCAAGCGCAATATGCAGCTGCAGTGCACGATCCAGGACGGCCAGGTGTGGCTGACCGACGGCGTCGACACCGTGCTGGTCGAGCGCGAATACCTGCGCGGCGCGCCGTGAAGCTATAATTTCCCTTCATTTCATTTCACATTGCACGCCATGAAACGTCAGCTTTTCGCCCTCATCGCCGGCAGCCTGTTGTCAAGCGCCGTGTTCGCCCAGCTCACCGTTTCCGAACCCTGGGTGCGCGCCACCGTGCCGGCCCAGAAGGTGACCGGCGCCTTCATGCGCGTCCAGTCCGCCGCTCCTGCGCGCCTGGTCGGCGTGCAGGCCGACGTGGCCGGCCGCGCCGAGCTGCACGAGATGGCGATGGATGGCCAGACGATGCGCATGCGCCGGGTCGAGGCGATCGAGCTGCCCGCAGGGAAGCCGGTCAACCTCGCCAGCGGCGGCTATCACGTGATGCTGTTCGACCTGAAGCGCCAGGTGAAGGAAGGGGAAAGTGTCGCCATCACCCTGACCGTGCAGGATGCGGGCGGGAAGAAGCAGGATGTGAAGGTGACGGCGCCGGTGCGGCCGCTGACCTATAGCGCCCACTCTGGCCATTGAATTCGTAGGGTGGTCGGCTTCGCCGACCGCGCGTTCGACTCAAGGATGCGCTGTGGCTGCGTTTGGGCTGGATGACCGCGTGGGCGGGAGACCCGCCCACCCTACGAACCCCTTTAATTCGCCTCAGCGCGGTGCTGCCGCGATGCGCCGCGCATCTCCCGACCCCACGATCGACTTGCTCAGGCGCGGGTCGCCGTAATAATTGACGTCGCCCGAGCCGGCGATCGTCATGCTCAGCTCACTCTTCGCCCACACCGTCGCTTCGCCGGAGCCGGCCACGCTCACGCTGGCGCTGTCCGACTGCACCCGGCCCATGTCCACGGTACCCGAACCGCCGATCGAGACCGACAGCTTGCGCGCGCGGCCTTCGCCGGCCTTGAAGTCGCCGCTGCCGCCCAGGTTCACCGCCACCGTATCGCTTTCCAGGCCGCGCACCTGGATGTCGCCGGAACCGCCCAGGTCGATGTTCAGGCGCGGCGCGCGCAGGGCATCGGCATCGATCGAGCCGGAGCCGCCCAGCGCCAGGCGCTCGATCTGGCGCGCGTTGACGACGATCTTCAGGTTCTTGGTTTTCAGGTTCAGGTTGCGCTTGCTCGGGCGGATTTTCAGCGTGCCGTTCTCGACCACGGTCTCGATCAGCGGCAGCACATTGTCATCGGTCTCGATGCTCACGCCTTCGCTGTCGCCCATGCGCAGTTCCAGCTTGCCCGGCACTTCCAGGGCCAGGCCGGTGAAATGCGAGACCTGGCGCGCCTGGCGCTTGATGCTGCCATTGCCCTGGACCTGTTCGCCACCCCATGGCCAGCCGCCGGCCATCGAGGGGGCGGCGGCGCAGGCGAGGGCGGCGGCCAGGGCGGCCGGGACCAGCAGGGTGCGGAAAAGCGGGCGGGAGGTCTTGTTCATGGTGGTCTCCTTGGATGGTGATTGTCGATGGCCTCATCCTAGGGAAATGCCGGGTTCGCCGTGTGCCGAATGCGACGAATTGCACACGCCAGGGCCTGGAATGCGCGTCAGGCGGACAGGCTGTCGCAGAGCCATGCGTCCTGCATGGCTATCCCGAACGCCCGGATTGCACTAGAATCGTGCGCTTTTTGCCCCGGCATGGAGCCGGGTGGAGCTAGCGATGAACCTGATTTTCCTCCTGATGGCGTTCTGCGTCGGCATGGCCATGTCGATCCAGGCGGCCGTGAATACCCAGCTGGCGTCCTCGATCGGCGCCAATTCCGTGGTGGCGGCCTTCGTTTCCTTTGCCTGCGGCACCATCGTGCTGGGCGGCGTGGCGCTCTCGCGCGGCGGCCTCGGCCCGACCTTCGCGGCGCTGGCGGGCCAGCCCGTCTGGAAGTTCGCCGGCGGCTTCCTGGGCGCGGCTTTTGTCTTCGGCACCGTGTTCCTGGCGCCGCGCATTGGCCTGCTGAGCCTGATCGTGCTGGTGATCGCGGGCCAGCTGCTCACCTCGATGGCGATCGACCACTTTGGCCTGATCAATATGGCTGTCAGGAAGGTGTCTGGCATCCGGGTGGCGGGCGCCTGCATTGTCGCAGTGGGAGTGGCTGTGACGATTTTCGGTGAGCGTATCGTTGCGACATTAACACGCTGAACATTTTTATTTCAGTTTTGCAATCTTTCGGCGAGGCATGGTTTTATAATGTCCGGCACTGTCTAACCTTTAACCACGTGCCGGCCAGATGGAATACCACCAGTCCTCGCAGATCCCCACCCTGTCGTATATCGAGAACGAAGACCACCCGGTATTCGGGACCCTGGTCGAGCAGATCCTGCACCTGCTGAATTCCCGCCTGGTGTTCTCGGACATCATCATCCACCAGAACAGCCCGCTGATGCTGCGCCAGCCGAAAGGCCTGGTGGCGGTGACGGATTCGCCGATCACCAAGGAGGAGCTGGAAGAATTCTTCGACGTCATCGAGCCGAACTGGGCCGAGCGCATCGCCGTGCGGGCTTTCGATCGCTCGATCGACCTGCACACGGCGCGCATCCGCGCCAACTGCTTCAGCTTCCAGGGCAAGAAGCGCCTGGGCTGCGTGATCCGCCGCTTCCCGAAGGAGCCGATCGCGCTGTCCGAGCTGGGCCTGTGGCAGGACGAGCAGGAATTCGCGCGCCTGTCGAGCGGCCTGGTCCTGATCATCGGCGACACCTGCCAGGGCAAGTCGACCACGATCGCCTCGATGATCGATGAGATCAACAAGCAGCGCTCGGGCCACATCATCACCATCGAAGACCCGGTCGAAACCCTGATCCCCCAGCGCAAGTGCATCGTCACGCAGCGCGAAGTGGGCGTGGACGCCGACGTGGAAAGCTACTACCTGGGCGCCCTGGACGCGCTGCGCGAGCGTCCGGACGTGATCGTGATCGGCGAGATCCGCGACGCCGAGACCGCCCAGGAGGCGCTGGCCCTGGCCGAATCGGGCCCGCTGGTGTTCGCGACCCTGCACGCGCGCTCGACGGAACTCGGCCTGCAGAAGATGCTGCGCCTGCTGGGTAATTCGGAAGCCCAGGCCCAGGCGCTGGCGCACGCCCTGCGCGGCGTGCTGTGCCAGGCCCTGCTGCCGTCGAGCGAAGGCAACCGCTACCACCTCGCCACCGAATGCCTGGTCCCCAGCAGCACCGTCATGCGCATGATCGAGACCGGCGACGTGGGGGCGATTCGCGCCCACATGAACCTGGGCCGCGACCCGGGTTGCCATACAATGAATGCGGCGCTCGAGCAGCTGCTGGCGGCCCACAAGGTGCGCGTCGAGGACGCGCGTCATGCCACCACCGACCGCGTCGGGTTCGCCGACATGGTCTGATACCGGGAGGATCGCGTGATGGAACACCGGATTTTCAGCACGCCGTTCTCAAAAGTTTATCCGATGTATGTGCAGAAGGCCGAGCGCAAGGGCCGGTCGCGCGCGGAGGTCGACCAGATCGTCTGCTGGCTGACCGGCTATGACGAAACCGGCCTGCAGCGCCAGCTGGACGCGCAGGCCGACTTTCGCACCTTTTTCGCCGAAGCGCCCCGCATGCATCCGAACTGCACCCTGATCACGGGCCTGGTCTGTGGTGTGCGGGTGGAGGAGGTCGAGGATCCGCTGATGCGCAATATCCGCTACCTCGACAAGCTGGTCGACGAGCTGGCCAAGGGCAAGGCGCTGGAAAAAATCCTGCGCCAGTAGGCGGTGTCACTTCAGGCTGCGCAGTGCGTCCTCCAGGCGGGGATAGCGGAATACATAGCCTTCCCCTTGCAGCCTGGCGGGCACCACGCGCTGGCCTTCGAGCAGCAGATCCGATTGCTCCCCCAAAGCGACACGCATCGGCCATCCCGGCGTCGGCATGAAGCTCGGGCGGCGCCAGATGCGCGCTGCCGTCTGGCTGAAGCGGGCCTGGGTGACGCCCTCGGGCGCGGTGAAGTTACTTGCGCCCGTTTGTTCCTGATCGAGCCCCGTGAGCGCGCGCTGCCAGCGGTGGGCCATGCCGCGCACCACGTCGTCCACGTGGATCCACGACAGCCACTGCCGGCCGCTGCCGAGCCGTCCGCCCAGGCCCAGCAGGATGGGCAGCAGCATCATCGGCAGGGCGCCGCCCATGCCCAGCACCAGGCCGAAGCGCATGCACTCAACCCGCGTGCCGTGGCGGGCGGCGGCGCCGGCGGCTTCTTCCCATTCGCGGCACAGGTCCGACATGAACATGTGCTGGGGCGGGCTGTCCTCGCCCAGCAGCGTGTCGTCGCCGATGCGCTGGATGCCGTAGTAGCCGATCGCGGAAGCCGACAGCAGCAGGAAGGGCTTGTGCTCTGCCTTGCCGATCCAGTCAACCAGCGCGCGCGTCAAGTTGATGCGGCTGCGGCGCAGCGCGGCCTTGCGTGCTTCGGTCCAGCGCGGGCCGAGGATGCGGGCGCCGGCCAGGTTCACCACCACGTCGACCTGTGTGCTGGCCGGCAGTTCGTCCAGCGCGGCGACGCAGCGCACCCGGCCGTCGAACAGCCAGGCGGCCTGCCTGGGCTGGCGGCTGAGGGCGATCACCGCATGGCCGTCGGCCAGCAGGGCGCGCACCAGGTGCTGGCCGACGAAGCCGGTGGCGCCGGTGACCAGCACCGTGCGTTTGGTGTCATCGAAGAAGACCGGCGCTGCGGCGACGCGCTCCATTCGGCGCATGGCGAGCAGGTCGCGCAGGCCGGACAAGGCGACACCGACCCCGCACAGCACCAGGAAGGCGCTCAGCCAGCCCTGCGGATTCCAGGCGAACGCGGTCGGCTGCGCCGCCCAGCCGGGCAGCAGCAAGGCCAGCAGGGCGATGAAGGCGCCGCCGTTGATCGCGAGGATGGTATGGGTGACCCGTTCGCTGGCCGGCAGCAGCCGGCTGCGGTCCTCCACCACGAAGTCCCACAGGGTGAGCCCGATCTCGACCGCGAAGGCGCCCGCCAGCACCCAGGCCCACAGGCCGTGCCACTCCCAGCAGGCCAGGCCGACGAAGAGCAGGCCGTAGATGGCCGCGCGCAGTGCGTGGATCCCGAGCTCGCGGCGGGCGCCGGGGCGCTGCGGCAGGGCTTCGCTGAACTCGTGGTGATACAAGGTATCGAAGGCGCCCAGGCAGCCTTGCAGGGCCATCAGCTGCAGCGCGAGCAGGTGGGTGTTCATGGCCGCACCGCGGTGGGCGAAGCCGGCGCGGCGGCGCGGTCGTGGCGCCACAGCCAGAGCAGCGGCGGCAGCATGGCGGCGAGGGCCAGCAGGTCGATCCACACGTGCGGCCAGTAGCCGGCGCGCAGCGACACCAGCATGTCCTGCGGCGCCCACAGCAGCAGGCCACCGGCCAGCCACAGCCAGATGCGCGCCTGGCGCAGGCGGTCGGCCAGGTGGATCAGGGCAATCATCCACAGGGCCATCAGCAGCACCGTGGGCCCGAACAGCGACAGCCACCAGGCCTGCATCTGGCGCGCCTGGCCCGGGGCGTCGGCCGGCCAGAAGGCGCTCGTGACGCCGGTGTGGTAGAGGTCGAATGCCTCGCTTGATGCGATCCACGGCAGCAGGCCGCCCACCAGCACGTGGAAGGCGGCGACCGCCAGCAGCCAGCGGATCATCCAGTTACGCACTACGTCATTGTTCACGGTCTTCTCCAGGACTTATTTTCCAAACGGGTGCTTCAGCGCGCAGGCGCCATCCTCGCAGCGCGGAGGCAGGCGGTAGCCGAGCCAGCGCGACATGGTGTAGCGGTGGCGGGCGAAGCTGCGGTAGGCCAATCCCAGGACAGGGCGCAGGAAGCGCACGCGCAGGGGCCACACCAGCCAGGCCCGGCCGACGAGGGTATAGGCGGCCAGCAGGCTGTCGATGCCGACCAGCAGGGCGCCGTCCGCCCTGCGGGCATGCGATTCGCGGTTGAGCGCCGCCATGTCGAGGCCGAGGGGAAGCGGGTCGAAGCCGTCTGCGGCGATGTCGACGAAAGCCAGGCGCCCGGCGCGGTTCCAGGATTGCAGGCGCGCCATCTCGGTGGCGCAGAAGGGGCAGCGGCCGTCGTAGTAGAGGGTGAGTTCGGCGTTCATGGGCGCTCTTTCGTACCGGGCAGGAAGCGCGCCACCTTGCCGCCCATCTTGAGCATCTTTTGCAGCGTCTGCGGCGGCAGGCGCTGGTAGTCCTCGAAGGTCGCGCTGAAGAGTTCGAGGAAGTCGAGCACGGTCTGCATGCGGGCCAGGGTTGCTTCCTCCAGTTCCGCGTCCTGCGAGCCCTCGATGGCGCACTCGCGCAGCAGGCTCAAGGTAGGGTCGATCTCGCGGCGCTTGCGCTCTTCCAGGATGACGCGGAAGATTTCCCAGACGTCCTGCAGGGCCGTGAAGTGGTCGCGCCGGTCGCCGAGCACGTGGGTCACGCGCACCAGCTTCCAGCTTTGCAGCTCCTTGAGGCTGTTGCTGACATTGGAGCGCGCCACGCCCAGGGTTTCGACGATGTCGTCGGCGCTCAGGGGGCGCTCGGCCAGGTAGAGCAGGGCGTGGATCTGCGCCACGGTGCGGTTCACGCCCCAGCGCGTACCCATCTCGCCCCAATGCAGGACGAACTTCTGTGCGGTTGGACTGAGCTTCATTTTATTCACTAATTTCTGTCGATACAGAAATAATCGAACGATGTGGACGGAAAGTCAAGTGAAATCCGCGACAGCGCCAGGGCGGCGTGCCGTGGTTTTTGGTGAGACTGTGCGTCCGGCCACTCTCTATACTCATCGATTTGCCTGCCGAGCCATGTCCAGAACCGCGTTCGCCGCTGTCGTCCTTACCCTTGCCATGTCCTGCGGCGCCAGCGCCGCCGAATCCTCCGCCGTGCGGCCATCCACGCCTGCGGAATGGCGCGCCGCCGCCCTGCGCGACATCCAGGCCGCCTACGACGTCACGCTCGCCAACCACGCGGGCGCCGTGGATCCGCACAATCCCGGTTTCCTGACCAATCTCGAACGTGCGAAGACGCAGGCGCATGCGCTGGCAGCCAGGGTCGGCGATGCTTCAGGCTACCTCGCCACCCTGCTGCGCTTTTCCGCCATCATCGAGGACGGTCATGCCGGGGTCTATCCGGCCTTCGACATCGACGAGTTCAGGCCGACCCAGTGGCCCGGCTTCGTCGTGGCCTGGCGCGGCGAGCTGCTCGTGCACGCGGCGCAAGGGGATGCGGCGCGTGCGGGCGAGCGCATCGTGTCCTGCGACGGCATGCCGGCGCGCCGGCTGATCGAGGAAAAGGTGTTCGGCTACATGGGCCGCGCCAGGGAAGAGGGCCAGTGGTGGAGCCAGCCGCGCAACCTGTTCTTCGACTGGGGCAATCCCTTCGCGCCGCGGCCGCAGCGCTGCGTGTTCGAGCAGGGTGGCCGCCAGGTGGAAAGAACGCTGACCTGGCGCGACGCGCCGCAGGACATGTATGCCCAAGGCCGCGCGGCCCTGTTCGGCAAGCCGCTGCCGGCGGTCGGCCTGCATGAAGCGCGGGCGAAGCTGTTCTGGGTCGCCATGCCGACCTTCTCCCCGGACGAGCAGGATCGCGCCGCCTACCGCGCGATCTATCGCCAGGTCCGGGAGGAACGCCAGCGCTTCCTGGAGGCCGACGCGGTGGTGGTCGACCTGCGTGGCAACAATGGCGGCAGCTCATGGTGGAGCCGCGATTTCGCCGCCGCGCTGTGGGGCGAAGGCCGCCTGAAGCGCCGCGTCGCCGCCGCCACGGCAAGGCAGGAGGTCTGGTACCGGACCTCGCCCGGCAACATCGCCTATTTCGAGCAGCTGGCGCAGCAAGATCGCGCGCGCGGCGAACAGGCCTCCGCGCAGTGGAGCGCGAGCCTGGCCCGGAAGATGGCGGCGGCGCGGGCGGCGGGGCAGGACTACCATGTCAGCAAGGACGCTGCCACCGCCCCTGCCGCCGATCCGCAGGCCGAGCTGCCGGGTGATCCGCCACCCTTCAACAAACCCTTCTACGTCATCGTGCCCGGCAACTGCGCCAGCGCCTGCGTCGATGCGATCGACTATTTCAAGCTGTTCCCGAACACGAAGCTGGTCGGCGCCCCGAGTTCGGCCGACTCGACCTATATGGAAGTGCGCCACGAGCTGCTGCCCGGCGGCCTGGCGCGCGTGATCGTGCCGACCAAGCTGTATGTGAACCGCCCGCGCGGCAACGGCGTGTTCTACCGGCCGGACATCCCGGTCACGGCGCTGCAGTGGAGCACCGGGCTGTTCCAGGAGGTGGTCGAGAGCGACCTGGCGCGCAAGCCTTAACTGGACGCCGTGCGCCGCAGCATCGGCAGGAAGCCGCCCGCGACCAGGCGGGCGCCGTCGAAGACCATGGGGCCGTCGCCGAACTGCATGCGCGCATCCAGGGTGACCTTGTCCATGCCGGCGTCGCGCGCCGCCTTGTCCGGCCATTCGACCCAGGACAGCACGACCGTCTCGTCTTCCTTCGCGCCGGCCGCGCCGATGAAGGTGGTGTAGACGTCGCTGGCCTGGCGCGCATCCGCGCCGTGATAGGTCGCGGCGTCTAGGCCGCTCTCGTCCAGCCAGCACTCGGTGACGGCGAGCGCGCCGTGGTCCTTCAGGACGTCCCACGACAGCCGGGCCAGCGCTTCATAGGCGGCCCGGTTGGCGCGCGGGACCGGCGCCAGGAAGCAATCGATATACGCCATTTTTTCACTCTCAGTCGAGCGGCACGCTGCGCCAGCGGTTGACTTCCGGTGTGGAGACCGGCGCCGCCGCATTGCCCCAGCTGGCGCGCACGTAGCTGAGCACGGCCGCGACCTGGGCGTCGTTCAGCTCGTGGCTGTAGGGCGGCATGCCGTAGGGGCGCGGATTGCCCTGTGTGCCCGGCGGGAAGCCGCCGTTCAGGATCATGCGGATCGCGTTCACGGCGGGCGTCAAGGTCACCGCGCGGTTGCCCGCGAGGGGCGGATAGGCGGGCGCCTTGCCCTTGCCATCCGCGCCGTGGCAGTCGACGCAGTAGGTGGTGTAGAGGCGCCGGCCTTCGGCCAGCAGCTGTTCGCCGGCGGGTTCGAAATTCGCGGGCGGCGGCGCATCGACGCTCGGGAGCGACTTCAGGTAGCTTGCCATCGCGCCGACATCGCTTTGCGTCAGGTGCTGCAGGCTGCGCGCCACCACCTCCGCCATCGGCCCGGTCGCGCTGCCGCGCGGCGACACGCCGGTGTGCAGCAGGGCCACGATGTGTTCCTGGTCCCAGTCGCCCAGGCCCGCTTCGCCGCTGGCGGTGAGCGAAGGCGCATACCATCCGATGGTCGGAATCAGGCCGCCCGAGAGCGCGTCGCCGCTCGCGCCCAGGCGGTTGCGGGTGCTGTGGCATGCGCTGCAGTGCCCGAGGCCTTCGACCAGGTAGGCGCCACGGTTCCACTCGGCGCCGCGTGCGCTCTGTGGCGCGAACACGGCCGGCTTGAAGTAGAGCAGGCGCCAGCCTGCGAGCAGGGCCTGCTGGTTGTAGGGGAAGTCCAGTTCGTGCGCCTGGTTCGGGCGGCGCTGCGGCGCCAGGCTGCGGAAGAACGCGTACAGGGCGTCCGAGTCGGCGCGCGAAACCCTGGTGTAGTTCGTGTAGGGGAAGGCCGGATAGAGCAGGCGGCCGTCGCGCGCGATGCCGTTGTGCAGGGCGTTCCAGAAGTCGTCCGCGCTCCAGCGGCCGATGCCGGTCTCCATGTCGGGCGTGAGATTCGGGCCGTAGAGGCGGCCGAACGGCGTGTCGAGGGCGCGGCCGCCGGCATATTCCGGGCCGCCGCGCACCGTGTGGCAGGCCACGCAGTCGCCGGCGCGCGCCAGGTAGGCGCCGCGTGCGATGTTGTCGGGCGTGGACGCCCAGGCGGCCGGTGAGCTGGCAGGGACATGTTCTGCGCGCGGCCAGGCGATGGCGACAGCGGCGATGGCCGCGGCCGTAATGGCAGCAAACGCAAGGGTGAGCTTCTTCATGGCTGCTCCGGGACGCTGCCGCAGGCCAGGGGCAGGGGACGCGTGATCGAGGTTGCCGCCGCGGGCCTGGGGTCGGCTGGCACGGGCTGGCTGGCCAGGTAGCTGGAGACGGCGTTCACGTCTTCCAGCGAGAGCCTGGCCGTGATCTCGGCCATGCAGTCGGGCGCATGGGCGCGGCGCGCCTTGTTGCGCCAGGCGCCGAACTGCGCATTCACATAGTCGCGCGGCAGGCCGAGCAGGCCCGGGATCGCGGGTTCGACGCCGGTGAGCGTCGCGCCGTGGCAGGCGACGCAGGCCGGGATCTTGCGCGCGCTGTCGCCATTGACGACCAGCTGCCGGCCGCGTTCCAGCGCAGCGGGCGCGAGCCCCTCCGCCTGGGCCGCATGTGCCGCCGGGGACTGGGCCGCATAGTAGCCGGCGATCTCGCGCAGGTAGGCGTCGGGCAGGTGTTCGACCAGGTAGGTCATCAGGGGATACTGGCGCCGGCCTTCGCGGAAGTTCTGCAGCTGGTTGTAGAGGTAGCCGGCCGGCTTGCCGCTGATGCGCGGGAAGTAGCTGTCGTTGACCGGATTGCCGCGTGCATCGACGCGGGCGTGGCAGGAGACGCAGGCCAGCAGGCGCTGGGCCAGGGTGTCGGGGACCGTGGGTTTTGGCGCGACCTGCGCCTGGGCGGCGCCGGCAGCCAGGAGCAGCGCAAAGGCGAACATGCGGGGATGTGGCATCGAACGACCCGATAGTGGCGATGCCTGGATGATAACGCGGATGCGGCCGTAGGGTGGTCGGCTCTGCCGACCGCGCGTTCAAATAAATGATGCAAACCGGCGCATCGTCCATTTTCGGGCCGGTTGAACGCGCGGTCGGCGAAGCCGACCACCCTACGAAGCCTTGCGCGGCGGCAGCGGCGTCTTGTCCTCGACCGGCGGATTGGCGCGCCAGTGGCGGTAGAGGCGCAGCGACACGTGGGCGTCGTCGGCGGCGTACAGCACCTGCTTGTCGCTCAGCTGCGGCAGGGCCCAGTTGGTGGTGGTGATGCGGCGCGACTTCTGCAGGTGCTGGCCGAAGAAGCGTGCGACCGCCGTCTTGGCGCCGAGGGTGTTGCGCTCGCCGCGGCGGCGCAGGGCCGTGGCCAGGTCGAGCACATTGCGGGCCTCGATGCCGAGCTTGGCGCGCAGGCGCTTGAGGTCGTCGCCCAGGCCGAAGCCGACCTTCAGGATGTCGGCTGACTCGAGCACCGCCTTGAGCACGTCGAGCAGGTGCGGCGCCTCGGTGGCGATGCCGGCCTTGGCGCCGATCTGGAACAGGTAGGCATGCTTGTCGGTCGCGAGCTGTACCAGGTGCGGCCCGGTCGAGACCTCGCCCTTCGTGAAGGTGGGCTTGGATTCGGTGTCGAAGCCGATCGCGTCGGCCTGCGACAGCGCTTCCAGGGCCCGGGCGGCGTCCTGCGGCGTGCGCACGATGCGCACGTCGGCCAGAGCCAGGCCGGGGTAGGGCGGAAGGCCGTCGTCGGGCTCACCCGAGTTCGGCTCGCCCCGGAGCGGCTCCGCTACGCTCACTGGCGCGAGAACTTGTTGGCGAGGGCCTGCAGCTTTTCCTGGCGCTGGCGGGCCGCTTCCTCGGCCGCGGCGGCGTCGCGCTCGGCCTTCTTGCGCTCGGCTTCTTTCTTGAAGCGCTGCTGCAGCTGTTCCTTGGCGTGCTGGCGGTGGGTATCGGTCACTTCGGCGCCCGGGGTGCCGTCGAGGTCGAAGCGCACCTTGGCCTTTTCCATGGCGCGCAGGTAGCGCATCGAGCCGGTGTGGATGCCGAGCGCGGCGCGCATGGTCTTGCGGTCGAGGCCGGGCATGCGCGCCAGCAGCTGCTTGTCGATGCCGATCGCCAGCGGCAGGCAGTCGCGGAAGGCCGGGAACTCCTGCTGCAGCTGCTTGAGCAGTGCGCGTGCCGACATGGCCGGTGCGGCGGGTGCGGCGGCCGGGGCCTGTGGCGTGTCGGGAGATTCGGGAGTGGCAGCAGCGGTGGTGTCGGCCGGCTCGGCAGCGGAAATGGTATTCATTGACTTCATTATAAGAACGGGAATGCGAAGGATAGCACGGCGCCCGTACGCGAGTGCGGGGCGTATTGTACTTGTTCCAATAAAAAATGAGGATGAGTTCGGGTGGCGGACGCACCGGGGATGCACGTGCGCCCGTGAAATCGTGTATGATCCGCCCCTTGCCTTGCGCTCGGCTTGTGCCGTCGCAATCGTGACGACCCATCGGGAAGCCGGAAACGGTCACATCGCTGTCATATTCAGTCTGGTGATATCCCTTATCGGATATTTCAATTATCACCAAAACTTGCAATGCGGCATAATATCGCCTTTCCTTTTGTTCTTCCCTGAACACTAGATGCAAGCCCGTTTCAGCCGACGGGCTTTTTTTCGTTCCGACATGCACAACCTGACTTTGACCGCCAGCCCTTCCCTGACCATGCGCCGCTCCTGTTCCTCCATGCGCGGCCGCAGGGAAAAGCTGCTTGAAGTCTGCCTGTCTGCCCTCAGCTAGGGCCACTTCCGCTTCCCGTACCCGGACCCGAGCGCGGGTCCCGCTGGATTATTGACTTCGCAGGCGCGCCATCCGCCTCGACTGGAGAGAGTTTTACTATGAAAAACACCGCCAAGACACTGACACTGACCGCCAAGAAAGCCCCAAGCAAGGCAACGGCCCAGCTGGCAGTGCCAAAAACCGCGACCTCCTACTTCCTCGAAACGGAAGCGGCGGCCAAAGTGACGGTGGTGAAGACCCGTTCGCGCCTGGCCTCGGCCAAGGCCGCGCTGGAAGCCGAGCAGTCGCCGGCCGACGTGGATGTCGCCGCGAACGAAGCGGTGCTGGAGACGCCGGCCGTGGCCGAGACCGTCGAAGCGCCGGCCGTGGAAGCGCCGGTCGCCGCCGCGCCGGCCGTGGAAGCCGAACCTGCCGCCTTCGAGGACTATACCGCCGCCGTGCCGAACGCCGCCGCGACCGTCGTCGTGAAGAAGCGCGGTTCGAAGCTGGCGGCCCTGAAAGCCGCCGCCGAAGCGCCGCAGGCTGAAGTCGCCGCCGCGCCGGCTCCGGTCGCCGCCGCCGTGGAAGAAGCCCCGGCAGCGCCGAAGGCCGTGCGTACCCGCACCCGCCGCACCGATGCCAACGCACTGCCGGCGCCGGCAGCAGCGCCGACCGCCGTGGGCGCCGTCAGCGCCACCACCGATGCCGCCGCCCTGGCCGCGATCGACACCTCGGGCTACCTGCTGCCGCAGGTCAAGGTCCCGGGCCGCCGCGGCCGCAAGCCGAGCGAATTCGTGCCCGAGAACGACGAAGTCGCGGCACTGAATACCATCGAGCGCGCCGAACTGAAGGCCGCCTCGAAGCTGCGCGAGCGCAAGGCCAAGGGCCTGGCCGGCATGATGGGCGGCGAGAACGGCTTCTCGGAAGCGGAACTGGAGAAGCGCCGCCAGCAGATCAAGAACCTGATCAATATGGGCAAGGAGCGCGGCTACCTGACCCACGCCGAGATCAACGACCAGCTGCCGGAAAACATCATCGATCCGGAAGCGATCGAAGGCATCATCGCGACCTTCAACGACATGGGCATCGCCGTCTACGAGCGCGCCCCGGAAGCGGAAATGATGCTGCTGTCGGATAACGTGCCGACCGCCACCACCGAAGACGAAGTGGAAGCGGCGGCCGCCACCGCGCTGTCGACCGTCGACTCCGACTTCGGCCGTACCACCGACCCGGTCCGCATGTACATGCGTGAAATGGGCGCGGTGTCGCTGCTGACCCGCGAAGGCGAGATCGAGATCGCCAAGCGCATCGAAGACGGCCTGAAGGACATGGTGCAGGCGATCTCGGCCTGCCCGACCACGATCTCGGAGATCATCGCGCTGTCGCACAAGATCGCCTCGGACGAGCTGAAGGTCGACGACGTGGTGGACGGCTTCGTCGACCACAACGACGCCGCGCCGGCCCCGGTCGCCGCGCCCGCGCGTGCCTCCGACGAGGAAGAGGAAGAAGAGGAAGTCGAGGAAGAGGAAGAAGACGGCGCCGTCGGTGGCGGCGCTGCCGGCTACTCGACCGAACAGCTGGCCCAGCTGCGCAAGAGCGCGCTGGAGAAGTTCGCCCTGATCGAACAGCAGTTCGACCGCATGGGCCACGCCTTCAAGACCAGCGGCTACGGTTCGGAGGACTACGAAGAGGCGCAGGCCATCATCTCGAACGAGCTGCTGGGCATCCGCTTCACCGCCAAGATCGTGGAGAAGCTGTGCGACACCCTGCGCGGCCAGATGGACGAAGTGCGTTCGATCGAGCGCGCCGTGCTGGACATCTGCGTGAACCGCTGCGGCATGCCGCGCGCCCACTTCATCAAGGTCTTCCCGGGCAACGAGACCGACCTGCAATGGGGTGACCGCGAAGTCGACTGCGCCTACCCGTACAGCGCGGTGCTGGGCCGCAACCTGCCGGCGATCAAGGAGCTGCAGCAGCGCATGATCGACCTGCAGGCGCGCGTGGCGCTGCCGCTGGCCGACCTGCGCCGCATCAACAAGCAGATGGCGGCGGGCGAGAAGCGCGCACGCCAGGCCAAGCGCGAAATGACCGTGGCCAACCTGCGCCTGGTGATCTCGATTGCGAAGAAGTACATCAACCGCGGCCTGCAATTCCTCGACCTGATCCAGGAAGGCAATATCGGCCTGCTGAAGGCGGTGGACAAGTTCGAGTACCGCCGTGGTTATAAATTCTCGACCTACGCGACCTGGTGGATCCGCCAGGCGATCACGCGCTCGATCGCGGACATGGCCCGTACCATCCGCGTGCCGGTGCACATGATCGAGACCATCAACAAGATGAACCGCATCTCGCGCCAGATCATGCAGGAAACCGGCAGCGAGCCGGATCTGCCGACCCTGGCGGCCAAGATGGAAATGCCGGAGAACAAGGTCCGCGAGATCATGAAGATCGCCAAGGAGCCGATTTCGATGGAAACTCCGATGGGCGAGGACGGCGATTCGCAACTGGGCGACTTCATCGAGGACAACACCACGCTGGCCCCGCTGGACGCCGCGTTGCACGCCTCGATGCGCAATGTGATCAAGGAAGTGCTGGACTCGCTGACCCCGCGCGAAGCCAAGGTGCTGCGCATGCGCTACGGCGTCGAGATGTCGAACGACCACACGCTGGAAGAAGTCGGCAAGCAGTTCGACGTGACCCGCGAGCGTATCCGCCAGATCGAAGCCAAGGCGATGAGCAAGCTGCGCCAGCCTTCGCGCTCGGACAAGCTCAAGACCTTCCTGCACAACCAGTAAGCGAGCCCACCGGATTTTCGGCCGCCCCGTCTTTAGACTGGGCGGCTTTTATTTTTTGGAGTTCCGTGGTTCCGCAGGCTACGGCTACGGCTACGTGTTCGAAAGTATTTTAGGTGGAGGGCAACAGTGTTGCTATCAAAACCGATGCTCACTCGACTCTGACATACCTGACTATGCGTAACTATATGCAGAGCAACTAGGTGGATCTTTAACCAATATGGGCGCGTTACTTGGTTTGCTAACGTAGCTTCCTCTCGGCCTTCCGTATAAATGTCGCTTGCTCGTCGGCAATGTTAAGCAGGTGACCGCAATGAGACTCATGATCAAATTTGCAATTTTTCTACGATAAATGTATGCGCCACGCATGCACTACGCAACGTGGCTAGTGCCTTAGGTCAGCTTCTTGGCAATGTGAATCGATCATGGTAAATTGCTTGCTGACACTAGTATTTAGTGTAGCGAATACATCGAGTTAAGACTAGGGGTGAAAATTGGACAAGTACGAACAGGTCGAAGAATTAATTGCAAATAAACATGGTCAAACGACTAAGGGTCGTACGCGCAAAGCAATCGGAGACTTTATGCTGAACTCAAGTCATGCAGTCAACGTCAAAAGCAATAATGTTGACAAGCAAAATTACTCGCCGAATATGATTTCAATTAAGCGAATGCACGAGTGGGTTTATAAAGAAAATAAGCAGTTGAGCTTTGTTTTTGTCGATTACGAGGTCAAAAATTCCGAAATTAATGTAATAAACGATACGGCGCCCATTCCAATTGAGCACATTAGCTGGGAATGCCTCTCAATTGAAGCGCAAGGGTATGGGGCGATTCAAAAGGTTGGGGAGTTGGTTGTTAATCCCAAACAGACAAAGCGGCAGTTCTATGAGGGATTTCTGACCGAGTATCAGAAATTCAGGAATAAAGAGGAGTCGAAGCACGCAAAATTTTCGAGTACGTTCCTTAAGGATCTCGATCAGATTAAATAAGAACTCGGCGGCTTGGGTGCCGCCGTAATCTTTTAAAATAGCTGCACTGGTAATTCAACGCGCTGTACTAATCGCTCCCAATCAAGCTGATTTAGAATGCTAGTCTTTATCGGGCGTTTGTCATCCCAGAAAATCAGCGCGTTTAGTAAGTTTGTTGAGTCTTCTGATTGAAGAAGTTCTAGTATCTCAAGAGCCTCACGCTGCGAATCGAAGGAAATGCAATAGACTGTATCATCAAACATGACAGGCTTGTCCAGAATGGGTCCAACTATCTTAAATCTCAAATGTTTATATAGACCGCAAATTGCTATTTTCCATGGTCGGAAAGCGTAATCTCCGACGCCAAATACGGAAAATTTAGGATTTTTAAGATAAATGGTACTTTTGCGACTATCTAAGGCTTGTGAGTGTTTAGCCAAATATGCCCATGTTTTTGGAGCTTTCAACTCAATCGCGTCAGTAGGTTCTCCAACATAAGTTTGAGTAACTAGAACAAACTTATTACGCCACTCTTTGTTGCTTCCGACGTCAGATCCTTTCATCAATGGATACAGGTAAACTGGCTCAAGCTCAACAATTTCATCTAGACCATTTTGGAAT
Source organism: Pseudomonadota bacterium (assembly GCA_040758275.1). Classification (GTDB taxonomy): domain Bacteria; phylum Pseudomonadota; class Gammaproteobacteria; order Burkholderiales; family Burkholderiaceae_D; genus Telluria. The sequence goes on from JBFLVV010000031.1 coordinate 19,980, forward strand.
TTGCCATCTTCGACCTGGGTAAATTCCATGACCGCAGATAGATCATGTTTCACCCCAGATCTCCACTTTTGCGGACTTGTGCCCAGCAAAAAATCACTTGCCGCAAATTTGTCCAAATCGCAAATCGTCATTCCTTTCCGATGGCCTACCCGGCGCCCAACACGATCTTCGAGATCGGAAAAAATAGTATAGTCTTGAACTTGGTTGCGGCTATCGCCGATTTGAATCACCAATAGGCACGCTTCCACCGCAGCATTAAAATCTTTCTTTGCGTTAATGCCAATTATTTTTGCATCTTTTATGTTGCTACCAATGCGTTCCGCATGTGAGAGAACCTTACGCGCAACTGCGGTTTTGACTAGCATTGCAATGGTGCCTTCGCGATGTTCGAGCCAACGCAAGATCTCAATAAGCATCCACTCTGATATATCGAAATTCGCCTTTCCACTAATCGCATCAAATCCATTAAACCCCTGAAAATTGGATTTTGTAGGGAGATTACTGCTGCCAATCGACCCTTGCGTAGAATTCGTTACCCAAGGAAGATTTCCTAGTATGAGAATCGGCCCTTCGCTCCGATCGATGACTTCTTGCCAATTCTGGCAAAAGAAATCGGATTGATGAATTTGAATTTTGTCGGCAAATGACGTGCCCGAATATGATTTGGATAGAATGCTTAGGTAGTCAGGGTTGATTTCAAAACCTTTAATATTTTCCGCTTCAGGAAAGTGTTTCGCTGCAGCTAAAACAAAGGCACCAATTCCGCAAGTCGGTTCAATAATTGTCTTGGCCGAAATATTTATTTCAGCCAAGCGTCTGCAGACCGCCGAGGCGAGCTCGTCAGGGGTTTGGAAGTCGCCGAATTCAATGCGGCGCTTACGTGCGTCGTTCATTTGATACTTTCTTGGGATGATCGAATGGCTAAAAATCGAACGGCTCTAAAACTCGGTTATATTTAATTTTCCAGAACTAATGTAGTTCCCCGAGACTTAAATTAAGTTCCGTCCGGTAGAGTTTTTTCTGATTTTCAGGGCGAGTATCGCTTCCGAAAAGCCTGCTATAAACAATATATAAGTGTGACTTCGGCAATTACCTCTGCGTACACGGAATTGCATATTAAAGATGTCGGATCACCTAAACTGTCCGAATTTTATATTTGGTCGCATCACGTGATCTACAAGATTCTATGGACGTCGTGAAGCCAATCGCGAGCATCTATGTCGGATCTGGGAGCTGGCATCACAATCTAAGCAGCTGCATATAATTGACAAGAGATTCGTCTGTCGGGTATCGGGATTGACTTGCGAGAGAATTTATGTGAGTGGGTACACTGGTGTTTCTACGAATTTACCAAATGATTTTATCAGTTCAACTGCGTTGCACCCTCATTGTCATAACCAAAAAACAAGATTTCGGCAAGTACAGTTTCACTGCGTAGCATACTAAGCTGATCCACTCAACCAGAATCTCAAGCAACCGTCGATGCTTTCTCGTAGTCATCCACGAGAGTATAGCTGGGTCAGAAGTTTCGCGGGAATGAATTGACGCATCGTCCCGCCGCTTCCCATATTCGTCTCTTAAATCCATTGTCACAGTCCGGCCAGCCGGCACTAGCGAGCGCAGGGCGTTCACTTGCACAATTGACATCTGCTATGACTTGCCGAAATGTGTGTAACTAGTCCAAAAATCTTTGTCTTGTGGATGTCCGCGCGTTATGTGCGCTGCTTCAGGCGGGCTTGCGGTATTGTCGGGCTCATCGTCTGTGGTTGCACTATGAGACTATCGATCTTCCTCTTCATCTGTTGCGCCTTGTGCGGACCACAGTCATATACATAAGCCCAGGACGATTTCGCCAGCGACCGTCCCGACCTGGTCGAGTCGAGCGAGGTCGTAGGCAAGGGCCGCATTCAGCTGGAAACCGGCCTGCTGCTCGAGCGCGACCGCAGCGGGGAAGGGCGAGAACGCACCCTGTCGATGCCGACCCTGCTGCGGCTCGGCTTAAGCGAGAACCTCGAGCTGCGCATCGAAACGGATGGCCGCACCATCCGCCATGAGACCGAAGACGGCCGCCGCAGCACGCAAGCCGGCTATGCCGACACCGCGCTCGGCTTCAGCTGGCACGCGCTGGACGCCGCCGGCAGCCTGCCTTCGGTGGCGGTGCTGGTGGCGGCGGAACTCGACAGCGGCTCGCGCGCCTTCCGTGGCCAGGGCCTGCGTCCCAGCCGGCGCGTCGCGGCAGAATGGGATCTGCCGGACGAGATGTCGCTCGGGGTCATGCCCGGCATCGGCGTGGAACGCGACGAGGGCGGCCGCTATCGCTACGGCATCCTGGCGGCGGTCATCGAAAAGCCGCTCGGCGAGCGCCTGCGTGGCTTTGCCGAAGTGGCATTGCCCCAGATTGCGCGCGGCCGGCACGGCGGCACGGAAGCCACCTTCGATATCGGCGCGGCATACCTGCTCTCGAGAGACGTCCAGCTCGACGCCATGCTCTCGCGCGGCCTGAACAGCCGCACGCCGGACTACGCCTTCACCTTCGGCATATCGCTCAGGCGCTGAGCGCGGCGCGGACGCAACGCTTTCTTGTCAGGGTGAACACGGTCGATACCGAAATCGTTGACGCTGGACTTATGCGTGTCGCATGATGCCTTAAGGTAACTTCCATCCAATATCATGCTCGCCCGCTTCCTCCACCGCTTTTCGATCAAGGCCAAGCTCATGCTCAGCATGGCTGCCTGCCTGCTGCTCTTCATCGTGATCTCGACCCTGTTCAGCGTCTCGCTGGCGGGCAAGGGCCTGCGCGAGCGCGCCGTGACCCAGGAGTTGCCGGCTGTGGTCGGCCAGATCCGCAACGACATGCTGCGCCAGATCGGCGAGCCGCTCACGGCTTCGCTGGCCGTGGCCAACAACACCTACCTGCATGCCTGGGAAGGCGAAGGCCTGCCCGACAGTGGCATGGATGCCTGGCGCGCCTACGCCGGCAGGCTCAAGGACGTGCACAAGGTCACCACAGTGTTCTGGGCCTCGCCGGCGCAAATGAAATTCCTCGACCAGGGCGGCCTTGCCTACATGCTTGAGAAGGGCAATCCGCGCGATGCCTGGCTCGACGCCTTCCTGGCGAGCGGCCGCCCGTATGAACTGAACCTCGACCCCGATCCGCAGACAGGCGAAATGAAGCTGTTCGTGAATGCCCGCGTCACGCTGGGCGAAGGCAAGGCGGCCGTGGCTGGCCTGGGCATCTCGGTCAAGGCGCTGGCCGACGCGGTGCGGGCCCAAACCATCGGCAAGTCCGGCCATGTGTTCCTGGCCCGCCCGAGCGGCGCCATCGTACTGCATCGCGACCCGAAACTCGCCGACGGCAAGCACGGCATGAAGGACCTGGCCGGCTTCACGCCGGAGCTGATCGCGCGCCTGTTCGACAAGAGCAGCTTTGCGCATGCCAGCCGCAGCGCCGAAGACGGCGAGCGGATCGTTGCCGCATCCTTCATTCCAGAACTCGATCTGTACGTGGTGGCCGAGGTGCCGGAAAGCGAAGTGCTGGGCGACCTGGTGCGCACCACGGCCTTCTCGGCCCTGGTGGCCGGCGCGATCGGCGGGGGCATCGGCCTGTTCGTGATCTTCCTGGTCAGCCGCGCGATCGCCGCGCCGGTCGCGCGCGCCGCCGTCATGCTCGGCGAGATCGCCGATGGCAATGGCGACCTGACCCGCCGCATGCCGGTCGAGTCACAGGACGAAGTCGGGCAGCTGGCCGGCGCCTTCAACCGCTTCGTCTCCTCGCTGAACCGCACCATGAGCGAGGTGCGCGACAGCACCGAGGCGATCGCCGGGGCGTCCAGCGAGATCGCCGCGGGTAACCAGAACCTGTCGCAGCGCACCGAAGCCCAGGCCTCGAGCCTCGAGGAGACGGCCGCCGCGATGGAAGAGCTGACGTCGACCGTGCGCCAGAACGCCGAGAACGCGCGCCAGGCCAATGCCCTGGTGAGCTCGGCCAGCAGCCAGGCCGAGCAGGGCGGACAGGTCGTGGGCGAGGTGGTGGCGACCATGGGCGCGATCAGCGAGAGCTCGCGCCGCATCGCCGACATCATCGGGGTCATCGACGGCATCGCCTTCCAGACGAATATCCTGGCGCTGAATGCGGCGGTCGAGGCGGCGCGTGCCGGCGAGCAGGGCCGCGGTTTCGCGGTGGTGGCGAGCGAGGTCCGCAACCTCGCCCAGCGCTCGGCCGCCGCGGCGAAGGAAATCAAGGAACTGATCAACGACTCGGTCGGCCAGGTCCAGGCGGGCGCCCGGCTGGTCGACGATGCCGGCGCGACGATGACCGGCATCGTGCAGGCGGTGCGCCGCGTGGCCGACCTGATGGGCGAGATCGATGCGGCCAGCCGCGAGCAGAGCGAGGGCATCACCCAGGTCAATGGCTCGATCACGACCATGGACGACGTCACCCAGCAGAACGCCGCCCTGGTCGAAGAGGCCGCGGCGGCTGCCGCCGCGCTCGAGCAGCAGGCCGCGCGCCTGGCCCAGGTCGTGGGCGGCTTCCGCCTCGACACGACGACCCTCGTGATCGCCGCCTGAAATTGTGCTATGAGGCGCGCTTGTCAGGCGCGCACGCGGCGCCGGACCAGCGGCAACAGCAGCACGCCCGCCAGCAGCATCGACAGCTGGCCCGGTTCCGGCACCATGCTCACGGGAATCGTGTAGGCCATGCCGTCGAGGTCCATCTCGGCGTAGGCGTACATGGGATTGGCGCCGCGGTTTTCGAAGGACACGCTCAGCAGCGTGGTCCGGTCGAAGGGAGGGGGCTTGCCGGGCTCGGTGCCGGCGAAGTAGGCGCGACTGTCGCTGACGTCACTGTTGTTCAGATCCGCCAGGTCCCTCACTGTCAGGGAACCGAGGACCTGGGCCATGCCGTAGTACTCCTCGTCCAGGGAAATCCCGGACCACGACGACAAGCTTGCGGTGAAGGTCACCCCTGTGCCGGGCGCAAGCGTGAAGTACACCCCGTCGCTCCAGCTGTCGGCGTTGATCTGCGCCTGCACGCCGGACCATTCGCGCGCTTCGACCGCGAGCTGCAGTTGCTGGCCCATTCCCGTCCCCCCGCGCCCACCCAGCGTAACGGTCCCGGTTGCCGCCCGGTCGTCCCAGGTCGAGGTCCGGCTGGTGGCGTCGGAACTGTCGCTGCCGTGCAGCAACAGGACCGGATTGTAGTACACGCGATGCGCGTAGCTGATCCCGGTATAGCCGCCACCGAGATAGGACGGAATGGCGCCATCCGGCACGCTGAACGCCAGCGAGGGCATGTTCGCGTCGCTCAGGTCAAGGTCGTAGAGCGTGTAAGCCAGGTTGCCGAGGCTGGCGCCGCTCGTGACCTGGGCCAGGCCGGGTAAGGCGCAGGCGGCCAGCAGGGCCGCGAGGATCGACTGTTTCAGCTTCATGGCATGCCTCCATGCGATCGATCCGGACATGCTAGCACCGCAGGCGGCCCCGGCAGGGCTGTTCCAATACCCTACAGCATCATGTGGCGCAATCGCTACGTATGTACGCCGGTTATGTGATCTTGCAGGAAATTCATTGGTTGTCAAAATTGCTCGGGCGTAGGCTGTTTCATGGATGGCAACACGGTGCGTGGAGAGGCGACCGATGCCACCGGCGCCCGGGTAGCAGGGGCGCTCATCCCAACCCTGCAAAAAACAACGAATATGAAAAAACTTTTGCTCGCCGCGGCAGCCGCCATGCTGGCCGCATCCTTCGCCCATGCCCAGACCGATCCGCAAGCCGTCTCGCCCAAGCGCGAGATGCGCGGGGTGTGGATCAGCACCCACCTGAGCCTGGACTGGCCGAACCGCACCCAGACGCCCACCCAGCAGCAGGCCGCCCTGCGCGCCATCCTGGACCACAACAAGGCGACCGGCATGAACGCCGCCTTCCTGCAGGTGCGCAGCCAGGCCGACGCCATGTATCCAAGCAGCTTCGAGCCCTGGTCCTACTACCTCACCAACCAGCAGGGCAGCGCCCCCAGCCCGATGTGGGACCCGCTGGCCTTCGCCATCGACGAGACCCGCGCGCGCGGCATGGAGTTCCACGCCTGGATCAATCCCTACCGGGCCGTAGCCACCGTCGCCAACGAATCGAACCCGGCCCAGTATGCGGGTAACCACATCTCAAAGACGCATCCGGAATGGCTGCTCACCGTCGGCACCGTGAAGATCCTGAACCCGGGCCTGCCGCAGGTGCGCGACCACGTCGTGAACGTCATCATGGACATCGTCAACCGCTACGACATCGACGGCATCCACTTCGACGACTACTTCTACCCGAGCGGCACCATCCTCGACGATGCCGCCTATAACGCCGATCCGCGCGGCTTCCCGAATACCACGGCGGGCCGCGCCGACTGGCGGCGCGACAACATCAACATGCTGATCGCCCGCGTGAACGAGGAGATCCGCGCCGCCAAGCCCTGGGTGAAGTTCGGCGTCTCGCCATCGGGCATCTACCGCAGCAGCCTTGATCCGGCAGTCGGCTCGCCGACTTCCGCCGGCGCCTCGCAGCACTACAGCAGCATGTTCGCCGACACCCGCAAGTGGATCCAGCAGGGCTGGGTCGACTACCTCGCGCCCCAGGTCTACTGGTACATCGGGCAGCCGGGTTCGGACTTCCAGCTGCTCGTCCCCTGGTGGAACGACAATGCCTACGAGCGCCACATGTACATCGGCCTGGCCGACTACAAGATGAATACGACCGGCTGGACGGACCCGAACCAGATCAACCGCCAGATTGCCCTGAACCGCGCCAGCGCCAATATTGGCGGCCAGATCCACTTCCGCCACGCCTTCCTCCAGGGCGACGTGCTGGGCTACCGGAGCGCGCTGAAGAACAGCACCTATGCGCGTCCGGCCCTGTTGCCCGTGATGTCGTGGAAGGGCGTCGGCACGCCGGGCAGCCCCGGCCAGCTCGTTGCCAGCGTGATTGAAAACAATGGGGTAGAGCTGGCATGGGCGCCGGCCGCGGAGTCCGGCGACGAATTCGAGAAGACCCGCAGGTACGCCATCTACCGCTCGGCCCAGCGCGAGATGGACCTCGATGCGCCGGGCACCCTGCTGGGCGTGACCGACACCGCGACGAACGCGTTCACGGACGCCACGGTGGCGCCCGGCCAGTATCACTACTACACGGTGACGGCCCTGAACCGCCTGAGCGCGGAAGGCCCGCGCACGAACACGGTCAGCAACGACTTCGAGGCGCCGGTGGTGCGCACGCGCGAGGTGGCGGTGCTGCTTTCCGGCGGCACGGCATCGATCACGGCTGCCGACATCGACGGCGGCAGCAGCGACAACTGGGGCGTGGAGTCGCTCGCCGCCTCGCGCACCACCTTCTCCTGCGCCGACATCGGCGCCCAGCAGGTGGCATTGACGGTTACGGACAAGGGCGGCAACGTCGCCAGCAGCGAGGCCACCGTGCGGGTCGAGGGGCATGTGCCGCAACCGCTGGTGAGCGTGACGCGCGGCGCGGGCGAGGAGACCGGGCTGCCGGCGGGCACGATCGCCCTCGGCTACGGGCCGCAGAGCGTGCAGCTCGGCGCCGGCGACGCGGCCGGCAGCAGCAGCTTCACCTGGAGCCCGGCGGCAGGTCTGTCCACGACCACCGGCCCCGTGACCACCTTCACCGCCACGAGTGCGGGCAGCTTCACCTTCGTGGCCCAGGCGGCCAGCCCGGAAGCCTGCTTCGCGCAGGCTTCCAGCACCGTCAAGGTCATCGATGCGCGCTGCGGAAACGGCGACAAGGTGCTGGTCTGCCATACGAAGGGAAGCGCCGGAAGCGCCGCCAATCCGTCCACGCAGATCTGCGTGTCGCCCAATGCGGTGCAGGCGCACGTACGCAAGGGCAGCACGGTGGGCGTCTGCGGCGCCTGACCTAGCCCTGCTGCGGCGCCGTCTCCCAGCTGTCCTCGTACAGCATGCCGGACAGGGGACGGCGCCGGTCCCAGCCTTCTTCTTCCAGCATCGGCGCCCGATAGAAGGCCTCGACATGGCCGACGCAGAGGATGGCGATCGGCTGGCTGCCGGGCGGCATCTTGCACAGGCTGCGGATGCGCAGGGGATCGAACAGCGATACCCAGCCGACGCCGATGCCCTCCGCACGCGCGGCCAGCCAGAAGTTCTGGATCGCGCAGGAAGCCGAAGCCAGGTCCATCTGCGGCATGGTGCGGCGGCCGAAGACATAGGGCTCGCGCTTGTCCATCAGCCCGACCACCAGCACTTCCGCGCAGTCGAGGATGCCTTCGACCTTCAGGCGCATGAAGTCGTCCGCACGCTGCTCGAGGGCCAGTGCAGTCAGCAGGCGTTCTTCCTCGACGTGGGCGTGGATCCGTTCGCGCAGGCCGCGGTCGGCGATGCGGATGAAGCGCCAGGGCTGCATCAGGCCGACGCTCGGCGCCCGGTGCGCCGCATCGAGGAAGCGCGCCAGCTGCGCCGGGTCGATGGGCGTGGGCAGGAAGTGGCGCATGTCGCGCCGCTCGCGGATCGCGCGGTAGACGCCGGCGATTTCTTCAGGCGGGAAAGCGTGCGCGTTCATTGTGCGGGCGGCGGTTCGACCAGCACCAGCTTGCCGGTCCTGGGATCGCGGTAGACTTCGCCGACGCGGTCGTAACCGCTGCCGGCCATGCCGGCGCCGTCGTACGGACGCTCGATTTGGCGGCCTTTCTCGACCGGCTGCGGCGCCGTGCGCGCTCCCTGCGTGCCGGCGATCGCGGCGATCAGGCCGCAGGCGAAGACCAGCATCACGTCGACCAGGTTCACCAGGCTGGCGCGCGGGTCCTCGTCGCCCTGCTCGAAGCGCGAATCGAGGCGCGCGTACAGCTTCAGGCGCTTGCCGCTCATGCGGGATTCTCCATCGCTTCCAGCGTCTCCTCGTACCAGCGGCGGCGCAGCTTGCCGATCACCAGGCCGCCGATGCCGGCCACCAGGCCGAGCACGGTAGCGTCGAAGGCCACGGTGACGGCGCTCGCCAGCTGGGCCGGATCGCCGCGCCCCAGGGCGGCCAGGCCCGGGCCGAGCGGGATGATGGTGGCCATCAGGCCCAGCATCGGCGGAATGCGCGCCAGCAGGTCGGCGCGTTCCAGGCGCCGGCGGGCCAGGAGGTGGACGCGCTCGGTGTCTCCGAGCGCGCCCAGCCGCTTCAGGCCGTGGAAGCGCTCGCCGACGGCGATGCCGGCTTCGACCAGCGCCACCGCGCAGGCGAGCAGCAGCAGCGCGAGGGCGGGCAGCAGGAGCCAGCTGACGGCATCGTGCAGCCAGGCGAAGGACAGGATTTCAAGCATGGAATCTCCTCAAGGGTTGGGGAAAGGTGCGCCCGCGCCACAGGCCGAGCGAAAACAGGACCAAAGCGCAGGCGAGAATGGCGAGCACGCCTGCGACGCGGCGGTTGGCGGGTGGGGCCGGCTCGTCCAGCCGGCTCAATTCGTAGGTACGCGGGGCGGGTGCGGCCTTGCCTGTCACAGAGGCCGATGCCGGCGACGGCCCTGGCGCCTGCGCGCGCGGCGCGGCCGGCAGCTCGCCCCGCGCCCGCGCCAGGGTGACGCCCAGCTGGCGTGCCTCGCGCGCATCGAGTTGCGGGGCCAGCCACTGCCACATGAGGTGGTCCGGCGCCGCGTGTCCGCTGCCGGGCAGGCCGTTGGCACTCACCAGGCGCGCCAGCTCGCCGCCCAGGCGGCGGATGGTGGCGGGGTCGGTCTTCCAGAAGCCTTTTTCGGCCGCCACCATGAAGACGGCCAGCATGTGCGCCTTGACGTGGGCGTTGTGGCGCCGGCCGAGGAATTCCGGCAGGCCAAGCTGGTAGCGGTCGTCGAAGTACACGGATTTGACTTCGTCCCAGGCCCAGTTCTTCACCAGGTCGGGGCGCGTCACCTGCCAGCCCCACAGGTTCTCGATGAATTCCTGGCCCATGGTGCGGGCGCCCGCATAACCGTGCTCTATCAGGGGTTTCAGCCAGGCCGGATTCAGGAAGCGGCCGCGCAGCTCGCCCAGCAGGGCGCCCGCCAGCGGCTCGACGTCGGCCCGGCCCGGCTGGGCGTGCTGCAGGATCAGGGCTTCCGGCACGCGGCCGGTGCGGCCTTCGATGGCGAGCGACAGGCCGCCCAGGTAGTCGAAGGCGTCGTTGTTGTCGAGCAGGCCGTAGAGGTTGCTGGCGCGGCCGTGGTAGGTGCGCGTGATGCCATCGAGCGCCACGTCGAAGGCGGCGTGATGCGTTTCGCCGCTGGCGTCCAGGCCGTAGGCGTGGCCCATGCGCAGGCGGTAGGCGCGGCCCAGTTCCTCGCGCTCGCGCCAGGCGCCCGAGCGTTCGGTCAGGCGGTTCACGCCGGTGCCGTAGGCGCCGGGGGCGTCGCCGAAAATGCGCTGGGCCGCCCCCAAGCCCGCCTCCCTGATCGCCAGGCCTTCCGTGTGCAGGGCGCGGGTGCGCGCCAGCCATTCATGGGCCACGCGGTTGCGTGTGAGCGGCTCGCGCCCCCAGGCGGAATTGCCGGGAAGGGGAGCCAGCGCCGCCTGCAGGGCTTCGCGCAGCTGCGGGTCCTGTTCCGCCAAGGTGGCGGCGGATGCGGCCAGGGCCAGGCGGCCGGCGCGGTCGATCAGGCGGATCAGGTTCGGGTAGAGGTCGCGGAACAGGCCGGAGGTGGTGACAATGGCGTCGCGCCGGATCGCATCCGGTTTCAGGCGCACGTCGGTCACCACGCCGCGGGCATTCCACACCGGCTCGGCGCCCATCATGGCGAGCGAAAACGCGACCATCACGCCCTCGTCGCGCACCGCATCCGAGGCCCACAGGATGATGCCTTCGCTGCCTGCGACTTCCTTGCCGGCGTCGCGGGCGGCGGCTTGCATGGCCAGGCGCTCGCCCAGGCCGTAGCCGAGGCGGGTCGGCAGGATGTCGCCGTCGACCGCATGGAAGTTGCGTCCCGTCGGCAGGGCTTCCGGCGAGCGCAGCGGATCGTTGCCCTTGCCCGGCTCGATGTAGCGGCCGTCCAGGCCGGCCAGCAGGCCGCGCATTTCCAGCCCCGGGGAGTCGACCAGCTTGCGCTCGATGTCCGGGTCTGTGATCCCGCCCTTGCGCATCGAGTCCAGCATCAGGTCGAGCGACTTGCGCTCCCATGGCCGGCCGAAGACGTGCAGGCCGTAGGGCATGAATTTTTCCTGCAGCTTGGTGAGATAGTGGCCGATCTCGTGCGCCAGCAGGTCGTCGTCGGCCGCATCGAAGCCGATGCCGCGCACCTTCAGCACGTCGGCCATCGAGGCTTCCAGCTCGGCGCGCAGGTTCAGCCTGATGACGCGTTCACGCATCAAGGCTGCTGCTTGCGTCTTCAACGATTCCGAGCTGGCGGCCTCGTAGCTTTCGACCACCTGGCGCAGCGACAGCAGTTCGTCGTACAGGGGCGTGGCGGCCAGCGGCGGCGTCAGGTGGTCGACCATCACGGCGAGGCCCCGGCGCTTGGCCTGGGTGCCCTCGCCGATGCCGTCGACGATGTAGGGATAGATGCCGGGCAGGTCGCCCGCGATCAGGCTCGGGTAGTCGTCGCTGGCCAGGCCGACGGCCTTCCCGGGCAGGAATTCATAGGTCGAGTGGCGCCCCACGTGGACCAGGGCGTCGGCCTTGAAGCGGTCGCGCAGCCAGTGGTAGAAACCAAGGTACTGGTGGGGCGGCGTGATGCTGGTGTTCGCATGCAGCAGCTCCTCGTCGACCTCCCAGCCGCGCGGAGGCTGCGGGCCGATGAAGACGTTGCCGAAGACGAGGCCCGGCACCAGCAGCTTGCCGCCTTCGACCATGACCTTGCCGGGCGCCGGTCCCCAGCCGCGCATGCCCTCGATGCCGTAGCCGACCAGGCGCCGTTGCAGGGAGGCGAGGGTGGCGCAGCGACGCTTGGCGCGTTCATCCAGGCAGGCCGTATAGCCTTCGCGCAGAGCGGCCAGGTCGCGCAGCGCGTCCTCGCGTCTGGGGTGGTCGGCGCCTTCGACCAGGTGCTGGAGCTCGGCGATCACGACTTCGGCGCGCTTGCGGCCGAGCTGGTATTCGCGCCCGGCTTCCGCCGCCAGCACGTCGGCATGCAGGCGCCCCAGCAGGCCGCTCGTCATCTCGCCCTGCACGCGCGGCGACAGGGTGGCGAACCAGCGCCGGTACTCCTCGCTCGTGACGCCATTCACGGAACCGGCCAGTTCGCGCAGGGCGGCGCGGTCCTCGGGCAGGTTGACGCCATGCGCCATGATCCGGTCCAGCAGCGCCTCCGGCGAGGCCGGCAGTTCGCCCACCGTATAGCCGGCCGCTTTCATGGCATGCAGCATGTCGAACAGCGAGGCCGGCACGTCGAGGTTGTCGGCGCCGATGTTCTGGCGGCCCGGCGGATGGTTGTAGTAGATGAGGGCGACGCGCTTGTCGCGGCTCGGCTTGGCGCGCAAAGTCAGCCAGCGGTCCACGCGCGCCGCCACGCGGGCGGCCTCCTGTTCCAGCACCTCGGGCGGGCGGTTCTCGATGCCGGTTCGCGCATCGCGCTGCGCCTTGCCGAGCGCGGCGACGACGACGGGCTGGCCGATGCCCTGCAGCTCGGGCAGGGCCACGCGATACTGGACCGAGTCGGGGCTCAGGCCGTCCGGAGAGAGCTGCCACTGCATGGCGGTGCGGTCCATCAGGCGGATCGCCTTGAAAACGGGGATGTCGAGGCGCTTGAAGGCTTCCTCGACCGCCTCGCGGCCTTCGGCTGCGCCGACCACGAAGTCCTGCAGCACCACCAGCGCGGCAGGGCGCGCGGGCGCCACCAGCTCGGGCAGGCGCTCGAGCGCTTCGCGCGAAGCGCCGCCCCAGCGGGTCAGCAGCTGCACGCAGGGCTGGCCCCTGGCCTCGATCTGGCGGCACAGCGCGGCCGGGACCACGGCATCCATATTGGCGAGATCCAGCACGACGACAGTCGGCCGGTCCGTTAACCCCAACTCGGCGGCGTGTCCCCACGCCGCCCCGTCGGCCAGTTCGCGCCCGCCCACGCGCAGGCGCAGCGTCGGCTCCGGGCGTGGCGCCGGGACAGGCGTGCCTGCTGCAAGCAGGTGGGCGAACAGGGCCGCCGTGTTGTCGCTGCCGCTGCCTTGCCACAGGCGGCGTGTTGCCAGCCAGTGCGCGGCGGCGGTGTCAAGGGCAGCCGCCCGCAGGGCGGACTCCGGCGGCGCTTCGTTCGACAGCTGGCGCAGCAGCTCGGGAGAGAAGTCGCGCAGGCTGCCCTGCCGGCCGCGCGTCATGAGGCTGAGGGTGGCCTCGCCGTTGAAGGCCAGCACCTGAGCGGATGGCCGCGCGTGGCGCGCGAGCGCATCCTTCAGGCGCCGCGCCGGGTCGCCGAAGACCGAGACCGCGAGCACGCTGTCGGCGCCGGCGATCCAGCGCTCGACGTCGCGCTCGCTGGCCGCCATCAGCTGGGCCGGCGTGCGCAGCACGATGCGGTCTTTCGGGTGGCGCGCCAGGTGGCGGTGGGCCGCTTCGATGGCGCCCGGCGCCGCGCGCTCGGTGACGATGGCGAACAGGGTGCCTGCCTGGACGGGCAGGGTGCACAGGCAGCACAGGACCGCCAGGACGCGAAGGAATAGACGAGCGCTCAATTCAGGTCGACCTCGGGACGAAAACCAGGCGGCCCCGTGTTCCATGGAGCAGCCGCGCGCGTCCCGGCGCGCCAAAGGGCGCACACGGTGTCGAGACCTGGACCGAAGAAATAGGGACAGCCAACCGGCAGCGCCACACCCCGGGCGCTACAAAGTGCATCGTGACTGGCCGGTCTTCTGGCTCGCCTTCGTCCTTCGCCGGCCCTGCCTTCCCGTGCAATGCACAGTGGCGTACGGCCGGCGTCGTCAGGCTTACAGCAGCGGGGGCTGCGCCGGACTGGCGGGGATGATCATCCCGCGCGTCACCGGCTTCCCGTTTCACCCTCCCGCAGACCTGCGGAAGGGCACCAATCGCTCAAGCGGCGGATTGTAACGCCGGGCGGCGTTGTTGTCACGGCAATCTTCAGCCGCAGTTCTCAGCCTGTATTGCGCAGGCCTGCCGCCACCCCGTTGATGGAGAGATGGATGCCGCGGTGTACCCGCGGATCCGCGTTGTCGCCCAGCTTCCTGCGGCGGTGGATGAGTTCCACCTGCAGGTGGTTCAGCGGGTCGAGGTAGGCGAAGCGGTTCTGGATCGAACGCGCCAGCAGCGGGTTGCCCGCCAGGCGTTCGCCCGTTCCCGTGATCGCTTCCAGGCAGCGCAGGGTCTCGCCATGTTCCGCGGTGATGCGGCGGAAGATGCGTTCGCGCAGCTCGGCGTCCGCCACCAGGCTCGCGTAGCGCGAGGCAATGGCGAGGTCGGTCTTGGCCAGCACCATGTCCATGTTCGACAGCAGCGTGGCGAAGAAGGGCCAGGCGCCGTGCATCTCGCGCAGCAGGGCCAGGCGCTCATCGTGCACCTTGCGGTCGCCGTCGTTGAGCCAGCCGCTGACGGCGGCGCCGAAACCGTACCAGCCCGGCAGCAGCAGGCGGCATTGGCCCCAGGAGAAGCCCCAGGGAATCGCGCGCAGGTCTTCGATGCGGCGGGTCGACTTGCGCGAGGCCGGGCGCGAACCGAGGTTCAGTTCCGCGATCTCGGCGATCGGCGTGGCCGAGAAGAAGTAATCGGTGAAGCCCGGGGTCTCGTAGACCAGGTTGCGGTAGGTCCGGTAGGCGCGTTCGGACAGCTCGGCCATCACGGCTTCGAAGCGCGACAGGCGCTCGCGGCTGGCGGCGTCCTCGTCGCGCGGCGACAGGCTCGCCTCCAGGGTCGCGGCCACCAGCAACTCGAGGTTGCGCCGGCCGATTTCCGGATTCGAGAACTTCGACGAGATGATCTCGCCCTGTTCGGTCAGGCGGATCTGGCCGTTGACGGTGCCGGGCGGCTGGGCGCGGATCGCGTCGTAGCTCGGGCCGCCGCCGCGGCCGACGGTGCCGCCGCGGCCGTGGAAGAGGCGCAACTTGACGTTCTTGGCGGCGAACACGTCGACCAGCTTCAGCTCGGCCTGGTAGAGCTCCCAGTTCGAGGTCATGAAGCCGCCGTCCTTGTTCGAATCCGAGTAGCCGAGCATGACTTCCTGCAGGCGGCCCTGCTGCTCGATCACCTTCGCGACCGGGGGAAGCGACATCCACTCGTCCATGATGGCGCTGGCGCGCTGCAGGTCGGGGATGGTCTCGAACAGCGGAATCACCATCACGTCGCAGGAGCCGGAGGACACGCGCAACAGGCCCGTTTCCTTCTGCAGCAGCAGGACTTCGAGCAGGTCGGATACGGTCTCGGTGTGCGAGATGATGTAGTTGCGGATCGCGCGGCTGCCGTAGCGCAGGCGGATCTCGCGCGCGGTGCGCAGGATGGCGAGTTCCGAATTGGTCTCGTCGGAATAACTCTCGTAGGGCGAGTACAGGGGGCGCGGCTGGGCCAGTTCGGCCAGCAGGAGCTCGACCTTTTGCGCTTCTTCGAGGCTGGCGTAATCGCTTTCGCTTCCTGCACGTGCGAACAGCTCGGTCAGCACGCGCTCGTGCACGTCCGAGCTCTGGCGCATGTCGAGCGAAGCCAGGTGGAAGCCGAAGATGCGCGCGGCGCGCTTCAGGCCCGCCAGGCGCGGTTCGACCAGCATGCCGCCGTGGTTGGCGCGCAGGGAGTCGGCGATGACTTCCAGGTCGGCCGCGAACAGGCCGGCGTCGAGGTAGGGCGGGGCTTCGGCGACTTCCTTGCGCAGGATGTGGCCGACGCCGAGCTCGCGCGCGGAGGCGGCCAGGCGCGCATAGATGCCGATCAGGGCGCGGCGGTAGGGTTCGTCGCTGCGGTGCGGCGAGGTGTCGACCGAGGCGTCGGCCAGGGCCTGCATTTCGGGCGTGACCGGCACCAGGAGGGTCGAGGTCGACAGCTCGGCGCCGAGCGCGTGCACTTCTTCGAGGTAGAAGTCGAGGATGGTGGTCGACTGGCGCGTCAGCGCATGGCGCATGGTGTCGGCGTTGACGTTCGGGTTGCCGTCGCGGTCGCCGCCGATCCAGCTGCCCATCTGCAGGAACTGGGCCTCGTCCATCGCCCTGGCTTCGCCCTCGTAGCGGGCCGCGATTTCCTCCTCGATGTCGTCGTACAGCGCGGGGACTTCACGCAGGAAGGTGATGCGGTAGTAGGACAGGGCGTTGTCGATCTCGTCGGCCACCGTCAGCTTGGAGTAGCGCAGCATGCGGGTCTGCCACAGGGTCGCGACACGCGCGTGCAGCAGCTGGGCGTTCTTCTGCAGTTCCTTCGGGGTCAGGCCGCGGTCGCGCTCGGCCAGCAGGCGGGCGATGTCGTGCTCGGCATCGAGGATGCTCTTCCTCTGCACCTCGGTCGGGTGGGCGGTCAGCACCGGGGCGATCAGGGCGTCCTGGAAGAAGCCCTCGACCGTCTCGCGCGGCACGCCGGCGTCGCGCAGCTTGCCGAGCGCGAAACTGACGCTGCCCTGCTGCGGGCCGGAGCCCTTGAGCAGGTGGGCGCGGCGGCGGCGGATATGGTGCTGGTCCTCGGCGATATTGGCCAGGTGCGAGAAGTAGGAGAAGGCGCGCACCACCGTGATGGTCTGGTCGCGCGTGAGGCGGTGCAGCAGGGTCGCAAGCTCTTCGCCGGCCTTCGGGTCTGCTTCGCGGCGGAAGCGCACGGCGGTCTGGCGGATGGTCTCGACCATCTCGAAGACCTGCTCGCCTTCCTGGTCGCGCAGCACGTCCCCCAACAGGCGGCCGAGCAGGCGGATGTCTTCTTTCAGCGGCGCGTCCTTGTCGGGATCACGCTGGGCACTCACATTCTGAACGGCGGGGCTTACTGATGCAGCAGGATTGTCCATATCGACCACAAAGTTTATTGAGAATGACGACTCGATTGTGCGATGGCGGTTGGCCATGATCTGCAAGAGGGCCCATGCTAAAATTTGTGATCTTATGCAAGGGCCGTTTTACCGGCATCGTCCTGGTAGGGCGCGACGACAGTGAAAGAATACGTGTTGAAAGCAAATGAAACGGCGCCGCAGGTGCCAGCGAAACTGATTATCGCATCCCGCGAGAGCCGCCTGGCCATGTGGCAGGCGGAGCACGTGCGCGCCCGTCTCGCCGCATTATATCCGCAGTGCTCCGTGGAGATTCTGGGCATGACCACGCGCGGCGACCAGATCCTCGACCGTGCGCTGTCGAAGGTGGGCGGCAAGGGCCTGTTCGTGAAGGAACTCGAAGTCGCCATGGCCGAGGGCCGCGCCGACCTGGCCGTGCATTCGCTCAAGGATGTGCCGATGGAGCTGCCGGAAGGCTTCGAGCTGGCCGCCGTGCTCGAGCGCGAGGACCCGCGCGACGCCTTCGTCTCCAACGACTACGCCAGCCTGGCCGACCTGCCGGCAGGCAGTGTGGTCGGCACCAGCAGCCTGCGCCGCCAGGCCCTGATCGCGGCGCGCTATCCGCAGCTCGTCATCAAGCCGCTGCGCGGCAACCTCGATACCCGCCTCGGCAAGCTCGATCGTGGCGACTACGCGGCCATCATCCTGGCGGCCGCCGGCCTGAAGCGCCTCGGTTTGCCGGAACGCATCCGCGCCCTGCTCGAACCCGAGGACAGCCTGCCGGCTGCCGGCCAGGGCGCGATGGCGATCGAGATCGTGAAGGGCGAACGCAGCGATGGCGTCGACCTGAAGGCCTTGCTTGCACCGCTCAACCACGATGCCACCGCGCGCGCCGTCACGGCCGAGCGCAAGGTGTCGAAGATCTTCGGGGGCAGTTGCCAGATTCCGCTGGCGGCCTTCGCGACCGTGGAAGGCACGACCATGCGCCTGCGCGCCATGGTGGCCACGCCTGACGGCCTGCGCAGCGCCCATGGCGAAGTGGCGGGCTCCTGGGACTACCCGGATTTCCTCGGCGAACAGGTTTCCATCCTGCTGGACAGCCAGGACGCGCACGGCATCCTCGAGGCTTGCCGCCAGGAAGCCGCCGAGGCCGACGCCGCCGCCGCGCAGGCCACCGGCGCCGCCCGGGATGCCTGAGCGGGCGGTCGTCATCACCCGGCCACGCGCCCAGGCGGACAGCCTGGCGCGGGCCATTGCTTCCCTCGGGCGCAGGGCGGTGGTGCTGCCGCTGCTCGAGATCGCCCCGCTGGACGACACTTCCGCGCTGCAGGCGGCCCTGGCGCGGCTGCCGTCCTATGCCCTGGTGGCCTTCGTGTCGCCGAACGCGGTGGACGCCGCCTTTGCCCACCTGGACGCCTGGCCGGCCGGGGTGCCGGTCGGCGTGGTGGGCGAGGGCAGCCGCCTGGCGCTCGCGCGCCATGGCGTCACGCCTGCCGACACCACCATCCATTGCCCGCCTGACCCGGCCAACAGCGATTCCGAACACCTGCTGGCCAGCCTCGACCTGGCCGCCCTGCGGGGCAAGCGGGTGCTGATCGTGCGTGGCGAGAGCGGACGGGAATTGATGGCCGATACTTTCCGGGCGGCCGGGGCGCTGGTCGAGCTTGTGGCCGCCTACCGCCGCAGCGTGCCCCGGCTCGATGCAGCGCTTGCCGCGCAACTGACTGTCTTGCTGGCGCAGCCAAACGACTGGATAATCACGAGCTCGGAAGCCTTGCGCGGATTGGCGAGCCTGGTGCGGGAGCTCGCTCCGGTCGACGGCCCCGCGCGCCTGCGCGAGCAGCACCTGATCGTTCCCCACACGCGCATCGCCGAGACGGCGCGCGCCCTCGCTTGCAACCGGATCACGCTGACGGGTTCCGGCGACGCTCGATTACTTGCCGCGATACAATCACAAGAATGAACGAATTGCCCAACAATCCAGACCAGACTCCCTCGACCAGCCTGGCCGTCCAGAAGGCGCCGATGCGCACCGGCGGCCTGCTGCAGACGCTGCAGCGTCCGCTCCCGCTGGCGGTGACCGTGCTCGCCGTGCTGCTGGCGGTGCAGACCATCAGCTCGCACAGCCGCATCAACACCCTGCGCCGCGACATGGCGCAGAGCCTGCAGAAAGGCAATGCCGTCAACGCCGAGACCGCCGCGCTGGCGCGCGAAGTGTCGGACACGGCCAAGGAACTGCAGGTCAAGGTCGGGGTCCTGGAAAGCCGCCAGAGCGAGGCCCAGACCCAGCAGCTGGCCCTGGAGCAGCTCTACCAGGACCTCTCCAAGAACCGTGACGAGTGGGCGCTCTCCGAGGTCGAGCAGGTGCTCAGCACCGCCAGCCAGCAGCTGCAATTGGCCGGCAATGTGCAGGGCGCCCTGATCGCCTTGCAGAACGCCGACCGCTCGCTGGGCCGCTCGGACAAGCCGCAGTTCCTGAACATCCGCCGCGCGATCGGCGCCGACATCGAGCGCCTGAAGGCGATGCCGGCGGTCGACCTGGCGGGCGTGGCGCTGCGCCTGGACAATGTGATCGCCCAGGTGGACACGCTGCCGATGCTGTCGGACGAAAAGCCGCTGCTGCCCGCCGCGCCGGTACGCTCGCTGCGCAAGAAGAATGCCGAGCCGGCGCCCGAGACGCTGAGCCTGGGCCAGCGCATGGTCCAGACCTGGCGCAACTGGAGCCAGGAGATGTGGGACGACGTGCGCCAGCTGGTGCGCGTGCGCAGCGTCGATACGCCGGAAGCGCTGATGCTGTCGCCGACCGAATCCTTCTTCGTGCGTGAAAACCTCAAGCTGCGCCTGCTGAACGCACGCCTTGCGCTGCTGTCGCGCAACGAGCCGACCTTCCGCGACGACCTGGCCAGCGCACAGGAAATCCTGCTCAAGTATTTCGACACGCGTGCCCGGAGCACCCAGTCGGCGCAAGGCGCGCTGCGCCAGGTGCAGGCGAACAACCTGAACATCGAGATGCCGACGCTGTCCGAGAGCCTGAACGCGGTGCGCAACTACAAGGCGAAGGGTTAAGCGATGCGGCTTCTTCTCTGGCTGGTTGCGCTGATGGCCGCGGCCATCGGCATCGCCGTGACGGCGCGTTTCAACCCGGGCAATGTGGTGCTGTTCTACCCGCCGCACCGGCTCGACATGTCGCTCAACCTCTTCATCGTGCTGCTGGTCCTGCTGTTCGCGGTGGCTTACGGCCTGGTGCGGGCGATCAAGTCGACCATGAAGATGCCCGAGCGCGTGGCGGCCTACCGCCAGCGCAAGCGTGAGCGCGAAGGCAACAAGGGCTTGCGCGATGCGCTCAAGGCCCTGTTCGAAGGGCGCTTCGGCCATGCCGAAAAGGCCGCCATGCGCGCCGCCGAACTGCCCGAGAACGCCGGCCTGGCCGCCCTGATCGGCGCACGCGCTGCCCACCGCATGCGCGAACCGAGCAGGCGCGACGCCTGGCTGGCCGGCATCGCCCACGACAATGCGCTTAAGACCGCGCGCCTGATGACGGTCACCGAGCTGCTGGTCGACGACCACCAGCCGGAAGCGGCCCTGGAGGCGGTGGCCGAACTGAATGCCAGCGGCCAGCGCCACATCCACGCCCTGCAGTGGTCGATGAAGGCCAACCAGCAGGCCCGCAACTGGCCGGAGGTGCTGCGCCTGGTGCGCATCCTGGACAAGCGCAAGGCCCTGCATCCGGCGCTGTCCACGCGCCTGCGCGAGATGGCCTACGAGGCGCTGCTGGGCGAAGAGGGACACGATGCCGAATCGATCCGCCGCGTCTGGGCCGGCGTGCCGCAATCGGACCGCACCGTGCCCTTCATCGCGGCGCGCGCGGCGAATGCCTTCAATGCCTGCGGCCTGCACGACGAAGCGCGCGTGATCGCCGAGGAGGCGCTCAAGGCCAACTGGGACGACTGCGTGGTGCGCGCCTACCGCGAAGCCGCCGGCCCGTCCGGCTCGCCCTCGCTGCTGGCCCAGATCGAGCATTGCGAAACCTGGCTCAAGGAGCGCCCGATGGACGCCGAGCTGGCCCTGACCCTGGGTTCGCTGTGCCTGAAGCAGAAACTGTGGGGCAAGGCGCAGCGCTACCTGGAACAGGCGCTGTCCGATGCCACGGAAAGCGCGATGGTGCGCGAGGCCCACCTGAAGCTGGCCCAGATGCACGAGGCGCTGGGCCAGGAGCAGGAGGCGGCCAACCATTACCGCCAGTGCGCGCTCGCGAACATTCTTTGAATTGTCGGGCAATCGCTTTTGTAGGGTGGGCCTGGGCGGCCCCGCGGCTCTCCCGCCCACGCGGTCGACTGAGGTGAATGGTCGCGTAATCGGCTTGATTCACTATCGCTCTGGTTTGAATCCGCGTTTCCTCGGTGCAGAGACTGGTTGACCGCGTGGGCGGAGAATCCGCCCACCCTACGAACCCCATATGCCGCCGCACCATTGCCCCTGCTGCGCCGCACAGGCCTGGTGCGTTTCGCTATAATGACGAACTTTATTGAAACTTCAGCAACCAAGGAATATCCATGAGCCTGAATAACGTCCCAGCCGGCAAAGACGTGCCGAACGACTTCAACGTCATCATCGAAATCCCGATGAACGCCGACCCGATCAAGTACGAGGTCGACAAGGACAGCGGCGCGATCTTCGTGGACCGCTTCATGGGTACTGCCATGCACTATCCGTGCAACTACGGCTACGTGCCGCAGACCATCGCCGACGACGGCGACCCTTGCGACGTGCTGGTCATCACTCCGTTCCCGCTGCCGCCGGGCGTGGTCGTGCGTTGCCGCGCACTGGGCGTGCTGAACATGACCGACGACGGTGGCGGCGACGCCAAGGTCATCGCGGTGCCGGTCGAGAAGGTGCTGCCGATGTACAAGAAAATCCAGTCGCTGGACGACGTCGAGGAACTGCGCCTGAAGCAGATCCAGCACTTCTTCGAGCACTACAAGGACCTCGAGCCGGGCAAGTGGGTCAAGATCGAAGGCTGGGCCGACAAGGCCGCCGCCGAAGCCGAGATCACCAAGGGCGTGGAAGCGTTCAAGGTCAAGGGCCAGTAATACGGTTTCGCTTGCCGAAAAAGCCGGCGTCCCGCAAGGGGCGCCGGCTTTTTGCATTTCCGGGTGCTGCGAGGCGGGCCTACCAGCCGATGTCGCGCAGCAGCGGATAGGTGAGGTCGCGCGGCGGCCTGACGACGTGCAACAGGTCGTCGTTGATCGACGGCTCCATCAGCTGGTTCGGCTTGGCCTCCGTCGTG
Organism: Pseudomonadota bacterium; assembly: GCA_040758275.1. Lineage (GTDB taxonomy): Bacteria > Pseudomonadota > Gammaproteobacteria > Burkholderiales > Burkholderiaceae_D > Telluria. Next base: position 42,113 of record JBFLVV010000031.1, read on the forward strand.
TAGTGCGACACCGAGGAGCCCGGCACATTGATGCTTGGCGTGTACATCAGGATGCGGCGCTGCGCATCGGTGCCGGCCAGCTGCCTGAGGTCGAGGCCGAGGCTGGCAATGACGCCGGACTTGGTGCGCGAGCGCTGCTGCAGGGCGGCCTTGATGACGGTGCCGTCCGCCAGGGTGATGCGCACCGCCGGGATGGTAATGCTCGGGTCGGTGCCGCTCAGGCCGACGACGTCACCCGGAACATTGTCCACCACCACCATGCCGATCGCGCCGGCCGCCTGCACATTGGCTGCCTTGACCGTGAAGTCGCAGCTGCCGCGGTCCACCAGGGCGATGTTGTTGCGCACCGCGAGGGCGTTGACGGCGTTTAGCGGCGTGCAGGCCAGGCCCGTGCCGTTGCCCTGGTCGACCACCGGCATCAGCTGGCCGCTGACGGCGCGCCTGGCCAGGGGCGCCCCGAAGGTGGCGTCGCCGACGTAGTAGTCGCCCGCCGCGCTGTTCGCATTGGCGCCGCCGATGTTCAGGTTGGAGCGCGGCGCCAGCACCCTGGGCACGGCGGCGTTCACGTTGGGGCCGTTCCACGACAGGCCGCGCCAGGTGATGGCCGAGGCGGCGCGCTGGGCGTCGGTCATGTCGGCCCAGGCGGTGTTGTTGCGGTTGTCCACGAGGTGGAAGTCCCAGACCGAGGGAATGCCGAAGAACTGCTCGCCGCTCTCGTCGTCCGTGAAGGTCTGGAAGCCCAGGCCGTGGGCCATCTCGTGCAGCAGCACGGTGACCAGGTCGATCTGGTCGCCGTGGCGGTTGTCCAGGCCGAGGTAGAAGGGCGAACCGGGCAGGCAGTCGGCGAACAGGCCCAGGCGCGAGTTGAAGCGCGCGATGATGTGCGGGTCGGTCGGGGCGGTGAGGTCGGTGCCCGCCAGCTTGCTCGCCAGTGCCGAGGGATACCAGGTATTGGCGCGCGGCGCGTTCGGGAAGTCGGTCCAGACCTCGTAGGCGCCGGCCGAACCGAGCACGGCGCCGGTGGCGTTGCAGGCCAGCGGCACGAAGGCGGCGCCGATGCGGATCGTGACCGTGCTGTTGAGCGTGGCGCCCCAGATGTTGGCGGCATGCTGGAAGGCGTTCAGGCGCTGCTGGCCCAGGGTGGTGCCGGCGTTGCCGCCCACCGGCGCCGCCGGCGTCGGATCGTTGAAGCCTTCGCCCGGTGCGTTCTGGTTGACGATGACGATGGTGGCGGCCGCCTGGGCCGTGCTGGTGCCGGCCAGGCCGGCGAAGGCCAGGGCGAAGGCGGCGGCCAGGCCGCGCAGGGATTTAGCGGTCATGGCGATGCTCCTCTGGCTTGCTGGCGGGGGCGGGATGGTCGACGGCGTTTTCGGCAGCATGCACGCCGTGGACGCACTGGTCGCTGAGCTTGCCGTCGGCGCCGCGGGTCACGACCGAGTACACCATGTGGCGCTCGCCCAGCTGCACCGAGCGCCGTCCGCCGGGGCCGGTGACCATCTTCGGCTGGGTCGGGGCGAGGGCGGTGCTCGGCGTGCGCGGTTGCAGTGCGCGCATTTCGGCGGGAGTCGGGGTGCGCAGCTGGCCGGTCTGGGCGTCGCGTACGACGACCATTCCCTGCTCGGCTCCGGCCTGGGGGGAGGTCTCCTGCGCGGCCTGCTGGGCGGCGACCGGCATGCACAGGATGGCGAGCGGCAGCAAGAGCATCTTTGTATGGGTGGGCATGGCTTTCTCCTGGCGATACGGTTTCAGGCGCGTGGAGGCGCGCCCGGTCAAACTGTGGCGGCGCGTGGCCGGCATTCGCGGCTGCGTGGGCCCGCCTATCGGGTGGCGTCCCGTTCCGGCTGCCGGCGCAGGCGACGCGCGCTGACGCCGAGCGCGCCGAGCCCGCCCAGCAGCATCAGGTAGCTGGACGGCTCCGGCACTGCGGTGACGACCCGGACCGTGTCGAGGCCGACATAGTCGAGCGTGGCGGCATCGCCGAGGTAGCGGAAAGCGAAACGGCCTTCTCCTTCGACCGTCAGATCGGCGCTCCATTGCTGCCATTGGTTCGGATACGCGGCTTCCCCGCCGATGGCGAGCAGCAGGGTGTCGAAATCGTCAGGGGTAGTGCCGCTGCCGGAGGCGAAACGCACTTCGAGCAGGTCGGAAAAACCGGGGTTGCCCTCGCTCCTGGTCCAGAAGGACAGGGTGGTGATGCCCGACAGGGACAGGGTGGGCGTGATCAGCCAGTTGTCGACCACGCCCATGCCATTGGCTGCGCCGAGGAAGTTGGCTGCGGCGTAGGAGTTGCCGGGGCCGGACTGGGCGCTGAAGGCGTCGGTATAGCCCTGGAACCAAGCGGTGCCCGGCGGTACGCTGTTGTTGAGCTGCGACCAGCCCGAGAGGTCCTGGACGCTGCCGAAGCCTTCATTGAGCACCTCGACGGCGTGGCTGGACAGGGGCGCCCAGGCAGCGCAGGCGAGCAGCGCCGCACAGGTAGACCGGGTAAGACTTTTCATGATTGCCCTTTCATGCTGAGCCAGATGGAAAGTGGATGAACCGCGGCCCGCGCTGGCTGACGCCGAAGCCATTGTTGTCTTTATGGTATGAGCAAGGAGATAACAAACATTGAGATGTATTCAATGCCGGCGGACCAGGGCTCGGCCCGCCTCAACTGCGGGAAGGGAACTAAACGAAGGCGGAATGAAAACGGCCTCCGCGATGGGAGGCCGTAAGGACGCAAGGGGAAGGGCGGCGGGCTACTTCTGCCGCGCCATCCAGCTGCGCAGCCTGAGCTTGCCGACGATCCCGATAGGGAAGAAATAGATCGACAGAATGAAGAGCACGCCCAGCCACAGCATCCAGCGGTCCGGGTGCAGGGCCGCCGCCAGGAGAGGCACGCCTTCCAGCGCGCTGGAGCCGACGCCCATCAGTTCCTTGAGGTAATTCTGGGCAATGATGAAGAGCGCCGCGCCGACCACCGCGCCGTACATCGTGCCCATGCCGCCGATGACGACGATCAGGAGGATGTCGGTCATCACCTCGAAGCCCAGCGAGGTCTTGGGCCCCACGTAGCGCAGCCACAACGCCATCAGGGCGCCGGCCAGGGCGGCCACCAGGGCCGCCAGGCAGTTGGCCCAGATGCGGTAGACCATGGTGCGGTAGCCCAGCGCCTCGGCGCGGAATTCGTTCTCGCGCACCGCCTGCAGCACCCGGCCGAATGGCGAGTTCACGAGGCGCAGCAGGAACAGGAACAACGCTAGGGACCCGAAGAACACCAGGTAATAGGTCAGCAGCCTGCCGTCGATCGAACGGCCGAAGACCTCGTTCTCCATCAGCGTGAAGCCGGGCGTGAACACTTCCGGCACGCTGAAGGTGATGCCGTCCTCGCCGCCGGTGAAGTCCGAGAGCTGGGAGGCCAGCACGGCGAACGAGGACGCGACCGCCAGCGTGATCATCGCGTAGAAGATGGCGCGCACGCGCAGGGCGAACAGGCCGACCACCAGGGCGAGAAGCAGCGCCACCAGCAGCGCGATGCCAAGGCCGCTGAGGGCCGCACTCCAGGTCGGCTCGTCGACCCGCGACAGGCCGAGCCCGATGCCATAGGCGCCGATGCCGTAGAACATGGTGTGGGCGAAGGAGACGATGCCCGTATAGCCCAGCAGCAGGTCGTAGGAGGCCACCAGCACGATATAGACGCAGATCGTGGCCGCGGTATTGAGCGGACGCGCGCCGCTGGTAAGGAAGGGCGCGAAGGCCAGTCCGAACAGGATCAGGAGCAGGACCAGGCTCAAGGCGCGGCTGCGCGGCAGGTCGCCGGATAAAAGTCGGTGCAGCATCGGGTTCAACCTCGCATCTTCGAATACAGGCCGGCGGGGCGCCACAGCAGGATCGCAATCATCAGGATGATGTTCGAGACCAGCGCCACTTTCGGCGCCAGGAAGCCGGCATAGTTGGTCACCAGGGCCATGAGCAGGGCGCCGATGAAGCAGCCGCCCACCGAGCCGAGGCCGCCGATAATGATGACGATGAAGATCATCACCATGATCTCGCCGCCCATCGCCGCGTTCAGGGTTTCCTTGTACAGGCCCCACAGCACGCCGCCCAGGCCGGCCAGCGCGGAGCCGGCGGCGAACACGGTCACGAACAGGCGCTTGATGCGGTAGCCGAGGGCTTCGACCATCTCGCCGTTTTCCACGCCGGCGCGGATGAGCAGGCCGATCTTGGTGCGGTTCAGCGTGAGGAACATGCCGATGAAGACCAGCAGGCCCACCACCACGGCCACCAGCCGGTACTTCTCGATCGCCGCGTCGCCCAGGAAGATGGCGCCGCGCAGGGCGGTCGGCAGCGGCAGGGCGATGGTTTCGGCGCCCCAGATCACGTGGATCAGCTGCTCGGCGACGATCATGCCGCCCATGGTGATCAGGATCTGCTTCAAATGCTGGCCATACACCGGCATGATGATCACGCGCTCGAAGGCCCAGCCGATCACGGCGGTGACCAGCATGGCGACCGTGACGGCGAGAAGCAGCACGCCGAGGTTGAGCAGCAGGGAGTCGACTTCGAGCCAGCCGCGCATCGGGATCAGGACGGTGGTGGCGGCAAACGCCCCGACCGACACGAAGGCGCCGTGGCCGAAATTCAGCACGCTCATCAGGCCGAAGACGAGGGTCAGGCCGCTCGCCATGATGAAGATCATCATGCCCATCGCCAGGCCAGCGACGGTGAGGGTGACCCAGGTGGGGAAGCTGCCGACCAGGGGGAGCATGGCCAGCATCAGGACCGGCACCAGGAGCAGCGGCGCGATGTCGCGCGGCGCCTTCGGCAAAGGCGCATCGGTGGCGGCAAGGGGGAGAGTTGCGCTCATATCGTTTTCCTATTGATGGGAATCGAGCGAGAGGCCGAGCAGGCGCTGCTGCAGCTCCTCGTCATTCGCCAAGGCGGGCATCGACCCGGCGTGCACGACGCGGCCGTCGTCCATCACGCCGACGGTGTCGCCGAGCGTGCGCACGAAGTTGAAGTTCTGCTCGACCAGCAGGATGGTCGTGTTCGTGTCCTTCAGCTCGCGGAAGGCGGCCATCAGGCTCTGGACGATGGCAGGGGCCAGGCCCTTGGTGGGCTCGTCGACCAGCAGGAGCTTCCTCGGCTCGACGATCGCGCGGGCGATCGCCACCATCTGCTTCTGGCCGCCGGATAGGTTGCCCGCCGGGTAGTTCCAGAATTTCTTCAGGGCCGGGAAGAAGCCGCAGATCCAGTCCACGCGTGCTTCATCCAGCGCACCATTGCGCGCGGCCAGGTACAGGTTCTCGCGCACCGTCAGGTCCGAGAAAACGGCCATGCTCTCCGGGACGTAGGCGATGCCGAGGCGCGCGATGTCGGGCGTGGCCATCTTGGTGATGTCGCGGCCGTCGAAGACGATCGAGCCGGCGCTGGCCTTCCACAGGCCCATGATGGTGCGCAGCGTGGTGGTCTTGCCGGCGCCGTTGCGCCCCAGGAGAATCGACATGCCGCCGCGCGGCACGGTCAGGTCCACGCCCTGCAGGATGTGGTACTGGCCGATGTGGGTGTGCACGCCTGATAGTGTCAGCAGAGGGTCAGGCATGGGCGGGCTCCGGTGTTCCAAGATAGGCTTCCTGTACGATCTTCGATTGCATGACCTCGAGCGGCTTGCCGTCCGCCACCAGGGTGCCGTTGTGGAGCACGATGATGCGGTCGGCCAGGGCGCGCACCACATCCATCTTGTGCTCGACCAGCAGCACGGTCTTGTTGCGTTCCGCCTTCACGGCCTGGATCAGGTCCAGCACCACCGGCACCTCGTCCACGCTCATGCCGGCGGTCGGTTCGTCGAACATCATGACGTCCGGCTCCAGCGCCAGCAGGATCGCCACTTCCAGCTTGCGCTGGTCGCCGTGCGACAGGGTGGACACGAAGGCGTCGCGGCGGGCGGCCAGGGCCACGCGTTCCAGGTAGTGCTCGGCGCGCGCGATCAGTTCCTTGTGGCTCGACCAGATGGAAAAGAAATTGAGGCCCATGCCGGCGCGGCTCTGCACCGCCAGGCGCACGTTTTCGATCACCGTCAGGTTCGGGAACAGGTTCGTGAGCTGGAAGGCGCGCCCTATCCCTAAGCGCGTGCGGCGCGCCGCCCCGGCCCGGGTCACGTCCTGGCCGTGCACGAAGACGCTGCCGGACGTCGCCGGCAGCTGGCCCGAGACCAGATTGAAGTAGGTGGTCTTGCCGGCGCCGTTGGGGCCGACGATGACGGTGAGCGTGCCCGGATAGAAGTCCGCCGTCACCCCGTTCACCGCGACGTGGCCGCCGAAGCGGATGGTCAGGTCGCGGGTGGACAGGGAGGGCTGAGCGTGCGATTGAGTCATGTCAGCGCTTGTTCTTCACCGGCAGCGGCATCTCGGTGGCGGGGATCTCGCGCACCAGTTCCAGCAGGTCCCACTCGTTCTTCTGGTCTTTCTTGATGCGGAAGTGGTACATCGGCTGGATCGCCTGGTGGTCTTCCTTGCGGAAGGTCATCTGGCCCTTCGGCGTCTCGAAGCTCATGCCTTCCATGGCCGCCACCATCTCGTCGCCGTTCTTCGCGTTCGGCGCCTTCTTCAGGGCCGCGACTACGGCGCTTGCCGCCGCCATGCCGCCGGCGGTGAACATATCGGGCGGCATCTTGTAGCGCTTGGTGTGTTCGGCCACGAACCAGTCGTTCATCTTGTTCTTCGGGAAGCCGTGGTAGTAGTAGATCGTGCCTTCGGTGCCGGCATAGCTCTTCCAGGTCTTCATCACCGGCAGGATGTTGCCGCCCGGGGCCAGGGCGATGCCGTAGCGTTCCGGCTTCATGTCGGCGATCTTGTTCAGCGGGTTCGGGCCGGCCCAGACGATGGCCAGCACGCGCGGCTGCGGCTTGTCTTTCAGGGCGTTGAACAGGCGCTGGGTCGGGGCGGTGAAGTCGGTCGTCGCGGCCGGAGCGTATTCCTCGTGGATGGTCACGGCCTTGCTGCCGGCGGTCCGCAATGCGTCCTTGCCGGCCTCGATGGCGTCGCGCCCGAAGGCATTGTCCTGGGCCAGGAAGCCGATGCTGCCGCTCTTGAGGGTGCTGGCGGCGGCCAGGGCGTCCTGCATCGAGCTGCGCGCGGTGCGGAAGATGTACTTGTTCCACTTTTCCTGGGTGATCGCGTCGGCCACGGCCGGTTCGACGATCAGCACCTTCTTGTATTCCCTGGCCACCGGCAGCATGGCGATCGCCGAGCCGGAGGAGGTGGTGCCGACCGCGATGTCGACCTTGTCGTCGCCATAGGCTTCGGCCAGCAGGGTGCGGCCCAGGTCCGGCTTGGATTGATCGTCCTTGACGATCACCTTGATCTTGCGGCCATTGATGGACATGGTGCCGCCCGTGAGGTATTCGAGGCCCATCATGAAGCCCGTTTCGGTTTCCTTGGCATAGGCTTCCAGCGGGCCGGTCTTGCCGGCGATGAGGGCGACCTTGATGTCCTTGCCCTGGGCGCAGACGGTCGGTGCGGCGGTGGCGGCAAAGGCGGCCACGATGGCGACGGAAAGGGGTTTGATCAGGTGCTTCATGGAGTCTCCTTTATCTCTCTTGCGTGCTGTTGCACATTCCTCAGGGTACCCGTGCCAGAAAGGCGCGGATCGCGTCCAGCGCCGCCGGCTCGGTGAGCATGGGGGCGTGGCCGACATCGGGTACTTCGGCGTACTGCAATTCCGGCGCCGCCTTGCACATCCAGTCGGCCTGGCTTGGCTCGACCAGGTCGGACAGCGCGCCGCGCACCAGCAGGGTAGGGCGGCGCCGCGCCAGGCGGCGGAAGGCCATGCGCGCCGCCAGCGAGGTGGGGCGAAGCTTGCCGGTCTGGATGGCGGTGGCGATATTCGGATCGTAACGCAGCGCCAGCTGTCCGTCATCCTTCTGTTCGAAGGCGCGGCGCGCCCACTTGTCCCATTCGGCATCCGAATTGGCGGGGAAGGCGCAGGCGTTGATGTCGCGCAGGTAGCCGGCTGCATCATCCCAGGACGCGACCGCGTTGCAGCGGCCTGCGTAGCCGGCGATGCGCTGCAGGCCGCGTACCGACATCACCGGGCCAATGTCGTTCAGGACGGCGGCGGCGATCAGGTCGAGGCGGCGCGCCGCCAGGGTCATGGTGATCAGGCCGCCCATCGAGGTGCCGACAAACACCGCGCGCGACAGGCCCAGTTCTTCCATCAGCTTGACGATGTCGGCGGCGTAGACCACCGGGTTGTAGTTGTCGGGATTCGGGTCGTGGGCCGAATGGCCGCGGCCGCGCACGTCGACCGCGATCACGCGGCGCCCCATGGCGCTTAACTCCGGGGCCAGTTCGTCGAAGTCGGCGGAGTTGCGCGTCAGGCCGTGGATGCAGATGACGGGCAGGCGCGCCGCCACTGCTTCGCCGCTCCCGTCGCCGGAAGCGGCCGGGTAATCGCGGGCGTACAGCTGCAGGCCGTCTTCGCTGTCGAAGCGGATTTCAGAATAGTTGGACATGTGACCCGTGTGGTTGATCTTGTTACTGCCGCGGGTGAGGCTTCCAACAGGGACGCCTGGCGGCGCCCCTGTGTTCCGTGGGTGCGACCGATCAGAACTTCACGTTGACGGTGGCGCGCACGGTGCGCGGATCGCCGTAGAAGGCGGTGACGGTGTTGAAGAAGCCGGAGAAGTTGTAGCCGGCGGTCTTGTAGCGCTTGTCCGTCAGGTTCCGCCCATGCAGGCCGACCTGGATCTTGCGGTCGCTGCTGGTCCACACCAGGCTGGCATCCCACAGGCGGTAGCTGTCCTGGGACAGCATCAGGTTGCCCGGGATGGTCGCGTCCAGACTGACCACGCCGGTGGGACGGGCGATCTCGGTCTGGTACACCATGCCCTTGTAGGAGACATTGTTGTTCAGGCTCATCGAACCGGAGCGGCCCATGACCGTCATCGGCCATTCGTAGTTCACGGCGACGTTGGCCGAGTTCTTCGGCGTGTTCTGGAACTCGGTGCTGCCGGCGATGTTCACCAGGCTGGCGCCGTTGGCCACCATCCACTCCTTGTACTCGGCGTCGATGTGGCTGTACATGCCGCTCACGCTCAGGTTGTTGGTGATGTAGGCAACCGCTTCCAGTTCCAGGCCCTTGATCTTGGCCTTGCCGGCATTGGTGAGCGTACCGGCGAAGCCGTTCACGCTGCCGTCCGCGGCGTAGGTCGGGATCGAGCCCGGGACCTGGACGTTCTTGTAGTCGGTGTAGAACACCGCCGCATTGGTCTGCACGCGGCCGCCGTTCATCGACGACTTCACGCCGAACTCGATGCTGCTGACTTCCTCCGGCGCCACGCCCTGGCGCTTGACCAGCGACACGGCGCTGTTCGGGCCGCCCGTCGTGAGCAGGTCCATGCGCGGATCGAACATGCCGCCCTTGAAGCCTTTGGACCAGGTGCCGTACAGATTGTGTTCCGGCGCGAACTTCCAGCCGAAGCCCAGTTTCGGGGTGAACTTCTTGTCCTCGCGCTGCAGCTGGTCCTTGCCCAGGTCGGTGTTCGGGGCGCCTGCCGGAATCGCGCCCGGGTTGCCGAGCGGGGGCGAGCCCGCCAGGCCGAGGTAGGTGCGCTTGAAGATCTCGGCCTCGCGCTTGTCCACCGTGTAGCGGGCGCCGACGTTGACGTTGAAGGTGCTGGTGACGTCGTAGCTGGCGTCGACGAAGGCGGCCCAGGTCTTGGAATCGATGTCGTCGTGGGTCAGCAGCGACAGGCCGCCCACGGCGTTGTACAGGACGTCGAAGTCGTTGTAGGCGTTGGTGCGCATGTAGAACAGGCCGGCCACGCCCTGCACCCTGTCGCCGATATAGGTCAGCTGGAATTCCTGGCTGGCCTGGTTGTCCTTGTAGAAGGAGGGCGCTTCCCACAGCGGCACCTCGAGTGAGTCGAAGTCGATCGGGGCATAGGACTTCGACTTGCGGTAGGCGGTGATCGACTTCACCGACAGGGTCGGGTCGATCGTGTATTCGGCCAGCAGGGAGCTGCCCTCGGTGGTGACCTGCTGCTCGTGGCCCAGCACCGTGTACAGGTTGGCGCGGGTGTCGTACTCGCCCGCGGCGGGCTGGATATTGCCGGGCGCGGGGCCGGCGGTCAGGCGCTGGCCCTGGCGCGCCTCGGAATCGTCGCGGGTCTTGTCGGCGGCGAAGCGGATGAACAGGTCGGCGTTCGGGGTCAGCTCCAGGCTGACACGGCCGGCCAGCACGTCCTTGTTGTAGTTCTCGCGGCCATTGAGGATGTTGCGGCCGAAGCCGTCGCGGTTGAAGGTGCCGATGGTGGCGCCGATGCGCAGCATGTCGGAGATCGGGGCGCTGCCCTTGAGGACCAGGTCTTTCTGGTTGTAGTTGCCGACGGTGAGCTTGGCGTCGAAGGTGGGCTTGGGCGCCAGCTTGCGGGTGACGTACTTGACCGCGCCGCCGATGGTGTTGCGGCCGTACAGGGTGCCCTGCGGGCCGCGCAGCACTTCGATGCGCTCCAGATCGTAGATGTCGGTCAGGGCGCCTTGCGGACGGGCCAGGTAGACGTCGTCGAGGTAGATGCCGACGCCCTGCTCGTAGCCGGCGACCGGGTCCTGCTGGCCGATGCCGCGGATGAAGGCGGTCAGCGTCGTATTGGTGCCACGCGAAGCCTTCAGGGTGGTGTTCGGGGTGACGTCGGTCAGTGCGGTGATGTCGGGCACGGCACGCTTTTCCAGCTCGGCGCCCGAGATCGCGGTCACGGCGCCCGGCACGTCCTGGATCAGTTCGGCGCGGCGGCGGGCGGTCACGACGACCTTGTTGATGTCTTCAGCCGGGGCGGCGGCGGCGCCGTTGGCGGCGGCGGAGTCCTGCGCATGGGCTGCTTCCATCGGACCACCGTAGATTGCCAGCAGGACAGCGGTCGAAATGGCAGTACGGTTCAGCAGTTTCAGATTCTTCTCGGTAAGACGCATCGTATGTCTCCTAATATTTTTTGAAAGCAGCATGCGTTCAGGTTGTCGCATGGTCGGCAGTTTGCCTCGGCTCGGTCTGGTTCGATAGTCAACATTCGCCCACCCCTTTGTGCAAAAATGCACAGCCCGCTGCACTGTGGCTGTGCGTGTCTTGACGAGGGAAGATCCCGGAGCTGCACCGTTTGTGCGCTGCAATATGGAAAAAGCCTCAGGCGATTGCAGAGGGAATGTGCACTGGTGCACAATATGTCATCTTGATATCGAACAACGAGTCATGAAAGCGAGCCCATGAATACGCTGCCCGAGTGGACCGACCTGCGTTTCTTCCTCGAGCTGGCGCGCGCCGGCACCCTGTCCGGGGCCTCGCGCCGGCTGGAAGTCGAGCACACCACCGTGGCGCGCCGCATCGACCGGCTGGAAGCGCAACTGGGCTCGACCCTGTTCGACCGCTCGCGCGAGGGCTATGAGCTGACCGAGGTCGGCCAGGCCCTGCTGCCGCATGCCGAGGCGATGGAGGGAGCCGCGCTGGCCGCGGCCGAGCAGATCGGCGGGGCGGAAGTGGCGGCGCACGGCGTGGTGCGCCTGGGCGTGCCCGAGGTGTTCGGCGTGCGGGTGGTGGCGCCGCTGCTCGCGACCCTGCTCGAGCAGCATCCGGACCTGTCGATCGACCTGCTGAACCTGCCGCGCTTTGCCAACCTGGCCAACCGCGAAGCCGACCTCGGCGTGATGCTGGACCCGCCCACCACCGGCCGCTACATGGTCACGCGCCTGGCCTCCTTCCACTTCTATCTTTACGCCTCCCCGGCTTACCTGGCCAGGCACCCGCCGATCCGCACCCAGGCCGACCTGGCGCGCCACGATTTCGTCGACTACGTGCAGGACCGGCTGGCCAGCCGCGAGCTCTCCTACCTGAACGAACTCGGCTTCACGCCGCGCCGCCGCATCTGCTGCTCGGGCATGACGGGGCAGCTCGAGGCGGCCTCGCTCGGCATGGGGCTGATGATGGCGCCGCCGTATGCGGTGCCGAACGACGGCCGGCTGGTGCGGGTGCTGCCGGGTTTCCAGGCCGAGCGCTCGTTCTGGCTGGCGGCGCCGACCGACCTGTACCGGCTGCGAAGGGTGAAGGTGGTGTGGAACCTGCTGCGCGAATGCGCCGAAAGCCATCCGGACCTGTTCGTGGAGGAGTAGACGGTTTTGAAGTTGTAGATACCGTCTTCCCCGTCAAGCCCTACATCGCAAATTTGGGATCGTAGGGCTTGCCTGTGTGGACGACACCAAAGCACAGGTGTGCCAGCTTGCGCATGGCAGCGCCGATAGCTGCCATCTT
>JBFLVV010000032.1:0-54118 GCA_040758275.1 Pseudomonadota bacterium
CTTGCAGCGCATTTCGTTGCCGTTGACGCGGATGCGGTCGTTGGCGCGGTCCTTCACCTGGGCGTGGGTCTCGTGCGAGGCCTTGATGTAGGTGCCGATGCCGCCGTTGTAGAACAGGTCGACCGGCGCCAGCAGGATGCGGTGCATCAGCTCTTCCGGCGACAGCGAGGCTTCCTTGATGTCCAGGGCGGCGCGCACTTCAGGGCTCAGCTCGATCGAACGCGCGGTACGCGGGAACACGCCGCCGCCCTGCGAGATCAGGCTCTTGTCGTAGTCTTCCCACGAGGAACGCGGCAGGGCGAACATGCGCTGGCGCTCCTTGAACGAGGCTTCGACGTCCGGGGTCGGGTCCAGGAAGATGTGGCGGTGGTCAAACGCGGCCACCAGCTTCAGCTGGCGCGACAGCAGCACGCCGTTGCCGAACACGTCGCCCGACATGTCGCCCACGCCGACCATGGTCACCGGGGTGGTGCTCATGTCGTGGCCCAGTTCGTAGAAGTGGCGCTTGACCGCTTCGAACGCGCCCTTGGCGGTGATGCCCATCTTCTTGTGGTCGTAGCCGTTCGAGCCGCCCGAGGCGAAGGCATCGCCCAGCCAGAAGCCGCGCTTGACGGCGATGCTGTTGGCGATGTCGGAGAAGGTCGCGGTGCCCTTGTCGGCGGCCACCACCAGGTAGGGATCGTCCTGGTCGTGGCGCACGGTGTTCTCCGGCGGGACGATGGCGCCGCGCACGCGGTTGTCGGTCACTTCCAGCAGGCTGGCGATGAATTCGCGGTAGCAGGCTTCACCTTCAGCCGCCACCACTTCGCGCGGGGCGCCGGTCGGCATCTGCTTGCAGACGAAGCCGCCCTTGGAGCCGGCCGGCACGATGACGGCGTTCTTCACCATCTGGGCCTTGACCAGGCCGAGCACTTCGGTGCGGTAGTCTTCCATGCGGTCCGACCAGCGCAGGCCGCCGCGGGCGACCGGGCCGCCGCGCAGGTGCACGCCTTCGAAGCGGCGCGAGAACACATAGATCTCGCGGTAAGGACGCGGTTCCGGCGCCAGCGCCAGGTTGCTGGTGTCGACCTTGAAGATGATCTTCTCGCCGCTGTTCTGGAAGTAGTTGGTGCGCACGGTGGCCAGGGCCAGGTCGACCAGGGCCGCCATGATCTCTTCGGTGTCGGCGTGGTTCACGCTCGACAGGCCGGCCTTGAGCGCCGCCAGCTTGGCGGTGCCGGCATTGCGCTCGGACTCGCCCAGCGCCGGATCGAAGCGCAGCAGGAAGCCGGCGACGAATTCCTTCACCAGGGCCGGCTGGGTGCGCAGCGTTTCCGCCATGTAGCGCACCGAGAACTTCGAGCCGAGCTGGCGCCAGTAGCTGATGTAGGCGCGCACCAGCTGCACTTCACGCATCGACAGGCCGCCTTCGATGGTCAGGCCGTTCATGCGGCCGTCTTCGGCGTCGTTGTTGAACAGGGCGGTGAACAGTTCTTCGGCCACCGGGATGATGCCCTGCTTGACCAGCTTGGCGCCGCTCTCGTCGTCCACGGCCAGCGCGGTGACGTTGTGGACGGTGCCGTCGGCGGCCTTGATGGTCCAGGTCTGCTCGCGGTCGACCGCGACGCCGGCGTTCTGCAGGGCCGGCAGGATGCGCGACAGCGAAGGCACGGTCTCGCCCGAGTACATGCGGATCGAGGCGTCGATGCCGTTGGCGTCGTCGCCCGGTTCCACGCGCACGGTGACGCGTTCCGACTTGCCGTTCTTCAGCAGGGCCTGCAGGTCGCGGAAGGCGGTTTCCGGCGCGGTGTTGGTGACAAACGAGACCGGCAGGTTGGCGCCGAGTTTACGCAGGCTGCTGCGCAGGCCGTGGTCTTCGATGCCATTGGTGGCGGTGGCGAAGCGGTCGTGCCAGCCGTCCAGCACCGACAGCAGCGGCTGCTGGATGTCGGTTTCCAGGTCCAGCGGGTAGCGCGCGGCGTGGGCGATCAGGTAGACGCGGGCCAGCGGGCCGTCGGCCACCAGGGTCTGGACGCGCACGTCACGGGCGCCCGAGCTGTCCTTCAGGGCCGATGCCAGGCTCGAAGCGACGGCGGCGCTGTAGCGCTCGCGCGGCAGGTAGACCAGCACGTTCAGGTGGCGCGCATACACGTCGCGGCGTGCGAAGACCTTCGGGCGCGGCTGCTTGTACAGCGACACCACCGAGGAGCATACCTGGGCCAGCCATTCCGGATCGGCTTCCAGCGCTTCGGTGCGCGGGAGCGACTCGAGGATCTCGACGAACTTCTCGGCGCGGAAGCCTTCCTGGCGCACGCCGGCGATCGACAGCACCTTGGCGACGCGGCCGCGCGCGAACGGCAGGCGCGCCAGCGGGGTCGAGGTGGCGGCGCGGGTGAACAGGCCGACGAAGCAGTGTTCGCCGAGGATGTTGCCTTGTGCGTCGGTGTTGCGCACGCCGATGAAGTCGAGCGGCTGGTCGCGGTGCAGGGTGCCTTCGACGTCGGCTTTCACGATCGACAGGGTGTCGGCGCGGCGCGACAGGGTTTCGAAGTCGCCCGGGATGTTGGCCAGGCAGGTGCCGTAGACCGGGTGGGCGGTGTCGGCGAGCACGCCGATGCGGCTCGGGACGTCGCGTTCGAGTTCGCGCACGCCTTCCTTCACCATGTAGTAGGCGTAGCCGAAGGGTTCGAAGCCTTCGTTCTTGGCCCACTCGAGGAAGGCGGCCACTTCCTGGCCTTCGGCGCTGCCGGCATTCGCGGCGGCCGCGGCAACGGCGGTCATGCGGTCGGCCATCTTGACGGCGTCGCGCTTCACGACGGCGGCGTCGCTGGCGACCATGCGGATGCGCGCGGTCAGGGTATCCAGTTCGGAGAATTCGAGCTCGTCGCTCATCAGGATCAGCACGATCGATTCCAGCGGGGCGCCGGCTTCGCCGACCGAGACGGCGGTGCCTGCGCCATCGCGGCGCACCGGCAGCACGGCGTTCATCACGCCGGCGGCCGTCTGGCGCTCCTTGCGCAGCGCCATGACGAAGGAATCGACCAGGTAAGGCATGTCGTCATTCAGGATCAGCAATGCGGTCGCCATGCCGCCGCGCGCGTCGGTGTAGCGCATCTGCGCGATCTGGCAGCCGGGCGCGGTGCGCTGGGCCAGTTGCGAGAAACCTTCCCACAGCACCGGCGCCAGGCTGGCGGGCGCGGTGCCGGCCAGGTCCTCGTCGTCGAGGGAACCGAGCCAGGCGCTGATCAGGGCGCCGACCTGCCCGGAGGCGGCGGCGTGGTTTGCGTTGACCAGGGTAAGCGTCTGGTTGCGCAAATCTTGAGACATGTCGTTCATGTTGCTTCTCCAAAGTGTGTGCCGGGGGGCGTTCTGGCTTGTGGCTTCACGCCGCCCCTGCTTTATATGGACGGGGTTGTCCCGTCCGAATTCCGTGTGCGCCGGGTTTGCTCCACCTGCGCGTCAATCCGGTATTAGAACATGCCGCATCGGCCGGGTCACCCGTGCCTTGCGGCGCTTGAGTATTACGAAAGGTCGTACAGGCCGGGCAAGCCGAGGATCCGTTCCAGGGCCTCCAGGGCTGCGGCGCATTCGATCGCCAGCTGCGGGTCGGCCAGGTCCTTCGGCTCGATGCGGTCGCGGTAATGCTTCTCGACCCAGGCCACCAGGCGCGCATACAGCTCCTCGGTCATGGTCACGCCGCCGTGCATGGCCGCCGCTTCCTCGTCGGTCAGCGCGACGCGCAGGCGCAGGCAGGCCGGACCGCCGCCGTTGCGCATGCTCTGGCGCAGGTCGAACTCGATCAGCTCGTCGATCGGACCGCCGCTGGCCACCAGGCCGGCCAGGTAGCGCGACACGGCCGCATTCTCGCGGCACTCGTGCGGCACCACCAGGGCCATGCGGCCGTCCGGTTTACTGAGCAGCTGGCTGTTGAACAGATAGCTGGCCACGGCGTCGGCCACCGGCACCTCGCCGCTCGCCACGCGCACCGGCACCAGGTCGGTGTCGACCGCGCCCATGGCGCGGCGCAGGGCGTCGAGGGTCGCGGCTTCGTCGAAGAATGCCTGGTCGTGATAGAACAGCACATTGCCGTTGCCGACCGCGATCACGTCGTTGTGGAACACGCCCTGGTCGATCACGTCCGGGTTCTGCGACGCGAACACGGTGCGCGCCGGGTCCAGGCCGTGCAGGCGGGCCACGGCCTGCGAGGCTTCCAGGGTCTGGCGCGCCGGGTATTTTTTCGGGCCTGGCGCGGACGGGTCGAACTCCACGCGTCCGTACACGAAGAACTCCACGCCCGCCGCGCCGTGGGAGGCGGCGAAGCGGGTGTGGTTGGCCGCGCCCTCGTCACCGAAGGCCGGTACCGGCGGCAGCGCGTCGTGCACCACGAAGCGGTTGCTGTCGCCGAAGATGGCGCGCAGGGTGCGGGTGGCCTGCACATGCTCTTCGGAGCGGTGCAGCTTGTTGTTCAGGTTCGCGGCCGTGAAGTGCACGCGGCCGTCCTGCGAGTCGGCCGATGGGCTGACGGTGGCCGCGTTGGCGGTCCACATCGGCGCGGCCGAGTAGGCGCAGGCCAGGATCACCGGCGCCTCGCGCCAGGCCCGGGCCAGCACGTCGGCGTCCGTTCCTGAAAAGCCGATGCGGCGCAGCAGGCGGAAGTTCGGGCGCGCCTGCGGCGGCATCACGGCCTGGGCGAAGCCGCGCGCGGCCAGCGCCCGCATCTTGGCCAGGCCCTGCAGGGCGGCCTGGCGCGGGTTGGAGGCGCTACGCACGTTGCTGAAGGACGCGACGTTGCCGAAGGACAGGCCGGCGTAGTTATGGGACGGGCCGACCAGGCCGTCGAAGTTGTATTCGCGAGCGGTACGCATGATTTAGAAAGACAGTCCCGGCGACAGCTTGGCCGGCATTTCGAGTTCGGCCGTCTCGATCGAGGCGACCGGGTAGGCGCAGTAGTCGGCGGCGTAGTAGGCGCTCGGGCGGTGGTTGCCCGACTTGCCGACGCCACCGAACGGGGCCGAGCTGGCCGCGCCGGTAGTCGGACGGTTCCAGTTGACGATGCCGGCGCGCGCGCGCACGGCGAAGCGCTTCCACAGTTCCTCGGAGGGCGACAGGAGCGCCGCGGCCAGGCCGAATTCGGTGGCGTTGGCCGCGCGCATCGCCGCGTCGAAGTCCTTCACGCGGATCACCTGCAGCAGGGGGCCGAACCATTCCTCGTCCGGGATGCCTTGCGCGTCGGTGGTGTCGACGATGCCGGCGGTGACGAAACCGGCGTTCGGGTCGAGCTGGCGCATCTGCAGCAGGACCTTGCCGCCCTTTTCCGCCATCTCGGCCTGGGCCTGCACCAGGCGCGCGGCCACGGTGCTCGATACCACGGGGCCCATGAAGGGCTGGGGCTCGGCGTTCGAGGCGCCGACCTGCAGCTTCGATGCGACTTCCACCAGGCGCTCGAGGAAGGCCTGGCCTTGCTGCGTATCCTGGATGATCAGGCGGCGCGCGCAGGTGCAGCGCTGGCCGGCCGAAATGAAGGCCGACATCACGGTGTGGTGGACGGCGGCGTCCAGGTTGTCGACGTCCCAGACCACCAGCGGGTTGTTGCCGCCCATTTCCAGCGCCAGCATCTTGCCCGGCTGGCCGCCGAACTGCTTGTGCAGGGCAGCGCCGGTCTGGCTGCTGCCGGTGAACAGGATGCCGTCGATCTCAGGCTGCTGGCCGAGCGCCATGCCGGTCTCGCGGCCGCCGTTGACGAGGTTCAGCACGCCCTTCGGCAGGCCGGCCTGCTCCCACAGCTGCACGGTCTTGACGGCCGTGCGCGGCGCATACTCGCTCGGCTTGAACACCACGGTGTTCCCGGCGATCAGGGCCGGCACGATGTGGCCGTTCGGCAGGTGGCCGGGGAAGTTGTAGGGGCCGTAGACGGCGAAGACGCCGTGCGGGCGGTGGCGCAGCACGGCATTGCCGTCAGCGACCTTGTTGGCCGTTTCTCCGGTGCGGCTGCCGTAGGACTGGACCGAGATGTCGATCTTGTTCGCCATCGTCGTCACTTCCGTGCGCGCTTCCCACAAAGGCTTGCCGACTTCCTCGGCGATGGTGGCGGCCAGTTCTTCGCTGTGTTCCTTGAGCAGGTCGCGGAAACGGGTCGCGATCGCGATGCGCTGTTCCAGCGGGGTCAAGGCCCATGCTTCGAAAGCGGCGCGGGCGGCCTGCACGGCGCGCGCCACGTCCTCGCCGGTCGATTCATTACTGGTCCAGGTCTGGCGGCCGGTGGACGGGTCGATGGTGGCCAGTTCGCGGCCGCTGCCGGCGAGCCAGGCGCCGTCGATGTAGTTCGAGAGATTAGGCATGCGCGTTCTTCCTTGTATTGAGTGGCAGCGTGCGCACCTCGTCGCCCGCCTGCACGTGCAGTTGCGACAGCTCCTGGGCGCTCAGTGCAATGTGGGCGGCGCCGGGCACGCCGCGGGTCAGGATCATGCGGAAATCGGCCAGGCGGGTGTTCGACACCAGCAGGTGTTCGGTCTCCCCTTCCTCGCTTCCTTCCTGGGCCACGGCCAGCACGCTGTCGCGCACCGCGCGCAGCTCGGACACGCGGCCCTGCAGCACCGGGCCGGCATCGAAGATGTCGACGTAGCCTTCGTAGTGCATGCCTTCGTTTTCCAGCAGCTTGCGCGCCGGCTGGGTCGAGGTGTGGACCTTGCCGATCACCTCGCGCGCCGACTCCGGCAGGTAGTCCACGTACAGTGGCTGGCGCGGCATCAGTTCGGCGATGAAGGATTTCTTGCCGATCGCGGTCAGGCCGTCGACGTGGTCGAAGTCCATCTTGAAGAAGTGGCGGCCCAGGCCCTCGTAGAAGGGCGAGACGCCGTTCTCGTCCTGGTAGCCGCGCATCTCGGCGATGATCTTCTCGGTGAACAGCTGCTGGAACTGGGCGATGAAGAGGAAGCGGCTCTTCGAGAGCCACTTGCCGTTGAAGCCGGCGCGAAACTCCGGCAGCAGGAACAGCGAGCACAATTCGGAGGAGCCGGTCAGGTCGTTCGACAGGTAGAGGGTCTCCATCCGCGTGAACACGTTCAGTTCGCGGCTGCAGTGCACCAGGGTGCCGATGCGGTAGTTGTAGAAGGGTTCGGTCAGGCCGACCGCACCCTTGATCGCGCACACGCCGGCGATGCTCTTGTCCTCGGTATGCTCGAGCACGAACATGTAGTCGCGCTGTTCGGGCGGAATGGTCTGGTTGAAGGAGGCGACCGCGGTGGCGACGCGGTCGCCCAGCATCTTGCGGTCCGGCTTGAGGGTGGTCATGCCGCTGCCGGCCTGGCGCGCCATCTCGATCAGGGCGTCCAGGTCGGCGGTTTGTACTGCACGGATAACGAGCATGTCGTCCTCTCTCAAATGCGCACGCAGGTGACGGTGTCGCCGGCGGAAACGCCGAGCGCCTGCTGGGCGTCGCGCGGCAGGCAGATCGCCTGCGCGGTCTCGACCGGCGGGCAGGCCGCGATCACGGCGCGGAAATTCTGGTCGGTGCTGGCCACCGCATAGTGCACCAGTTCTTCGGTCCCGGCCGCACGGCCGGCATTCTCGACCTGGCGCAGCTGGGAGCCGCAGAAGGAGCGCAGCGAATTCTTGTGGGCCTGCAGGATCGGGCCGCCGTCGAAAATGTCGATGTACTCGTCGGCTTCGAAGCCTTCCTGGGTCAGGAGCTTGAAGGCCAGCTGGCCGCTCGGGTGGATCTGGCCCAGCACGGCCTGGGCGTCTTCCGGCAGCAGCGGCACGTAGACCGGATAGTGCGGCATCAGCTCGACGATCAGGGTGCGGTTGCGGGCGCCGTCGATGACGCGCTCGGCGTCGAGGAAGTCCATCTTGAAGAACTTGCGGCCCAGCGCATTCCAGAAGGCCGACTGGCCGTTGGCGTCGGTCACGCCGGCCAGCGGCACGAAGAAGCGGTCGCCGAAGCGGTGCGGCGCCAGCATCGCGTACAGCAGGCGCGCGCGCGACAGCAGCGCGGCCTCCTGCCCTGCGGTCTCGCGGTGACGGATGTAAAAGCCCGACAGGTGCGAGCAGGCCGTGAGCTCCGAGCACAGGGTCAGGGCGTGCACGCTGTGGCTGATGTTCAGGTCGCGCGAGACCTGCTGGATCACGTCGTTGCGGAAGGCGAAATAGGTGCCGTTGGAACCGGCCGAGGCGTGGATGGCGGCGGTGCCGACCACCTCGCGCGAGCGCAGGTCTTCCAGCACGAACTGGTAGGACTCTTCGCTGGGAATGTCGACGTGGGCGGCGAAAGAAGCGATCGAACGCTCGACCGCCGCGACGATGGCTTCGCGGGTGCGCGGCAGCGTGTGCAGGCCGGGAATCGACACCGCGGCCATTGCCTCGAGGGCGCCGATGTCCGCGCGATCTACCGGACGAACTACGTACATGCGAACTCCTGGTAAGGTTCTAGGCGATCAGCTCAAACAGCGAGGCCGGCCGCGCCTGTCCAGGCGGGCCGGCCACGCTTGCGCCGTGATTCAGGCGGCGATGAAGGCCTCGACGGCTTCGCGCATCAGGCGATCGGCTTCGGCGATCTGCTCGTCCGAGACGATCAGCGCCGGCGCCAGGCGCACGACATCCGGGCCGGCGATCAGGAGCATCAGGCCGAGCTTCTCGCAGGTCTTGGTGTAGTCCTTCGAGCGGCCCTTGTAGGCTTCCGCCATCGGCAGGCCGATCAGCAGGCCCATGCCGCGCGCCTTGCCGAACACCTGCGGGTAGTCGCCCGCGAGTTTCTCGAGGTTGGCGAAGATCTTGGCGCTCGCTTCCTTGACGCGGGCCAGGAAGGCGGGCTGGTTGATGGTCTCGACCACGTTCAGGCCGACGGTCGCCGCCAGCGGGTTGCCGCCGTAGGTGGTGCCGTGCGAACCGACGTTGAAGTGCTGGCCGATCTCGTCGGTGGTCAGCATGGCGCCGATCGGGTAGCCGTTGCCCAGGGCCTTGGCCGAGGTCAGGATGTCCGGGGTGACGTTCATCTGCTGATAGGCGAAGAAGGAGCCGGTGCGGCCCACGCCCGACTGCACTTCGTCGAACACCAGCACGGCGCCGGTCTGGTCGCAGATCTCGCGCAGCGCCTTCAGGTAATCCGGGTTGCCCGGGATGACGCCGCCCTCGCCCTGGATCGGCTCGACGATCACGGCGGCCACGTCATCGGTAATCGCGGCGCGCGCGGCTTCGATGTCGTTGTAGGGAATGTGGCTCAGTTCCTGCGGCAGCGGCTCGAAGCCTTCGGTGTACTTCGGCTGGCCGCCCACCGAGACGGTGAACAGGGTGCGGCCGTGGAAGGACGACAGGCAGGACACGATGCGCGACTTGTGCGGGCCGAACTTGGTGTGGGCGTACTTGCGGGCCAGCTTCAGGGCCGCTTCGTTGGCTTCGGCGCCCGAGTTGCAGAAGAAAGCGCGGTCGGCGAAGGTGGCTTCGGTCAGGGCGGTGGCCAGGCGCAGCACCGGCTCGTTGGTGTAGCCATTGCCGAGGTGCCAGAGGGTGTTGATCTGCCTGGTGACCGCGTCGACCAGCGCCGGGTTGCAGTGGCCCAGGCTCGAGACCGCGATGCCCGAGGTGAAGTCAAGGTAACGCTTGCCTTCCTGGTCCCACACGTCCAGGCCCGCGGCGCGCACCGGCACCATGGCGGCCGGAGCGTAGGTCGGGACGAGGACTTCGTCGAAGGTCTGCCGAGTGACAGGCCGCGTGGTGACACCCGAATCAAGCTTTGCGTTCATGGCTTCTTCCTCATCTGTTCAAGAAGGTTGTGCGCGGCTCAAGCGTCGCGCAGGATCGAGCCATTATAGAAACGCTACCTGACAAGTTCTTGCAGAAGTGCGACAGGGATTTTCGTTTTTGGTCGGGAAATATTATGGGATTGGCAAGGGCGAGCCTACCTCGGTAGACCGGGACTCCGGGCTGCCGGGGTAGGCTCTTCCTACTGGGCCAGCTTACGCTGCCGCTCTTCCCTCGGCGTATTGCCGAACAGGGCCCCGAACGCCGTCGAAAAATGCGAGCCGGACGAGAAGCCGCACATCAGCCCGACCTGCACGATCGAGTGGTTGGTGTCGATCAGCAATTTGCGCGCCCTTTGCAGGCGCAGTTCGAGGTAGTAGCGCGAAGGCAGGCTGCCAAGATATTGCTTGAACAGGCGTTCCAGCTGGCGCCGCGAGATGCCGGCCAGCTGGGCGATCTCGTCGGTCGAGAGCGGTTCCTCGATATTCGCTTCCATCAGGGCCACCGCCTCGGTCAGCTTGGGCTGCAGGGTGCCGAAGCGCGCCTGCAGGGCCACGCGCTGGCGCTCGTCCTTGCCGCGCACCCGGTCCACGCACAGGATTTCCTTCAGCTGTGCCTGCACGCCGGCGCCAAACAGCATCTCGACCAGGGTCAGGGCGAAGTCGATGCTGGCGCCCCCGCCGCAGCAGGTCAGGCGGTTGCCGTCGAATTCGTAGAGATTGGGCGTGAACAGCGCCTGTTCCGCCAGTGCATTGGTATCGGGATAGAGCGCCCACGGCAGCGCCGTGCGAATGCCGTGCAGGGCGCCGGCGTCGGCCAGCCACAGCACGCCGGCGCCCACGCCGCCCCAGAAGGGCGCGGCGCGGCAGCGTTCGACCAGGGCGCGGCAGTTGGCGGGCCGCAAGGCCGCTTCCGCCTCGTCCGCCACCAGCAGCACCAGGTGCCAGTGGCGCTGGCTGTCGGCGGCGAATTTGTCGGGGCTGCGCACGTCCACATGCAGCAGCTCGGGGCCCAGCAGCTTGGCCGCCAGGCGCAGCGGCTGCACCAGGCCCGACCAGCTCAGGGTGTCCGGCTCGCCCGCATTGACCAGCAGCACGCGCAGCGGACGCTCCCGTGCCAGGACGGACAGGTCAGCGGGCTGCATGGCAGGGGGTGGACGGCGGGATAGGCATCGGCCGTAATGATACCGGATCATGGCCCGGCCCATGCGAGCGGCCGCGGCCGTTCCGGTCCATGCGGTGCGCCGGAGCAAAGTGCCGGCGTGCGGCTATAATCCTGCCCCATGGGGGAACGATATCTAAAGAGTGTCCGGCTGCTGGCCGAGTGCATGCAGGGCTTCGAGCGTTTTTCCGGCGAGTCGGTGCGACAGCATGGCCTGACGCACGCGCAGTTCGATATCATTGCCACGCTGGGCAATACGCCCGGCATGAGCTACAAGGAACTCGGCGAGCGCACCCTGATCACCAAGGGCACGCTGACCGGCGTGATCGAGCGGCTGGAACAGAAAGGCCTGGTGCTGCGCGAACGCAGCAGCGAGGACAAGCGCTCCTTCTTCGTGCGCCTCACACCCGCCGGCGAAGGGGTATTCTGCGACGTGTTCCCGCAGGTCGTGGCGCACGGCAAGCAGCTGTTTGCCGGCTATAGCGAGGCCGAATTCGACGCCCTGGACAGCGCCCTGCGCCTGCTGCGCGAGCGCATCGCGCTGGGCGGCATGCCCCCGTCTTCACCAACTAAAAAGGAATTGCCTTGAAAACATCCCTGATCGAAGGCAAAAAGCCTGCCCATTTCGACAAGCACATCATCGGTAACCTGCTGCTCGACGTGGCGCCGCTCGACGAAGTCAAGGAAGAGCCGATGATCATCGGCGTGCGCAACGAAGCGGGCGAGATCTACCGCCTCATCGGCGCAACCAAACTCAACAGCTTCATGAACGCGGTCGAGGAACTGGCCGATCTGGGCCTGGAAGACGAGCTCGAAAATACCGAGGAACAGAAGGAAGGCTGCGACGCCATTTTCGGCGAGCCTTGAGCCTTCGGGCCAGGCGGCAGGGTCTCAAACTAATGCCGTAAAGTAATTTTTACCGACCCGGCAATATGTTGGAGGTATAATTTTCCGATGGACCGACTCTCCGCCCTCAAGGAAATTGCCGCCCAGGCCAGCCGCGGCGAACTCAGCTTCCCGACCAATGTCGACGCCACGCTCAAGCTGCAGCGTGCGCTGAACGAACCCGACTGCCATATCGAGATGGCGGCCAGGCTGGTACAGGCCGAGCCGCTGCTGGCGGCGCGCACCGTCGCGATCGCCAACTCGGTGGCCTACAACCGCGCCGGCCACGACGTCACCAATGTCCGCGCCGCCGTGCAGCGCGTGGGCTTCCGCACCCTGGGTGCGCTGGCGGCCTCCGTCATCGTGCGCCAGCTGGCCAGCGGGCTCAAGGACCCGGACCTGCGCGCCCGTGCCGACGCCCTGTGGATCCACTCGGCCCACGTGGCCGCACTCTGCCAGGTGATCGCGCGCCGCGTCTCCTTCGTTGACCCGGAAACCGCGATGTTCGCGGGCATCGTGCATGAGGTGGGCGGCTTCTACCTGCTGTCGCGCGCCGAGGAATTCCCCGGCCTGGTCGACGGCGACGCCGATGAGTGGATCGAGCATGGCGAAGTGGCGATCGGCCGCGGCGTGCTGTCCAAGCTCGGGGTGCCGGTCGCGGTGATGGGCGCCATCGAGGCCCTGTGGAACGGCATGCGCGCCCTGCCGCCGGAAACCCTGGGCGACACCCTGCTACTGGCCAACGACCTCGCGCCCTTCCCTTCTCCGCTGCACCAGCGCCCCGGCGCCACCACCATGCATTCGGCCGCCACCATCGATTTCATCGCCGGCGAGGGCACCCTGGCCCAGGTCCTGACGGAGTCGGCCGAAGAAGTGAAGAGCCTGACCGCCGCCTTGATCTGACACAGGCGACTATAAAAAAAATGCCCGCTCGAGGGAGCGGGCAAAGTCCAAAACTAGGGATGTCCTGAAAGAGACGGTTCCACTGTAGGCCACGCACGGGTCCGCTTCCGTGCGCTGATTCACACAGCCGCGTTTTTTTGCATCTTTTTTCACTTCAATTGCGCTAGCGCCAACTCTCATGTGCACCAGGCAAAAAAAACCCGCTCTCGAGGAGCGGGTGAAGTCCAAAACTAGGGATGTCCTGAAAGAGACGGGTCCACTGTAGCGCGCATGAGGCCACGCACTCCGTGCGCTGATTCACTTAGAACGGCATATTTCGACCGGCATGCGATACGGCCGGTAGCGCATGCCGCTACCGCGGGAAGAATGGCTTGGCGGGACAGGAGGACTTGCCGGATGCTGCAGGTCCGACAACGCTTACCCGTCACGACATGCATCCATCACGCCGCCGTTTCCTCGTCCTGGCCATGGCCGAAGCCAGCCTGCTGACCCTGGCCCCCGCCCGCGCCCTGGCCGCTCCCCTCATCGAGAACGTCACCGGCCTCTACCCTGTGGAGGTGGCCAGGGTTGCCGCACCGGCAAGCACGGCGGAAGTCGCTGCGGCGGTCCGCGGCTGGCCGGGGAAGATCGCCGTCGGCGGCGGCCGCTACAGCATGGGCGGCCAGGTCGCCATCGCGGGCGGACTGCACCTGGACATGCGCGGCATGAACCGGCTGGTGAAGCTCGACACCGCCGCCAGGGTGGCGCGGGTCCAGGCCGGCATGCGCTGGCGCGACCTGCAGGAGCTGCTCGATCCGCACGACCTGGCGGTACAGACCATGCAGAGCTATGCCAACTTCACGGTGGGCGGCGCGGAGTCCGTCAATGCGCACGGACGCTACGTCGGCAATGGCCCGGTGGTGAACTCGCTGCGCGCCCTGCAGCTGGTGCTGGCGGACGGCACGGTCGTGGAGGCCAGCCGCGACAAGCATGCCGCGCTGTTTCGCGCGGCGGCAGGCGGCTACGGTGCGGTCGGCGTGATCACGGAAGTCGAACTGGACCTGGCGCACAACACCCGGATCGAGCGCGTGGTCACCGAGGTGGCGCTGGGCGACTATCCCGCCTGGTTCCGGCGCGAAGTCATGCGGGCGGACTGCGTCTTCCACAATGCCGACCTGCTGCCCCCGCACTTCGACGCCCCGGTCGCGGTTTCCTGGCACACGAGCGGCAAGCCGCTCACCGAGACCGCCCGCCTGGTGCCGCGCGGCCAGTCCTATAGCCTGGAGCAGAACGTCCTGTTCGCCATGACCGAGCTCCCGGGCGGCGAGCTGCTGCGCAGCCAGGTGATTCACCCGCTGCTGCTGGACAAGCCGGCAGTAAAATGGCGCAACCACGAGGCCAGCCTCGACGTGGCGGAGCTGGAGCCGCGCACGCGCCGCATCTCGACCTATGTGCTGCAGGAGTATTTCATCCCGGTGCGGCATTTCGCCGGCTTCGCGCGGGCGATGGCTGCCGTGATCCGGGAACACGGGGCCCAGGTGCTGAACGTGTCGGTGCGCCATTCGCCGCCGGACACCACCAGCCTGCTGCCTTGGGCGAAGGAGGAGGTGTTCTCGTTCGTCCTGTATTACAAGCAGCGCACCGGCAAGGCTGCCCGGCAAGAGGCCGGCGCCTGGACCCGCGCCATGATCGACGCCGCCCTGCGCTTCGGCGGGCGCTACTACCTGCCCTACCAGCTGCACGCGACGCGCGCACAGTTCGAGCAGGCCTATCCGGAAGTGGCGGTCTTGCGCAGCGTGAAACGCAGCCATGATCCGGATGGCAAATTTTCCAACAGCCTGTGGGCGCGCTACCTTTAGGGCGGAGAGATAAAAAAAACCCGCTCCGGTTGGGGAGCGGGTGAAGTCCAAAACTAGGGATGTCCTGAAAGAGACAGCTTCACTATAGGGATGGCACCAGGCCGGCTCTGTGCGTTACCCCACATAAAGAAGCAAATCGATCGGAACGGCATGAAAAATGCCGCCGCGGCAGGGCCGGGGCGGCATTCTTGCAGAGCACGGCGCGTTTACACGACGGCGCCGTCGGTCTCGTCCTTTTCCTTGACCGGCTTGACCAGGTCTTCGCGCTTCACGCCCAGCCACATGGCCAGCGCCGCCGCCACGAACACCGAGGAATAGATGCCGAAGCAGATGCCGATGGTCAGCGCCATCGCGAAGTAGTGCAGCGCAGGGCCGCCGAACAGCAGCATCGACAGCACCATGATCTGGGTCGAACCGTGGGTGATGATGGTGCGCGAGATGGTGCTGGTGATCGCGTGGTCGATCACCTCCGGCACGGTCATCTTGCGCTGCTTGCGGAACATCTCGCGGATCCGGTCGAAGATGACGACCGATTCGTTGACCGAGTAGCCCAGCACCGCGAGGATCGCCGCCAGCACCGTCAGCGAGAACTCCCACTCGAAGAAGGCGAAGAAGCCCAGGATGATGACCACGTCGTGCAGGTTCGCGATGATCGCCGAGACGGCGAATTTCCACTCGAAGCGGACCGCCAGGTAGACGACCACGCCGATCACCACCATCAGCAGCGCGTTCAGGCCGTTCTCCTGCAGCTCCTTGCCGACGGCCGGACCGACGTATTCGACGCGCTGCAGGCTGACCAGTTCCTGGCCGGCGGCATTGACACAGCTGGTGCGGGCGACCGTCTGACCCTTGTCGGTTTGTACCTGGGTGACCTTCGGCGTGCCCTGTTCGGACGCGCAGACCGCAGTGAAGGCACGGGATGAGGTGTCGGCCTGGGCCGAACCCTCGGCGATCGGCAGGCGCAGGAGGACGTCCTGGGCAGTGCCGAAGCTGGTCACTTCAGGCGCCTCGAAGCCGACGCCGCGCAGCGTGGTGCGGATCTTTTCCTGGTCCGCCGCATGCGGGTAGTGCAGTTCCATCAGCGTGCCGCCGGTGAACTCCACCGAATAATGCAGGCCCTTGGTCGCCAGGAAGAACACGGCTGCCAGGAAGGTCACCACCGAGATCACATTGAGGATCACGGCGTGACGCATGAACGGGATGTCCCGTTTGATCTTGAAAAATTCCATGATTAACCCTGAGTTTCCTGCGTCGTGTTTTGCTTGTTGGGCGTGAAGCCTTCTTTCCAGACCGTGCCGATCGAAATCCCGGTCAGCTTCTTCTTGCGGCCGTACCAGAGGTTGATCAGGCCACGCGAAAGGAA
This sequence comes from Pseudomonadota bacterium, assembly GCA_040758275.1. Taxonomy (GTDB): domain Bacteria; phylum Pseudomonadota; class Gammaproteobacteria; order Burkholderiales; family Burkholderiaceae_D; genus Telluria. Next base: position 15,865 of record JBFLVV010000032.1, read on the forward strand.
CACTGCCGAGAACATCGAGGTCAGGATGCCCAGGCAGTGCACCACGGCGAAGCCGCGGACCGCGCCGGAACCGAAGATCAGCAGCGCGAGGCCGACGATCAGGGCGGTCACGTTGGAGTCGAAAATCGTATCCCAGGCGTGCTTGTAGCCGGCGTTGATCGCCACCTGCGGCGCAGCGCCCGCACGCAGTTCCTCGCGGATGCGCTCATTGACCAGCACGTTGGAGTCGATCGCCATGCCGAGGGTCAGCGCGATTGCCGCGATACCCGGCAAGGTCAAGGTGACCTGCAGCATCGACAGCAGCGCCAGCAGGAACAGCACGTTGGCCGCCAGGGACACCGCGCTGACGAAGCCCACCAGGTGGTAGTAGACGATCATGAAGATCGCGATCGCCACGAAACCCCAGAGGGTCGAATGCAGGCCGCGCTCGATGTTCTCGGCGCCCAGCTGCGGGCCGATCACGCGTTCCTCGATGAACTCCATCGGCGCCGACAGCGCGCCCGAGCGCAGCAGCAGCGCCAGTTCGTTGGCGTCTTCGATGCTGCCGATGCCGGTGATCTGGAAGGTCGAACCCAGTTCCTGGTTGATGACAGGCGCCGTCGGCACGCTGTACACGCCTTTTTCCTTCAGCAGGACGGCCAGGCGCTTGCCGACGTTTTCACGGGTGGCCATGCGCATGCGGCGGCCGCCGTCGCCGTTCAGGTCGATCGAAACGGCCGGCTGCTGGTTCGAATCGAAGCTGGCCACGGCGCTCGAGATGTAGTCGCCGGTCAGGATGATGTCCTTCGATACCACCACCGGGCCGCCGCGGCCTTCGGTGAACAGTTCGGAATTGAGCGGAATGGCGGCCGAGGTCTCGGTGCCCGGGGTCACGGTCGAATCGACCATGCGCAGTTCCAGGGTGGCGGTGCGGCCGATGATGTCCTTGGCGCGCGCCACGTCCTGCACGCCCGGCAGCTGGACGATGATGCGGTCGGCGCCCTGCTGCTGGATCAGCGGTTCGGTGGTGCCCAGTTCATTGATACGCTTGGACAGGGTGGAGATGTTCTGCTTCACGCCGTCTTCGACGGTGCGCTTGAGCGCTTCCGGCTTGAGGGCGACGGCCAGCTTCAGCTCGGTGCCGTCGGCGGTCTCGGTGAAGACCAGGTCCTGCGACTGCTTGGCCAGGGTGTTGCGGGCGGCGGTGCGGGTCGCGGCGTCGCGGAAGCGCACTTCGATGGTGTCGCCCACGCGCTCGATGCCGGCGTGGCGGACGTTGGCGTCGCGCAGCTGGCTGCGCACGCTGGCTTGCAGGCCCTTGACCTTGGTGTCGAGCACGGCCTTGCTGTCGATCTGCAGCAGGAAGTGGACGCCGCCGCGCAGGTCGAGGCCCAGGTTCATGGGCTTGGCGCCGATCTTTTCCATCCAGGCCGGCGTGTTCTTCGCCAGGTTGACGGTGACGATGTAATCGGGGTTTTCCTTGTCGCGGTTCAGGTCGCGCTCGAGGGCGAGCTTGGCCCGGAACTGGGCGTCGGTGGTGGCGAAGCGGGCGCGCACCGAGGTGCTGTTGCCGGTGCCTTCCAGGGCGATGGCAGTGGCCGGAACGCCGTTGCGCTTGAGCGCATCCGCGACCAGGCCGACAGTGGCGCTGGTGATGTTGACCGTCGTTTTACCGGTGGTGACCTGCAGCGCCGGCGTTTCGCCGAAGTAGTTCGGCGCCGTAAACAACGCACCCAGCAGGAGCGCGACGGCGATCAGTAGATATTTCCAGACGGGGTAGCGATTCATGGTTTTCCAGCGTTCTGAGTTGGGCACGCGGCGGCCAGGGCCGCCGCATTGTGCTGACCGGGCTTACAGGGCCTTCAGGGTGCCTTTCGGCAGCAGGGTCGTCACTGCGTTCTTCTGGACCACGATTTCGGTGCCGGTCGACACTTCCAGGGTCACGTAGGTGTCGGCCACCTTGACCACGCGGCCCAGGATGCCGCCGGCGGTCGCCACTTCGTCGCCCTTGGTCAGCGCATCCATCATCGACTTCAGCTCGCGCTGGCGCTTCTGCTGCGGACGGATCATGAGGAAATACATGACCACGAACATCAGGATCAGCGGCAGGAAGGTGGTCAGGCTACCCATCAGGCCCGGATCGGCTGCGGCGGTGGTTTGCGCGTACGCGTTGGAAATGAACACAAGAACTCCGATTGTGGTGAGATTAAAAAAATTAAGCGGTGTATTCTAGCACCGGCACTGCGGCCGGGGACAATCTGGAGGTATGTAGGTTTGCAATTCCTGATTGCAAGATGTTGCTGGAAATTTAATGTGAAAATCGCTTTTGTAGGGTGTACGGCTCCGCCGTACGCGCGTTCAAACAGTGCATGAACAGCACATGTAGTATCCATTCGCAGGGGAGTTGAACGCGCGGACGGGAGACCCGTCCACCCTACTAAATTCCGCGCAAGCGGTCAGCCCGGAACTGGATCCGGAACTCATTGAACTTGTCCGCATCGATCGCATCGCGCATCTCCTGCATGATCTTCAGATAGAAGTGCAGGTTGTGGATGGTGTTCAGGCGCGCGCCGAGGATCTCGTTCGAGCGGTGCAGGTGGTGCAGGTAGGCGCGCGAGAAGTTCTTGCAGCAATAGCAGTCGCAGCTCTCGTCCAGCGGCGCCTGGTCGTCCTTGTAGCGCGCGTTCTTGATCTTCACGTCGCCAAAGCGCGTGAACAGCCAGCCGTTGCGGGCGTTGCGGGTCGGCATCACGCAGTCGAACATGTCGACACCATTGGCCACGCCCTCGACCAGGTCTTCCGGCGTGCCGACGCCCATCAGGTAGTGCGGCTTGTTCTCCGGCAGGCGCGGGCCGACGTGGGCCAGGATGCGCTGCATGTCTTCCTTCGGCTCGCCCACCGACAGGCCGCCGATGGCCAGGCCCGGGAAGTTGATGTCTTCCAGGCCGGCGAGCGACTCGTCGCGCAGGTGCTCGTACATGCCGCCCTGGACGATGCCGAACAGCGCGTTCGGGTTCTCGCCGCGGTTGAACTCGTTCATCGAGCGCTGGGCCCAGCGCAGCGACATGCGCATCGACTTGGCCGCTTCCTCGCTGGTGGCCGGACGGCCGTCGATCTCGTAGGGGGTGCACTCGTCGAACTGCATCACGATGTCCGAGTTCAGCGAGCGCTGGATCTGCATCGACACTTCCGGCGACAGGAACTGGCGCGAGCCGTCGATCGGCGAGGCGAACTTCACGCCCTCTTCCGTGATCTTGCGCATGGCGCCCAGCGAGAACACCTGGAAGCCGCCCGAGTCGGTCAGGATGGGGCCGTTCCATCCCATGAAGCCGTGCAGGCCGCCGAACTTGTCGAGCACCTCGGTGCCCGGGCGCAGCCACAGGTGGAAGGTGTTGCCCAGGATGATCTGCGAACCCACTTCGCGCAGCTCGATCGGGTCCATGGCCTTGACTGAGCCATAGGTCCCGACCGGCATGAAGATCGGGGTCTCGATGGTGCCGTGGTTGAGTTTCAGGCGGCCGCGGCGCGCATGCGAGAGGCCGCTGGTGTCTTTTTTAAGCAGGGTAAATTCGAGCATCGGTATTCTATTAGCGTGAACGAGTCGTCAGCAGCATGGCGTCGCCATAGCTGAAGAAGCGGTATTCATTGGCGATCGCGTGCTGGTAGGCCTTGCGGATCTCGTGGTAGCCGGCAAAGGCCGACACCAGCATCATGAGGGTCGACTTCGGCAGGTGGAAGTTGGTGATCAGGCGGGTGACCGTCTTGAAGGTGTAGCCGGGCGTGATGAAGAGGGCCGTATCGTCGCTGCCCGCCTTGAGCTCACCCGACTGCGAGGCCGATTCCAGGGCGCGCAGCGACGTGGTGCCCACCGCCACCACGTCGCTGCCCGCGGCTTTGGCCGCGCGCACGGCCTCCACCGTCTCCTGGGGAATCGTGTACCACTCGCTGTGCATCTTGTGGGCCGACAGGTCTTCCACGCGCACCGGCTGGAAGGTGCCCGCACCCACGTGCAGGGTCACGTAGGCGAACTTGACGCCTTTTTCGGCCAGGCGGTCGAGCAGGGGCTGGTCGAAGTGCAGGCCGGCGGTCGGCGCGGCCACGGCGCCCGGCTCTTTCGAGTACACGGTCTGGTAGCGCTGCTCGTCGAATTCGTCGGCATTGTGTTCGATATAGGGCGGCAGCGGCAGGCGGCCGTGGGCCTCGATCAGCTCGAAGACGTCGCCCTCGAAGTGCAGGGTGAAGAACTCGCCTGCGCGCTCGCCGGTGGTGACGTCGAAAGCGTCGGCCAGGCGGATGCGGTTGCCGGGTTTCGGCGACTTCGAGGCGCGCACCTGCGCCAGCACCGTGCGGTGGTCCAGCACCCGCTCGACCAGTACTTCGACCTGGCCGCCGGTTTCCTTGACGCCGAAGAAGCGCGCCTTGAGCACGCGCGTATTGTTCATCACCAGCAGGTCGCCCGACTGGAGCTGGTCGATGATGTCGGCGAAATGACGGTCGGTGATCTGGTCGCCATCGAGCTGCAGGAGGCGCGAGGCGCTGCGATCCGGCAGCGGCAGCTGCGCGATCCGCTCTGGCGGCAGGTCGAAATCGAAATCGGAAAGCGAGTACATTGTCTTCAATTCTGGGAAAATGGATGCTGACAGCCTTACAATAGAGGCTGCAGAGCGTGCGGCGAACCCTCTATTTTACGCCAGCCAACGCCAGAATGCCGCAATATGCCCGCCTCCAAGACGACATCCGCCCCCAAAACCATCGAATCCAAGCTCGCCCGGCTGGGCCTGCGCACCGATATGGACCTGGTGCTGCACCTGCCGATGCGCTACGAGGACGAGACCAAGGTGGTCACGATCCGCGAAGCCTCCATGCGCGGGCTGCAGATCTGGCAGGTGGAAGGCGTGGTCACCAGGAACGAGATCACCTATAAACCGCGCCGCCAGCTCCTGGTGCAGATCGCCGACGAGACCGGCGAACTGCAGCTACGCTTCATGAATTTCTACGGCAGCCAGGTCAAGCAAATGTCCGAGGGGGTGCGTATCCGCGCACGTGGCGAGCTCAAGCACGGCTTCTTCGGGGCCGAGATGGTCCACCCCACCTATAAAGTGATCAACGAGGGCGCGCCGCTGCCGACCTCCCTCACCCCGGTCTACCCGGCCGGCGAAGGCCTGTCGCAGACCGTGATGCGGCGCGCGATCGCCGACGCCATGAAGCGCGTGGACTGGCGCGACACCCTGCCGAATGCCTTCCTCTCCCGCCTGCAGCTGTGGGACTTCGAACCCTCGGTGCGCCTGCTGCATTATCCGCCGGCCGACGTCGACGAATACGCCCTGACCGAGCGCTCCCACCCGGCCTGGACCCGCATGAAGTTCGACGAGCTGCTGGCGCAGCAGCTGTCCCTCAAGCGCGCCCAGCGCGCGCGGCGCGAAAAGGGCGCGCCCCAGCTGCGCGCGGTGGGCAAACTGTCCGAGGCTTTTCTTTCCGCCCTGCCCTTCCAGCTCACGGGCGCCCAGCAGCGCGTGGTGAAGGAAATCCGCGCCGACCTGCGCGAGGGTTATCCGATGCAGCGCCTGCTGCAGGGCGACGTCGGCAGCGGCAAGACCGTGGTGTCGGCGCTGGCCGCCGCCCAGGCCATCGACAGCGGCTACCAGGCGGCCCTGATGGCGCCGACCGAGATCCTGGCCGAGCAGCACTTCCGCAAGATCGCCGCCTGGATGGAGCCGCTGGGCGTGAAGGTGGCCTGGCTGACGGGCAGCCTGAAGAAAAAGGAAAAGGACGCGGCCAAGGAGCTGATTGAATCGGGCGAAGCCAAGCTCGTGATCGGCACCCATGCCCTGATCCAGGACACGGTGCAGTTCGCGCGACTGGGCCTGGTGATCGTCGACGAGCAGCACCGCTTCGGCGTCGGCCAGCGTCTCACCTTGCGCAACAAGGGCAGCGACGGCCTGGTGCCGCACCAATTGATGATGTCGGCCACGCCGATCCCGCGCACGCTGGCCATGACCTATTACGCCGACCTGGAGGTGTCCGTCATCGACGAACTGCCGCCGGGCCGCAGTCCGATCGTCACGCGCGCCATCGACCAGAACCGGCGCGACGAAGTGATCGAGCGCGTGCATGCGGCGGCGCAGGAAGGCCGGCAGGTCTACTGGGTGTGCCCGCTGATCGAGGAATCCGAGGTGCTGCAGCTGCAGACCGCCACCGAGACCTACGAGACCCTGGCCGAGGCCCTGCCGGATCTGGTCGTGGGCCTGGTGCACGGGCGCATGAAGCCGGCCGAGAAGCAGGTGATCATGGACGGCTTCTCCAGCGGCGAGGTGCACGTGCTGGTGGCCACCACCGTCATCGAGGTCGGCGTCGACGTGCCGAACGCCTCGCTGATGGTGATCGAGCACGCCGAGCGTTTTGGTTTGTCGCAGCTGCACCAGCTGCGCGGCCGCGTGGGCCGGGGCTCGGCTGCGAGCGTGTGCCTGCTTCTGTATCAAAGCCCGCTGGGCCAAGTGGCCAAGCAGCGCCTGCTCACGATGCGCGAGACCACCGACGGTTTCGAGATCGCGCGGCGCGACCTCGAAATCCGCGGCCCCGGCGAATTCCTGGGCGCGCGCCAGTCGGGCGAAGCGATGCTGCGTTTCGCCGACCTGGAGGCCGACCAATGGATCGTGGAGAAGGCGCGCGACGTGGCGCAGTACCTGCTGGACAACGGCGACCGCCCGGAGTACATGGCGGTCATCGACGCCCACCTCACGCGCTGGCTGGGCGGGCGCGAGGAATTCCTGAAGGTCTGACGCATTTCCCTGCTAAACCTCGGTGTCAGGTCTGACATTTGGACACGAGCTCGGCTGTTGCTAGCGATTACAGTCGAGCCCGTGTCCGTTTGTCAGACCTGACACCGGCTGGGTGTGACACCGGCTGGGTGCATTCATTGCAGGCGCTGTTTCAGTTCCTGCGATGCCTGCTGCAGGGCGCTCTTCACGGCCGGCACGTCGCTCAAGGCATTGAGCAGGCCGAAGTCGTGGATCATGCCGTTGTAGCGCACCGATTTCACTTCGACGCCGGCGGCATCGAGCTTGCGGGCATAGGCTTCGCCTTCGTCGCGCAGCACGTCGAACTCCGCGGTCTGGACCAGCGCGGGCGGCAGGCCTTTCAGCTGGGCGGGCGTGGCCTGCAGCGGCGCGGCGTAGATCTCGCGGCGGGCGTTCGCACTGCGGGTGTAGTTATCCCAGAACCAGACCATCATGTCGCGGGTGAGGAAGTGGCCGTTCGCGAATTCCTTGTACGAACCGGTCTCGAAGTTCGCGTCGGTGACGGGCCACAGCAGCACCTGCGAACGCAGCTTCGGCGCGCCCTGCTCCTTGGCCATCAGGCTGACCACCGCCGCCATATTCCCGCCCACACTGTTGCCGGCCACGGCGAGGCGCTCGCCGTCCACCCCGATCTGCTCGCCGTTCTCGGCCACCCAGCGCGTGGCGGCATAGGCTTCGCGGATGGCCACGCCGTAGCCGGCTTCCGGCGAGGGCGTGTAATTCACGAATACCGCCACCGCGCCCGAGCCGGCAACCAGGTCGCGCACCAGGCGCTCGTGGGTCGGATAGTCGCCCAACACCCAGCCGCCGCCGTGGAAGAACATGAAGGCAGGCAGGATGCCCTTGCTGCCCGCCGGGCGCACGATGGTCAGCTTGACCGGCTTGCCCTCGAGAAGGACGGTCTTCTCGCTCACATCGGCCGGCGCCAGCTTCGCTTTGGCTCCTGCCTGGGCGCCCACCAGTACGGCGCGCGCATCCTGCGGACTCAGGGTTTCGAGCGGCTTGCCGCCTTCGATCGCTTTCAGGAAGCCGGCGGTCTGGCGTTCGACGCCCGGCAGGCTGGCGGCGCCGGCATGGGTTGCGGTAGCGGCCAGGAGGGCGGCGGCGAGAATGGTTTTTACGGTGTTCATGGTCATGTCCTTTGCTGGTTAATTAGATCGTGCGCTACTTATTTTTGCCTGTTCTGCTTACTTCGCCTGGGCAGCCTGCTCGATGAGCGCGACGACCGCCTTGGGGTGGGAGGTCATCACCACATGGGATGCGCCCGGAATGGCGACGGTCTTGCGCGATTTGGCGCGCTCGGCCATGAAGCCCAGTGCCGCGGCGGGGATGTTCTTGTCAGCGGTGCCATAGACGAAGTACGACGGCAGCGTTTTCCATGCGGGGCTCGTGGCGGCTTCGAGCAGGGCGGCTTCCGCGATCGGACGCTGGGCGACAGCCATCAGCTCGGCCTGCGCTTTCGGCAGATCGGCCGCGAACTGTTGATGGAATTTATCCTGCTGGATGTAGAAATCCTTTCCGCCATCCGCAAGCGCCACCGGTGCAGCCAGCGCGCTGCCGAGCGTACCGCCCGGGAAGCGTCCCGACAGCTCGAGCGCCGTCTCGCCCTGCTCGGGGGCGAATGCCGCCACATAGACCAGGCTCTTGACGTTTGGGAGGCCCTTTGCCGCCGCCGAGATGACGGCGCCGCCGTAGGAGTGGCCCACCAGCACCACCGGCCCCTGCACGCTCTGCGCGATATTGGCGACAACCTGCGCGTCGCCCTGCACGCTGCGCAGCGGATTGGCGGCGCCGATCACGCTGTAGCCATCGGCGCGGAGCCTGGCCGCGACGCCGTTCCAGCTGGTCGCATCGGCGAAGGCGCCGTGAACGAGGATCACGGTCGGTTTGACGGCGGCCGCCGGCGCGGCGTGGGCCGGCAGGGCGGCGCCGGCTGCGATCGACAGGGTGAGGGCGAGGTGCTTGATGGCTTTCATGGTGACTCCTTATATTGTCTTCGATTAGATAGTGCACTACTTGTTTTGTCGCCGCAGATTATCGACCCACGGCCTGCCACGACTGCTGATCCGGCTGGGAAGCCTGTCTTGCCGTGCATTCCCTACCGATGAAGCGCAGTTTAAATAGCGCGCAATTAAATAGCAAGCTATTTTTATCGGGTGGTTAAAAAATTCTTCGTCGTGACATTCGGTTAGACATCCGCCCCATGCAAAAGGATATCGTGGCGGCTCGCTCGTCCGGCTGCGCCGCCGGCCTTTTTCATCCAGCAGATCTCATTGCCATGCCCATCTTCGGACTCGGTCTCCACCTGCTCATCGCCCTCTTCTTCGCCGTCCACGCCGTGCGCACGGGACGGCAGATGTATTGGCTGCTGATCCTCTTTTCCTTCCCCCTGCTCGGCAGCATCGTCTATTTCGCGGCAGTGTTCCTGCCCCATTCGCGCCTCGAGCGCCAGGCGCGGATGGCCGGCCAGGCGCTGCAGGCGAAGCTCGACCCGGGCCGCGACGTGCGCGAGGCGCGCCAGGCCTACGACCTGACGCCCACCGCACACAACCGGATGCGCCTGGCCGGCGCCTTGCTCGACGCCGGGCAGACGGCGGAGGCGGTGGCGCAGTACGACGCCTGCCTGCAAGGTCCGTTCGCGGGCGACGCCGAAGTGATCCTGGGCGCCGCACGCGCACGCCTGGCGCACGGCCAGGCCGCGGCGGCGATCGCACTGCTGCTGCCCCTGCAGACACGCCAGCCGGCTTTTCGCCCCGAGGAAATGGGGTTGGTACTGGGACGCGCCTACACCGCCTGCGGACAGCGCGCCGAGGCGGGCGAGCAGTTCATCGCGGCCGCGGAACGTTCAGGCAGCGTCGAGGCGCGGGTCGAACTGGCTTTATGGGCGCTGGCCAACGGCCAGCAGGCAGTGGCGCAGCGGGAGCTGGCCGAGATCGCGCACGCGCGCAAGCACATGACGAATCACGCGCTGGACCTGCACCGGGATCTGTTGAAGCGGCTGGACGCGGCCGTTGCGCGCCCCGCCTGATCGTTCTGGTCTTCGCGCGTCAGCTCGACCCCGTCCACCGTCATCTTCCACAGCTTGCCGGCGCGGTATCGGTCCACCGCGCATACAGTGCTTCCTAGACGCGGTCGCTGTCGTAGACCAGCCCGATCTGGCGCCGCATCTCGTCGAGCACACCCATCAGCGCCAGCGTTTCGTCGAGCGTCATGCCGGGACTCTCGGTGAGGCCGGCGAGGAAGCAGCGCTGCGCCTCGATCACTTCGTGCACATAGCCGTTGCCGATGTAGGGCGTGTCGATGGTGCGCGCGCTGCCGTCTTCCAGCATCACGGTCACGGACTTCGCGTGATGGAAGCGAGTATTCATGCGCACGTGGCCGCGCGTGCCCGAGACCGTCAGCTCGCAGGGCGTGCGCGCGGTGAAGGAGCAGCTGCATACCGAGATGGCGCCGCCTTCGTGCCTGAGCGTGAAGCCGGTCTGCACGTCCACGCCGGTGGGGCCGAGCTCCGCCTGCGCCTTGATCTCGGCCACGGGACCCAGCAGGGCGGTCGCGATCGACAGCGGATAGATGCCCAGGTCGAGCAGCGCACCGCCGCCGAGTTCCGGATTGAAGGCGCGGTGCTCGGGGCCAAAGTCGGCGGTGAAGCCGAAGTCGGCCACCACCTGGCTGACCTCCCCGATCTCGCCCGAAGCGATGATGCGCTTGACCTCCTCGAAGCCCGGCAGGTAGCGCGTCCACATCGCCTCCATCAGGAACAGGCGGCGGCTGCGCGCCAGCGTGACGACCTGCTCGGCCTCGCGCAGGTTCATCGTGAACGGTTTCTCGACCAGCACGCCCTTCCCGGCGCGCAGCGCCATCAAGGCATTGCCGGCATGCTGGGGATGGGGCGTGGCGACGTAGACCAGGTCGATGCCCCCGGCATCGGCCAGCGCCTCGTAGGAGCCGTAGGCGGCCAGCGCGCCGAACTCCTGCGCGAAAGCCTCGGCCTTGTCCTGGCTGCGGGAAGCCACGCCGGCCAGGACCGCACCCGGCACGTCCCTCAATGCGGTGGCGAAGGCGCGGGCGATCTTGCCCGTGCCGAGGATTCCCCAGCGTACTGCGTCAACCATCGGTGATTCCTTTCAGTTCGCCGTCCGCTTCGGGCGGAAGACGCTGGTGTCGAGGTAAAAATCCTGGTCCTGCGCCGGCCACCAGCCGGGCACGCCGAGCACGGGCAGCGGGGTAAAGCTCGAGGTCGTCAAGCCTTCATCGAGCAGCCGGCCGGCCACGTGGGCGTCGAGCCAGGCGCGCTGCGCCTCGGGCGTCATGGCGAACACCTCGTCGCCCGCGAAAATGACCAGCGTATGTGCGGTGATGGCCTTGCGCGGCGCCACCAGTTTTTCCATCAGCGCGTGGCCGAACAGCGAGATTTGCACATCGGCGCCGAACATGGCGCGCTTTTCGAACAGGGCGGCCAGCCAGCAGTGCCCGCGCAGCTCGTCGACCAGGGCGCGCCCCTGGCTGTTCGCGCGCACCAGCAGCAGTGCGGCGTTCTCGTCGAAGATGGTGGCGGCGTCGCGCGCCGGGCCGCGCGACTTGCCCACGCCGGCCTGCGCGATCTGGGCCGCCTGCAGCGCGTTCAGCTGGCGCTTGATGAGCGGGAAGGTCTGCCATACCAGGCCGTTGAAGAAGTCGTGCAGGTTCCCGCGGGTGGGCACCTGGCCGGTGGCGCCGATGAACTCCTCGTAGGCCGTCCCCTCGGGCAGCATGGCCTGGGGCACGAAGCGGAGCAGCATTCCCTGGTGGTTGACCAGGCCAAGCGACGCCGCGCTGCGGTTGAAGGCGTCGAGGAAATCCTCTCCCTCCAGGGCCAGGCGCTCGAAGCCCGGCCGCACCGTGTCATACCAGGGGCGCGACCAGTCGATGCAGGACAGCATGCGGTGCTTACGCCATCTTCCAGTGGATGGTTTCGCCCGCGTTGAGCGGCACCAGCTGGTGCTCGCCGAAAGGCACGCTCTCCGGCAGGGTCCAGTCGCGGCGCTCGAGGGTGATGGTGCCCTCGTTGACCGGCAGGCCGTAGAAGGCTGGGCCGTTCAGGCTGGCGAAGGCCTCGAGCTTGTCGAGCGCGCCGGCCTGGGCGAAGGCTTCGGTGTACATCTCCATCGCGTGCAGGGCGGTGTAGCAGCCGGCGCAGCCGCAGGCCGCGTACTTGGTATGCACCGCGTGCGGGGCCGAGTCGGTGCCGAGGAAGAAGCGCTCGTCGCCGCTGGTGGCGGCCGTGACCAGCGCCAGGCGGTGTTCCTCGCGCTTGAGCACCGGCAGGCAGTAATAGTGGGGGCGGATGCCGCCGCGGAAAATCTCGTTGCGGTTGTAGAGCAGGTGGTGGGCGGTGATGGTCGCGCCGATCGGACCTTCGGCCTCGGCCACGTACTGCGCCGCTTCCTTGGTGGTGATGTGCTCGAACACGACCTTCAGCACCGGCATGTCGCGGCGCAGCGGGCGCATCACGCGCTCGATGAAGACGGCCTCGCGGTCGAACAGGTCGATGTCGTTGTCCGTCACCTCGCCGTGCACCAGGAGGGGCATGCCGACTTCCTGCATCACTTCCAGCACCTTGTAGCAGTTGCGCAGGTCGGTCACGCCGGCGTCAGAGTTGGTGGTGGCGCCGGCCGGGTAGAGCTTGACCGCGTGGATGAAGCCGGTGTCGGCGGCGCGGCGGATCTCGTCGGGATCGGTATTGTTGGTCAGGTAGAGCGTCATCAGCGGCTCGAAAGACATCCCTTCCGGCAGCGCGGCCAGGATGCGCTCGCGGTAGGCCGTCGCGCTAGCGGTCGTGGTGACCGGCGGCTTCAGGTTCGGCATCACGATCGCACGTGCGAACTGGCGCGCGCTGTGCGGCAGCACGCTGGCGAGCGCCGCGCCGTCGCGCAGGTGCAAGTGCCAGTCGTCGGGGCGGGTAATGGTGATGGACTGCGGGATTTCAATCGGGTCGATGGTGGACATGGCGGCTCTCGGAGAACGAATCCCGCCATTTTACCCTTTGGGAGTAGCTCGAGGCGTATGGCAATTTTTCCGCACAAGTTGGCTCGAGGGCCAAATTTATGTCGGAAATTTTTACACTTGACGATGAGAAAGTATTATCAAAAGAAAATTTCTTTTTAAAAACAAACGCCTATTGTTTCTGGCCCGAAACTTGCATATCCCAAAAGGCCGAGTCGGTGGTGGTCATGCAGGTAGCCAGTGCCGGCATCGCTTCAATAACAAGTTCGACATAACCGGAAAAGAGACTCATGAAAACCCTGAAGAAACTGCTGAAACTCGTCCCCCTGCTGGCCATCGCCTACGGCAGCTCGGCACAGGCCCTGGAATTCAAGTTCAACTACAATCCGAACATGGACGCGCGCGCCCTGAAAGGCTTCCAGGACGCTGCCAAGCTGTGGTCCAACGTCCTGCGGGACGACGTGACTGTGGAACTGAACATCGGTTTCTCCACCCTGGGCACCGGCATCCTCGGCTCGACCGGCTCGACCCGTGTGACGACCAGCTACAGCGATTTCCGTGAAGCGATGGTCCTTGACGCGAGCACCGCCAACGACAGGAAGGCAGTCGCCGGCCTGAAGGATGGCCCGGCGCTGAAGGTGGTCATGAACGGCACCAACATCAATCCGAACGGCGTCGGCAGCACGACGCCTTTCCTCGACGACAACGGCAACGACAACAACACCACCATCCGCATGACGCTGGCGAACGCCCGCGCCCTCGGCATGTGGTACAACGAAGGTGGCGGCTATAGCGACGCCAATATCACCTTCAGCGATGCCTGGAACTGGGACTTCAACCGCATGGACGGCATCGCGTCGGACGCCTTCGACTTCATCGGCGTCGCCGCCCACGAAATCGGCCATGCGCTCGGTTTCATCAGCGGTGTCGACACGCTCGACCTGAACCTTCCGGGCAACTTCTCGGACGCCCAGTTCACCTACATCTCGCCGACCGACGTGTTCCGCTGCTCCGACCTGAGCCGCCAGATGGGCGGCGACCTGGACTTCTCGGCCGACAATCGCACCAAGTACTTCTCGCTGGACAACTGCAAGACCACGCTGAGCACCTTCTCGACCGGCCGCACCTACGGTGACCGCCAGCAGGCCAGCCACTGGAAGGACAACCGCGACATCGGCATCATGGACCCGACCGGCGCCTATGGCGAATACATGGACATCACCGCCCTGGACTTCCAGATGTTCGATACCATCGGCTGGAACTTCGTTCCGGAACCGGGCAGCATGGCCCTGCTGGGCTTCGGCGCCATCGGCCTGGCAGCTGCACGCCGCCGCCGCGCCAAACAGGCCTGACAAGCTGCTTCACGCATGAGAACGGCGCCCCGCGGGGCGCCGTTTTTGTTTCAGCAGGCCGGCTAGTGGATGATCCTTGCCAGGAACTCGCGCGCCCGCTCCGAGCGCGGCGCCGCGAAGAAGTCTTCCTTGGGACTGTCCTCGACGATGCTGCCGTGGTCCATGAAGACGATGCGGTCGGCCACCTTGCGCGCGAAGCCCATCTCGTGGGTCACCACCATCATCGTCATGCCATCCTGCGCCAGAGCGACCATCACCTCGAGCACCTCGCCGATCATTTCGGGGTCGAGCGCGGAGGTCGGTTCGTCGAACAGCATCGCCACCGGATCCATCGACAGGGCGCGCGCGATCGCCACGCGCTGCTGCTGGCCGCCCGAGAGCTGGCCCGGGAACTTGTCCTTGTGCGCCAGCAGGCCGACCCGGTCGAGGTAGGCCAGGCCGCGCTCGAGCGCCTCCTCCTTGCCGCGTCCCAGCACCTTGACCTGGGCCAGGGTCAGGTTCTCGCGCACGGACAGGTGGGGGAAGAGCTCGAAATTCTGGAACACCATGCCGATGCGTGCGCGCAGCGCAGACAGATTGGTCTTCGGGTCGCCCACGTCGATGCCGTCGACCCGCACCCTGCCCTCCTGGAAGGGCTCCAGGCCGTTGACGGTCTTGATCAGGGTCGATTTGCCCGAGCCGGACGGCCCGCACACCACCACGACGTCGCCGCGCGCCACCCGGGTGCTGCAATCCTTCAGCACCTGGAAGCCGCCGTACCACTTGCTGACATTCTCGATTTCGATCATCTGTTGTACTCGTGTAAGCGTGCTTGACAGCATTTCTAGCGACAAGGATACTTCGGAACTTGCCTTACCGACCAGAACGACTCACCGTTCTCCTTACGATCAATACCCAATTATTCGCCTTGCGACAGTGCCATCCCCTGCCGCGGGTTGCGCACAGGTCCACGAGACAGGAAGCATTATGGATAAAAAGAACCGCCTGACAACCTATATCCTGGTCGGCCTCGTGCTCGGGATCGTCGTCGGCTACGTGGCCAACACCAGCTTCGAGAACCCGGCCGGGTTCGCGGACACGATGGCCCTGATCACGACCATGTTCCTCCGCCTGATCAAGATGATCATCGCGCCGCTGGTGTTCTCGACCCTGGTGGTCGGCATCGCCAAGATGGGCGACGCCAAGGAAGTCGGCCGCATCGGCGTCAAGGCGCTGGGCTGGTTCATCATCGCTTCCGTCATCTCGCTGTCGCTGGGCCTGGTCCTGGTGAACCTGTTCCGTCCGGGCGACGCGATGGCCCTGTCGGGAGCCGTGCCGCCGGTGGGCACCTCCTCGGGCATCACCACCTCGGGCCTGACGCTGAAGGACTTCATCACCCACCTGATCCCGACCTCGATCTTCGACGGCATGGCCAAGAACGAGATCCTGCAGATCGTCGTGTTCTCGATCTTCTTCGGCACCGCGGCCGCCGCCGTCGGCGCGCGCGCCACCCCGCTGATCGACGCGGTGGACGGCATCGCCCACATCATGCTGAAGGTCACCGGCTACGTGATGAACTTCGCCCCGGTCGCCGTGTTCGCGGCCGTGGCCGGCGTGATCGCCAAGAGCGGCCTGGGCGTGCTGTCGACCTATGGCATCTTCATGGCCGAGTTCTACCTCGGCATCATCCTCCTGTGGGTGGTCCTGATCCTGATCGGCATGGTCTTCCTCGGCCGCCGCGTGCTGCGCCTGATCTCGGAGCTGAAGGAACCGACCATCCTGGCCTACACCTGCGCCTCCTCGGAAGCGGCCTTCCCGAAAACCCTGGAAGGCCTGGAGCGCTTCGGCGTGAAGAACCGCCTGGCCGCCTTCGTGCTGCCGATCGGCTACTCCTTCAACCTCGACGGCTCGATGATGTACTGCACCTTCGCGGCCGTCTTCATCGCCCAGGCCTACGGCATCGAACTGGACATCGCGACCCAGCTGACCATGATGCTGGTCTTGATGCTGACCTCGAAGGGCATGGCCGGCGTGCCGCGCGCCTCGCTGGTCGTGATCGCCGCCACCCTGGCCCAGTTCAACATCCCGGAAGCGGGCCTGCTGCTCCTGCTGGGCATCGACCACTTCCTGGACATGGCCCGCTCGGCCACCAACGTGATCGGCAACGGCATCGCCACCGCCGTCGTCGCCAAGTGGGAGGGCGACCTCGGCGAACCGAGCAAGGATCCGGCGGTCGCGCCGCTGCGCTAAGGCGCCACGATAGCGCTTCAGTACCGAAGGCCTTCCAGCGATGGAGGGCCTTTTTCATATAACCATAATGAGGAGCGAGACATGAAACAGCTGTACATGGCAGGCCTGCTGCTTGGTGCGATGGGTAGCGCGCATGCCGCCACCCAGACGGTCGACTGCGGCCGCCTGCTGGACGTGAAGAGCGGCACTTGGCGCGAGCGCGTCAGCATCGTGGTCGAGAACGGCGTGATCAAGTCGGTCGGTCCGATGACCCAGGCGCAGGGAAACGTCGACCTGTCGCGCCATAGCTGCCTGCCGGGCCTGATCGACATGCACGTGCACCTGACCAGCGAAACCACGCCGGTGGTCGAGGCCTACCGCGACCGCCTCACCGCCGACCCGCAGGACCTGGCCTACCGTTCGGTGAAATACGCCCAGCGCACCCTGATGGCGGGCTTCACCACGGTGCGCGACCTCGGCGCGGCCGACGGCCTGAACGTGTCGCTCAAGCGGGCGATCGCCAACGGAGAAGTCCCGGGGCCGCGCATGTTCACTGCGGGTAAATCAATCGCCACCACCGGCGGTCATGCCGACCCCACCAACAACCTGTCGCACTTCCTGAGCGAGAAGGTCGGCCATCCCGGCCCCGAACAAGGCGTGATCGACAGCCCCGAGGAAGGCCGCCAGGCCGTGCGCCAGCGCTACAAGGAAGGCGCGGACCTGATCAAGATTACCGCCACCGGCGGGGTGCTGAGCCAGGCCGCGAATGGCCAGAACTCGCAGTACACCGAGGACGAATTGCGCGCCATCGTCGGCACCGCCAAGGACTACGGCTTCCGCGTCGCCGCCCACGCCCACGGCGCCGAAGGCATGAAGCGCGCCCTGCGCGCCGGCGTCGACTCGATCGAGCACGGCACCCTGATGGACGACGAGGTCATCGCCCTGTTCAGGAAGACCGGCAACTGGTACGTGCCGACCATCTCGGCCGGCCGCTACGTGGCGGACAAGGCCAAGATCGCCGGCTACTATTCCGACCTGGTGCGCCCGAAGGCCGCCGCGATCGGCCCCCAGCTGCAGGCCACCTTCGCCCGCGCCCACAAGGCCGGCGTGAAGATCGCCTTCGGCACCGATGCCGGCGTGTTCCCGCATGGCGAGAACGCGAAGGAGTTCGGCTACATGGTCGAAGCGGGCATGAAGCCGATCGAGGCGATCCGCGCCGCGACCGTGCACGCAGCAAGCCTGCTCGACCAGTCCGCACGCCTCGGCGCCGTTGAACCGGGCTTTGCGGCCGACATCGTGGCCGTCGAGGGCGACCCGCTGCAGGACGTGAAGCTGCTCGAGCAGGTGAAATTTGTCATGAAAGACGGCGTCGTCTACAAGAAGCCGTAAGTTTTACCAAAGGAGAAGAAGTCCATGCTGTTCCAGAAGTCCAGCCGCGCTTGCGCGGCGCTGTTTGCCTTCCTGTTCCTGCTCGCCTCGGCGGCGCAGGCACAGACGGCCAAACTGCCCAACGTGACCATCCTCGCCACCGGCGGCACCATTGCCGGTACCGGCGCCACCAGCACCACGACGGTCGGCTACACCGCCGCCACCGTCGGCGTGCAGGCCCTGATCCAGGCGGTTCCCGAGATCGCCAAGGTCGCCAACGTCAGCGGCGAGCAGGTGTTCCAGATCGCCAGCGAGAACATGGGAAACGAGCATTGGCTGATCCTGGCCAAGCGCGTCAATGCCCTGCTGGCCCAGCCGAACGTGGACGGCATCGTCATCACCCACGGCACCGACACGCTGGAAGAGACGGCCTACTTCCTGAACCTGGTCGTCAAGAGCAGGAAGCCGGTGGTGGTCGTGGGCTCGATGCGTCCCTCGACCGCGCTGTCGGCCGACGGCCCGATCAACCTGTACAACGCGGTCAACCTGGCCGGCAGCCCGCAAGCCGTGGGCAAGGGTGTGATGGTCGCGATGAACGACCAGATCCACGCGGCGCGCGACGTCACCAAGGCCAACACCACCACCACCGACACCTTCCGCAGCACGGAACTGGGCATGATCGGCTACATGCAGGGCGGCAAGCCCTTCTTCTACCGTGACGTCACGCGCAAGCACACGGTGGAGTCCGAGTTCGACGTGTCGAAGCTGGACGCGCTGCCGCAGGTGGACGTGGCGTACGCCTATGCGAACGTGGGCGACGTGGCGGTGAAGGCGCTGGTAGCCGCCGGCGCCAAAGGACTGGTGCATGCGGGCGTGGGCAATGGCAGCCTGCCTGCTAGAACGAAGCCTGCGCTGGTGGCGGCGCGTTCGCAAGGCGTGGTGATCGTACGTTCGGCGCGCGTGGGACAGGGCATCGTGGCGCGCAATGGCGAGGCGAACGACGACCAGCTGGACTTCGTGGTGTCGGATACGCTGAGCCCGCAGAAGGCGCGCATTCTCCTGATGCTGGCGCTGACGAAGAGCAGCAATACCAAGGACATCCAGCGGATGTTCTATACCTACTGATTTACGCCGCGACTGATCCTCTGCTGCTTGACCGCGTGGGCGGGAGACCCGCCCACCCTACGAAGGCAGTTGTAGGGTGGGCAAGTTTCTTGCCCACGCGGTCAACGGACAGCGGCATACCTCACGAGTTACTTCGCAATCTCCAGCGGCGGCGACGCCAATTCCTCATCCGGCCGCGCCAGCTGCCGTTCCCACATCTGCTGATACAGCCCGCGCGCAGCCAACAGAGACTGGTGCGTGCCGCGTTCCACGATGCGCCCGTGGTCCAGCACGATGATCTGCTGCGCGTCCGCAATGGTCGACAGGCGGTGCGCAATGACGAGCGTCGTGCGGTCTTTCGCAATCTCTTTCAGCTGCGCCTGGATCGCCTGTTCCGACTTCGAGTCCAGCGCCGAGGTGGCCTCGTCGAAGATCAGGATGGCCGGGTTCTTCAGCAGGGTCCGTGCGATCGCCACGCGCTGCTTCTCGCCGCCCGAGAGCTTCAGTCCGCGCTCGCCCACCATGGTCTTGTAGCCATCCGGCAGGCTCTCGATGAAGTCGTGGATCGAGGCCGCGCGCGCGGCCGCGACGATATCCTCATGCGAGGCGCCGGGACGGCCGTAGGCGATGTTGTATTCGATGGTGTCGTTGAACAGCACCGTGTCCTGGGGCACGATGCCGATCGATGAACGGAGCGACGCCTGAGTGATGTCGCGCAGGTCCTGGCCATCGATGCGGATCGCCCCGCCGTTCACGTCGTAGAAGCGGAACAGCAGGCGTGACAGGGTCGACTTGCCCGAGCCGCTGTGGCCCACCACCGCCGTCGTGGTGCCGGCGGGAATAGCGAAATCGACGTCGAACAGGATCTGGCGCTTGGCTTCGTAGCTGAACTCGACGTGCGAGAACTCCACCTGGGCGCCACGCGTCACCAAAGGCTGGGCATGCGCGCCGTCCGCCACTTCGCGGTTCTGGTCGAGCAGGGAAAACAGGCGCTCCATGTCGGCCAGGCTCTGCTTGATCTCGCGGTAGATCACACCCAGGAAGTTCAGCGGGATATACAGCTGGATCATGAAGGAGTTCACCAGCACCAGGTCGCCCAGGGTCATGGTCCCGGCGATCACGCCCTCGGTCGCGCGCCACAGGATCAGGGTCACGGCGGTGGCGATGATCAGGGACTGGCCGGTGTTCAGGAACGAAAGCGAGGTCTGCGAACGCACCGCCGCGTTCTCGAAGCTCTGCAGGCCCTGGTCGTAGCGTTTCGCTTCATACTCCTCGTTGCCGAAGTACTTCACCGTCTCGTAGTTGAGCAGCGAATCGATCGCCTTGGTATTCGCCTTCGAGTCAAGATCGTTCATCGTGCGGCGAAAGTGGGTGCGCCATTCGGTGACGATCACCGTGAAGGCGATGTAGCTGGCCAAGGCCACGCCGGTGATCACGGTGAACCAGATGTCGTAGTTCAGCACCAGGTAGCCGAGCACCAGCGTGATCTCGACCAGGGTCGGCAGCACGTTGAAGAGCGAATACGAGATCAGGCTGTTCACGCCGCGTGTGCCGCGTTCGATATCGCGCGTCATGCCGCCGGTCTGGCGGTTCAGGTGAAAGCGCAGCGACAGGGCGTGCAGGTGGCGGAACACCTTCAGCGCGATCGTCCGTACCGCGCGCTGCGTCACCCGCGCGAACAGGAATTCGCGCAACTCGGTGAACAGGGTCGTGGACAGGCGCAGCAGACCGTAGGCGATAAGCGCGCCCAGCGGCAGCACCAGCAAGGCGTGCGGGTCTTTCGGATCGATGGCAAGCTGGTCGATCAGCTGCTTGAGCACCAGCGGCACGCCGACGTTGGCCAGCTTTGCGCCGACCAGGGCGGCGAGCGCGGCCAGCACGCGCCACTTGTACACCCATAGATACGGGAACAGCGTACGCAGCGTGGCCCAGTCGTTGCGCGGCGTGGCTTTCGCATCGGGAGGGAGTGGGACGGATGAGGCGGTAGTGCGTCGCATGGCAGGGCTGGGGGATTTATGGTTCAATTCGGGACGATTGTAGCTTTTACCGAGAAATCAAGATGACCACGCCACAAAATGCCGCCCTCCCACCAACCCGACTGCCGGAAGGCAAGATGCCCGAGCTGCGCGTGATGCCCGCGCCGGCCGACGCCAATGTGTATGGGGACGTGTTCGGCGGCTGGATCATGGCCCAGGTCGACATCGCCGGCTCGCTGCCGGCCACCCGCCGCGCGAATGGCCGCGTGGCGACGATCGCCGTGAATTCCTTCCTGTTCAAGCAGCCCGTGTTCGTGGGCGACCTGCTGTCCTTCTATGCCGACATCGTCAGGGTCGGCAATACCTCGATCACCGTCAACGTCGAAGTCTACGCCGAACGCAATCGCCTGCAGGCGGACGTGGTCAAGGTGACCGAGGCGCAGCTGACCTATGTGGCCACCGGCCCGGACCGCAAGCCGCGCCAGGTGCCGCCGCTCGAAACCCTGATCCATCGCGACTGACGCCTCGATGACGTCGCGCCGTTCCTTCCTGCTGGATGCGGCGCGGCTGTCGGCCGCCCTGGGCGGCACCTCGCTGAGCGCCTGCGCCTCCTCGAACAAGGGTCCCTACCCCTTCAGCCTCGGCGTCGCCTCGGGCTCGCCGCTGCCGGATGCCGTGATCCTGTGGACGCGCATCCTCGGCGATCCGCTCGGGGCGCCGATTGCCCCGGTGGCGCTGAGCGTGCGCTGGGAGGTGGCGAGCGACGAAGCCTTCCGCACCATCGTCGCGAAAGGAACGGCGACTGCCGCGCCGGAACTGGCCCACAGCGTGCACGTCGACGCGAAGGGCCTGGCGCCGGGCCGCTGGTACTGGTACCGCTTCATGCTGGGCGACGCCGTCAGCCCGGTCGGCCGCACCCGTACCGCCCCCGCGCGTGACGAGATGCCGGGTACCCTCAAGCTGGCCGTGGCCTCCTGCCAGCACTGGGAGTTCGGCAGCTACGGCGCGCACCGCCACATCGCCCAAAGCAATCCCGACCTGGTCGCCTTCCTGGGCGACTACATCTACGAGTGGGGCCCTTATCACCTGCGTCATCCGGACCGGGTGGTACGCACGGACGAATCCTTCACGCTGGCCGACTACCGCAAGCGCTATGCCCAGTACAAGAGCGACCCGCACCTGCAGGCCGCCCACCTTGCCGCGCCCTGGATCGTGACCTGGGACGACCACGAGGTGGCCAACGACTACGCCGCCCTGCGCGACGAACGCCTGGCGACGGATTTCGCCACACGCCGCGCGGCCGCCTACCAGGCCTTCTACGAACACATGCCGCTGCGCCTGCCGAACGTGAGGCGCGACGGCTTCGCTCACCTGCCCCTGTTCCAGCGCTACGACTGGGGACGCCTGGCACGGCTGCACCTGCTGGACGACCGCCAGTACCGCTCGCCCCAGGCCTGCGCCAAGGCGGCAAGCCGCGGCGGCTCGAACGCGGTGTTCGCGCGCGCCTGCGAGACCCTGCTCGACCCGCGCCGCACCATGCTGGGCGCCGAGCAGGAAGCCTGGCTGGAATCTGGTCTTGCGACCTCGCGTGCAACATGGAACATCCTGGCGCAGCAGACCCTGATGGCGCAGTCGAGCAGCGTGCCGATCGTGAAGCCCGGGGACGGCCGCTTCTGGACCGATGGCTGGGACGGTTACCCGATGGCGCGCAAGCGCCTGCTCGACACCATCGTGAGGCAGGGCGCGCACAATCCGCTGGTGCTGGGCGGCGACGTGCACACCTTTTACGCCACCTCGCTGCGGCCGGATTTCACCAGGCCGGTGTCGAAGCAGAATCCGGTGGTGGCGACGGAATTCGTCGGCACCTCGGTGACGTCCAGTTCCCGCCCGCAGGCGCAGACCGTGGAACATGTGGAGAAGAACCCGCACATGCTCTACGGGCGCAGCGACAGACGCGGCTACATGCTGCTGGAGATGACGCCGAAGCAGACGGTGACGCATTTCATGGGACTGATGGATGTGCGCGATGCGAAGTCGCCGGTGGCGAAGCTGGCCTCGTTCCGGGTCGACGAGGGCTGGGCCCAGGCAGTGCGTACCGCCTGAGCCCAAGACCGCTCAGTAGAACGCCTCGGTAGCGGCCACGCCGACCAGTGCGGCGTGTTCGGCGGCGTCGACGCCCTGCATGGCGGCGCCCGAGAGCCCCGCCGTCATCATGGCCTTGACCATCGCAGGGGTCCATACCGCGCCATCGTCGAAGCGGATCTGTTCCACGGCATAGTAGCTGACGCCGTCCCGGTAGAAGTAATTCTTGATGGTGAGCGTGTCCTGCGTGCCGGCGATGCCCAGCACCAGCGTGTCCGAGCCGGTCGGACGCGTGAGCGTCAGGGAGCCCGCATCGATGCCGGCGCTCAGCAGGACCGCATCGGTATTCGCGTCGTAGTCGCCGCTTTCGGCGATCGTGTCCTTGCCTGAGCCGATGCCAAACTTGTAGACGTCGGAACCGCCCCTGCCGTCGAACCAGTCGTTCCCCATCCCGCCGTCGAGCACGTCGTTGCTGTAGTAGCCGACGATGGTGTCGTTGCCGGCGGTCGGCTGGATCACCATCTTCATCACGGCGGCGCGGTCCCACACGACGCCGTTGGCGAAACGGATCTCCTCCACGGCGTAGGGACTGGGAGCACCGTCCCGGTCGAAGTAGTTGCGAATGGTGAGCACGCTGGTCGTTCCCTTGATCCGCAGGATCAGCGCCTCGCCGGTGCCGTCGCGCTGCAGCAGGACGTCGCTCGGGTAGGTGCAGGAACAGAGCTGGACCGCGTCGACGTTGGCATTGTAGTCGGCGCTTTCGGAAATCGTGTCGCTGCCGGAAGTGCGCCCGAACTTGTAGATGTCCGAGCCGCCGCGGCCATCGAGCCAGTCGTTGCCGGCCCCGCCGTCGAGCACGTCGTTCGTGTGGTAGCCGACGATGGTGTCGTTGCCGGCGGTCGGCTGGATCACCATCTTCATCACGGCGGCGCGGTCCCACACGGCGCCGTCGGCAAAGCGGATCTCCTCGAGGGCATAGGCACTCGCGGCGCCATCCCGGTCGAAGTAGTTCCTGATGGTGAGGACGTTCCCTGTTCCCTTGATGCGCACCAGCAGGGTGTCGGTCGTGCCGTCGCGCTGCAGGCTGAGGTCGCCGGGAGCAATGCCGGCGTCCAGCAGGACCGTATCGGTATTCGCGTTGTAGTCGGCGCTCTGGGAAATCGTGTCGTTGCCGGAGAGCCTGCCGAAGTGGTAGGTATCGGAGCCGCCCCTGCCGTCGAGCCAGTCGTTGCCGGCCCCGCCATCGAGCACGTCGTTCGTGTGATAGCCGACGATGGTGTCGCTGCCGGCGGTCGGCTGGATCACCATCGCCATGACCGTGGCGCGGTCCCACACGGCGCCGCCGGCGAAGCGGATCTCTTCGATGGCATAGGGGCTGGCGGCGCCGTCCCGGTCGAAGTAGTTCTTGATGGTCAGGACGTTGTTCGCGCCCTTGATGCGCAACAGCAGGGTGTCGCTCGTGCCGTCGCGCTGCAGGCTCACGTCGCCGGGCGCGACATCGGCGTCCAGCAGGAGCACATCCGTGCTGGCCTCGAAGTCGGGACTTTCGGAGATCGTGTCGTTGCCGGACAGGCGGCCGAATTTGTAGGTGTCCGAGCCGCCCCGGCCGTCGAGCCGGTCGTTACCCGCCCCGCCGTCGAGCACGTCGTCCGAGAAGTAGCCGACGATGGTGTCGTTGCCGGCGGTCGGCTGCAGCACCATGTCATTGACCATCGCACGGGTCCACACGGCGCCATCGAAGAAGCGGAACTCTTCAATGGCATAGGGGCTCGCGGCGCCATCGCGGTCGAAGTAGTTCTTGATGGTCAGGACGTTGCTGGCGCCCTTGATGCGCACCAGCAGCGTGTCGCTCGCGCCGTCGCGCTGAAGCATGAGGTCGCCCTGGGCCACGTCGGGGTCGAACAGCACCGCATCCGTGCTGGCCTTGAAATCGGCGCTCTCGGAAATCGTGTCGCTGCCGGACAGCCGGCCGAACAGGTAAGTATCCGAGCCTGCCTTTCCGTTGAGCAGGTCGTTGCCGGCTCCGCCGTCGATGATGTCCGCAGCACTGCTGCCGTTGATGGTGTCGGCGTTGGCGGTGCCGGCGAGGACGGTGGGGAAGACTGCGGTGGTGCTGAGGGTAGCCATGGATAATCCCGGTCGATCAGGTTGGACGGTGCCGCGCCCGGAGGCGCGGCGGACGAATGCTGTCCCGAACCGTGATCAGGTGCTGCGGCTGGGCAAGCACCCTGAGCGTATTTCAAAGAAAAAACTTGTCTTTAAAATAACTCAACTAGGAATTATATTTTAATAACTTTCTTGCCTTAAATTATGCGGACTGCTTCTCGTCGCGCAGTTCGCGGCGCAGGATCTTGCCGACGTTGGTCTTCGGCAGGGTCTCGCGGAACTCGATGTACTTCGGACGCTTGTAGCCGGTGAACTGCTCCTTGCAGTAGGCCATCAGCTCCTCGCTGGTCAAGGCGGCATCCTTTTTCACGACGTAGAGCTTCACGGCCTCGCCCGAGTTCTTGTCCGGCACGCCGACGCAAGCCACTTCCAGCACGCCCGGATGGGCCGCCACCACGCCCTCGATCTCGTTCGGATAGACGTTGAAGCCCGAGACCAGGATCATGTCCTTCTTGCGGTCGACGATGCGGATGTAGCCCTGCTCGTCCATGATGCCGATGTCGCCGGTCTTGAAGAAACCGTTGGCTGTCATGACCTTGGCGGTTTCGTCGTCGCGCTGCCAGTAGCCGGCCATCACCTGCGGGCCGCGCACGCCGATCTCGCCGGCGGTGCCGAAGGGGACTTCGGCGCCGGCTTCGTCCAGGATGCGGATCTCGGTCGAGGGCAGCGGCAGGCCGATGGTGCCGGTGAAGGCGGTAATGTCGCAGCGGTTCGCCGCCACCACCGGCGAGGTCTCGGACAGGCCGTAGCCCTCGACGATCGGCGCGCCGGTCACGGCCAGCCACTTGTCGGCCACGGGCTTCTGCACCGCCATGCCGCCGCCCGGGCACACCAGCATGCCCGAGAAATCGAGCTTGGAGAATTCCGGATTGTTCAGCAGGCCGTTGTACAGCGTGTTCACGGCCGGGAAGATGTTGATGCGGTAGTTACGCAGTTCCTTGACGAAGCCCGGAATGTCGCGCGGGTTCGGGATCAGGAGGTTCATGCCGCCGATGCGCAGGCCGAACAGGGCGCACACGGTCAGCGCATAGACGTGGTACAGCGGCAGCGCGCACACGAACTGCGCCTGTTCACCCGGCTTCAACTTGCTGAGGGTCGGTGCGAACCAGGCCTCGTTCTGCAGCAGGTTGGCGATCACGTTCCGGTGCAGCAGCACGGCGCCCTTCGAGACGCCAGTGGTGCCGCCGGTGTACTGCAGGAAGGCGATGTCGTCATGGCCGACGGCGACTGGCTTCAAGGTCGCGCCGGAAGCATCGGAGAGCATGCGCTTGAAGCCGATGGCGCCTGGCAGCGAATACGCCGGCACCATCTTCTTGACCTTGCGTACCACCAGGTTCACGAGCGTGCCCTTCAGGCCGCCCAGCAGGTCGCCCATGGTCGCCACGACCACGTGCTTGACCTGGGTGTTGGCGACCACCTGCTCCAGCGTGTGCGCGAAGTTCTCCAGCACCACGATGGCTTCGGCGCCCGAGTCGACCAGTTGGTGCTGCAGTTCACGCGGGGTATAGAGCGGGTTGACGTTGACGATGACGTAGCCGGCGCGCAGCACGGCGGCCATCGCCACCGGGTATTGCAGGATGTTCGGCAGCATGATGGCCACGCGCGCACCCGGCTGCAGGCCGCGGCTTTGCAGCCAGGCGGCCATGCGGCTGGAAATGCGGTCCAGTTCGGCGAAGGTGAGGGTCTTGCCCATGCACGCATAGGCCTTGCGGTCGGCGTACTTGCGGAACGCCTCCTCGAGCAGATGCGTCAGGGAGCGGTACTGCGTCGGGTCGATCTCCGCGGGTACGCCACTCTCGTACGACTTGAGCCAAAACTTGTCCATCCGTGCCTCACCTTCTTGTGTTCTCTTGCTGTGTCCAATAAAACGCGAAGCCGCCCGGGTCACGGGCGGCTTCTGCCAACCGGCCGGCGCCGCGTATCCTTACGCGGTCGTCGCCGGCTGCTTTTCGTCCCTCAACGCGCGCCGCAGGATCTTGCCGACATTGGTCTTCGGCAGTTCGTCGCGGAACTCGATGTACTTCGGTTTCTTGTAGCCGGTGAACTGCTGCTTGCAGTAGTCCATCAGCTGTTCGGCGGTCAGGTTCGGGTCCTTGCGCACCACGAACACCTTCACCGCTTCGCCGGAATGCTCGTCCGGCACGCCGATCACGGCGCACTCCAGCACGCCCGGGTGGCCGGCGATCACGCCTTCCAGTTCGTTCGGATAGACGTTGAAGCCCGAGACCAGGATCATGTCCTTCTTGCGGTCGACGATCTTCACGTAGCCGTTCTCGTCCATGATGCCGACGTCGCCCGACTTGAAGAAGCCGTCCGGCGTCATGACCTTGGCCGTCTCTTCCGGACGGTTCCAGTAGCCCGCCATCACCTGCGGGCCGCGGATCGCGATCTCGCCGATCTCGCCGATCGCCATGGGCTTGCCGGCATCGTCCAGGATCGCGATGTCGGTCGACGGCACCGGCAGGCCGATCGTGCCGGAGAATTCCTTGATGTCGGCGCGGTTGCAGGTGGCCACCGGCGAGGTCTCGGACAGGCCGTAGCCCTCGATGATGCTGGTGCCGGTCACCTGCTTCCACTTGTCGTTGACGGCCTTCTGCACCGCCATGCCGCCGCCGTTGCAGATCTTCAGGCCGGAGAAGTCCAGGCTCGCGAAGTCCGGGTGGTTGACCAGCGCGTTGTACAGCGTGTTCACCGCCGGCAGCATGTTGATCTTGTACTTGCCCAGCTCCTTGATGAAACCCGGGATGTCGCGCGGGTTCACGATCAGGACGTTCAGCGCGCCGGTGCGCATGCCCCACATCGCGCAGGCCGTCAGCGCGAAGATGTGGTACAGCGGCAGCGCGCACACGATCACTACCTGTTCGCCGTTGCCGACGTCGCCCATGGAAGGCTGCGCCCATTCCTCGGTCTGCAGCACGTTGGCGATCACGTTGCGGTGCGTGAGCGTCGCGCCCTTCGACACGCCGGTGGTGCCGCCGGTGTACTGCAGGAAGGCGACATCAGACGCGGCCAGCTCGACCTTCGAGAACGGCATGCGGGCGCCCTGCGCCAGCGCGTCCTTGAAGCGCACCATGTTCGGCAGCGAGAACTCCGGCACCATCTTCTTGACGTTGCGGACCACGAAGTTGACCAGCAGGCCCTTCACGCCGCCCAGCATCTCGCCCATGCTCGCCACCACCACGTGCTTCAGCGGGGTCTTGCCCATCACCTGCTGCACCGTGTGCGCGAAGTTCTCGAGCACGATGATCGCTTCGCTGCCCGAGTCCTTGATCTGGTGCTCGAGCTCGCGCGGCGTGTACAGCGGGTTCACGTTGACCACGGTATAGCCGGCGCGCAGCACGGCCGCGATCGCGACCGGGTACTGCAACACGTTCGGCATCATGATGGCCACGCGCGCGCCGCGCTGCATGCCGCGGCTTTGCAGCCAGGCGGCCAGCTTCTTCGAGTAGGCATCCAGCTCGCCGTATGTCAGGAACTTGTCCATGCACACATAGGCCTTGCGGTCGGCATATTTGCTGAACGACTCTTCCAGCAGGTGCACCAGGGAACCGTACTGGTCCGGGTTGATTTCTGCAGGAACGTTCGGGGGGTACGACTTCAGCCAGATCTTGTCCATCGGATGCCCTTTGTCTCGAATTTTATCGTTGTGGTCGACCGTCAGTACGCGCGCGCGAAGCTTGCGCTTCTGCCATCGCCTGATGTGATGCTATCGGGCAGCGACAATGCGCGCAAGTTCTTTTAAGTCGATTGGAACGTGTCCTCTACAAGACCTTATTTGCCCATAACGTTTGCCTCGCCCATGGTGCGCTGCACCACGAGCGGCGCGGTCGGGGCCGGCGCCGCGAGCTTCTGCAGCACGCGGTGGCGATCGGTCTTGTCGAGCTGGGCAATCCGGTTCACCGCCTTGTAGAAGGCGGGCCAGGTCCGCTCCTTGCGAAGCAGGGCGCGGAAGGCCGGGACGAAGTCGTTGTAGGTGGCGATCGAAGCCAGGTGGGCGTTCGACAGCGGCTCGGCGAAGAAGCGGTCGTAGCCGGCATAACCGCCCCAGTTGGCCTTGAGCACCTGGTAGTCGTCCTTCAAGGCAATGAAGAGCCGGGTCTTGGTGGCGCGCTTCTCGTCGACGCTCCTGTCACTGGCATAGTTCTTCTCCAGCTCGCCGCGGTAACGCACCAGCAGCGCCATGAAATCCTTCTTGCGCGCGCTGTAGCGGTCGAATGCTTCCGACATGGCCGGGTTGCCGAAGCGTTCCAGCCAGCCCTCGACGCCGGCCTGCTCCACCGCGCTGGCGAAGGATTCGTTGAATTTCGAATCGCCCGGCACGTACACGACCTGGTGGGCCAGCTCGTGGAAGATCAGGCGCGCCAGTTCCGCATCCGGGTAGTTGATGAAGGTCGACACCAAGGGGTCGCTGAACCAGCCAAGGGTCGAGTAGGCGCTCACACCGCCGACTTCCACGTCATGGCCCTGCTTGCGCAGTTCTTTCGCATAAGCCTGGGCGTCCTGCTTGCTGTAGTAGCCGCGGTAGTTCACGCAGCCGGCCACCGGGAAGCACCATTGCATGGGTTTCAGCGAGAGCTCGGGCGTGGCGACCACGTTCCACAGCACATAGGGGCGCTTGATGTTGGTGAAGTTGGTGTAGCTGCCGTTGTCCGGGAGTTTCAGTTCCTGGATCGCGTAGCGGCGGATCTGGCGCGCCGCCTCCAGGCGGTGGCGCAGGGTCGGCTTGGTAGTTGGATCGGCCAGCCAGTCATCGATGGGACGGGAATCCGTCAGCAGTTCGAGCTGGCCCTGGGCGGCCTGGGAGTAGTAGGAGAGGGATGAGCAGCTTGACAACATCAGGGCCGCGGCTGCGGCGGCCATCAAAGGCTTGAATGCCTGGGAAAATCTAGAGGGTTTCATCTCGCGTTGATGATGCGGCCTTTTCGACCTGCACCAGGGTGTCGTAGAAAGTAGGCGCCCTGCCCATGTCGGTCAATCGCTGGCTGGTCACTTCGTTGGCATTCTTGCCGTCGCTGGAGAGTTTCTTCCACCAGATCGACAAGCCCACCACCAGCCCTTCGCGCGCCTTGTCGGTGACGCGTGCACGGGCAACGAACGAGCCGCGGTCGTTATAGATACGCGCCATGTCACCGTGAGCGATGCCGCGTACTGCGGCGTCGTTCGGGTGGATGTCGAGGTGCGGCTCGCCCTCGGTTGCGCGTAGGCTCTGTACATTGACAAAGGTTGAGTTGAGGAAGTTCCTTGCCGGTGGCGAGATCATCGCCAGCGGATACTTCCGCGCCAGCTCCGGGTTCGAAGCGACGGATTCATACGGCGGGATATAGGCCGGGACGGGATCGAGCCTGTCGCGCGCCATGCTGCTTGAATAGAATTCGCACTTGCCCGAAGGGGTCGGGAAGCCGCCCTCGGCGAACGGTGCGTCGGGCATATTGAGCTTTTGCCAGCCCTTTTGCTTGAGCGCGTCCCAGTCGAAGTGCACGGCGCGCTCGTGGCGCTTGTCGAAAGCCTGGACGGCCAGTTCGTCGTCGCTCTCGCGGAAGCAGGGGTCGTCGAAACCCATGCGCGCGGCCAGCAGGCGGAAGAACTCGGTGTTCGGTTTCGCTTCGCCGATCGGCGCAATCGCCGCGTTGTTGGCCATCATGTAGAGGTGGCCGTAGGCCAGGTGGGCATCGACGTGCTCGAGCTGGGTCGTGGCCGGCAGCAGGATGTCGGCGTAGTCGGCACTGTCGGTGTGGAAGTGTTCCAGCACCACGGTGAACAGGTCTTCCCGTTCGAAGCCCTTCTGCACCTTCGCGGAATCCGGGGCGATGGCCAGCGGGTTGGCGTTGTAGACGATGAGGGCTTCGATCTTCGGGCCGAATTCGGGCGAGGCCTCCTTCAGGAGGTCGTCGCCGATGGTGGTCATGTTGATGGTGCGCGGCATGCGGCCATCGAGCAGGTCCGGACGCTGCAGGGCCGGGCGATTCGCCGGGAAAGAGCCCGAGGTCGACAGCTGCACGCCGCCGGCCGCGTGGCGCCAGGCGCCGACCAGCGCGGGCAGGCAGGCGATATTGCGCACCGCCATGCCGCCGCCACGCACGCGCTGCAGGCCGTAGTTCATGCGGATCGCGACGCCCTCGCCGCTCTTCGCCGTCTGGCCATAGGCGCGCGCCAGTTCAATGACTTCTTCGGCCGTGATGCCGCAGGTGTCGGCGGTGCGCTCCGGCGTCCATTCCAGGGCGCGTTGTTTCAGCTCTTCGTAGCCGAGCGTGTACTTCGCCACGTAGTCGTGGTCGATCAGGTCTTCCGTGATCAGGACGTGCATCATGCCCAGCGCCAGCGCGGCATCCGTGCCTGGCAGCAGCGCAATGTGCTGGTGGCACTTCTCAGCCGTCAGCGAGCGATAGGGATCGATCGCGATCAGCCTGGCGCCACGGCGCTTGGCTTCCTGCACCCGCATCCACAGGTGCAGGTTGGAAGCGATCGGGTTGCCGCCCCAGATCAGGATCAGCTTCGCGTTCTGGAACTGTTCGATGTCGGTGCCGATCGAGCCGCCGATGGTGTACTTGTAGCCCGTCGCGCCGGCTGTGGCGCAGATGGTACGGTCCAGCAGCGAGGCCCCGATCTTGTTGAAGAAGCGCAAAGACATCGAGTCGCCCTGCACCAGTCCCATCGTGCCAGCATAGCTATACGGGAGAATGGCCTGCGGGTCGCGCGCGGCGATCTCACCGAGGCGCTGCGCGATCTCGTCGATCGCCTGTTCCCACGTAATGCGTTCGAACTTGCCCTCGCCCTTGCGGCCCACGCGGCGCATCGGGTACAGCACGCGGTCCGGATGATAGGTGCGCTCCACATAGCGCGACACCTTGGTGCACAGCACGCCGGCCGTCGTCGGATGCTCCGGATCGCCCTTGACTTCCGTGGCCACGCCATTGTCGACCGTGACGAGGATGGCGCAGGTATCGGGGCAATCGTGGGGGCAGGCGGCGCGGACTTGTGTGACTGTCATGGGCGGGAAGGGGCGAGGAAATACTTCGTAAAACCAATACTTTATACGATTCCCGCGACCTTCGTACCCCCCTCTTTCATCGACTGTTTGAGGCGGGCTACAATGGTGCAAGGCCTGCAATGCAAGCATGACAAAAAAAGGAGAGACAGATGAAGCTCGTGGAACCTATCCTCGCCTTTCAAACAGAACTGCAAGAGATCCGGCGCGACCTGCATGCGCATCCGGAACTGTGCTACGAGGAAGTGCGCACCGCCGATGTGGTGGCTGCGCGCCTGACGGAATGGGGAATTCCGGTCGTGCGCGGACTGGGTGTGACCGGCGTGGTCGGTTCAATCAAGAACGGCACGTCGAACCGCGCCATCGGCCTGCGCGCCGACATGGACGCGCTGCCCATGCAAGAGATCAATGGCTTTGCCCATACATCGCGCCATCCGGGCAAGATGCACGCCTGCGGCCATGACGGGCACACCGCCATGCTGCTCGGCGCCGCCCACCACCTCGCCAAACATCGCAACTTCGACGGCACCGTCTACCTGATCTTCCAGCCTGCGGAAGAAGGCGGCGGCGGTGCGCGGCGCATGATGGACGACGGCCTGTTCGAGCAGTTCCCGATGGGAGCCGTCTACGGCATGCACAACTGGCCGGGTATCGCGGAAGGGAATTTCGGTGTCGTCTCCGGCCCGATGATGGCCTCCAGTAACGAGTTCCGCGTGGTCGTGCGCGGCAAGGGCGCCCATGCGGCGCAACCGCATCGCGGCATCGACCCGGTGATGGTGGCGGTGCAGATCGCCCAGGCCTGGCAAACCATCGTGTCGCGCGAAAAGAACCCGCTCGAATCGGCGGTGCTGTCGATCACCCAGATCCATGCGGGCAGCGCGACCAATGTCATTCCCGACGAAGCGGAATTGATCGGCACCGTGCGGACCTTCTCGACCGCTGTGCTGGACCTGATCCAGCGTCGCATGGAAGAGATCGCTGCTGGTGTTGCGGCGGCCTTCAATGCCTCGGTCGACTTCAGCTTCAAGCGCAATTACCCGCCGCTCATCAACCATCCGGAGCAGACGGCGTTCGCGGTCGAGGCGATGCGCGCGGTCGTGGGGCCGGATCGTGTGGATACGAATGTCGAGCCGACCATGGGCGCGGAGGACTTCGCCTTCATGCTGCAGGAAAAGCCGGGCTGCTATGTCTTCATTGGCAATGGCGAGGGTTCGCACCGCGCTGGCGGGCATGGGCTGGGGCCGTGCCAGCTGCATAACACGAGTTATGACTTCAATGACAATCTGCTGCCGATTGGGGCGAGTTTCTGGGTGAAGCTTGTCGAGATGAGCTTGCCGCAGTCCTGATTGTCGTAGGGTGTACGGCTCTGCCGTACGCGCGTTCAAATCACATGAATGCTGCCTGCGCGGCTGTTCCATGACTGGTTGAACGCGCGGACGGCGAAGCCGTCCACCCTACGGTAACTGGTCCGCCGACTTGCCCAGCCTCGATCCCGGATTCATCTTCTCCAACGCGAGCAAGGTGGCGGAGTGATCCGCCGTCGGCAGCGAATGCTCAATCGTCTCGTATTGCCGCGTCACCAGTTCTGTCACCGGCAAGGTCAAACCCGCCGCCTGCGCCGCTGCCAGCACATTGCGCAAATCCTTCAGCTGGCTCTTCACCTGCCCACCCGGCACGAAGTTCCGCTCCAGCATGCGCTGCCCGTGCACCTCGAGGATACGGCTGCCGGCAAAGCCGCCGCGGATCGCCTCGCGCACCGCGGCCGGGTCGGCGCCCGCCGCCTCGGCAAGCAACAGCGCTTCCGCCACCACGTTCAGGGTCGCACCGACGATCAGCTGGTTGCACAGCTTGGCGACCTGCCCGCTGCCCACCGGCCCGACGCGCTGCGGCCGGCCCATGGCTACCAGGATTGCTGCCACCTGGTCGAAATCCGCCTGGTCGGCGCCGGCCATGATGGCCAGCGTTCCCGCCTCGGCCCCGCCGACGCCGCCCGATACCGGCGCGTCGATGAAGCGGCAGCCGTGAGCACGCAGCGTCGCATGAAAGGCCAGCGCCTCGTCATGCCGGGTCGAGCTCATGTCGATCCAGATCGCGCCGGGATCGAGCGCCGGCAGCGCAGCCGCCAACACGTCCCCGACCACCGGGCCGGCTTCGAGCATGGAGATCACCACCGGCGCACCGTGCACTGCCTGCGCCAGGTCTGCCACCGGCTCGGCGCCGCTATCGCGCAAAGCCTCGGCTTTCGCGAAGGTCCGGTTCCAGGCCCGCACCGCAAAGCCCGCCTGCGCGAGCCGCGTCGCCATCGGCCTTCCCATCAGGCCGATACCGAGGAAGGCGATAGTCGTCATCAGAACAGTCCGAGGAACTTCTTGACGGTGTTCTTGCGGTTCGGGACGACGAGGTCGGTCACGCCCTTGTCGTTGAAGCCGTCGAGCAGGGCCGGGAAGCCCTTGCGTCGCACCAGCTGCAGTTCGGCTTCGTAGAGCGGCACGACGCAATGGAAATAGATGTCCTGGCCGTCGCGCTCGAGCGAAGCGAAGGCGTCCGGCGCCGAGGCCGGCGGCAGCAGGATGGCGCCGGTGAACTCGACGCCTTTGGCGTAGGGCTTGGCCGGAGCGCCGTTGGGCACGGTATGACCCAGGCCCAGCCAGGTCGCGTGCTGGTGCGGATAGTGCGCGAGGTGGCGCAGCAGGGCGACCGGCCAGTACCAGCGTTCATCCTGCACCGACTGCTCGTCCAGCTTCCAGTCGGCGGGCAGGGCCATCATCAGCTCGGCGAAGGGCGGCGCGCCTTCCGGCACGGCCATCGGGCGGCGGCTCATGCCCGAGGTCACCAGGCGGAGAAAAGGGGTGCGCTCGTTTGCCGGCACCACGTGGATGTCGACCTGGACCGGCTCGGCGATGGTATCGTGGAAGACAGTGTCGACCCGTCCGAGATGGGTGGCGATGTGCTCCGCGACAGGGTCGTGCGGCAGGACGGCGGGCGCCACCTGCTGCTGGGTTGGGGCGGCAAGCGGGTACAGGGGAGTGCTGGTCGGTTCGGTCATGCTGATCGAAAGATTAGGGAATCCGTTCTGAGGGGCGTCTATCATACCTTCCGCGCAGCGCAAGGTGGTGTCCAGCGAAAGATTGTTCACGCTAGTACAATTAGTGCATCGCACAATATTTCGGTCCTGTTAAGAAGGCAGATCATGCTCATTTCACATGTAAAGAAAGTCGCTGGCCTCGCCGCTGCCATCACGGCTCCCCTGTTCGCCCAGGCGGCCCACGCACAGAGCAATGGCTGGGTGGATTCGGCGTCGCTCGAGTTCGGCACCAACCCGGAACAGAAGATGGTCCGCGTGGCCGTGCAGAAGGATTGGGACAGCCGCTGGTTCGCCTCCAATGGCCGCCACCTGTCGGGCTACTGGGAAACCAACCTGGCCCTGTGGCGCCTGAGCGCCTACCAGAACGTCCCGGGCCGCAAGAAGAACATCGCCGTGGTCGGCTTCACCCCGGTGCTGCGCTACCAGAACGACAGCAAGCTCGGCCTGTATGGCGAGGTCGGCATCGGCTTCAATCTGTTCTCCAAGCTGTACAAGAACGAGGACAAGGAACTGTCGACCGCCTTCCAGTTCGGCGACCACATCGGCGTGGGCTACACCACCGCCAAATGGGACTACAGCCTGAAGTTCCAGCACTACTCGAATGCCAGCATCAAGAGCCCGAATGGCGGTGCGAACTGGATCGTCGCCAAGGCTGCCTACCGCTTCTGAGCCGTTCCTCCGGGGCGTGGTCTGGCCGCGATTTATGACACAATCGGGCCAAGGCGGGCAGCCCGGCCCGCCCCCTTCATGAGGCCCGATTGCTAGATTCCAGCACGATCAAGCGCTACCTGCCGTGGCTCGTTGCGACTGCGCTCTTCATGGAGCAGCTCGATGCCACGATCGTCAACACCGCCATCCCGAGTATCGCGGCGAGCCTGCAGGTCACGCCGCTGAGCCTGAAGTCGGTCGTCACCAGCTACATCCTCGGCCTCGCCGTCGGCATCCCGCTCAGCGGCTGGATGGCGGACCGCTTCGGCACGCGGCGCGTGTTCTTCACCGCCATTTCCATCTTTACCATTGCCTCGGTGCTGTGCGGCCTGTCGGTCAATGCGCACATGATGACGGCATCGCGCCTGCTGCAAGGCCTGGGCGGCGCGATGATGATGCCGGTGGGCCGCCTGGCCATCGTGCGCACCTTTCCCAAGAACGAATTGCTGGGGGCGATGAACTTCGTGATCATCCCGGCCCTCATCGGGCCCCTCCTGGGGCCGACGGTCGGCGGGCTGATCGTCCACTGGACCTCGTGGCGCGTGATCTTCTTCGTGAACGTACCGGTCGGCCTGATCGCCCTGTACCTGGTCTGGAAGCACATGCCGGACTACCAGGGACACGAGAAGCGTCCGCTCGACGTGCTTGGCCTGATCCTGTTCAGCAGCGGCACGGCGATCCTGTCCTGGCTGTTGGAAGTGTTCGGCGAGCATACGCTCGATGCCGTGACGGCCGGGCTGATGCTGGCCTTGTCGCTGGCGCTGCTGGGCGCCTATGTCTGGCACGCCTTCCGCACCAAATTTCCGCTGCTGCGCCTGTCGCTGTTCAAGGTGCGTACCTTCCGCATCTCGGTGGCCGGCGGCTTCTTCACCCGTCTCGGCGTGGGCGGCCTGCCCTTCCTGCTGCCGCTGCTCTACCAGCTGGGGCTGGGGCTGCCGGCCTGGCAGTCGGGTCTCCTGATGATGCCTGCGGCTGCGGCGGCGATGGGCATGAAGATGTTCGCTCCCAGGCTGCTGGCGCGCTTCGGCTACCGCCAGATCCTGACCGCGAACACGGTCTGCATCGGGCTGACGATCGCGCTGTTCACCTTCGTGGGACCGGGCACGCCCTTCTACGTCATCGTGGCGATCAGCCTGGCCCAGGGCTTCTTCAATTCCCTGCAGTTCTCGAGCATGAACACGCTCGCGTATGCGGACATCGAGCCGCAGGACTCGAGCATGGCCAGCACGATGTCGAGCTCCTTCCAGCAGCTGTCGATGAGCTTCGGCCTGGCGGCGGGGTCGATCGTGACGGCCTGGTTCCTGGGACCGGTGGCGCAGGACAACCGCGAAGCGGTGTCGCAAGCGCTGCATCACGGCTTTGCCACGCTCGCGGTGATGACGCTGGTATCGTCCGCGATCTTCTGGCGCCTGCGCCGCAACGACGGCGACAGCATCAGCCGGGGGCAGGTCAAGGCGAAGGAAGCGGCGGAGCCCGTGACAACGCAATGAGCTCCGCGAGAGAGCCTACTAGGCGGCTGCCTGCTGGGCCAGGCGGCCGAGCACGCGTTCCCGGTTGTTCATCACGAAATTGACGAAGACTGGCTCCTTGACGGCGAGCCGCACCAAGCCTGGCAGCAGGGGATAACAGAAGGTCGCGACCTTGCGCACGCATTCGTCGTTGCGCAAGGCGGCCTGCGTGGCTTGCCCGGCGCCGCCGGTAAGCAGGGGCAGCAGTTCGCTGCGTTTCCTGTCGATGATGGCGTTCAGTGGGCCGGCGAGCTTGTCGCCCAAGCCGGCCTGCTCGGTTGCTTCAGTCATGCTTTTTCTCCGGTTGTTAGTCACCGGAGAAGTGTGCCCGCGTTCGGGACTGTAGAAGATGACGCTGGGCAACAATCCGCCTGCGTCTGCTCAGTGCCTTCCGCGGCCACGACCGTGGCCCCAGCCGCCGCGATGGTGCCCTCCTCCGTGTCCGGACCAGCCACGGTGCGAACCCCAGCCATGGCCTCCGCCATGGTGGTGATGGCGATGCCCCCTGTAGTAGTTGAAGCCGAAGTCGAGCGTCACAGGCGGCCCGATATAGGTCGGGTAACCGTAGGCGGGATAGCCGTAGCTGGGATAGCTGTACGTGGGATAGGGATCGTAAGCAGCATATGGCGGGCCATAGACTGCACATCCACCGAGGCCAGCGGCGAGCAGGAGGACGACGGCAAGGCGCCGTACAGCGAACACTCTTCGAACATCCATGGCAGCCTCCGATAACGGCGCAGCTATTTCAGTGTAGTCCGGAGAGCGATGTTTTCAATGCAAAAAACAAAAAGCAAAAAGCCCGCTCAGTATCAACTGAGCGGGCTTTGCATATAACTAGCCTGACGATAACCTACTTTCACACTGGTTGCAGCACTATCATCGGCGCAAAGTCGTTTCACGGTCCTGTTCGGGATGGGAAGGGGTGGGACCGACTTGCTATGGTCATCAGGCTTT
>JBFLVV010000033.1:0-53365 GCA_040758275.1 Pseudomonadota bacterium
CCAGACAACGAGAAAACGGGCGCGATAGGCTGAGACGCACGGGTCGGGAAGAGTTGCGTCGCGATTTTATCGCGACGCTTGCAGACCTATTTTGTCATTGACACGGGCTGGCTAATGGATGACACCGATTGTGTTTGTCAGATCTGCCCACGGTTGTGCGCCTCGTCTTGCGCGCGATCGCGCCATGCGCCGGGATTCATCCCCGACCATTCGCGGAATGCATGGGTGAAGGCGCTCTGTTCCTGGTAGCCCAACAGGAAGGCGATATCGACCAGGCCCAGTTCGCGCTGGCGCAGGTAGTCGCGGGCGAGCTCGTAGCGGGCGCCGTCGAGCAGTTCCTGGAAGCTGGAACCGGCGTCGGCCAGCTTGCGCTGCAGGGTGCGGGGCGACATGCCGAGTTCCGCCGCCACCGCCGGCAGGCGCGCGCCGCCTTGCGGGAGCTGCTTGACGAGCATCGAGCGGACCTGGGCCAGGATGCCGTCGCCGGCCGCATTGCGCGCACCCAGCAGGCGCTCGGCGTGCTGGCGCAGCACCGGATACAGGCTGGGATCGGCGTCCGGCACCGGCATGGCGAGGATGGCGGCGTCGAAGCGCCCCACATTGCCAGCTGCGCCAAATTGCGGACGTACGCCCAGTACGCGCTCATACTCGTCCAGCGGCGCGTCGCTGCGGTGAGCAAAAGCGACGTGGCGCGGGCTGAGCGGGCGCCCGGCCAGCCAGCTGCCGAACACGCGGATGCCGGCAAACACGCTTTCCACCAGGTGGCGGGAGGCGGCAGGGTAATGGCTGATCCAGGCGTAGAGCGCGTCGGCGCCCTCGACGCTGAGCTGCGTACGGCCGAGGTCATGGGCCAGCACTTCGTAGCGCTGCGTCTGTTCCAGCGCCTGGCCGACGTCGCGGCAGGCCATCAGGACCAGGCCGTAGACCGTGTAGGTGCCGGGACGGACCCGTTCGCCCACGTGCAGGCCGAAATGCGGGTCTTCCGTGAGCATGGCGCCCGCATCCAGCAGGGCGATGTAATCGCGTGCGGCGAGCGAGTCGGGCAGGGGGCTGAAGGAGCCGGCCGGCAGGCCCGCGGCGGCGGCGAGGCGGTCGGCACTGACGCCCCGCGCCGCCGCCGTCTCCACGAGCGGCTGCAGATAGGAACCCGTCACCCGGCCGCCATCCGGAGGCAAAGTTGACGCAATGGAGCAAGGCTGTGTCATGAAAGCGCAATACGGTTGAGGAACGAATGCTTACTCTGGCATGAAAAACAATCAACAGTATATAAGAGGGATGCCGATGCGGCGGTGGAATGGCTGGGGAGACGATGGAATCGACATGGCGCTGGGCGAGGGGGCGCTGGCCTTTCTGTCATCCAGGCTCGGTCCGGGCACGGCGCCGCAAGACGCCACGTTTGATGCTGCGTGCGCCGCCCTGGCTCCCGGCCGCCTGCCGCAGCACCCGCTGGTCGACGCTTCGGCGCAAACCCGCCTGCGCCACGCGCTCGGCCAGAGCCTGCCCGACTGGCTGCGCCTGCGCCACGGCCGCGT
Source organism: Pseudomonadota bacterium (assembly GCA_040758275.1). GTDB lineage: Bacteria > Pseudomonadota > Gammaproteobacteria > Burkholderiales > Burkholderiaceae_D > Telluria. The sequence goes on from JBFLVV010000033.1 coordinate 1,533, forward strand.
GCATGCTGCGCCGGATGGTGTCGGCTACCCGGAATGCTCGGAACAGGTGCGCAGCCTGCTGGCCTTCGCCGCCGCCAACGGCGCCGACGTCATTCCCTACGGAGGCGGCACCAGCGTGGCCGGCCACCTCGGCGTGATGGACGCGGCAAGGCCGGTGCTGAGCATCGACATGAGCCGCATGCGCGCGATGGTCTCGCTCGACCGCGAGGCCCAGCTGGCCACTTTCTGCGCCGGCGTGGCGGGACCCGACCTGGAAGCCCAGCTGCGCGCCCACGGCTACACCCTCGGCCACTTCCCGCAATCCTTCGAATACTCGACCCTGGGCGGCTGGGTGGTGACGCGGTCGTCCGGCCAGCAGTCGCTGCGCTATGGCCGCATCGAGCAGCTGTTCGCCGGCGGCCGGGTCGAGACGCCGGCGGGCACCCTCGACATCCCGACCTTCCCGGCATCGAGCGCCGGCGTCGACCTGCGGGAAATGGTGCTCGGTTCCGAAGGACGCCTCGGCATCGTCACCCATGCGACGGTGCGCATCAGCCGCCTGCCGCAGCACGAATCCTTCCATGCGGTGTTCTTCCCCGACTGGGAGCGTGCGCTGAACGCGGTGCGCGAACTGGCGCAGGCGCGGCTGCCGCTGTCGATGCTGCGCCTGTCGAACGCCGTCGAGACCACGACCATGCTGACCCTGGCCGGCCACGCGAAGCTGGTGCGCCTGCTCGAAGGATGGCTGCGCCTGCGCGGCTGCGGGGAGGGCAAGTGCATGCTGATGATCGGCGTGAGCGGCGACAAGGCACAGGCCCTGCCGGCGCTGCAGGCCGCGCTCGGCCTGGCGCGCCGCCACCGCGGCGTGCACGTGGGCCGCGGCCTGGGCGAGCGCTGGCGCCGCAACCGCTTCCGCAACGTCTACCTGCGCAACGCGGCCTGGACCCACGGCTATGCCATCGACACCGTCGAAACGGCGGTCGACTGGCCGCGCGTGAGCCAGGCGATGGAGGGCATCGAGCGCGCCGCCACCAACGCCCTGCACGCATCCGGTGAGCGGGTGCACGCCTACACCCACCTGTCACACATCTACCCACAGGGGGCCAGTGTGTACTCGACCTTCGTGTTCCGTCTCTCGGGCGACTTCGAGGCCGATATGCTGCGCTGGCGCCGCCTGAAGGACAGGGTGTCGGAAGCCATCGTGGCCGCCGGCGGCACCATCAGCCACCAGCATGGCGTGGGCGTCGACCACGCCCCCTGGCTGGAGGCCGAGAAGGGCGAGCTCGGGATGAAGGCGATGGCGGCGCTGTTCCGCCAGTTCGATCCGGATGGCCGCATGAATCCCGGCAAGCTGCTCGCCTCATGAAGACCGGCGACTGGGACCTCCTGGTGATTGGCGGCGGCATTACCGGCGCCGGCATCCTGCTGGAGGCGTCGCGCCGCGGCCTGAAGGCCTTGCTGGTGGAACAGCGCGACTTCGCCTGGGGCACCTCGAGCCGGTCCTCGAAGCTGGTGCATGGCGGCCTGCGCTACCTGGCCGAAGGGCGTCTGCGCCTGACGCGCGAATCAGTGCGCGAGCGTGAAGCCCTGCTGCGCGACGCGCCCGGCCTGGTCGAGCCCCAGGGTTTCGCCTTCGCCGACTACGGCGCCAGCCGGCGCAAACGGCGCAGCTTCCTGGCCGGCCTGGCCGTCTACGATTTCCTCGCCGGCCGGCGCGAACGCCATTGGCTCGACGCCGACGGCTTCGCGATGCTGGCGCCGAACGTGGGCCATGCGGGCCTGCAGGGCGGCATCCGCTACATGGATGCCAAGACCGACGACGCGCGCCTGGTGCTGCGCGTGCTGGACGAGGCGCGCGAGTACGGCGCCGAGACGCGCAACTACGTGGCGGTCGAGTCCCTGCTGCGCACGGACGGGCGCGTGATTGGTGCGCGGCTGCGCGATGCGCGTAGCGGCGGCGGCATCGACGTGAATGCGCGCGTCGTCGTCAATGCCACCGGCGCCTGGGCGGGCGGCCTGGCCGGGCAGGGCGCGAGCCCGCGCCTGCGGCCGCTGCGCGGCAGCCACCTGGTGATTCCCGCTTGGCGCCTGCCGCTGGCGCAGGCGGTGAGCCTGATGCATCCGGGCGATGGCCGTCCCGTGTTCGCTTTTCCCTGGGAGGGCGTGACCCTGGTCGGCACCACCGACATCGACCATGGGCAAGAGCTGGCGCGTGAGGCCCGCGTGACCCGCGCCGAGTTCGATTACCTGATGGCCGCATTGCGTGCGCAATTCCCGCAGCTGGACCTGAGCGGCGCGGATGTCGTGGCCACCTATGCCGGCGTGCGCCCGGTCCTCGACAGCGGCAGCCATGGCGCGCCCTCGAAGGAAACGCGCGAGCACCTGGTGTGGGACGAGCCGGGCCTGGTCGGCGTCACCGGCGGCAAACTGACCACCTTCCGCGCCATCGCCCTCGATACGCTGGCCCATGTGGCGCGACAATTGCCTCACTGGCGGCCGGACCTCAGGCCGCAGCCGGTGTTCGCGCACCGGGCGCGGCCCACCGGTCCGCATCGCATACCGGCCGCGCTGCTGCAACGCCTTGCCGGCCGCCACGGCCGCCACGCCCAGGACCTGGTCAATGCCGCCCGCGAAGGCGAACTGGAATTCATCCCCGGCACGCTGACGCCCTGGGCCGAGCTGCGCTGGGCCGCGCGCACGGAAAGCGTGCACCGCCTGGAGGACCTGCTGCTGCGCCGCACACGCCTGGGCATCCAGCTGCATGAGGGCGGCGCGGCGCACCTGGCCCGCATCCGCGCCATCTGCCAGCCGGAACTCGGCTGGAGCGACGCGCGCTGGGACACCGAACAACGCGACTATCTCGCCCTGTGGCGCGCGCATTACAGTCCACTCGACAGCCATGACGCCTGACCCCCTGATCCTCGCCATCGACAATGGCACCCAGAGCGTGCGCGCGCTGCTGTTCGACCTGCGCGGCGACATCGTTGCCAAGACGCAAGTGCCGCTACTGGACTACCGCAGCCCGGAACCCGGCTGGGCCGAGCACGATGCGGAAGGCTTCTGGCAGGCCTTGTGTAGCGCCTGCCAGGATCTGTGGACCATGCCCGGCGCCGACCGCGCGCGCATCGCGGGCGTGGCCGTGACCACCCAGCGCGGCACCATCATCAACGTCGACGCGCAAGGCCGGCCGCTGCGTCCCGCGATCACCTGGCTCGACCAGCGCCGCACCGACACCGTGCCGCCGATCGGCCCGCTGTGGCGCAGCGCCTTCACCCTGGCGCGCGTGAGCGGCACCATCGACTACTTCCGCGGCGAGGCCGAGATCAACTGGATCCGCGCCCACCAGCCGCAGGTATGGGAGGCCACGCACAAGCTCCTGCTGCTGTCCGGCTGGCTGAACTACCGCCTGTGCGGGCGCTACGCCGATTCCTCGGGCTCGCTGGTGGCCTACCTGCCTTTCGACTACCGGCGCCGCAGGTGGGCAGGGAAGCGCGACTGGAAATGGCAGGCCCTCGCCGTGCTGCCCCGCATGCTGCCGGAGCTCGTCGAGCCTGGTGTGCGTCTCGGCGAGATCAGCAGGGAAGCAGCAAGGCAGACCGGCATCCCGCAAGGCCTGCCCCTGCTGGCGGCCGCCGCCGACAAGGCCTGCGAAGTGATCGGGGCCGGCTGCAGCGCGCCGCACGTGGGGTGCCTGAGCTACGGCACGACGGCCACCATCAACACGACGACGAAGCGCTACGTCGAGGTGACGCCCTTCGTGCCGCCGTATCCGGCCGCGATTCCCGGCGCCTACAGCACGGAGGTGCAGGTCTTCCGCGGCTACTGGATGGTCAACTGGTTCAAGGAGCAGTTCGGCCACCACGAGCAGTCGCGCGCCCTGCTGGAAGACGTGGCGCCCGAGCGCCTGTTCGACGAACTGGCCAATGCGGTGCCGCCCGGCTCGATGGGCCTGATGCTGCAGCCCTACTGGACCCCGGGCATCCGGGTGCCGGGACGGGAGGCCAAGGGTGCGATCATCGGCTTTGGCGACGTGCACACGCGGGCCCACGTGTACCGGGCGATCCTGGAAGGGCTGGCCTACGCGCTGCGCGAAGGGAAGGAGCGCATCGAGCGGCGCGGCGGGGTGCGCATCCAGGAGCTGCGCGTTTCCGGCGGCGGCTCGCAGAGCGACGCGGCGATGCAGCTCACCGCCGACATCTTCGGCCTGCCGACCGCGCGGCCGCATGTGTACGAAACCTCGGGCCTGGGGGCGGCCATCGACGCCGCCGTCGGGCTCGGGCTGTATCCGGATTTCGATGCGGCGATCGGGGCGATGACGCGGGTCGGCAAGGTGTTTACGCCGGACGCAGATAACCAGCGCATCTACGAGCGCCTCTACCGCGAGGTGTACCTGAAGATGTACAAGCGGCTGCAGCCGATGTACCGCGACATCGCCCGCATCACCGGTTACCCGAAGCAGTTGTAGGGTGGTCCGGGGCGCGCAGCCGGCTCTGCCGACCGCGCGTTCAACTCACGGATGCGTTGTGGCGGCGCCTGGACTGGCTGGACGCGCGGTCGGCGAAGCCGACCACCCTACCGAGCCAGCGCGTGCTGGACGGAGTCCCACGCGTAGCCGGCCCGTACGGCACGGGCGCGGTTGCGCCCGCCCGCCTTGGTCTCGTACATGGCCCGGTCGGCCGCCACGAACAGCGAGCCCAGGGCGTCGAACTGTGTCGGCACGATGGTCGCGGCGCCCACGCTGGCGGTGACGAAATCGGCCCCGAGACCCGGGTGCGGCACGCGCAGGCGCTCGATGTCGGCGCGCAGCGTTTCGGCCACCTTGGCGGCGCCCTCGTAGGGCGTCTCGGGCAGCAGCAGCACGAATTCCTCGCCGCCGTAGCGGGCCGCCAGGTCGGTGGCGCGCAGGGCCTGGGCGCGCACCGTGCTGGCGATCGCCTGCAGGCACTGGTCGCCGGCGGCGTGGCCGAGCACGTCGTTGTAGCGCTTGAAGTGGTCGACGTCGAGCACCAGCAGCGAGAGCGGCTGGCCGTTGCGCATGGCGCGCTGCCATTCACGCTCCAGGCAGGCGTCGAAGTGGCGGCGGTTGGCGATGCCGGTGAGCGGGTCGGCCAGGGCCGCGCGCTGCAGGGCGTCTTCGGAGCGCTTGTGGTGGGCGATGTCGTGCAGCAGGGCGACGAAGAGCTGTTCGCCGGAGGCCATCGGCGACAGGCTCAGGTCCATGGCGCGCACGCTGCCGTCGGGTTGCTGCAGCAGCACTTCGCGGGTGCCGCGGCAGCGCTCCAGCACTGCGCTGTCGTGGGTGCCGGAGCGCTGCTCGAAGAAGGCGGCGTAGTCGTTGGCGGCCGGTTCGGCCAGCAGGGCGGCCAGCTGGCGGCCCGCGAGCTCGCTGCCGCTATAGCCCAGGCAGCGTTCGCTGGCCGGGTTGGCGTACTGGATGCGGCCGTCCAGGCCGAGCAGCATCAGGCCTTCGTCCATGCCTTCGACGATCATGCGCAGGTGGCGCGCCTGCCGGGTGTCGCTCTGGCTGGCGGAGCGGAAGCGCAGCTGGGCATGCACGCGGGCGCAGACTTCGGGCAGGCGCAGCGGCTTGGCGATGTAATCGGCGGCGCCGCAGTCGAAGCCGGCGACGATGTCCTCGGTGTCCGAACAGGCGCTGACAAAGATGACGGGGATGTCGGCGGTCGCCGGCTCTGCCTTGAGGCGACGGCAGGTCTCCAGGCCGTCGAGGCCGGGAAGCATCACGTCGAGCAGGATCAGGTCCGGCTGGACGCGTTCCGCGAGGTCCAGCGCGCGCTCGCCGGAGGTGGCGACGAAGGTGCGGTGACCCTGGCCGCGCAGCATGTCCTGCAGCAGCCCGAGGCTGGCGGGCGCATCGTCGACGATCAGGATCGCGGCCTGGCGCGTGGGCGCCGGGATCGCGAAGGCAGGATGTTTCATACGGTCGCTGGATAAGCCGGTTCTAGCAAATACCTGCCCATAACAGGCCGGCTAGGGCCAGGTACAAGCAAATGTGACCTGGAAATCATACTCCCATCACGATCGCTTGCGGCAACGAATGTTGCTCTTTATCCACGAAACATGTAAATGTTGCAGCAAAACAACTTTGAGTCACGCGCCGGCCGAAACCGGCGGTTGATTGGGGCGGCAGAGAGCCGCCCGGCGGGATTTACAGCATGTCCTTGATCAGCTTGCCCAGGATGGCGATGCCTTCGCGGATGCGTTCCGGCGGCACGGTCACGAAGGACAGGCGCAGGGTGTTGGTTTCCGGCTCGTTGGCGTAGAACGGCGCGCCCGGCACGAAGGCCACGCGTGCGGCCAGCGACTGGTCCAGCAGTTTCATCGCGTCGATGCTCTTCGGCAGGGTGACCCAGATGAACATGCCGCCTTCGGGCTTGGTCCAGGTGACGCTGCTCGGGAAGTGTTCGGCCATCGCGTCCAGCATGACCTGGCACTGGTCGCCGTAGAGCTTGCGGATGGTCGGGATGTGCTGGTCCAGGAAGCCGTCCTTGACCACCTCGTGCACGACCATCTGGGTCAGCTGGGCGGTGTGCAGGTCGGCGGCCTGCTTGGCCAGCTCGAGGCGGCGCACCAGCGGCAGCGGGGCGCAGACGTAGCCGAGGCGGATGCCCGGGGTCAGCACCTTCGAGAAGGAGCCCATGTAGATCACGCCGTCCGGGTTCATGGCGACCATCTTCGGCATCGGCTCGCCGCGGTAGGACAGGGTGCCGTAAGGGTCGTCCTCGATCAGCGGCAGGCCCAGGCGGGCGCAGGTTTCGACGAGTTCCTGGCGGCGCTCGATCGACAGCGAACGGCCGGTCGGGTTCTGGAAGTTCGGCAGCGCGTACAGCAGGCGCGCGCCTTGGGCAATCGCGTCGATCGACGAGGGCACCAGGCCGTGATCGTCGGTGACGACGGATTTGAATTCAGGACGGTAGACCGAGAAGGCCTGCAGTGCGCCCAGGTAGCTCGGGGTCTCGACCAGCACGCGGCTGCCTTCGTCGATCAGGACCTTGCCCAGCAGATCCAGGGCCTGCTGCGAGCCCGAGGTCATGAGGATCTGTTCCGGCAGGATGCGCGAGCCTTCCGTGGAGAGCGAGTTCGCGATCCATTCCCGCAGCGGACCGTAGCCGTCGGTCGGGCCGTATTGCAGCGCGACTTTACCGGTCTGGGTCAGCACCTTGTCGTAGGCCGCTTTCATGACGTCGACCGGGAAGGTGGCTGGCGATGGCAGGCCGCCGGCGAAGGAGATGATCTCCGGACGCTGGGTGATTTTCAGGATTTCGCGGATGAACGAGCTTTGCAGCTGCTGTGCGCGCTCCGAAAACTGCCACTGGATGGGGTTTGGATTCTCGATTTTCATAGTCTCACTGACTCTCACTGGAAGGGACCGCACGGGTAGTGCCGGACCATTATAAAGCACGCGGGTAGCGGCTCAAGGATGGACCGGGCCGGGTAGGCCCGGCCCGCAAGCGGTACTAGACAAACAAAAGTTATTTATCTACAAACAAATGTTCAGGCTACTTCGGCGATCAGTTCGATCTCGACGCAAGTGCCGCGCGGCAGCGACGCCACGCCGAAGGCCGAGCGCGCGTGCTTGCCGGCATCGCCGAACACTTCGCCGATCAGCTCCGAGCAGCCGTTGGTGACCAGGTGCTGTTCGTTGTATTCCGGGGTCGATGCGACCAGGCTCATCACCTTGACGATGCGCTTGACGCGGTTCAGGTCGCCGCCCACGGCTTCCTGCAGGGTGCCGATCAGGTCGATGGCGACCGAACGCGCAGCAGCCTGGCCGTCGGCGGTGGTCTTGTCGCGACCCAGGATGCCGGCGTTCGGCGAGCCGTCGGCGTTCTTGGCGATGTGGCCGGAGATGAACACGAGGTTGCCGGTCTGCACGTACATGACGTAGGCGGCGGCCGGGGTGGCCGGCGCGGCCAGGGTGATGTTCAGTTCTTTGAGTTTGTCGTAGACGGACATGGTTTTGATACCTTGCGTTGATGGAAGCCGATATTGTAAGTCTAGCCAGCCATGTGCGATACAGTTTTACTGCTGGCGGACTGCCATCTTGCGCCCGGCAAACACGACGGCGGCAACCAGCAGGGCGAACAGGCAGTTGCCGAGCGTGAGCGCCTCCCCCAGCAGCAGGGCCGCGCCGATCAGGCTCAGGAATGGCTGCAGCAGCTGCACCTGCCCGACCCGCGCCACTCCGCCCAGGGCCAGGCCGCGGTACCAGAAGAAGAAGCCGATGAACATCGAAATGGCGGTGACGTAGGCGAAGGCCAGCCAGGCGCGCAGGCCCACGCCGCTTGGCGCCGGCAGGCCGTGCCAGAGCAGCAGGGCCAGGGAGGCGGGCGCCGACAGCAGCAGGGCCCAGCAGATGGTTTCCGGTCCGCCCAGGCTGCGCGACAGGCGCCCGCCCTCGGCATAGCCGATCGCCGCGCAGGCCACCGCGCCGAAGACCAGCAGGTCTCCCATGTGCAGGGCGCCGCCGCCCTGGACCAGGGCATAGGCGGCCACCAGGCTGGAGCCGAGCAGGGCCATGCCCCAGAAGCCGCGCGAGGGCCGTTCGTGGCCGCGCAGGGCGGTGTACAGGGCGGTCGCCAGCGGCAGCACGCCGACCAGCAGGGCGCCGTGGGAGGCGGGCACGGTGCGCAGCGCGTACGAGGTCAGCAGCGGAAAGCCGACGATGCAGCCGCCCGCCACGGCCGCCAGCGCGGGCAGGGCGTCGCGCGTGGGCAGGGGCGCACGCTTCCAGGCCAGCCAGGCCACCGCCAGCATCGCCGCGCCCAGGGCCCGGCCGAAGGTCACGAACATCGGGTCGAGTTCGCTTACTGCGATGCGGGTAAAGGGCATGGTCAGGCTGAACATGGCCACGCCGAGCAGGCCGAGCAGCATGGCGCGGCCGGTATGGCTGGGAGCGGCGGGGCGGGAGCAGAAAGCGGTACTCATGGAGGTCCTTCGCATGGGCGATTGCATCGTCAGGATGACAGGCCTATGCTAGCGATGCGCACCAATACAGTCCCAGTACACTTGCGCATTTAATTCATTCACTGTGATGGCGAAATGACCAATACACCAGTTTCGGGCAGCCTGAGCCTGTCGCGCGATTCCGGCGAGCCCCTGGCCGACCAGATCGTGCGCCTTGTGGCCGGCCGCATCGAGGAGCGCCTGCTGCGTCCCGGCGCGCGCATGCCCTCGATCCGCCAGTTCGCAGCCACGCACGGCGTCTCGCCCTTCACCGTGGTGGCCAGCTACGACCGCCTGGTGGCCCAGGGCTACCTCGATTCGCGGCGCGGGGCCGGCTTCTTCGTGCGCGAACGGCCGCAGCCGGCCCGGCACGTGGCCGCGCCCGGCCCGAGCAGTACGGCGACCCTCGACATCGCCTGGCTGGTGCGCAACCTGTTCCGGCAGGCGCCCATGCAGCTATCCCCCGGCGCCGGCGTGCTGCCGGCCGACTGGCTCGACGGCGCGGCGGTCGCGAACGCCATGCGCTCCCTGAGCCGCCAGAACAGCGCCGGCCTGCTGGGTTATGGCCCGCCCCAGGGCTTCCTGCCGCTGCGGCAGCAGCTCCAGCACAAGCTGCTCGAGATCGAGGTCGAGGCGCCGCCGGACAACATCGTCACCACCCTGGGCGTGACCCAGGCACTCGACCTGGTGGCGCGCGAGTTCTGCCGCCCCGGCGACACCATCCTGGTCGACGATCCGGCCTGGTTCCTGATGTTCGGGTCGTTTGCCGCGCTGGGCCTGAACGTGGTGGGGGTACGCCGCCTGGCCGATGGCCCGGACCTGGAGCAGCTGGCCGAGCTGGCGGCCCTCTACCATCCCAGCCTCTTCGTGATCAATTCGGTGCTGCACAACCCGACCTCGAGCTCGCTGTCGGCGGCCAAGGCCTATGGATTGCTGCGCCTGGCGGAGCGGTTCGACTTCACCGTGGTCGAGGACGACATTTATGCGGACCTGCACCCGGGCGGCGCGACACGGCTGGCGGCGCTGGATGGCCTGAAGCGCGTGATCTACCTGGGCGGCTTTTCGAAATCGATGGCGCCGAACCTGCGCGTCGGCTACATCGCGACCTCGCAGGAGCGGGCGCAGCGCCTGGCCGACCGCAAGATGCTGTGCACGCTCTCCACCTCCGACATCGGCGAGCGCGTGGTCTATAAAATCCTGTCCGAGGGCCTGTACCGCAAGCACCTCGACCGGGTGCGGAGCCGGCTCGACGCGGCGCGTCCCAAGGCGCTGCGCCAGCTCGAAGCGCTGGGCCTGCGCCTCGACCCCGCGCCGAGCGCCGGCATGTTCGCCTGGGTCGACGCCGGGCGCGACACCAATGCGGTGGCGGCGCGCGCCATGCGCGAGGAGCTGCTGCTGGCGCCGGGGAGCCTGTTCTCGCCGAAGCAGCTGGCCTCGACCCATATGCGCCTGAACGTCGCGGCGCTGCAGGACGCGGGCACGATCCGCCTGCTGGAACGTGCCCTGGCGGGCTGAGTCAAGGGTTCATGCGCCGCCGCATTCCGGCGGCATCTCCTTGGCCATCGCCTCCTGGATCTCGTCGACCGTCATGTCGCGGACGTGGGTCGCGACGGCCCAGCGGTGGCCGAAGGGATCGACGAACTGGCCGTAGCGGTCGCCCCAGAAGGCGTCGCCCAGCGGCATGGTGGCCCTGGCGCCGGCCGCCATGGCGCGTTCCCACACCGCGTCGGCGTCGCGCACGTAGAGGTGGATGACGACCGGCGAACCCTTCAGTCCGAGCGGGCCGGGGCTGCCATAGTCGGGGAAGTCGTCGCACAGCATGAACATCGAGTCGCCGATGCGCATCTCGGCGTGCATGATCCTGCCGTCCGGGCCGGGCATGCGGGACACCTCGACGGCGCCGAAGCACTCGCGGTAAAAGTCCAGTGCCTTGGCCGCGCCTTCGCAGACCAGGTGCGGGGTGATGGTGTGGAAGCCTTCGGGGATGGCACGGGTCGCCTGTTTCATGTCGGATCTCCTGTTCTGGTTGTCGGGTGCTGCTATCCCCACGACGAACGGGGATGCGGGAATTCGACATACTGACCAAAAAAAGATTCGCCCATCTCGAAGGTTGTCAAAAAAATAGCTCTTGAAATTCGTCTTGCTACCCTTATATGCCACGAGCTTAACCAACCACCATGTTTTTTTACGAGGAATAAGATGGCTGTCGCCGAAAAAGAAACCCTTGGCTTTCAAGCTGAAGTAAAACAGCTGCTGCAACTGATGATTCACTCCTTGTATTCGAACAAGGAGATCTTCCTGCGCGAACTGATCTCGAACGCCTCCGACGCCGCCGACAAGCTGCGCTTCGAGGCGATCAACAACGACGCCCTCTACGGCAACGACCACGAACTCAAAATCAAGGTCGCCTTCGACAAGGATGCGCGCACCATCACGATTTCGGACAACGGCATCGGCATGAGCCGCGACGAAGTCATCTCGCACCTGGGCACCATCGCCAAGTCGGGCACCAAGGAATTCTTCAGCAAGCTTTCGGGCGACCAGCAGCAGGACGCGGCCCTGATCGGCCAGTTCGGCGTCGGCTTCTACTCGGCCTTCATCGTGGCCGAGAAGGTCATCGTCAACACCCGCCGCGCCGGCGCTTTCGCCTCCGAAGGCGTGCGCTGGGAGTCGACCGGCGAGGGTGACTACAGCATCGAGTCCATCGAGAAGACCGGCCGCGGCACCGACATCATCCTGCACCTGCGTGCCGGCGAGGAAGAGCTGCTCTCGTCCTGGAAGCTGAAATCCATCATCCGCAAGTACTCGGACCACATCTCGCTGCCGATCGTGATGCAGAAGGAAGAGTGGGACGAGGAGAAGAAGCAGACCGTCCTGAAGGACGAGTTCGAGACCGTGAACCAGGCCAGCGCGCTGTGGGCACGCTCGAAATCGGACATCACGGAAGAGCAGTACACCGAGTTCTACAAGCACGTCTCGCACGATTTCCAGGACCCGCTGGCCTATACCCACAACCGCGTCGAAGGCCGCAGCGAGTACACCCAGCTGCTCTACGTGCCCGCGCACGCTCCGTTTGACCTGTGGGACCGCAACAAGCGCGCCGGCATCAAGCTCTACGTGAAGCGTGTCTTCATCATGGACGACGCCGAGCAGCTGATGCCGACCTACCTGCGCTTCATCAAGGGCGTGATCGACTCGAGCGACCTGCCGCTGAACGTCTCGCGCGAGATCCTGCAGGAGTCGCGCGACGTCAAGGTGATCCGCGAAGGCTCGACCAAGCGCGTGCTGGGCATGCTGGAAGAGATGGCCAACTCGGAAGAGCAGGCCGGCAAGGACAAGTACGCGACCTTCTGGAAGGAGTTCGGCCAGGTGCTCAAGGAAGGCATCGGCGAGGACGCCACCAACAAGGACCGTATCGCCAAGCTGCTGCGCTTCGCGTCCACCAGCGGCGATTCCGACGAGCAGACCGTCTCCTTCGGCGACTATGTCGCACGCATGAAGGAAGGCCAGGACAAGATCTATTACGTCACGGCCGACAGCTACAACGCCGCGAAGAACAGCCCGCACCTGGAAATCTTCCGCAAGAAGGGCGTCGAAGTGCTGCTCATGACCGACCGCGTCGACGAATGGATGCTGTCCTTCCTGAACGACTTCGACGGCAAGGAACTGGTGTCGGTCGCCAAGGGCGGCCTGGACCTGGGCGCGCTGGAAGACGAGGCCGAGAAGAAGGAACACGAGGAAGTCGAAGCCGGCTACAAGGAACTGGTCGAGAAGATGAAGGGCGCGCTCGGCGACAAGGCCAAGGACGTGCGCGTCACCTTCCGCCTGACCGATTCGCCGGCCTGCCTGGTCGCGGACGAGAACGAGCTGTCGGGTAACCTGCTGCGCATGCTGAAGGCCGCCGGCCAGAACGCGCCGGAATCCAAGCCCATCCTCGAGATCAACCCGAACCACCCGCTGGTGCAGCGCCTGAAGTACGAGGACGCGAGCGGTTCGCGCTTCGGCGACTGGTCGCACATCCTGTTCGACCAGGCCATGCTGGCCGAAGGCGGCAGCCTCACGGATCCGGCATCCTTCGTGAAGCGTCTCAACGAGATGCTGCTGGCGACGAAATAAGCGCCATCTAGAACCGGGGCCACGAGCCCCGGTTTTCATTGATACCGCGATCTTGACGTTCGTAGGGTGGGCGGGGTAATTTCGGGCAGTGCCCGGAATTACGAACGCCCACGCGGTGATAGTTATGATTTGAGCAGCCGCGCGGGCTGAATCACCGTGGTTTGACCGCGTGGGCAGGGAACCTGCCCACCCTACAAATGCCTGGTCTCGGCGGGCGGCGTCACCCAGTTGTCATTCAGCCCATCCAGGTAGCGCACCGGCGCCGCCAGCAGTTCATCAAGCGTCACGTCATCCAGGCAGGCCAGCACGACCGCATGAAAGGCGCCCAGCGCCGCCGACTCCCCGGTCGAGAACACATTGATCCCGCAATTCCCGCAGAAGTAATGCGCGTCGCGCCGCGTGTGGTAGCGGTATTCGCGCAGCGCGTCGGCGCCGCTGCGCAGGCGGAAGCGGCTCGATGGCACCTGCGCCGCCCAGAAGCGCATCTTGCTGCAAATCGTGCAATTACACTTGATGGTGCCCGCGGCGAGGTCGATGTCGGCCTCGAACTGAACGCTGCCGCAATGGCAGCTGCCGTGGCGGGTTTTCATTAGCGTTGCTCGTGCCCGATGGCGTCGCAGAATTCCTGCAGCAGCCGCTCGCCCTCGGGCCAGGGGCCGTGCCCGGATTCGCCGTTGATGTGGCCCGCGTCGCCGATCTTCACCAGGCGGCCGCCCCAGCTGGAGGCGAAGGCTTCGGCGCGCTCGTTCGAGACATAGGGATCGTCCGTGCTGGCGACGACCACGCTGGGGAAGGGCAGGGGCGCGAGCGGGATCGGGGCGAAGCCGTTCACCGGCACGGGGTAGCTGGGCGCCTCGACATCGCTGGGCGCCACCAGGAAGGCGCCGGCGACTTTCAGTGGCGAGCCGCTGGCGGCCCAATGCGCCACCAGCGTGCAGCCCAGGCTGTGCGCGACCAGGATCGGCGCGCCACGGCAAGCGGCGATGGCGGCATCCAGCTCGGCCACCCATTCGTCGCGGTCGGGGTAGTTCCAGTCGCGGTGTTCGGCCTTGGTCCACTTCGGGTAGCGGCCCTGCCAGTGGCTTTGCCAATGGTCGGGGCCGGAGTTCCACAGGCCTGCCAGGATCAGTACGTCGCACTTCATCACGCCTCCGCCGTTGGGAAAAGATCAACGACGATTGTACGTGAAAGCGCTGTGGCCTTCAGGCGCCCAGGGTTTCGCGGCCTGGCACGGCGGCCTGGCTGCGTGGGCGCAGGCCCGGCAGCCGGGCGAACAGGGCGCGCCAGGCCGGCTGGCGGCGCTCGGTCACGCCGCCCAGCAGGATGGTGGCCGCGACGATGGCAAGCAGCAGGGCGAGCAGGTCGGCGCCGGAGTCGCGCCGGTGCGGTACGAAAGCGAGCCAGCAGCGGATCACCAGCATGTGCGACAGGTAGAGGGTGAAGGTGTGGGAGGCCAGCAGGCGGATCGGTCTATCCAGGCGCAGCAGGCTGCCGAAGCGCGCATCGCGGGCACAGGCGAAGTTGGCCAGCACGATGGCGCACACCAGGTAGTCGGCCAGGAAGCGGTCGGCGCTGCCCAGCGGGAGTGCGGCGAAGGGCCAGGCCGCGCTGCCCGCGGCGCGCAGCGGCGCTTCGAGGCCCGGGCCGACGTAGAGGCCGAAGGCCAGCAGGCTGGCTAGCCAGCCGAGGCGGGCCAGGGCAGGCGGGAGCCGGGGCTTGGCGCCTGCCTGATACAGCCAGGCGCCGGCCAGCCAGACCGGCAGCAGCAGCCACATCTTGTAGCCCATGAGGGCCAGCGCCGCGCCGATGAGGAACATGCGCCGCTTGCCGCGCAGGTAGCAGGCCAATCCGAACAGCAGGTAGTACCAGGCTTCGTAGCACAGCGACCAGTAGGGAATCATGAAGGGCGGCGCTTCGGTCAGCGTCCAGCTCTGGCCCAGGAACAGCAGGTGGAAGGGGATGTAGAGCTGCGGCTTGTCGAGGGTGTAGCCGGCGGTGGGGACGGGGACGTCGAGGAGACGGAAGACGGCGCCGGCGGCGAAGGCCAGCAGCAGGACCGGCAGCGCCACCGAATACAGGCGGGCGAGCCTGGACAGCGCGTAGGAGCGGCCGTCCGGGCGGCGCTGCGCCGTGCTGGCGGCGATCACGAAGCCGGACAGCACGAAGAACACGATCACGGCCTCGCGCCCCATCTCGCCGGCCACGCCCCAGGCGCCGGGTGCAACTGCACCGGTGTAGGCGAAATGCGCGGCCACCACCGCGAACGCGCTCAGCACGCGGACGAGGTCGAGGTAGAGCGAAAACGCTGGCGCGAGTGCGGGTGGCGGGGACGGCATGCTGGTCGAGAGCTGGACAATAGCGCGATCATACACTGCGCTTGCCAGGACCCGCCCGGCTCAGAGCTCGGTGCGCAGCGCGAACAGCTCCGGGAACAACACCACGTCCAGCATCTTGCGCAGGTAGCTGGCGCCCGAGGTGCCTCCGGTTCCCTGCTTGAAGCCGATGATGCGCTCCACCGTGCTCACGTGGCGGAAGCGCCAGAAGCGGAAGGCGGTTTCCAGGTCGACCAGCTTCTCGGCCAGTTCGTACAGGGCCCAGTGGTGCTCGGTATCCTTGTAGACGCCCAGCCAGGCGGCCTTGACGCTCTCGTCGCACCTGGTCGGCTGGGTCCAGTCGGCCTGCAGGCGTTCGGCCGCGATGGGAAAACCGCTGCGCGCCAGCAGCATCACGGCCTCGTCGTAGACGGAGGGCGCGTGCAGTTCGCGTTCGAGGATGGCGTGGTGTTCCGGCGACTTCTCGTGCACGCCGAGGAGGTTCGGGTTCTTGTTCCCGAGGATGAACTCGAGCTCCCGGTACTGGAAGCTCTGGAAGCCCGAGGAGGCGCCGAGGTAGGGGCGGATCGCCGTGTATTCGGGCGGTGTCATGGTCGCCAGCACGTCCCAGGCATGCACCAGCTGGTCCATGATGCGGGCGACGCGCGCCAGCATCTTGAAGGCCGGCGGCAGGTTGTCTTCCCTGATGTGGCGGCGCACGGCCTGCAGCTCGTGCAGCATCAGCTTGATCCAGAGTTCGCTGGTCTGGTGCTGGATGATGAAGAGCATCTCGTTGTGGTTGGGCGAGAGCGGATGCTGGGCCGTGAGGATGCTCTCGAGCCCCAGGTAGTCGCCATAGCTCATCGACTCCTTGAAGTCGAGTTTGGCGCCGTGCCACTCTGCTTTATTGGCCTTGTCGTTCATCGTCTCTCTCCTCAGGTCACGGCGCTGCGTTCGAGCCGGGTGTCGTAGGCTTCACGGTCGAGGATGTCCTTCAGGATCGCCACCGCGTCCCACACGTCGGCATAGCTCGTATACAGGGGCGTGAAGCCGAAGCGCATGATTTCCGGCTCGCGGTAGTCGCCGATCACGCCGCGTTCGATCAGGGCCGCCATGACGGCGTAGCCATGCGGATGGGTGAAGCTGGCCTGGCTGCCGCGGCGCGCGTGCTCGCGCGGGGTCACGAGGCCGAGCGGGTGATGCGCGCAGGTCGACTCGACCAGCCCGATGAAGAGATCGGTCAGGGCCAGCGATTTTTCGCGGATCGTGGCCATCGTGGTCGCTTCGAAGACTTCCAGCCCGCATTCGACCAGGGCCAGCGACAGCACCGGCTGGGTGCCGCACAGCGCGCGGCCGATGCCGTCGACGGCCGTGAAGCCGTGCGACATGGCGAAGGGCGCGGCATGGCTCCACCAGCCCGTGAGCGGGTGGGCAAAGGCGGCCTGGTGCTGCTGCGGCACCCAGATGAAGGCCGGGGCGCCGGGTCCGCCGTTCAGGTATTTATAGGTGCAGCCGACCGCGAAGTCGGCATGTGCCCCGTGCAGGTCCACCGGCACCGCGCCGGCCGAGTGGGCCAGGTCCCAGACCGTCAGGGCTCCCCTCTCATGGGCATGGCGGGTCAGCTGCGCCATGTCGTGCTGGTAGCCGGTGCGGTAATTTACGTGGGTGAGCATCAACACCGCGCAGTCGGCGTCCACCGCGGCGGGAATCTCGTCCACGGAATCGACCAGGCGCACCGAATAGCCCTGCTGCAGCCATTGGGTCAGGCCTTCCGCCATATAGATGTCGGTCGGGAAGTTGCTGCGCTCGGTGACGATGGTGCGGCGAGTGGCGTTCGGCCCTTTGGACTGGATCTGCAGGGCGGCGGCCAGCGCCTTGAAGAGGTTGAGCGAAGTGGTGTCGGTGACGACGACTTCGCCGGCCCGGGCGCCGATCAGCGGGGCCAGGCGGTCGCCCAGGCGCTTGGGCAGTTCGAACCAGCCGGCCGTGTTCCAGCTCTTGATCAGATCGATGCCCCATTCGCGGCTGACCACTTCCTGGGCGCGGGCAAGCGCCGCCCTGGGGCGGGCGCCGAGCGAGTTGCCGTCCAGGTAGATCACGCCCTCGGGCAGGTCGAAACGGTCGCGCAGGGAGCGCAGGGGATCCTCCTGGTCGCGCGCGAGGCAGTCGGCGCGGGTCATGCTGGTGCTCATGGACTTCCCTTGATTTTGAGGCTTGAAGCTTTTTTGTCAGCTTCGCAGTGTAGCAAGTTCCGGGACAGGCTGTCTCCTTTTGTTGACTTGCCGATAACTTTAAAGCTGGCGAAAAAATTTTTAAAAAAATTTCTCAAGAACCCTAAAGTTCCCAAAAGTGCTGCCGTTACCCAATCCAGAAGCGCGGTAAAGGGTCCTGAAAATATTTTTCAAAAACCCTCAAGTTCTCTCCGAGTGTGCCGTTACAGGAGGAGAGAGGGCAGCAAAAGATTGAAAAAATATTTTGCGAAAACCCTAAAGTTCTCCTAAAGCTTGACGTAAACCGTATCAAGCGCACGACAGAAGCAGCGTCGGGCGTCCACAATTTGGCTGGTTTTCCAGCGCCTCCCCAAGCCCCTTTTCATAGGGGCGCCAGAGTGATCCAGAAGGGTTTGTCAGACAAACTCCTACGGGTCATGTCCGTCATTCGCGGACGAAAAATACAGACTTCGTCCAATTCCGCAAAAGTTGCCCCACGGCGAGAATCTATCTCAACGGCAACACACATTCCCTGCTTCAACACGGATACGGAGAGAAAAATGACGATGAACGACATGATGGCTGAAATCCGCGACGCGAACCTGAGCTACCTGATGCTGGCTCAGCAGATGATCCGCGCCGATAAAGTCACCGCGATCTTCCGTCTCGGTATCTCGGCCGATATCGCCGACCTGATCGAAGGCATGAGCAATGCCCAGATCCTGAAACTGGCAGGCGGCAATATGATGCTGGCCCGTTTCCGCTTCGACGACACCGCCATCCTGTCGATGCTTACCAGCCACACCAAGGAGCGCAGCCTGGCCCAGTCGCACGCCGCCATCCTGATGGCCGGCCAGCCTGTTGAAGAGATCGTATAATTCCCGCTGACAGCGGTCCCGCCGGGGCCGCAACAAGGTAATACCTGCGCGGGAGCAGCACATGAGCAAGAAAAGCGTCGTTTCGGAAGCCCAGGAAATCCAGCTTGCGATCGAACTGATCAACCTGGGGGCGCGCCTCCAGTTGCTCGAGACCGAAGTGTCGCTGTCCCGCGAACGCCTGCTCAAGCTGTACAAGGAGCTCAAGGGCGTCTCTCCGCCAAAGGGCATGCTGCCGTTCTCGACCGACTGGTTCCTGACCTGGCAGCCGAACATCCACTCCTCGCTCTTCATCAATATCCACGACTTCCTGGTCGAACACGCCGGCGCCACCGGTATCCAGGCGGTGATGAAGGCCTACAAGCTCTACCTCGAACAGATGCCGCCCGAGCCGGGCGAAGAGCCGCTGCTGTCCCTGACGCGCGCCTGGACCCTGGTGCGCTTCTTCCAGAGCGGCATGCTGGTGCTGGCGCCCTGCCAGAAATGCCAGGGCAAGTTCATCGTGAATTCCCTCGACCTGAACGCCGACTACCTGTGCGGCCTGTGCCACATGCCTTCGCGCGCGGGCAAGACCCGCAAGGCCAAGGAGGCGGCGGCCAACCAGGATTCGGGGTCGTAGGGTGGGCCGGGCCGCGAAAGGCGGGTCTCCCGCCCGCGCGTTCAAATCACCTATGAACGCCGGCTGCGCATCTGATCATCGGGAAGTTGAACGCGTGGGCGGCACAGCCGCCCACCCTACATGAAACCTGCCATTGCGGCGCTGGTATTCCAGATTGCCGCTTTCCCTATGACGCTTGCTGCGACCTGGCTCCTCGCCAGCTCCGGGGTATCGATGTCCTACCTCGGCGTCGCCCTGATCCAGGGCGCGATTGCCGCCGGCCTCACATGGTGGCGCGGCCTGGCCAGCTGGTGGCGCCTCATCCAGCTGCTCTTCCCCCTGGGCCTCTACGCCACCGCCCAGCTGGACATTCCACCGACCGCCTACCTGGTCCTGTTCTTCTTCCTGCTGCTCCTGTACTGGTCGACCTACCGCACGCAAGTGCCGTACTACCCCTCGAACCGCCGGGTCTGGGATGCGGTGGCCAGCCTGCTGCCGCCGGAAGGGCGGGCGCGGGTGATCGACATCGGCAGCGGCCTGGGCGGCTTCACGCTCGACATGGCGCGCCGCCGGACCGGCATCGAGGCCAGCGGCATCGAGCTGGCGCCGCTGCCCTGGTTCATCAGCAGCCTGCGCGCGCGTCTGACCGGGAGCCCGGCGCGCTTCATCCGCGGCGACTACGACAAGCTGCACTTTGGCGACTACGAACTGGTCTTCGCCTACCTGTCCCCGGCCGCGATGAGCGCGCTATGGCGCAAGGCCTCGCGCGAGATGCGGCCCGGGACACTGCTAGTCAGTTACGAATTCATCATTGACGATCGTTTACCGAACCGTACCGTGTACCCCACAAAGGGCGGCCCAGCCCTCCATATCTGGCACTTTTAGGCGACAAATCGGGGCTTTTTACTTGCCCGCCAACGGTTCTCCCGCTAGAGTGGTTCCCTGCGTCAACTTTGCCCGAAATCACTTTTTCGAATCGTTTTGTTTGAGCCAGCCGGACGATCCATTCCCGGCCTTTCTGGAGCGGTATTCCCTTGTTAGTCATTATTGGTTACATCGTCGTCTGCGCCTGCGTGTTCGGCGGCTTCGCCATGGCCGGCGGCCACATGGCGTCCCTGTGGCAGCCGATCGAGCTCCTGATGATCGGCGGCGCGGCGGTCGGCGCATTCTTCGTCGGTAACACCATGAAGTCGGTCAAGGCCACCGTCAAGGCGCTGCCGACCGTGTTCAAGGGCTCGCACTACACGCGCGACATGTATATGGAGCTGATGGCGCTGCAGTTCGACGTGCTCTCCAAGGTCCGCAAGGAAGGCCTGATGTCGATCGAAGGCGACATCGAGAATCCGGAAGCCTCGCCGTTGTTCTCGAAATACCCGGCCGTGCTGGCCGACCACCACATCATCGAATTCATGACCGACTACCTGCGCCTGATGGTCTCGGGGAATATGGACGCGATGCAGATCGAAAACCTGATGGACAACGAGATCGAGACCCACCACCACGAGGGGGCGATTCCGGCGCACTGCATCTCCAAGCTGGGCGACGGCCTGCCGGCCTTCGGTATCGTGGCGGCGGTGATGGGCGTGGTCCACACCATGGAATCGGTGGGCCTGCCGCCGGCGGAACTTGGTATCCTGATCGCGAAGGCCCTGGTCGGTACCTTCCTCGGCATCCTGCTGGCCTACGCCTTCGTGACCCCGCTGGCGAGCGTGCTCGAGCAGAAGCTGGAAGAATCGACCAAGATGTTCCAGTGCGTGAAAGTCACTCTGCTGGCCAGCCTGAACGGTTACGCGCCGGCGCTGGCCGTCGAATTCGGCCGCAAGGTGCTGTACTCGACCGAGCGCCCGACCTTCGCCGAACTCGAAGAGCACATCAAGAAGAAGAAGTAAGCCGTGATGCTGCTTATCCAACAACCGCAGGACCTGAGACGAGGAGGGGGCCATGGCTGACGACAATATGCGTCCCATCGTCGTCAAGCGCATCAAGAAGGTCGTCGGCGGCCACCACGGCGGCGCCTGGAAGATCGCGTACGCCGACTTCGTGACCGCGATGATGGCCTTCTTCCTGCTCATGTGGCTGCTGGGTTCGACCGCCAAGGGCGACCTCGAAGGCATCTCCGAATACTTCAAGACTCCGCTGAAGGTCGCGATGTCGGGCGGCTCGGGCGCGGGCGACGCCTCGTCCGTGATCAAGGGCGGCGGCACCGACCTCACGCGCCGCAACGGCCAGGTCAAGAAGGGCGACATCGACCCGACCTCGAAGACCTACAACCTGGAAGCCGCCAAGGCCCAGGTGGCGCGCGCGGAAGCCGAGCGCCTGCAGTCCCTGAAATCGAAGATCGAATCGATCATCGAGGTCAACCCGCTGCTCAAGAAGTACAAGAACCAGCTGCTGCTCGACATCACCAGCGAAGGCCTGCGCATCCAGATCGTGGACGAGCAGAACCGCCCGATGTTCGCGATGGCCAAGGCCGAGCTGCAGCCGTATACGAAAGAAATCCTGAACGTGATCGGCATGGTGCTGGGCGAAGTGCCGAACAAGATCGGCCTGTCGGGCCACACCGACGCCACCCCGTATTTCAGCGAAGCCGGCTACAGCAACTGGGAACTCTCGGCAGACCGCGCCAACGCCTCGCGCCGCGAGCTGGTGAAGGGCGGCCTCCCCGACGACAAGGTGCTGCGCGTGGTGGGCCTGGCTTCGGCGGTCAACCTGGACCGCACGGACCCGTTCAACCCGATCAACCGGCGCATCAGCATCATCGTGATGAACAAGCGCACCGAGGAAGCGGTCCAGCGCGACGCCGCCGCCCTCGACGTGCCGGCACAGCAACCGCAAGCCGCGGCGGAGGCGACAGTCGCCGCCGCCGGCGGACGCTGACGTCTGGTCCTGGAGACTCGAATGAAAAGAAAAAAGATACTTGGATCGCACGTGAAGCGCCTGCTGTCGGGCGTCGCCATCCACGGCCGCCGCCACCTGACCGAGGTCGAGACCGACCTGCTGCAGACCGAGCTGCTGCTGGAGGAAGCCATCGACAAGCTGACCAGCAGCTTCATGGCGATCCACAGCGCGGTGGGCGCGCGCCAGGAAGCGATCGACCGCCTGCTGGCTGGCGAGAAGCCGAGCGCCGAGGACAGCGCGCGCCTGTCGGACATGTCGGGCGAGATCGGCCAGCACGTGAACACGGCCATCACCAGCATGCAGTTCCAGGACATGACCAGCCAGCTGATCGACCGCACCTTGCGGCGCGTGGCCGGCCTGCGCGAATTCCTGGGCACCCTGAGTGAACACGGCGCGGAAATCGCGCCCGAAACCGACAGCGAGGAAATCGTGGAACGCCTGGGCAAGGTCAGCATGGCCCTGGCGATCCAGTCGCTGGAGCTGCGCAGCATGCTGCGCAAATCGGTCGACCAGCATCATCTGGAAAGCGGGGACATCGAGCTCTTCTGAGCTTGACCCCCGCATCATGACGCACTATTTAGCCACTTAACATTCAACCGGCACAGTCCGGACTTAAAACAGCAGGAGCAAAACATGGCAAAAACGATTCTCGCGGTCGACGATTCCAGTTCGCTGCGCCAGATGGTGGCCTTCAGCCTGAAGGCGGCTGGCTACAACGTGGTGGAAGCGGTCGACGGCCAGGATGGCCTGGACAAGGCGAAGCAGCAGAGCGTGGACCTGGTCCTCACCGACCAGAACATGCCGCGCATGGACGGCCTGGCCCTGATCAAGACCCTGCGCACGCTGCCGAACTACGCCAAGACGCCGATCCTGATGCTGACCACCGAATCGTCCGACGAGATGAAGTCCAAGGGCCGCGCCGCCGGCGCCAACGGCTGGCTGGTCAAGCCTTTCGATCCGCAACGCCTCATCGAGGTCGTGAAAAAAGTCATCGGCTGATGGACTCGCGTCCAGGTCAAGCAAATAACCGGTATTTATCATGACGATCGACATCAGCCAGTTTTACCAGGTCTTTTTCGACGAAGCAGAGGAACTGCTCGCCGAAATGGAGCGGCTGCTGCTGGGCGTCGATGTCGCGTCGCCCGACCCAGAAGACCTGAACGCGATCTTCCGCACCGCCCACTCCGTGAAAGGCGGTGCCTCGACCTTCGGCCTGACCGACATGAGCGAAGTCACGCACGTGCTCGAGTCGCTGCTGGACCGCATCCGCAAGGGCGAGATGGCGCTGACCTCGAACCACGTGGACGCCTTCCTGGCGGCCAAGGACAGCCTCAAGATGCAGCTCGACGGCCACCGCCACGGCGCCTCCGTCGACCAGGAAGCGGTCGCCAACGTGCGCATGGTGCTGCACGACCTGGCCGAAGGCCTGGTCCCGCAGGCGCCGGTGGTGGCGCCGTCCTACCTGACGGCCGAAGCCAAGAGCCACCATCCCACCGAGGGAGCACACCGCTACAAGATCGAGCTGCCGCACGTCGAGCAGCGCGACATCAGCGCCCTGGTCGATGAACTCGGCCTGATGGGCCGCGTGAAGGTGACCCCGCTCGACGGCGGGCGCAGCGCCCTCATCATCACCACGCACGAGAGCCTGGAAGACATCATCGCGATCTGCTCCTTCGTGCTCAACCCCGAAGACCTGAAGATCTTCGAAGCCCCGGCCCTCACGCCCGAGCAGCGCGCCATCGAGGCCGCCGAGCGCAAGCGCATCGAGGACGAGCAGGGCTGGGGTTTCTTCGACATGGACGAGGAAGCCGGCGCCGCCGCCAGCGAGGACATCTCGGACGACGAGCGCGGCTACGGCTTCTTCCAGCCGATCGAGCAGATCCGCGCCCTCGCGGGCATCGGCAGCGAGGCGCCGCAACCAGCAGCCCAGCAGCGCCCGGATCCGATCGAGATGAGCGAGGTCGCGGCCGAACAGGCGGCCGAGAAAAAGGCTGCGAAGAAGGACCCGCATGCCGAATCCTCCTCGATCCGCGTCTCGGTCGAGAAGGTCGACCAGTTGATCAACCTGATCGGCGAGCTGGTGATCACCAATGCGATGCTCGAGCAGCGCTCCAGCACCCTCGACCCGATGGGGCACGAGCGCCTGCTGAACTCCATCAGCCAGCTGGGCCGCAACACCCGCGAGCTGCAGGAAGCCGTCATGTCGATCCGCATGATGCCGATGGACTTCGTGTTCTCGCGCTTCCCGCGCATGGTGCGCGACCTGGCGTCGAAACTGGGCAAGAAGGTCGACTTCATCACCAACGGCGCCGCCACGGAACTGGACAAGGGCCTGATCGAACGCATCGTCGACCCGCTGACCCACCTGGTGCGCAACTCGATCGACCACGGCATCGAGATGCCGGCCGCGCGTGTCGCCGCCGGCAAATCGGAAGCAGGGCGCCTGTTCC
The DNA here is from genome assembly GCA_040758275.1 of Pseudomonadota bacterium. GTDB lineage: Bacteria > Pseudomonadota > Gammaproteobacteria > Burkholderiales > Burkholderiaceae_D > Telluria. Next base: position 25,935 of record JBFLVV010000033.1, read on the forward strand.
TGTCGGCCGGCCACCAGGGCGGCAACATCGTCATTGAAGTCTCCGACGACGGCGGTGGCCTGAACCGCGAGCGCATCCTGGCCAAGGCATCGGAAAATGGCCTGGCCGTCAGCGAGAACATGACGGACGAGGAAGTCTGGCAGCTGATCTTCGCGCCCGGCTTCTCCACCGCCGAGCAGGTGACCGACGTGTCGGGCCGCGGCGTCGGCATGGACGTCGTCAAGCGCAATATCGCCTCGATGGGCGGCACGGTGGACATCCGTTCGGCGCGCGGCTTCGGCACCACGATCTCGATCTCGCTGCCGCTCACGCTCGCCATCCTGGACGGCATGTCGATCAGGAGTGGCGAAGAGATCTACATCCTGCCGCTGTCCTTTGTCGTCGAGTCGCTGCAACCCGCCAGCGAAGACATCCGCGACATCGCCGGCCGCGGACGCGTGCTGAAGGTGCGCGGCGAATACCTGCCCCTGATTCCGCTGTACCAGATGTTCGACATCGAACCGCGCATCACCGACCCATCCGAGGGCATCGTGGTGATCCTCGAGACCGAGGGCAAGAAGGCCGCGCTCTTCGTCGACGAACTGGTGGGCCAGCAGCAGGTGGTGGTGAAGAACCTCGAAGCCAACTACCGCAAGGTGGCCGGCATCTCCGGCGCCACCATCCTGGGCGACGGCGGCGTCGCCCTGATCCTGGACGTGGCCGCGCTGGTGCGCTCCTCGCGCCAGCTGCTCGATGACGCCATCGTTTCCTAAAGACTCAGCAACCCCAAAACCAAGAGGACTCACCATGTCTACTGTACAAAACAACAAGCCGGTCGAGAGCACCGTCGAAGGCGCCGGCAGCGAATTCCTGGCCTTCACCCTGGGCTCCGAGGAATACGGCATCGACATCCTCAAGGTGCAGGAAATCCGCGGCTACGAAGCCGTGACCCGCATCGCCAACGCCCCGGAATTCATCAAGGGCGTGATCAACCTGCGCGGCATCATCATCCCGGTGGTGGACATGCGCATCAAGTTCAAGCTCGGCACCCCGGTGTACGACCAGTTCACCGTCGTGATCATCCTGAACATCGGCGGCCGCATCATGGGCATGGTGGTGGACAGCGTGTCGGACGTGACCACGCTCACCCCGGACCAGATCAAGCCGGCCCCGGAAATGGGCACCGCCTTCGACTCGAACTACATGATCGGCCTGGGCACGGTGGACGAGCGCATGCTGATCCTGGTCGACATCGACAAGCTGATGTCGTCGAGCGAGATGGGCCTGATGGACAAGCTGGCAGCGTAATACCAGGTTTCGGCACGAATTTGCATTGGTAGGGTGGGCGGTCCTCCGCCCACGCGTTCAACAAGAAAGTGCGTCGCCGCAGTGCATCCGAGCGTTGAACGCGTGGGCGAGGAATCGCCCACCCTACGAGAAACAGAACAGTAAAGAGGCAGGCAAGTGCCGCAGCAGAAAACCGACACGGTCAAGGAATTCGACTTCACGCGCAGTGATTTCGAACGGGTCCGCGCGCTGATCTACCAGCGCGCCGGCATTTCGCTGGCCGAGAGCAAGCAGGAGATGGTCTACAGCCGCCTGGCGCGCCGCCTGCGCGCGACCGGCATCCAGTCCTTCGCGCGCTACCTCGACGACCTGGAAGCGGGCCGCATGGGCGCGGAGTGGGAAGCCTTCACGAATGCGCTGACCACCAACCTGACCTCCTTCTTCCGCGAAGCCCACCATTTCCCGCTGCTGGCCGATCACCTGGGGGCCCTGCGCCGCCAGGACGGCCCGATCACGATCTGGTGCTCGGCCGCCTCCACCGGCGAAGAACCGTACTCGATCGCGATGACGGCCTGCGAGGCCTTCAACACGCTCACTCCACCGGTGCAGGTGATCGCGACCGACATCGACACCAACGTTCTGGCCACCGCTTCCAACGGCGTGTACCCGATGGAGCGGGTCGACAAGGTGGGCGCCGAGCGCCTCAAGCGCTTCTTCATGAAGGGGAAGGGTGCCAACGAGGGCATGGCGCGCGTGCGTCCCGAACTGCGTAAACTCGTTGAGTTCCGCCAGTTGAACCTGCTGGCCGACGACTGGCCCGTGAAAGGGCAGTTCGATGCGATCTTCTGCCGCAATGTGATGATCTACTTCGACAAGAACACGCAGCGCAAGATCCTGTCGCGCTTCGTGCCCCTGATGAAGCCGCACGCCCTGCTGTTCGCCGGGCACTCCGAAAACTTCCTCTACGTGTCCGATTCGCTGCGCCTGCGCGGCAAGACCGTCTACGAGCTCGACAAGGTGGGCCGCTGAAGCGGCGAGAACCATGAACAACCAGTTTGCCACCAACGTCTACTACGACCGCACCTTCGATTGCGACGCGGCGAAGATCCTGCCGGGCGAGTACTACTACACCGGCAAGAACATGCTGATCGTGACCGTGCTCGGCTCCTGCGTCTCGGCCTGCATCCGCGACCGCATCACGGGCATGGGCGGCATGAACCACTTCATGCTGCCGGACGGCGGCGGCGACGGCGGCAGTCCGGTGTCGGCCTCCATGCGCTACGGGAGCTTCGCGATGGAGATCCTGATCAACGACCTGCTCAAGGCGGGCGCGCGGCGCGAGAACCTGGAAGCCAAGGTCTTCGGCGGCGGCGCGGTGCTGCGCGGCTTCACGGCCATGAACGTGGGCGAGCGCAATGCGGCCTTCGTCACCACGTTTCTCAAGACCGAGCGCATCCCGGTGCTGGCCTCGGACCTGAACGACATCTACCCGCGCAAGGTGTACTTCTTCCCGAAGACCGGCAAGGTGCTGGTGAAGAAGCTGATGCAAACCCAAAACGATACGCTGGCAAAACGCGAACTCGATTACGCCAAACGACTCAAGGTCGAACCGGTTGGCGGCGACATCGACCTGTTCTAAGGCTTGCCTTCACAATAAAAAAGACCTGAAAGGGGCGACTCATGACAATCAAGGTACTGATCGTCGACGACTCTGCGCTGATCCGCAGCGTGATGAGCGAAATCGTCAACTCCCAGCCCGACATGGAAGTGGTGGCCACCGCCCCCGATCCCCTCGTCGCGCGCGAACTGATCAAGCGCCACAACCCCGACGTGCTGACCCTGGACGTCGAGATGCCGAAGATGGACGGCCTCGACTTCCTGGAAAAGCTGATGCGCCTGCGCCCGATGCCGGTGCTGATGGTGTCCTCGCTGACGGAACGCGGCTCCGAGATCACCATGCGCGCGCTGGAACTGGGCGCGGTGGACTTCGTCACCAAGCCGAAGATCTCGATCCAGACCGGCATGCGCGAATACACGGAACTCATCGCCGACAAGATCCGCGCCGCCTCGCGCGCGCGCATCAAGCGTGCGGTGCCCGGCAGCGTGCCTGCGCCCCAGCTGTCGGCCCTGCGCAGCCCGCTGATCTCGTCGGAAAAGCTGATCATCATCGGCGCGTCGACCGGCGGCACCGAGGCGATCCGCGAATTCCTGATGCAGATGCCCTCGGATTGCCCGGGCATCCTGATCGCGCAGCACATGCCGGAGGGCTTCACCAGTTCCTTCGCCAAGCGCCTCGATTCCCTGTGCAAGATCAGCGTGGTCGAGTCCCAGGGCAATGAGCGGGTGCTGCCGGGCCACGCGTATATTGCTCCAGGGCATTCGCACCTGCTCCTGGCGCGTTCCGGCGCCAACTACATGACCAGGATCGAACAGAGCCCGCCGGTCAACCGCCACCGTCCTTCGGTAGACGTGCTGTTCCGCAGCGCGGCTGAAGCGGCGGGCAAGAACGCGGTTGGTGTTATCCTGACCGGCATGGGCAAGGATGGCGCGGCGGGCATGCTGGACATGCGCAATGCGGGCGCGCACAATTTCGCCCAGGACGAGGCGAGCTGCGTCGTATTCGGCATGCCGCGCGAGGCGATCGCTCTCGGCGCGGCCCACGATGTGGGGCCTTTGCAGGCGCTGCCGCGCATGGTGCTCGAGCATCTGGCGGCCCAAGGCAGCCGAGCGTTGCGCGTTTGATCCGAATACCGTCGTATTGATGCTGTTTTATCGCCGTACGGCAACAAAAATGCTATTCTGGAGGCTGTTATGCAGTCTTCATCCAATAACCCAAAGTACAAGATTCAAAACGGAGTAATTCATGGCTGATCCAAAGATGCGTTTTCTGGTTGTTGACGATTTCTCGACGATGCGACGCATCGTCCGAAATCTGTTGAAAGAACTGGGTTATGCCAATGTCGACGAAGCCGAAGACGGCGTGATGGGCCTGGCCAAGCTGCGCAGCGAGCAGTTCGACTTCGTGGTCTCGGACTGGAACATGCCGAACATGGACGGCCTGACCATGCTGCAGAACATCCGTGCCGATCCCGCCCTGGCCAAGCTGCCGGTGCTGATGGTGACCGCCGAAGCAAAGAAGGAAAACATCATCGCCGCTGCCCAGGCCGGCGCCAGCGGCTACGTGGTCAAGCCCTTCACGGCCGCCACCCTGGACGAGAAGCTCAACAAGATCTTCGAAAAGATGGACAAGGGCGGCTGAGATGATTGAGCAGACCGTGGGCCAGGTCGAGACTTCCCACGAGGAGGTCCTGAGCCGCATCGGCCACATGACGCGCGCGCTGCATGAAAGCCTGCGCGGACTCGGCCTCGACAAGCTGATCGAGAAGGCGGCCAGCGACATCCCGGATGCGCGCGACCGCCTCGACTACGTCGCGCGCCTGTCGGAGCAGGCCGCCAAGAAGGTGCTGGACGCCACCGACACCGCCGGCCCCGTGCAGGACGCGATCGAGACCCGCTCGGCCGAGCTGGCCGCCTCCTGGCAAGCGCTGCTCGATAACGGCGCCTCGGAGGCGGACTGGCGTGCGCTGGCACAGCGCACCATCGCCGGCCTGAATGAATCGCGCGTCGGCGCGGCCGCCACCCGCGGCCAGCTGATGGACATCATGATGGCCCAGGACTTCCAGGACCTGACCGGCCAGGTGATCGGCCGCATCACGGGCATCGCCCAGAACCTCGAGAAGCAGCTGGTGCAGGTGCTGATCGACTTCGCGCCGAGCGAGATCAAGCGCGAGATCGACAACGGCCTGCTCAACGGTCCGCAGATCAACCCGGAAGGCAAGAGCGAAGTCGTGGCCGACCAGGGACAGGTCGACGACCTGCTGGACAGCCTCGGCTTCTGATCCGCGCCGGGCCGCGCATACTGCATCAGGTTTCACACACGCGCCCACATGCACCAAACCAACTTTATCGTTCGTGAACCGCTGCTGGATCCGAAGCAGCGGGTCATCGGCTACGAGCTGTCGTGGCAGCACCACGACGGCAAGACCCCCAGCGACCAGGAGCTGGAAGACCTGGTGGCTTTTGTTGCCGAGCACGTCTGCCATGAAGAACATGGCTGGCTGCTGCGCGACAAGCTGCTCTTCCTCGACGCGGTGCCGGAAATGCTGTCCACCGACGCATTGCACTGCCTGCCGCCGGAACGCACCGTCCTCACCCTGAATATCCGCAAGCTGACCGACCCGGACGTGCGCGCTGCCGTCCAGGCCGTGCGCGTGGGCGGGGTGGGGGTGTCGATCCGCGGGGCCGACATCAACCTGCTGGGCCGCAACCTGTCGCCCTATGCCTCGTACGTCGAGGTACAGTTCGCCGGCATCGACGTGGCCGCTCAGGCGCGCACCTATGCGGCCGCCAAGCACGCGGCGGTGCGCATGGTGGGCCGCCCGGTGGCGACCTGGGCCGATTTCGACGCCTGCGCCGCCCTCGGCCTGGACGCCTTCGTCGGCAAGCTGCACCTGACCCCGCGTCCGGGCAACCCGGTCAAGGGCATGAACCCGACCCAGAGCACCATCCTGCAGCTGATGCAGATGGTGCAGAACAACGAGGACGTGCCCAAGCTCGAGAACGTCCTGAAACGCGATCCGGCGCTCACCTACAAGCTGCTGAGCTACATCAACTCGGCCGGCTTCGGGGCCGCGCGGCGGGTAGAGTCGCTGCGCCAGGCCATCGCCCTGATGGGTTATGCGCCCCTGTACCGCTGGCTGGTGCTGCTGCTGGCCACCGCCAGCACCAGCGGCTTCTCGCCGGTGCTGATGGAAACCGCCGTCGTGCGCGGGCGCCTGGCCGAGCTGCTGGGCTTGACGTCCCTGCGTGGCGAAGCGGAGAACCTGTTCGTGGCCGGCATGTTCTCCCTGCTGGACCGCCTGCTGGGCCTGCCGATGAAGGAGGTGCTGGAGACGGTGCCGCTGCCGGAAGAGGTGGTCAAGGCGCTGCTGGGACGGGAAGGGATCTATGGGCCTTACCTGGCGCTGGCCGAGGCCTGCGAGCTGAACTCCAACCTGGTGGCTTCGCTGGCGGCCTCGCTCGACATCAGTCCGCATGACGTGAACAAGGCGCACCTGTCGGCGCTGGCCTGGGCGCAGTCGGTCGCAGCGTAGGGTGGACGGGTCTCCCGTCCGCGCGTTCAGCTATACGGTGAGAGGAGGCGCATCATCCATTCACACGATTGTTGAACGCGCGGACGGCGAAGCCGTCCACCCTACGAGAATCTAGCGCGCCTGCGCGCGCCGCTCCACCGCCCCGCTGGTGACGAAGCGCTCCAACGTCTGCTGCATCTGCATCGAAATCGCCGCGAAGCTGCAGCCGATCTGCACCTGCTCGCCCAGCAGGAAGGTACGGAAGGGGCGCATCAGGCGCACTTCGAGGTCGGCGGTGAGGATGAGATTGGGGCCCAGCTCCAGCCGTACGCCTTCGAGCTTCTTGCCGACGTGCAGGCCGAAACACTCGTCGGGCGTGGCGCGCAGGCCGACGCCACCCTGGGAGAAGTCGTACAGGGGCAGGTTGTACTGCCGGCCCTGGAGCCGGAAGCTGGCGGCGTAGTTCACGCCGACCGGCGTTTCCACGCGGCGCGCGGCGCGACGGTTCAGCACCAGGCAGGCTTCGGGAAACTCCGCCGCCACGTGCATGGGATTGGCGGGCAGCGGGGTCCAGGACTGGTCGAGCTCGAATTGCAGCTTGGCGTTGCCGCCCAAGGACGCGACCAGGATTGCCTTGCCGCCGGGCGGGCGTTCGCTGCCAGTGAAATCGATCACGAAATGCGGCAGTTCCGGATCGACCGATTCGATGCGCGCCAGCAGCGGCTCGATCCAGCCGGCGGGGAAGACCGTGACCGGTGCACCCGACTCGGCGAGGGCGGTGAGCGCCTCGCCGATATCGAAGGGGTCGCGCATTTCGTGCGGCTGGGCGTTGCCACCGATGCGGCTCAAGGCATCGGACGGCTTGGGCGGACCTTTGCGGATGGAGGGAGCGGCAGTTGCGTTCACGGCAAGGGTTCCTAAAGGGTTGTGCGCTTGTCTGGATGAAGGCATGAAAGCGCGACAAGTATAAGCCCAACTACGCTAAAGTTGCAATTTCGCAAGCATAAATAGTGTTTTGTTATCGCCTCAGATTTCCAGGTTGTCGATCAGGCGGGTATTGCCCAGCTTGGCGGCAGCCAGCACGACGAGGGGTTCGCCGGCTTCCAGGTCGGCAGCGCCCGGCGCCTGCAGGTCGATACGCTTGCGTATCGAGACATAGTCCGGTTTCCAGCCGCGGCCGGCCAGGTGGGCCATCGCATTGCTTTCGACCGCCGCCACATTGCGCTCGCCGCCGCGCAGCGCGCCGGCCACGGCGTTCAGCTGCTGGAACAGCACCGGGGCTTCAAGCCGCTCCTCAACCGACAGGTAGCCGTTGCGCGAGGACAGGGCAAGGCCGTCTTCCGCGCGGAAGGTTTCCGCGCCGATGATCTCGGTCGGCAGGGCGAACTGGCGCGCCATGTTGCGGACGATCATGAGCTGCTGGTAGTCCTTCTTGCCGAACACGGCCACGCGCGGCTGCACGCAGGAGAACAGCTTGGTCACGACCGTGCACACGCCATCGAAGAAGCCGGGGCGGAATTCGCCCTCCAGCGTATTGCCGAGGCCATCCGGCGGACGCACGCGGTATTCCTGCGGCTCCGGATACATGTCCTTCTCGGTCGGGGCGAACAGCACGTAGACGCCTTCCTTCTCCAGTTTCTCGACGTCGGCCTGGAAAGTGCGCGGGTATTTGTCGAAATCCTCATTCGGGCCGAACTGCAGGCGGTTCACGAAGATGGAGGCGACCACCGGGTCGCCGTGCCTGCGCGCCAGGCGCATCAGGGAGAGATGGCCTTCGTGCAGGTTGCCCATCGTCGGCACGAAGGCGGTGCGCAGTTGCCCGCGCAGCTGGTCGCGCAGTTCGTCGATGGAGGAAATAATTTTCATGGGTAATCGAAAGGTATAAAGTAACCGGCTTCTCAAGCCGGGGAATAGGCCAGGCGCACGTAGATCGGCGCGAAAGGTTCGGCCTGCGTGATCTCGATCAGGGTTTCCTTTGCCAGTTCGAGCATGGCGACAAAGTGTACAACCACAATCGGAACCGTGTGCTGGCCCGCAAACAATTCGGAAAACTCGACGAAGCGCTGCGACTGCAGGGTGCGCAGGATGGCCGACATGTGCTCGCGCACCGACAGCTCCTGGCGCGAGATGCGGTGGTGCTGGGTCAGTTTCGCCCGCCGCATCACGTCCAGCCAGGCGCGCTGCAGGTCCCAGGGATCGACGTCGGGGAAGACGGGCGCCAGGCCCTGTTCCACGAATAGCTGGGGCCGCACGAAGTCGCGCCCCTCCTGGGGCAGGGCGCCGATTTCCAGCGCCGCCACCTTGATCTGTTCGTACTCCAGCAGCCGGCGCACCAGTTCGGCGCGCGGGTCGCCGACGTCCTCGACCAGGTCGTCCTGGCGCTTGGGCAGCAACATGCGTGACTTGATCTCGATGAGCATTGCCGCCATGAGCAGGTACTCGGCGGCCAGTTCCAGGTTGCGCTGGCGGATCTGCTCGACGTATTCCAGGTATTGCAGGGTCACCTGCGCCATCGGGATGTCGAGGATGTTGAAGTTCTGCTTGCGGATCAGGTAGAGGAGGAGGTCGAGCGGACCCTCGAAGGCGTCGAGGAAGACCTCGAGCGCATCCGGCGGAATGTACAGGTCGTTCGGCAGGCGCGTCAGCGGCTCGCCGTACAGGCGCGCGATCGCCCCTTCGGCTGCCTCGGCAGCCGCATTCAGGGCGGCATCATCGAGAGGGGGAGGCGCCCCGTCCTGCTGGGGACCGGCCGGCACCTCGGGTGCGGCCTGCTCTGGCAGCATGGGGCGCGTCCCTGGGAAATCAGACCTTGGTCTGGTACGGATAGGCCTGCTGGCGCAGGCGGGATTGCTTGATGCGCTCCTGCTCGTCCAGCGACAGCGGCGCCTTGTCCCACAGCAGGGAGCGGCCTTCGACCTGGCGCTCTTCCATGCCCGGCGTCTTGGCCTTCAGTTCCTTGATGAACTTGGTGTGCTCGGATTCGTACAGCGAGTGTTGTTTCTTGAAGATCATGAAAATTCTAAGTAAGAAAGAGTTGGGAAGCCCCGGCAGATTCTTCTGCAGCGGGGCGGCTGCGTCAAGCTTACTTGTGCAGTTCGTTCAGCTGGCGCGCGATGATGTCGTGGCTGAGCCACAGCACCGGCGAAATCTTTTCCGATGCACCATGGAACATCAGGGGGCCGGCGCCTTCCAGCACCAGGCTGGACAGGTGGTCGGTGATCAGGGCCTTGCGGTCCTTGTGCATGGCGGTCATCTCTTCCGAGGTGCCGATCATGACGTCGGCCAGCTCCGGCGTGTTGTCCATCGGCCAAGCTTCGAAGTTGCGGAAGTGGCCGCTGGTCGCGTCGTTATTGTACTGCTCGATCTTGTCGAGCAGCGATTGCAGCGACACGCCTTCGCCCAGCAGGTCCTGGCAGATCTGCCATTGCTGCTCGGCCCAGGCCCCGCCGCCTTCCTTCTTCAGCGCGGTCAAGAGGGGGAAGAGCGACAGCTCGACGCCGACGAAGATGTCCGAGGAATTGGTGCGGATTTCCGGGCAGTTGAAGACGGTCGCGTAGATGCCGCTCTTCCAGGCCGCCTCGGCCACCGATTCCAGGCGCATCTTGGCGTAGCCTTGGGTGTAGTTGGTGTAGGTCTGCCAGACGTACTTGCCGCCGATCAGGATCTCGGTGCCGTGGTAGCCGTAGGCGGTGTAGCGCACTTCGCCGCCGGCCTTGGTCACGCGCTCGCGGATCGGGGCGGACGCGTCGATCAGGTACTTCAGCGTGTTGGCGGTGACTTCGTCGAAGTTCATCAGGATCAGCTTGCCCAGGTCGCTCTCTAACAGGGCGCGCGAGGACATGAAGCGCTCGCCGCGGCCTTTGTAGATGCGGTTGGCGATGGCCAGGAAGGCCTTGATCTTCGGGATGCCGCCGGCCATGGTGTGGGCGAAGAAGACGTTGGCGCCGCTTGGCACCAGTTTGTCGACCTCGCCCATCACCTGGGCTGCGCTGGTGGTGAAGCGGCGCACGCCGGCTTCGCGGCAGCGCTCGATCTTTTCCCAGTCCAGCTTGTCTTCCTGCCAGCTCTTCAGGGTGATACCCGAGAGCATTTCGGTCGGGTTCTGCTCGCCTTCCGGGGCGTCCATATCAAAACCGGCCATCAGCGGCACATTGATGATCTTGCCGCCCAGCTTCTCTTCCGCTTCCGCGTGTTCCTCGGCAGTCAGGGCGCGCAGGGCGCCGGTTTCGTCGCGGCGGCCGACGGTGATGCCGACGATGGTCATGCCGGCGGCACGCGCCTCGTCGATCAGGCCATTCACATAGCCACGGCCGAACAGTTCGCCGAACAGGACGAAGACGTCGCCCTTGCGGAACACATTAGCTTGGGGAATATGGCGGAGAGGAGTGAATTCGGTCATCTTATTATCTACCTATCTTATAAGTCTGAAGGAAGGCCTGCCGGCAATGGCCGTAGGGGCACGAGTTTCAGAAAAAACATGCCATTATAACGCCGCAAAAGGGCGTGGGATTGATTTTGGCGGAGGCTGGCGGGAGGCTGCGAGGATGGGGTGAGGCAGGTTCCCGCCTGCGCGGGAACCTGGGTTCTTCAATCAGCGGATGCGCATGCCCGGCTGCGCGCCCGGCATCGGATCCAGCAGGTAGAGGCCCGGATTGGCCTTCTCATCCGCTGCGGAGGCGCACAGCACCATACCCTCCGAGACACCGAACTTCATCTTGCGTGGCGCCAGGTTGGCGACCATCACGGTCAGCTTGCCGACCAGGTCTTCCGGCTTGTAGGCCGACTTGATGCCCGAGAACACATTGCGGTAGCGGCCTTCGCCCACGTCCAGGGTCAGGCGCAGCAGCTTGCCGGCGCCTTCCACGTGTTCGCAGTTGACGATCTTGGCCACGCGCAGGTCGATCTTCGTGAAATCGTCGATCGAGATTTCCGGGGCCAGTTCTTCGATATCGCCGGCGGCAGGCGCGTCGACGGCCGGGGCGGCGGTTTCGGCGACGGGAGCAGCGACGGCGGGCGCGGCCGGCTTGTCGAACAGGTTCTCGACCATCTTCGCATCCACGCGCTGGATCAGGTGGCTGTAGGCGCCGATGGTGCGGCCCAGCATCGATTCATAGACGGCGGCGCCGTGGGTGTCAGCCCAGCTGAATGCGCTGTCGCCCAGGAATTCGCTGACGCGCGCGCCGATGTGCGGCAGCACCGGCGAGAGCATGATGGTCAGCTGGCGGAACAGGATCAGGGCGGTGGTGCAGACGTCGTGCAGCTCCGCCACTTTGCTCTCGTCCTTGGCCAGCAGCCAGGGCTTGTACTCGTCCACGTACTGGTTGACGACGTCGGCGATCTCCATGATCTCGCGCAGGGCGCGGCCATATTCGCGCGCCTCAAAGGCGGCGGCGATGCTGGCCTGGCGCTCGGCGCCGTCGACCATCAGGGCCTTGCAGATCCACTCTTTGGCCGTCGGCGACAGGCTGTCGGCCAGCTTGCCGTCGAATTTCTTGGCGATGAAGCCGGCGCAGCGGCTGGCGATGTTGACGTATTTACCGATCAGGTCGCTGTTCACGCGGGCGACGAAGTCTTCGCCATTGAAGTCCAGGTCTTCGACCTTGGCATTGAGCTTGAAGGCCAGGTAGTAGCGCAGCCACTCCGGGTTCATGCCCAGTTCCAGGTAGCGCAGCGGCGAAATGCCGGTGCCGCGCGACTTCGACATCTTTTCGTTGTTGACGGTCAGGTGGCCGTGCACGGCCACTTTCAGCTTGTCGATGATCGGGTGGCCGCTGAAGTTCAGCATCGCCGGCCAGAACAGCAGGTGGAAGGACACGATGTCCTTGCCGATGAAGTGGACCTGCTCGGCGCCCGGATCCTTCAGGAAGGCCTCGAAATCGAGACCTTGCTTGTCGAAGTAGTTCTTCAGCGAGGCCAGGTAGCCGACCGGCGCGTCCAGCCACACATAGAAGAACTTGCCCGGCGCGTCAGGGATCGGGATGCCGAAATAGGGCGCGTCACGGGAAATGTCCCAGTCGGCCAGCTTCTCGCCGGATTCGCCCAGCCATTCCGAGACCTTGTTGACCATTTCCGGCTGGAGTCGGCCCGGGGTGTTCAGCCATTCCTTCAGGAAGGTGAAGCAGCGCGGGTCGGACAGCTTGAAGAAATACTGTTCCGAAGGCTTGAGGATCGGGGTCGAGCCGGTGAAGACCGAGAACGGGTTGATCAGTTCGGTCGGCTGGTAGGCGGCGCCGCAGACTTCGCAGTTGTCGCCGTACTGGTCCTTGGCGTGGCAGACCGGGCACTCGCCCTTGATGTTGCGGTCGGCCAGGAACATGCCCTTGACCGGATCATAGAAGCGGTCGACGGTCTTGGTGACGATCAGGCCGGCATCGCGCAGCTTGCGGTAAATACCCTGCGAGAGCTCGACGTTTTCCGGCGAATCGGTCGAATACCAGTTATCGAAGGCGATATGGAAGCCGTTCAGGTATTGCGGGCGGCCGGCGGCGATCTTGGCCACGAATTCCTGGGGCGTGATGCCTTCCTTCTCGGCCGCGATCATGATCGGGGTGCCGTGGGTGTCGTCGGCGCAGACGAAATGGACCTGGCGCTGTTGCCCGTTGTCCTTCTGCATTCGCTGGAAACGGACCCAGATGTCGGCCTGGATGTACTCCATCATGTGGCCGATATGGAAGGCAGCGTTGGCGTAGGGCAGGGCGGTGGTGACGAACAGCTTGCGGGTCATGGTCGAAGCGCTAGGGTTATATGAAAAGAAGCATTTTAACAGCGGAAGCCCCCACATGCGCAGGGGGTATGGTGCTGCGCCCACGGCAATGATGCATTTTGCGCTACACTTCGCCCCAATCACATTGGAGAAACACATGAGCATCACCGAGAACGATATCAAGACGGCATTGTCGGCGGTCATCGATCCTAACACCGGGAAGGATTTCGTCTCTTCCAAGTCCATCAAGAACGTCAAGTTCGACGGCGACAAGGTCAGCCTCGACGTCGAGCTGGGCTATCCGGCGGCCAGCCAGGTCGCCACGATCCGCGACCAGGTCCTGGCCGGCGTGAAGGCGATTCCTGGCGTGGGCAACGTCACCGTCAAGGTCTATAGCAAGATCCTCTCGCACGCGGTCCAGCGCGGCCTGAAGGTGATGCCGAACGTGAAGAACATCATCGCCGTCGCCTCGGGCAAGGGCGGGGTGGGCAAGTCGACCACGGCCGTCAACCTGGCCCTGGCGCTGGCTGCCGAAGGCGCAAGCGTCGGCATCCTGGACGCCGACATCTATGGCCCATCGCAGCCCATGATGCTGGGGATTAACGCCCGTCCCGAGAGCACCGATGGCAAGACCATGGAGCCGCTGGAGAACCACGGCGTGCAGGTCTCGTCGATCGGCTTCATGATCGACCCGGACGAACCCATGGTCTGGCGCGGCCCGATGGTGACCGGCGCGCTGCAGCAGCTGCTGGAGCAGACCAACTGGCGCGACCTCGATTACCTGATCGTCGACATGCCCCCGGGGACCGGCGACATCCAGCTGACCCTGTCGCAGAAAGTGCCAGTCACGGGCGCCGTGATCGTCACCACGCCCCAGGACATCGCCTTGCTGGACGCGCGCAAGGGTCTCAAGATGTTCGAGAAGGTCGGCATACCGATCATCGGCGTGGTCGAGAACATGAGCACCCACATCTGCTCCAACTGCGGCCACCACGAGTCGATCTTCGGCGAGGGCGGCGGCGAGAAGATGTGCCGCGACTTCGGCGTCGACTTCCTCGGCAAGCTGCCGCTCACCCTGTCGATCCGCGAGCAGACCGATTCGGGCCGCCCCACCGTGGTGGCCGATCCGGAAGGCCCGGTTGCCACCATCTATAAAGAGATCGCGCGCAAGGTGGCGGTCAAGGTGGCGGAAAAGGCAAAGGACATGAGCAGCAAGTTCCCGAGCATCGTCGTCAAGAACGACTAAGCATGCAGCTGAGCGGCATCCGCGCGCGCCTGGCGGCGCTGGGCGCACTGCCGCTGCACCAGGAACGCGTGCTGCGCGACTGGGTGCAGGGCGCGGCGCACGAGCGTGGGCGCCGTCCGGCCTCCGACTTTCTTCCCAAGCCGGTGCGCGAGGCGCTGCCGGCGCTCGACGCGGAGCTGGCGGGGATGACCCGCCTCGTGTCCGCGCATCCTGCCGAGGACGGATCGGAGCGCCTGCTGGTGGCATTGAACGACGGCCAGATGGTCGAATCGGTGCTGCTGCCGCGAGACGGGGTCTGCGTGTCCAGCCAGGTCGGCTGCGCGGTGGGCTGCCGCTTCTGCATGACCGGGCGCGAAGGCCTGCTGCGCCAGGTGACGAGCGGCGAGATCGTGGCGCAGGTGGTGCTGGCGCGTTCGCGCCGGCCAGTGAAGAAGGTCGTCTTCATGGGCATGGGCGAACCGGCCCAGAACCTCGACAATGTGCTGGAAGCGATCGAGCTCCTGGGCATCGAGGCGAATATCGCGCACAAGAACCTCGTGTTTTCCACCGTGGGCGACCTGCGCGCCTTCGAGCGCCTGGGACAAGGGCGGGTGAAGCCGGCGCTGGCCCTGTCGCTGCATACCACGCGGCTTGAGCTGCGCAGCGAGCTGCTGCCGCGCGCGCCGCGCATGACGCCCGAGGAACTGGTGGAGCATGGCGAACGCTATGCCCGCCTGTGCGGCTATCCGATCCAGTACCAGTGGACCCTGCTGGAGGGCGTCAACGATACGCCGGAAGAACTGGACGGCGTCGTTGCCCTCCTGCGCGGCAAGTACGCCATCCTGAACATGATCCCCTATAACAGCGTGCCCGACCTGCCCTATAAAAGGCCGAGCTGGGAGCGGGCGCGGGCGATTGCGGCCGGCCTGCATGCGCGTGGGATCCTCACCAAGCTGCGCGATTCGGCCGGCCAGGACGTCGACGGCGGCTGCGGCCAGCTGCGGGCGCGGGCAGGGCGCACCATCGCACTGCGGCGCGCCTGAGGAGGAATGCATGGCATTCGATCTTTCCGAAGAGTGGGTCATCGAGACCGAAGCGCAGCTCGGCGCGCGGCTGCCGGCCGGCTACCGCGCCGCCATGATGCGCCGTAACGGCGGCGGCATCGTGCTGGACGACGAGGATTGGGAGCTGTACCCGATCCGCGACGCCAGCGACCGCAAGCGCATCGCGCGCACCTGCAACGACATCCTGTCTGAAACCCGGGCCTGCCGGGAGTGGCGCGGCTTTCCGCCATCGGCACTGGCGATCGCGGGCAATGGCAGTGGCGACCAGTTGCTGTTCCTGCGCCAGGACGTTGGCTTCGGCGCGGCGGTGCACCGGTGGCTGCACGAGAGCGGCGAACTGGTCGCGGTCGCCGCCGCATTCGGCGAACTGTGACGGCAGCCTCGCCTATCTCACGACTTTCTGCTCGAAAATAAAAACTCTCGGAATTTCCCTGCATACACTCGGAGTTTGGAGCGTATGCAAGCGGGATCCCGATGAGCGAGATCACTCTCACAGGCAGTCCACATCGCTGGCGCGGCCGCTACCTGGACGCCGCCGACCTGTTCGTCCCTGGCCGGCTGCGCCAGGACGCGGCCCTGCGCGCACGCGCCGAGAACGTCGTCAACGCGGCCCTCATGGCGGCGACGGCCGGGCCCTTTTATGCGCTGGTCTACTGGCTGCTGGACTTGCGCGTCGCGGCCGCCGAGATCCTGGCCTGCTGCCTGGTCATGCTGCTGGCGCCGCCCGTGCTGCGCCTCTCCGGCAGCATCGTGGCCGCGCGCGAGCTGTTCCTGTGCGCGCTGTTCTTCAATTTCACCTGGCTGACCTGGCACCTGGGCGGCAGCGCCGCGCCGACCGCCAGCTGGCTGGTGACGGCGCCGGTGGTGGCGATGTTCCTGGGCGGGGTCGCGAGCGGCGTGTTCTGGCTGGTGATGAGCTGCCTCGCGGCGGGCGCGATCTGGCTCGCACCTACCCTCGGCCTGGCGCTGCCGCCGGCGCCGCGGGTGGACATGCCGCTCCTGCACCTGGTCTGCGACCTCGGGCTCTACGTGGTGGTGCTGGTCTTCGTGCTGCTGTTCGAGCTGACCAAGACCGAAGGCTTCGTGAAGCTCAAGCAGGCGCTGTCGACCATCAACGAGCTGGCCATCCGCGACGAACTCACCGGCAGCCATAACCGCCGCTTCCTGCTTGGCCTGGTCGACCGGGAAAAGGAGCGCAGCGACCGCAATGGCCGCCCGTTTTGCCTGTGCCTGTTCGACCTCGACTTCTTCAAGCGCATCAACGACAGCTTCGGCCACGCGGCCGGCGACGCCGTGCTGCGCGCCTTTGCCCAGGCGGTGCAGGGGCAGATCCGCGCGACCGACGCCTTCGGGCGCTATGGCGGCGAGGAGTTCCTCCTGATGCTGCCCGAAACACCTGCGCCCGACGCGGTGGTGCTGGCCGAGCGGGTGCGGCGCGTGGTCGCCGCGCTGCGCTGCGTGCACGAGGGCCGCGAGATCGCGATGTCGGTGTCGGTCGGCGTGGCCGAGTACCGGCTGGGCGAGGCGGCCGCCCAGGCGATCGCGCGCGCCGACGAGGCCCTGTATGGGGCCAAGTCGCTGGGCCGCAACCGGGTGCAGTGCCACGATGCCGACCAGCGCCAGCCGGTGGTGGCGCCGGCCGGCGGCGCCGGGCGTGGTGCGGATGGTGCGATCCGCGCCAGCAGCGCGCGTCTGCCGGACGGCGCCCAGTGCGACCAGCTCACTGGCCTGCTCAATCGCAGCCTGCTGCGCGACCGTCTGCGCCATGCGATGGACCGCGCCAAGCGCAACCGCCGCCTGGTGGCGCTGCTGCTCCTGAACATCAACCGCTTCAAGGAAATCAACGACGAACTCGGCATCGAGGCCGGCGACGCGCTCCTGAGCCAGGTCGGCGCCACCATCCGTTCCACCTTGCGCGACGCCGACACCGTGGCGCGCTGGGGCGGCGACGAGTTCATCGCGCTGCTGGAAGACCTGGGTTTCGAGTCGGACGCGCACCGGGTCGCCGAGAAGATCCTCGACCGCTTCGGCCTTCCCCTGCAGGTCGCGGGCCGCGAATGCTTCGTGACGCTGGCGGTGGGCGTGGCCCTGTATCCGGCCGCCGACTGCGACCTCGACGCGCTGCTCAAGCGCGCCGACATCGCCATGCGCGAGGCCAAGCGCTGGGGCGAGAACAGCGTGCAGCTGTATTCCTGCGACACCGCGCAGCCGCAAAGCGAACGCCTGGCGCTGAAGAACGGCCTGCGCGAGGCGCTCGCCAAGGGCCAGTTCTTCCTCGAATACCAGCCGCAGATCGCGCTGGTCGATCCCCGCATGCCGGATGCGCGCCGCGTCGTGGGCGTGGAAGCGCTGCTGCGCTGGCAGCACCCGGTCTACGGACGGATCGATCCGGGGCGCTTCATCGCGCTGGCCGAGGAGACCGGCATGATCGTCCCGATCGGCGACTGGGCGCTGCGCAGCGCCTGCCTGCAGAGCCGCACCTGGCGCGAAGCCGGCCTGCCCGCGATCAAGCTGGCGGTGAACCTGTCGGCGCGCCAGCTCAAGGAGCCGGGCCTGGCGGCGCGCGTGCTCGCCATTCTCGAGGAAACTGGCATGCCGGCGCATTGCCTGGACCTCGAGATCACCGAGGGCATGCTGATCGAAGACCTGGCGGCCAACTGCGCCCTGATGGACGGCTTGCGCGAGAGCGGCGTGCTGGTGTCGATCGACGATTTCGGCACCGGTTACTCGAGCCTGAACTACCTGTCCGAACTGCCGGTCGACATCCTCAAGATGGATGGCCTGTTCGTGCGCCGCCTTGGCGCGCGGGAGCGGGGGCGCCCCTTTGCGATCGCCGAATCCATCGTCGACATGGCGCATCGCCTCGGGCTGCAGGTGATCGCCGAGGCGGTCGAGCTGCCCGAGCAGCTGGCCGACCTGGCGGCGATGGGCTGCGACGCCGCCCAGGGCTATCTGTTCGCACGCCCGCTGCCACCGGAAGAGGTGGCGGCCATGCTGGCGCGCCAGGACAAGGCCGCGCCACCGCCCGCGCCCCTGCTCGCGCCCTTGCTGAAGTAAGCATCCGCACCCATACCGGAGAATCCCATGCAGAACGAAGCCATCCCTTTCGATCCCTCCCAGGACCTGCCCGCGCTTGCCGCCTCCGGCGCCCTGGGCGGCAACGTCGCCCTGTTCCGCCAGCCGCGCGGCCCTGACCCGATGCGCCGCGCCCAGCCGCTGGATGAGTGGTGCGCGCTGCGGGCGCGCCACGGGGTCTGGCCCTACAACCGCCGCCTGGAGGGTGCGCCGACGCCGCTCAGCACCGTCGAGGGCGATGGCCTCGCGGCGGCGCGCGGCATCAACTTCGCCTCGCAGGATTATCTGTCGCTGGCCTCCCACCCCGAGGTCCTGGCGGCGGCGATGGCGGCGCTGGCCGAATGCGGGCCGCACAGCGCGGGTTCGGCGGTCCTGCTGGGGAACAGCCGCTATTCCAGCGCGCTGGAAGGCGTGCTCGGCGAGCTGCTGCGCTGCCGCCACGTGGTGCTGTTCCCGACCGGCTGGGGTGCCGCCTTCGGGGCCGTCACCGCGCTGGTGCACGGAGCCGACCACGTGCTGATTGACCAGCTGGCCCATGCTTCGCTGCGCCAGGGCGCAATGGCGGCGACCCGCAACCTCACGCCGTTCCGCCACCTCGACTGCGACCATGTGCGCGAACTGCTGGCCGGCATCCGCGCCGTGGACAGCCAGGGCGCCATCCTGGTCATCACCGAGGGCCTGTTCAGTATGGATGCGGACAGCCCGGACCTGCCGCTCCTGCAGTACCTCTGCCACGAGTACGGCGCCACCCTGCTGGTCGACGTCGCCCACGACCTGGGTGCGATGGGGCCGGGCGGCGGCGGCGTGATCGCGGCCCAGGGCATGCTCGGCAGGATCGACCTGGTGATGGGCGCCTTTTCCAAGACCTTCGCCTCGAACGGCGGTTTCGTCGCCTGCGACTCGGCAAGCCTACGCCGGCAGCTGCAGCTGTTCGCCGGGCCGCACATGTTTTCCAACGCCCTGTCGCCGGTGCAGGCGGCCACCATCCTCGCCTGCCTGCGCATCGTCGCCAGCCCGGAAGGCGAGACCTTGCGCGCCGCGGTGATGCGCAACGCCGTCGAGCTGCGCGCGCTGCTGAAAGAGGAGGGCATGCGCTGCATCGGCGAACCATCGCCGATCGTCCCGCTCTGGACAGGGACCGAAGCCGCCTGCCGCATCGCGGGCATGCTGCTGGCGCGCGAGCAGGTCTTCGTGAATCCGATGGAGTTCCCGGGCGTGCCGCTGGGCGCGGCGCGCCTGCGCCTGCAGCTAATGGCCCAGCATACCCCGGCCCAGATCCGGCGCGCGGCGCCCCTGCTGGAGCAAGCGGTGCGCAAGGCCGCCACGGCGCCGCGGCCGGCGCTGGCGGCATCAGGGCAGGGCTGAGCCGGGGAGCAGGCGGGGCAGGGCGGTATTGCGGTGTGGCGGTGTGGAGGCGACGCGGTAAAATAACTCCTTTACCTATTTCGCATCCCTCACCATGACCGTCCGCACCCGATTCGCACCCAGCCCGACCGGCTACCTCCACCTCGGCGGCGCCCGCACCGCGCTGTATTCCTGGGCCTATGCCCGCCACTTCGGCGGCACCTTCATCCTGCGCATCGAAGACACCGACCTGGAGCGCTCGACCCCGGAAGCCGTGCAGGCCATCCTGGACGGCATGCAGTGGCTCGGCCTGTCGCATGACGAAGGCCCCTTCTACCAGATGCAGCGCATGGACCGCTACCGCGAAGTAGTGGCGTCGATGCTGGAAGCCGGCACCGCCTACCTGTGCTACTGCTCGCCGGAAGAAGTCGAGGCCATGCGCGAGCGCATGCGCGCAGCGGGCGAAAAGCCGCGCTACGACGGCACCTGGCGTCCGGAGCCGGGCAAGGTGCTCCCGGAAGTGCCGGAAGGCGTGAAGCCGGTGGTGCGCTTCAAGAATCCGCTGGACGGCGAAGTCACCTGGAACGACGTGGTCAAGGGCCCGATCACCATCGCCAACAAGGAGCTCGACGACCTGATCATCGCGCGCCCGGACGGCACCCCGACCTATAACTTCTGCGTGTCGGTGGATGACTGGGACATGAAGATCACCCACGTGCTGCGCGGCGACGACCACGTGAACAACACGCCGCGCCAGATCAACATCCTGCGCGCGCTCGGCGCCGAGCTGCCGCAGTACGGTCACCTGCCGATGATCCTGGGCGCCGACGGCCAGAAGCTGTCCAAGCGCCACGGCGCGGTCAGCGTGATGCAGTACCCGGAGCAGGGCTATCTGCCGGAAGCGATGCTGAACTACCTGGCGCGCCTGGGCTGGAGCCACGGCGACGACGAGATCTTCTCGATGGAGCAGTTCACCGAGTGGTTCAACCTCGAGCACCTGACCGCCTCGGCGGCCCAGTTCAACCCGGAAAAGCTGGCCTGGCTGAACAACCATTACATCAAGCAGGCGGACAACGAGCGCCTGGCCGGCCTGGCCCGCCCGGTGCTCGAGCGTGAAGGCGCGCAGTTCGACGGTGCGCCGGAGCTTGCCACCGTGATCGCCCTGGTGAAGGACCGTACCAATACCATCAACGAGCTGGCCGATACCGCCATGCTGTTCTACCGCGAGCCGAAGCCGGATGCGGCGCTGCTGGCCCAGCACCTGACGGACGCGGTGCGCCCGGCGCTGGCCACCTTTGCCGAGCGCTGCAAGGACGTGGAATGGAGCAAGGCCGCGATTGCCGCCATGTTCAAGGAAGTGCTGGCGGCCCACGGCCTCAAGATGCCGCAGATCGCGATGCCGCTGCGCCTGATCGTGACCGGCCAGCTGCAGACGCCGGCCATCGATGCGGTGCTCGAGCTGTTCGGGCGCGACGTCGTCCTGGCGCGTGTGGCAAAGTATTTGTAATGGCCTGTTCGCGGAGCGCGCATTTTCTGAAAACAGGTATTTGCGAAATGCAAGGCGCTCCGCTATAATGCTCGCACTTCAGCAGCACACCGTAGCAAAGAAGCAGTAGCTACAGTGTGAAAAGAGGGGGTATAGCTCAGCTGGGAGAGCGCTTGCATGGCATGCAAGAGGTCAGCGGTTCGATCCCGCTTACCTCCACCAACACTCTGAAGTGCAGTAAGTAGTAAGCAGTACGGTAGTTCCGAGGTCCCCATCGTCTAGAGGCCTAGGACATCACCCTTTCACGGTGAGTACCGGGGTTCGAATCCCCGTGGGGACGCCAAGAATCCGGAGTGATTCGATTCTGGCAAAGCGCGCACCCAGCAGCGCGCGAGTAGTGAGTGAGTAGAAGAAGCACCAGCAGTATGTTAGAATGTTGTTTTCCCGTAGGGGGTATAGCTCAGCTGGGAGAGCGCTTGCATGGCATGCAAGAGGTCAGCGGTTCGATCCCGCTTACCTCCACCACGTAGGAAAAACAACAGTTCTGACCGTCCGGGTCCCCATCGTCTAGAGGCCTAGGACATCACCCTTTCACGGTGAGTACCGGGGTTCGAATCCCCGTGGGGACGCCAAGAATTTGGTAGCAAGAAGCTGATGCCGCGGTGCGGCGCAGTTGTAGTAAACAGCAGCAAGTACAGTTCATAGGTCCCCATCGTCTAGAGGCCTAGGACATCACCCTTTCACGGTGAGTACCGGGGTTCGAATCCCCGTGGGGACGCCAGCATAAAACCGGAGTAGACCAACGCGCTTGCGCGGAGAGGTGCTCCGGTTTTTCATTTTGCGCGCCGGATTGCGCGCGCATCCTGCCTTCTTCCGCATATTCCGGATACCGTTGCGGCTGTCCTGTTTTCCGGTTCCGGTTTTCCCTGTTCGCGCTTCTCCTTTTTCCACGGTTTCTCACGTTTCGCATTCTTCTTGGCCGTCCGGCGCAGCTTTTGCCTATGCTGGCGCCGTTTGCACGACGCATCGCAAGCGCGAGCCGGCCCAGCAGGCCGCGGATGAGCAGCACAGCAACGCCGCACCACTCATCCACCTCGCAGGTAGCACTCACCAGCCTGCACTCACCAGGCCTCACTCACCAGCCCGCAGGCCGGAGCCCTCCCACGCCCAGGCCGAAGGGAAAACCCTGCATGCCAGCCGCCTGCTGGGGCGCGAAGCCGGCCGGATAAGGTATCCCGCCATCGGGCACGCCGGCGAGCATGCCGGCCATCATTCCGGGCGCCATGCCGAATGCGGCCGCCGGCATCTGCCATTGTCCGGCCCCGTGGCCCGCCGCTACCGACAGGCCGAGCGCGACCAACGCGTCCGGCATGCCGTAGCCGACCCGGGCCGGATCGCCCAGCGTGACCGGCCGTGCGCTCATCCGCAAGACCTGGAACAGGCGTTCGACCCGTTCCGCCGAGCGCGCGCGCAGCGCACCCTGGAATTCCGGACGGTGCGCCAGCACGAGGGCGGCCAGGCCGGTCACGTGCGGCGCCGCCATCGAGGTGCCGTCCCAGGCGGCGAAGTTATTCGGCGGGACCGACGACACCACCGCCACCCCGGGCGCGCACACGTCCACTTGCGGCCCGGCGCAGCTGAAGCGGGCGGTGAAGAAGCCTTGCTGGTCCATGTCCTGGCCGATGGTCTCGGCGTGGTAGCTGTCGGGCGGGAACTCGTCGACCTTGCCGACCGCCGCCACGGCCAGCACATGCGGCGAAGACGCCGGATACTGGACCGGCCCGCCGGAATTGCCCGCCGCCGCGATGCAGGCGACGCCCGCCTGCTTGGCGCGCTGGATCTGGCGCTCCAGCGCTTCCGAGGGCGCGCTGCCGCCCAGGCTCAGGTTGACGATATCGATCTGCTGCTCGATGCAGTACTCGAGGGCGTCGATCAACTGGCTGATCTGGCCGCCCGGGAACAGCTTGCACACGTGGATCTCGGCGTCCGGCGCGAAGCCGCGGATGCCCCAGCTCGGATCGGCGCCGGCGATCACGCCCGCGCAATGCGAGCCGTGGCCGAGCGTATCGCTGTTCCAGGTAGTGCGGTCGACCTGCTTGTTGATGATGTCGAAGCCCGCACGGATGCGGTTGAGGTTGCCGTGGGTGGTCGCGACGCCGGAATCGATGACGGCGACCTTCACGCCCAGGCCGCGCAGGGGCGGCGGCACCTGGTCGAGGCGCATCGCGCGCGCGCCCCATCCGAGCGCGTTCTGGCGCGGCAGGTTCTGCAGGGCCGGCCAGTCCGCCAGCGCGCGCAGCATGACGATGTTGGATTCGCTGGTGCTGAGGTCGGGGTCGCGCTGGTAGAAGCTCCAGTAATCGGCGCGCGGCTTGACGTACAGGCCGCTGATCGTGTGGGCGTCTTCGCCGTAGAGGCGCAGGCGCGCGGTGCCGTCGGGACCGGTCACCGCCGTGCTCGGCAACAGGCCGCCGAACAGCGAAACCTCGGCCTCCGGCAGGGGCGCGCCGTCCTTGCCCACGACGGCCACCACGACTTCCACGCTCGGCCCGCTGTAGGGTGTGAGGGAGCTCACGAGGTCGGGCCGGCGCAGCATCGGGTCGAGCAGTTGCAGGTGCTGGTCGCGTTCGACGATCAGGCGGCCCTGGCTGCGCTGGTGCAGTTCGCCCGCCTTCTGGTCGGTCATGCGCGCGACGATGACGCCCTCAGGCTGGCCGCCGAGGCTGGAAGCGCCGAGACCGCCCTGGCCCCCGACGGTGTCGACGATGTCAATGTCGCCGATCCCCTGCAGCGCCTGCTGCACGGAAGACAGCGAGAGCGGCGCCATCAGTGCCGATGGGGCCAGGAAGCCGGCGGCGGCAGGCAGGCTGCGCGGCGCCACCAGGTATTTTTTCTTGCGTTCGGCGACGGCGCGGCCACGCGGGGCTTCGCGGGCCGGTTCGCGCGCGCGTGCGGCGGAGGAATCTTCGGCGCTCGGGCGGCCTTCGGGGCCGTCAGGCGGCTGTCCCGGCTGCTCGCCTGCGCCCGGTGGGGTTTTTGGCATGTCGTCTCCTTGCTTGACCACCGGATGCGCTAGTCGAACAGCGACAGCGGCTGATCCGGTTCGATCGTTAACTGGTTGTGGTTGCGTTGCCGGAGCTGCTCGGCGGTATCGGGATCGGTTTCGACCACGGCGGTATGCGGTGGGCCGCCCTCCGGTCCGACCGTGTCGACCAGGCGGACGGCAGGATTGGCGGCGAGCCCGTCGATGAAGGCGCGCAGCGCGCTGCCGTCGGCGACAGCGTGGACGATGTAGCGGCTGATGGTGCGGCCCTCCATGGGGCCGCTGGTGGAACTCGGCATGGGCGTGACCTTTCGCTTGAAAACCGCCTCCCGGCGGGGGAGGCGGCATGATGGCAAGGCGGGATCAGTGCAGGGTCTGCTGTGCCCCCAGCTGCGCCTGTTGCTGGGCGTAGGCCGTCCACGGATCGGCCGAGAAGGGCAGCATGCCGCCGATCTGGCCGGCGATGCCGCCGATGGTGGTGCCCAGGTTCCTGTTGCCGAGCTGGCCGCCGATGAAGCCGCCGACCGGCTGCGCGACCCGCTTGATTGCATTGCCCAGCCAGCCTTGCGGGGCCATCTGGCCTCCCTGCTGCTCGGCGGCCAGCTGCTGTTGCAGCACCGCCTGCTGTTGCTGGATCTGCTGCAGGGCCTGCACCAGCTGCTGCTGTTGCGCCTGCAGTTGCTGCAGTTGCTGGACGATCGGGTGCTGCTGCATCGCGGCTGACTGCGGGCCGGCGCCGAAGGGCAGCAGGCCGCCCAGGCCGGAGAACACGCCGCCGGCGATATTGCCCAGCGTGGAATTGCCCGTGATGTCGCCGAGGACGTTGCCGGCGCCTTTGCCGTACTGGCTGAACAGGTCGCCGACAAAGCCCTGCGGCGACAGCTGGCCCTGTTGCTGCTGCAGCTGCTGCTGCAATTGCTGTTGTTGCTGGATCTGCTGCAGTTGCTGGAGTTGCTGGAGTTGTTGCAGTTGCTGGGCCTGGCCCGTGGGATCGGCGCCGAAGGGCAGCAGGCCGCCGCCGATGCCGCCGGCGACTTCACCGATGCGGCCGCCCAGGTTCGGATTGCCGAAGATGGTGCCGATGCCGCGGCCGATCAGGCCGCCGAGCGGGCTGCCGATCATGCCGCCGAACAGGCCCTGGGGAGCGATCTGGGCTTGGCCGTATTGCTGGTATTCGTACATATTCAACTCCTTTTCGAGGTGTTGCGTCCGCGCGCAACGGTTCGGCACCGGGTGCGGGGCACCAGATGCCGGCGCCCTTACGCGCCCGTGATATGACTGATACGCGCGGCAGCGACCATGGCATCCGCATACCGGGTAAGGTCGGTAAGCGAACGGAGGGCAGGGGCCGGGTTTGCTCGGCCGGGCTCCCTGCAGGTAGGCGTTGGACTAGGGGCTCACCGCGAAGTTTGGGGCAGGGTGGGGCGCATTTCCCCTGACGCGCAATTGCTTGCGATGGCGCAGACAAGCTGCCGTCAAGGCTTGCAAACGAGTGATTTCGGGTGCCGATTTCAACGCTACGTCCCCGAGCGCGTGCGCATGAAATCGCTTAGAATGGCGCCCTTCCTTCCGCAGCCCATCCCGCATGAACCTGCCTGCCACCCCGCGCGCTTCCACCACCCTGGCCCTCTTCTGCAAGGTCGTCGACAACTATGGCGACATCGGCATCTGCTGGCGCCTCGCGCGCCAGCTGTGGCGCGAGCACGGTGTGCACGTGACGCTCTGGGTCGACGACCTGGCGAGCTTCCGCCGCATCTGCCCGCAGGTGGACGTGGCCGCGGCCGAGCAGGACGTCGAAGGCGTGCGCGTGCGCCACTGGGTGGACCAGGAAGGCAGCTTCGCAGCGGAAGAGGTGGCCGACATCGTCATCGAGTTCTTCGCCGTCGACATCCCGCCCGGCTACGTCGCGGCGATGTCCCGGCGCTCGCCACGTCCGGTCTGGTTCAACCTGGAGGGCTTGAGCGCGGAAGAGTGGGTCGAAGGTTGCCACCGCCTGCCCTCGATGCACCCGCGCCTGAAGTTGACCAAGTACTTCTTCTTCCCGGGCTTCACGGACAAGACCGGCGGCCTGCTGCACGAGGCCGGCCTCGATGAAGCGCGCCTGGCCTTCCAGGCGGACCGCGCGGGCATCGCCCGCTTCCTCACGCCTTTCGGCGTGAGCGAAGCCGAGATGGACAGCCTAAAGGTCTCGCTGTTCTGCTACCCGCATGCCCCGGTGGCCGCGCAACTGGCGGCCTGGGCCGATGGCGGCGGGCCTGTTACCTGCCTGGTGCCGGAAGGCGTGGCGCGCGAGGCGGTCCAGGACTTCATCGGCGTCCCGGCCGTGGCCGGCGCCTTCGCCACGCGAGGCGCCTTGACGGTGCGCGTGCTGCCCTTCGTGCCGCAGCCGGACTATGACCGCCTGCTGTGGGCATGCGACCTGAACTTCGTGCGCGGCGAGGATTCCTTCGTGCGCGCACAATGGGCCGGCCGGCCTTTTGTCTGGCACATCTATCCCCAGGACGAGAACCTGCACCACAAGAAGCTGCGCGCCTTCCTCGGCCGCTACGGCGCCGGACTGGACGAACTGGCTACCTTCTCGCTGGGCTGGAACGGCGCCTGCGAGATCGCATCCTGGCCGCAAGCGTGGCAAGACCTGCAAGCGTCGCTGCCGCGTATTGCCAATCGTGCAGAAGAATGGCGCCGCGAGGTGCTGGCGCATGGCGATTTGACGACGAAGCTGCTCGAATTCGCCCGCGAGCTAGGGTCTGCGCACGAAAATCCGGTATAATGCGCGGTTAGTCTGTAAGGAATCAACCACGATCAGACGTAGGCTGCAAAGGCTTCTTCGCTCACTGGCCACCGCTGATTTAATGCAACTACCTTTTTACGAAAACACCTATGAAATTCGCTAAAGAAATCCGTGTTGGCAACATCATTATGGTCGAAGACAAGCCGTTCATCGTGCTGCGTTCCGACGTGAACGGTTCGAGCCGCACGGGCTTCACCTACAAGTGGAAGATGAAGAATCTTCTGACCAATGCTCCGCTGGAAAACGTGTTCCGCGGCGACGACAAGTTCGACGTCGTCGTGCTGGACAAGAAGCCGGTGACC
>JBFLVV010000034.1:0-52523 GCA_040758275.1 Pseudomonadota bacterium
CGGAACCAACGTTTTTCTGGGGCGGCTAGAAAGCTGTCTGGGCGCGCGATGCAGTCAATCGCGACGCTAGATCCTGATGGATGACTGGTGCGATTCGCTCGCAAACCAGACAACGAGAAAACGGGCGTGATAGGCTGAGACGCACGGGTCGGGAAGAGTTGCGTCGCGATTTTATCGCGACGCTTGCAGACCTATTTTGTCATTGACACGGGCTGGCTAATGGATGACACCAGGGTGTGGGGTCAGGCGGTGGGCTAGTTGTCTTCGCGGGTTGGCTCGTCGATGTCGGCGCCGACGTTGATGGCGGCGTAGGCGCGCTGGACGGCGATCGATTCGCGGCTGTCCTTGCCGTACAGTTCCTCCGCCGCCAGGATCATCTTGGCGCGCGCATCGGCGTAGTTCGTGCTGGAGGTGAACTTGGTGGTGTTGGCGCGGAACCAGATGCGGTAGGCCTTGTCGACGCCGATGCCGGTCATTGCCTGCGGTTGCTTCACCAGGTATTTGCTGTAGTAGTCGCCCGCGGCGTCGGCACGCGATCCCTTGGCCAGGAAATAGAACATGCGGTTGTTCGGTCCGCTGCTGTAGTGCACGTCGAGCCGGCGCAGCGAGCTGCTCCAGGCGTCCGGGCTGCTGCCGTCCTTGCTCGGCTTGTACATCCAGCGCAGCGGCGTGGCGTTGCGGCTGATCTCGGTGCCGAGCTGCCAGTCGTTGCCCTCTTCCGGGAAGGTCTCGCCCTTGCCGCCGGCGCGCGCATAGGCTTCCACGATCTCGCCGTTGATGTCCGATGCCGATTCGTTGAGGCCGCCGGATTCGCCGGAATACACGAGGTCGGAGGTGGCCGCCGTGACGCCGTGCCCCATCTCGTGGCCGATCACGTCGATCGCGCCCAGGCTGGTGAAATAGGTGCCGTCGCCAATGAACATGCAGCGGCAGGTGTCGCTGTAATAGGCGTTGTCGTAGCCGCGACCGACGTGGGCGGCGATGTAGGTGGAGGTGTCGCGCCCGTCGAGCGAGAGCCAGCCGAACACGTTCTTCAGCGCGTCATAGGTGTTCATCAGGCCCCACATCGCGTTCACGGCCGCAGTCTGGCCGTTCGGGCCCGTGGTGCTGCCGCCCTCGATGTACTGCTTGCCGTCGCCCCAGATATTGGTGGCGTTGGTGTAGACCTTGCCCGCACTGCTGCTGTGGTTGGCGTTGGTGATGGCCATGGCGCCATAGGCGCCGCCCTTGCCGCGCTCCGGATCGAGCAGGAGGTACTGGCCATCCCTCAAAGTGGTGCTGAGCGGCACCTCGCCGTTGTACTGGCTTTTCCCGACGCCGGTGACGGTCTGCAGCATGCTCCAGCGCTCCAGCACGGCGCCGTCACGCGCGCTGACGATGGTGTCGTGGTAGATGGGCTGCTCGCCCTGGCGCATGCGGGTGCGCACGAGATAGGCCAGTTCGTAGCGCTCGACCACGTCCTGCACGTCCACCGCATTCAATTCTTCTTCCGCCTTGGCGCCGGCGCCGACCACGCGCTGCATGCGCATCACCGGCCAGATCAGGAGTTCGGCCCGGGGCTTGATTACATGCGTGGCGCCCGCAGGCAAGGTTGCCAGCGAGGCGGCAATGGCCGCCTTGGCATTGATCTGCGGCTGGACGCTGAAGCTGGCCGTGAGTGCGCCCAGGCGATTTGCATTGCCCGTACCGATGTGCTGGCGGCGCTCCGAGGCCGTCTCGGACAGGACCTTGGCCTGGGCGTCGAGCACGATCACGGAATCCGAGCCGAAGATGCGCAGGCCCTTCCAGGTATGGGCCGCGCGCAGCACCTGGGTGCCGTCGACGCCGGGATGCTGGGCCGTGATGCGGTAGTAGTGGTCGGTATCCAGGCCCTTGGCCTGGCGCTGCGCCGCCAGCTGGGCGAGGACGGAGGATTTCGCCTTGGCGCTCAGCGTCGTCGGCGGGCTCATCATGGGCGCCGCCTGGATGGCCAGGGGCGCGAGCAGCAAGGCTGCAAGCAGTGCTGCCGGGAAGGTGGTGTGCGGGCTCATCTCGTCTCCGTCCGTGAAAGCGCGGCCCTGGAATGGACCGCGCATCGGACAGTGTGGACGAGCTCAGCGGAAACGATTTGCTCCGGCGCAATTACTCGCGCCGGAGAGGCAGCGGCCAGCCTGGCTTACAGGCTGCGCGTCCAGCTGAGCGCAAAGGTGCGCCCGCGGCCGGCGTAGGTGGCGGTCGGGTCGACGGCGGAGGCGGACTGCGAGTAGTAACCGACGTACTGCTTGTCGAACAGGTTCTCGATGCTCAGGCCGAAGCGTCCGTAGGCGCTGTCCCAGGTGAGCGCGGCGTCAGCCAGCGTGTAGCCCTTGAAATGCTCTTCCAGCTTGCTGGTGCCGACGCGGCGGCCGATATTGATGTCGCGGTCGCGCAGGTGGCTGGCCTGCAGGCGCAGCTGGGTCTGCGGACGCAGGCGCCAGTTGGCGCCCAGCACCGCCTTGTCCGGGCCCTGCGAACGCGCGCCCAGGTCCAGGTCCATCGGCGCGCCCTGGGTGGCGGCGGTCTTGCCGTCGGTGGTCGCCCAGGTGCCGAACACGCTCCAGTCGCGGTTTGGACGCCATTCGGCGTTCGCTTCCCAGCCCTTGACCGTGGTCGGCACGCGCTCGACCAGGCCGATGCCGGCCGACGTAATCCGGATCACGCTGCCGAGCTTGGAGCGCGAATCGTAGCGCGACAGGCCGAACTGGCCTTTGGCGCCGCGCCAGTTGACGCCGACCTCATTGTTGCGGGTGACGATGGGCTGCAGGCTGATGAGGCTCGAGACCGACTGGTTCGGCACGGCCACGCCGCGCAGCACGAGGCCGGCGTCCGGGAGGCCGAAGCCTTCCGAGCTGGCGGCGAAGGCCGACCAGCCGGGCAGGAAGCGCCAGACGGCGCCGATGTTCTTCACCGATTTCGAGAACTCGGCCGAGCCGCCTTCCACGCGCTGGCCGCCGTAGGCGGCCAGGGTGGTATAGGTGTCGACGTCGAGGGTGGCATTCTCGTGACGCACGCCGCCGCGCACCGTCACCGGGCCGATCTCGTATTCGAGCTGCAGGAAGGGCGCGAGCGAGCGGAACTTCAACTCCGGCACCCAGGTGCGGTTGGTTCCCGCCAGGCGCTGCTGGGTGTGGTCCTTCAGCCAGTCGACCCCGGCGGTCAGTTCCAGGCCCTGCACCAGCAGGTCCGGGCGTACCCAGGTGATGCGGCTGCCCAGCTTGTCGGCCACCACCTCGGACTGGTCGTAGAGGGTACCGACCGGGGCGATGTTGCGGTCCTGGAAGGTCGAGGTATTGGTGGCGCCGTAGAGCGACTCGAAATCGTGGGTGAAGACCTGGGCCGTCAGCGCGCCGCCGAACAGGGCGGCGTGGCGGTAGTCGATGCTGCCGCTGCGTACCCGGTTACGCGGCGTCATGCCGACGGGCATGCCCGGCTCCGAGCTGGTCGGCACGCCCTCGGCCACCACGCCCGGGGCATTGCGGTAGTCGCCATCGCCGCTCAGGTCGAAGCGGTTCAGGCTGAGCTGCAGGCGCTGGTCGCCGAAGCTCTTGCCGATCTTCACGAACAGGTCGTTGCCGTGCGAATCGAGGGTGTCGCCCTGGACGTTGTCGATGCCGAGGCGCCGGCCGCTGCCGTCGTAGCCCATGCCGCGGCGCTGCACGCTGGCGTAGGCCAGCATGTCGAAGGCTTCGGACTTGTGGCTGACCGTCAGGCCGGTCTTCCAGTCCAGGCTGTCGGACTCGAACTGGCTGGCCAGGCGAGCATTCACGGTATAGCTGGTGCCCGGGGTGCGCGGGGTCTTGGTGATGTAGTTGATGATGCCGCCGGTGGCGCCCATGCCCTGCATGGCCGAGGCGCCGTTGATGACTTCGATGCGTTCGATGATGGCGCTGTCGGCAAAATAACCTTCGCGCATGCCGGCGCGCAGCGGGTTCGATTGCGGGATGCCGTCGAAGAGGATCAGCGGCTGGCGGCCGCGCAGCGATTCGCCGGTCGAGGTCATCTTCTGGCGGCTCGGCGCATAGCCGGGCACGTAGGTGGCCAGGGCCTGCGACGGGTCGTCGGCGATCAGGTACTGGGTCGCCAGCTCCTGCTGGGTAATGACGGACACCGCCCCCGGAATCTTGTCGACGGCCTTGGCGGTGCGGGTGGCGGTCACGACCACCGAGTTCATCTCCGCCTTGTCTTTTTGCTCCTGTTCCTGCCAGGCCAGGGCGGGCAGGCTGACACAGGCCAGTGCGACCGCGGCCGCGAGGGGTTTCATCGACATCGACTTGCGCATCATCGGGAAAAGCACTTTCTGGATTGTAAAGATTCGAGATGATAACGATTCTCATGTCATTACACAATGGGAATGGTTCTCATTTCGGGTTATCATGCCGCCCATGAAACCGCTCATCCGCACCATCCACCTCTGGGCCGGCCTCGTCTTCGGCACCATCCTCGTCCTGCAGGGCCTGACGGGCACCGTCATCGGCTGGCGCCATGAGCTCGACGCCTGGCTCAATCCGGGCCTGCTGTCGGTGGCCCCGCCGGCAGGCAAGGTCGCGGGCGCAGAGGCAAGGCCGGCGCCATCTGAGGTGTCCGCCGTCGCGGCGCGCCTGGCGAAGGATCCGGCCTACGGGCGCCCCGATACCCTCTTCCTGCCGGAAGTGCACGGCGACGTCTACGTGGCCTGGTACCGGCCCGCCAAGCCGGCCTCGAACTGGGAACAGGGCGTGACGCGCCAGGTCATGGTAGACCCGGCGAACCTGGCCGTGCTGGGCGAGCGCAACTGGGGCGAAGCGGGCCTGTCGCGGCCCCTCCTGATGCCGACCTTGTTCCACCTGCACCGCTACCTGATGGCGGGCGATGCAGGCAAGGTGATCATCGCGGTGCAGGGCGTGGCGCTGGCGCTGCTGGCGCTGACGGGCATCGTGGTGTGGTGGCCGAAGATGACCTTGTCAGCCTTCTGGCATGCGATCACGATCCGGCGCGGCGGCAACTGGGCAAAATTCAGCTTCCAGCTGCACCGCGCGGCCGGCTTCTATACGGCGCCGGTGCTGCTGGTGCTGGCCTTCTCGGGGGCCTATTTCAATATGCCGGACTGGGTCAAGCCCGCCATCCAGGCGGTGGCGCCGCTGAGCAAGAATGAGAAGGCGGTGAACGCGGACAGCGAATCGGCCGCGCGCATCGATGCCGGCCAGGCGATGGCCGCGGCGCAGGCGCGCTATCCGGCTGGGCGGGTCTCGCGCATCGGCATCCCGGGCAAGCCGGAACAGCCCTATGAAGTGCGGGTGCGCCAGCCGGGCGAACTGCGCCACGGCCCGGGCGCCACCCGCGTCAGCATCGACGCGGGCAACGGCGCCGTGCTGCGTACCGTGGATCCGCTCGCCGCTCGCGGCGGCGACTGGTTCGTGAGCACCTTGTACCCGCTGCACACCGGCGAAGCCTTCGGCCTGGCGGGCCGCATCCTGATCACCATCGTGGGACTGACCCCGCTGGCCTTCTTCATCACCGGCATCGTCGTGTGGCTCAAGTTCCGGCGCAAACCGGCCAAGCGTGCGCCAGCCGGCAAGGCCGTGGCGCAGCGTGCACCGGCGCCGGCCGCCCCGGCCCTGCAGCGGACCGCTCAGCGGTAATAGCGGTCCTCGTCCCTGCGCTTGAGCAGGTACCAGGCCGCGCCCACCACCGCCGTGGTGATCAGGGCCTTCTTGGCCAGCCCTGCCGGGTTGTGCTTGAGCTCGGCCTTGATGCCCATCTCGCCCAGGACGTTGGGGATGTGGCCGTGCGCCAGGTCGTCGGCGATGCCTTCGACCATGTTGACGCGGTCGGCCAGCAGCAGGAGCAGCCAGTGGCGGATGTCGTTCTCGCTGCTCTTGAAGGCCAGGCGCCGGATCATGCCTGACAGGCCCGAGGGCGGCTGCACGGTGCCGAAGACCTGGGTGATGCCGGGGCGCTCGGTCGAGACCAGGATCTCGACCTTTTCCGTCTGTTGCGGCGGGTCGCCTTCCGGCTGCTTGATGAAGCGCGGCGGGGTGCGCTCCATCGGCACGCCGGGACGGTTCTTGCGGTCGAGGTCGGCGCCCCAGCCCTGGATGTGCTGGAGTTCCTCGCGCGAGGGACGGCGCGGCGCGATATGGCCCTGGCCGGGGTGCTGCTGGAGATGGCCATGGTCGTGGTCGTGTCCGTGGTGGTGCTTGTGTTCAGTGACGTCGGTACGTGCTTCCATGTTCGCTCCTCAATGCAGTGCGCTGGCCGAGACCGCTTTCACCTGGTTCGCGCTGGGCGGGATCAGGACGGTCTTGATGCAGTTGTCGAGTTTGCCGGAGAAGATGTGATAGGCGTCCGACACCTCTTCCAGCGGCACGCGGTGGGTGATGATTTCCTTCGGATTCAGGCGGCCCTCGCGGATGTGCTCGATCAGGCGCGGCAGGTGGCGGCGCACGCTGGCCTGGTTCATGCGCAGGGTCAGGCCCTTGTTCAAGGCATTGCCGATCGGGACGAAGTTGAAGGTCGGGCCGTAGACGCCGACGATCGACACATTGCCGCCCTTGCGCACCGAGTTGATGCACCAGTGCAGCGCCGTGGCGGAACCGGCCTGCATCATGGTGTAGCGGCCGGTGAGCGACTGCATGGCGTTGCCGGATGCTTCGCAGCCGACCGCGTCGATGCAGACGTCGGCGCCCATCCAGTCGGTCATCTTCTTGATGTGCTCGGCCATGTCGCGCACTTCCTTGAAGTTGACCACCTCGCACTGGGCGTAGCGCTTGACGAACTCGAGCCGGTATTCGATGTGGTCGACCACGATCACCCTCCCCGCCCCCATCAGCCAGGCCGACTTGGCGGCGAAGATGCCGACCGGGCCTGCGCCGAACACGACGACCGTATCGCCTTCCTGGATGTCGCCCATCTCGGCCGCCTGGTAGCCGGTCGGCACCGCGTCGGTGAGCAGCACGGCGTCGTCGTCATGGATGTCGTCGGGGATGATCATCGGACCGACGTCGGCCATCGGCACGCGCACGTACTCGGCCTGGCCGCCGTCGTAACCGCCGGCCGTGTGCGAGTAGCCGTAGATGGAACCGACGGCGGTCGACTGCGCATTCATGTTGTGGCAATTGCCGAACAGCTCGCGGTCGCAGAAGAAGCAGGAGCCGCAAAACACGTTGAAGGGCACCAGCACCTTGTCGCCGACCTTCAGGTTCTGGACTCCGGAACCCACCTCTTCCACCACGCCGATGAACTCGTGGCCGAAGGTGTGGCCGACGCGGGTGTCGGGCACCAGGCCATGGTACAGGTGCAGGTCCGAGCCGCAGATGCAGGAGCGGGTGACGCGCACGATGGCGTCGCCCGGGTGCTCGATGACGGGGTCGGGCTTGTGGTCGGCGCGGATGCGATACGGTCCGCGGTAGTTCATTGCCAGCATAACTCCTCCTCGGAAATATTCACGACGTTCTACAAAGGCGCCCGCCAGGAGCGGCGGGCTGACGTGGAAACGTTATGTCAAAAAACTAAGGAAGGCGATACGCGCACGGAAACGAACATGGCCTTTTTGCCGGGTTTTCCCGGCCGTCGGGTCGATGCGAGGCGCAGTCCTACAACTGACGCGCTTCGAAGGTGTTGCACTGTTCGACCTGGCCGCTCTCCAGGCCGCGCGTGAACCAGCGCACCCGCTGGGCCGAGCTGCCGTGGGTGAAAGAGTCCGGCACCACGGTGCCCTGGGACTGGCGCTGCAGGGCGTCGTCGCCGATCGCAGTGGCCGCAGCCAGGGCGGTTTCCACGTCGCCCGCTTCGAGATTCTTTTCGCGCTGGTTGGTGCGGTTGGCCCAGACGCCGGCGAAGCAGTCGGCCTGCAGTTCCAGGCGCACCGACAGGGCATTGCCTTCGCGTTCGGAGGCGCGCTGCTGGGCGTTGTGCACCTGGTCGGACACACCGAGCAGGTTCTGCACGTGGTGGCCGACCTCATGGGCGATGACGTAGGCCTGGGCGAATTCGCCGGCCACATTGAAGCGCTGCTGCATCAGGCGGAAGAAGCTCAGGTCGATGTAGACGGTGCTGTCGGCCGGGCAGTAGAAGGGACCGGTGGCGCTGCGACCCGTGCCGCAGGCGGTGTCGGTGCCGTTCTCGAACAGCACCAGGCGCGCCGGCCGGTACTGCGCGCCCTGGCTGGCGAAGATCTGCGACCAGGCATCCTCGGTGTAGGCCAGGGTGGTGCGCACGAACTGGGTTTCGCGATCGTTCGCAGGTGCGCTGCGGGGCGCCTGTTGCACCGGAACCGCGCCGCCGCCTCCGCCCAGCAGGGCCAGGATGGTGCCGGGATCGACGCCGAAGATGGCGCCGCCGACCAGGGCGATGACCAGGGTGCCGATGCCGACCGTGCGTCCACCGAAACCTCCGAAGCCGCCGCCACCGCCGCGGCGGTCTTCCACGTTGTCGCTCTGTCGATCGCCTTCCCATTTCATGGCCTGCCCTCCTCCTTCGTGCTCCTCAGCGTCCGGGCGGACGCTTCAGCGTCGTGATGTCCATGCGCTCGCGCGCATCCTTGGTGCGGAATTCGTCCTGCGCGTCCAGGTGCGCACGCGCCTCGTCGTGCAATGCGCGTTCGTGGCGTTCGCGCTCGATCTCGCGCGCGATCCGTCTGGAAGCGGGTTCACCGCCGTCCCTGTTCGACATGGTGTTCTCCCCTTTGTTATATGGACTGCTGTTAAAGCCAGTATGGTCGTGCCCCCGGTCTTCGGTATGTTCGAATATTCACATAGCGCTGGAAATTTCCACCTACCAAGTTGCGCATCCATTGTTCGCTGCCGCACAGTGAGCGTGGCCGCTGCGTGCCACCCTAGCAGGCATGACGACTTCCCACGCCACCGCCCTGCTCGCGCTCGGCCATTATCTACGCGAACACGGTTACCGCTTCATGACGGTGACCCCATCGACCCACCGCCGCATCAACCGCAGGCCAGGAAACGAGCGCGCCGCCGACCTGCGCGGCATCTTCGGCTGGAGCCGGCCCTTCGGGGAATCCGACGTCGCGCCGCAACTGCTGGACCTGATGCGCGAAGCCCGCATCCTGGAACGCGATGGCCAGCTGTGGCGCTCGGCGCTGCGCGCCTCGACCCTGCCCGTCTATCACGATGAGCTGCTGGTGTTCCACTCGGCCTACCCCACGGACGACGATGACTCGGTGTTCTTCGGCCCCGACACCTACCGCTTCGTGGGCACCATGGCGCGCGCCTTTCCCTGGCTGGGCTCGGGCCCATCGCGGGCGATCGACATCGGCTGCGGCGGCGGCGCGGGTGCGCTCGCCATCGCCAAGGCCTTCCCGCATGCCGAGGTGGTGGGGGCCGACATCAATACCCGCGCCCTGGCCCTGAGCGTCGTGAACGCGCGCCTGGCGGGCCTGGACAACTTCACGGCTGCCCGCAGCGACCTGTTCGACGGCGTGGAAGGCGACTTCGACCTGGTGGTCTCGAACCCGCCCTACGTGCTCGATCCAAGCGAACTGCCTTATCGCCACGGCGGCGGCATGCACGGCGCCGAGCTGTCGGTGCGCATCGTCGAGGAAAGCCTGGCGCGCCTGCGCCGCGGCGGCAGCCTGATGCTGTACACCGGCGTCGCGATCACCGGCGCCCGCGACCAGTTCCTCGACGCGATCAGGCCGAAACTCGACGCCCTGTGCGACCAGTGGAGCTACGACGAACTCGATCCGGACATCTTCGGCGGCCAGCTGGGCGAACCGGGCTACGAGGACGTGGAGCGGATCGCGGCGGTGTGGCTGCATGCGATCCGGCGCTAGAATGCGGGCATGACACGCGCATCCATCGCTCTCCTCCTCCTTTCCCTGTGCGGCGGCGCCCTCGCCGCTCCCTCCTACGAAGCCCAGTGCCAGGCGCTGGGCAAGACGGTCTATCCGGCTGCCGAAAAAGGCGGGCTGGCCGGCTGCTCCGCAGTCAAGCTGTACTACGGGATCGGCATGCCCGTCGACCATGCGCGCGCCAGGCAGTGCGCCCTCGCTGCTTCGGGTGACGACCAGCCTTTCCGCGAAGACCGCGGCGTCCTGATGATGGTCTATGCGAATGGCCAGGGCGTGGCGCGCGACTTCACCCTTGCGCGCAAGGCGGCTTGTGAAGCGGGCGGGGCCCCGGCGGAAATCGCGGGCAGGCTGGAACACCTGGCCGAGATGGAAGCGAGCAGGAGCAAAGGGCCGATCGACGTCTGCGACGACGCCACCAGCGGCTATATGGGCGGCTGGTGCGCCTCGGTCGCGAACCAACTCAGGGAGCAGAAACGCGGCGCCGGTTTCGCGAAGCTGATCGCGCCCTGGAGCGCCCGTGAAAAGCAGGCCTTCGCCAGCCTGGAGAGCCGGGCCGATACTTTCTTCGACCTGCGCAGCGTCGAGGAGGTCGACCTGAGCGGCACGGCGCGTGCCGCCTTCACGATCGAGGAAGAGGCCCGCCAGCGCGAGGACTTCCGGCTTGCCGTCGCCGCCTTCGAGAAGGGAGCGCTGCCGCAGGGCGGCGATGCCGAGTTCGCCCGCCTCGACGCGCGGCTCAATGCCGTCTACCGGCAACTGAAGGCCCTGCCGGCGCCGCAGTTCGGCACCATCCGCTTCGAGGGCATCCAGCGGACCCAGCGCGCCTGGCTGGCCTACCGCGATGCCTGGGTCGCTTTCGGCAAGGTCAGGTACCCGCAGGTGGCCCCGAATGCCTGGCGCGCCTGGTTCACGCGCAAGCGCATCGCGATGCTCGAAGGATTGCTCGAACAGCTGCGCTAGCGGGAACACGGCGCCCTGGGCGCTGTCCAAACGGGCAATCGATGGCCTCCTTTCGCCGCCCGTTCCGTGGACAAGACCGTGTTGCGCCAAGCCTTCGCGCCGCTGTCGGCGGCGCTCCTGCTCCTGCTGGCGCTGTTCCAGCCCTTGCCTGCGCGCGGCGCGCCCGCCGTCGGCCTGCTCACCATCGACGGCGCCCTCGGCCCGGCCACCGCCGACCACGTGGTGCGCAGCATCGCCGCCTCCACCGCGCGCGGCGACCAGCTCCTGATCCTGCGGATGGATACGCCGGGCGGCCTCGACACCTCGATGCGCGCCGTGATCAAGGCCATCCTGGCGTCAAGAATTCCCGTCGTGGCCTGGGTCGCGCCCAGCGGGGCGCGCGCCGCCAGCGCCGGCACCTACCTGCTCTACGCGAGCCACGTCGCCGCCATGGCGCCGGGCACCAATGTGGGCGCGGCCACGCCGGTCGAGATCGGCCTGTCGCCCTCGCAACCCGATGCCGGCAAGAAGTCGCCGGGCGGCGAAGGCCAGGACAGCGCATCCGCCATGCGCAGCAAGGCGCTCAACGACGCCGCCGCCTACCTGCGCAGCCTGGCCCAGCTGCGCGGCCGCAACGCCGACTGGGCCGAACGCGCCGTGCGCGAGTCGCTCAGCATCAGCGCCGACGAAGCGCTGCGCCTGCGGGTGATCGAACTCGTCGCGCCGAACGTGGCGAGCCTGCTCGAACAGCTGGACGGCCGCAAGGTGGTGGTGCTGGGGCAGGAAAGGGTCCTGGCGACCCGGGGTGCGCATGTCGTCGAATTCGTCCCCGACTGGCGCACCGACGCGCTGGCCGCGCTCACCAATCCCAGCGTGGCCCTGCTCCTGATGACGATCGGGATCTACGGCCTGGTGTTCGAGTTCATGAACCCGGGCGCCGTGGCCCCGGGCGTGATCGGCGGCATCTGCCTGCTGCTGGGACTCTACGCCCTGCAGCTGCTGCCGGTAAATTACGCGGGCCTGGCCCTGATCGCCCTCGGCCTCGTGTTCATGGGCATGGAGGCTTTCCTGCCCAGCTTCGGCATCCTCGGCCTGGGGGGCATCGCGGCCTTCATCGCCGGCGCCCTCATGCTGATCGACACCGAGCTGCCCGGCTACGGCATTCCGCTCGGCCTGCTGGTGCCGCTGGCCGTCGCCAGCGCCCTGCTGCTGTTCGCCACCGCCCGCCTCGCGCTGCGGACGCGCCGCCGTCCCGTCACCAGCGGCGCCGCAGGCCTGGTCGGCGCCGTGTGTACGGTGGAGCGCGTCGGCCAGCTGCGCGGGCACGAAGCCTGGGTGCGGGTCGAGGGGGAATTGTGGCGGGCCGTCAGCAGCACCGTGCTGCGCCCCGAACAGACGGTGCGGGTGGTCGGGCGCAGCGGCCTGACCCTGGAAGTGGTGCCCGCGAACGGAAAGGACAGCCCATGATTCCCGGACTCGGCCTCGGTGTCGGCGCCCTCTTCTTCCTGCTGCTCGCCCTGCTCGTATCGGCGATCCGCATCCTGCGCGAGTACGAGCGCGGCGTGGTGTTCCAGCTGGGACGCTTCTGGGGCGTGAAGGGGCCGGGCCTGGTGATCATCATCCCGGTGCTGCAGCAGATGGTGCGGGTCGACCTGCGCACCGTGGTGCTCGACGTGCCGACCCAGGACGTGATCTCGCGCGACAACGTATCGGTGAAGGTCAACGCCGTGATCTACTTCCGCGTGGTCGATCCGGAGCGCGCCATCATCCAGGTGGCGAACTTCCTGGAAGCGACCAGCCAGCTGGCCCAGACCACCTTGCGATCCGTGCTCGGCAAGCACGAGCTGGACGAGATGCTGGCCGAGCGCGAGCGCCTCAACCTCGACATCCAGCAGGTGCTCGACGCCCAGACCGACGCCTGGGGCATCAAGGTGGCGAACGTCGAGATCAAGCACGTGGACCTCGACGAATCCATGATACGCGCGATCGCCCGCCAGGCCGAAGCCGAACGCGAGCGCCGCGCCAAGGTGATCCACGCGGAGGGCGAGCTGCAGGCGTCGGAAAAACTGCAGCAGGCCGCCTTTGTGCTGGCCCAGCAGCCGGGCGCCATGCAGCTGCGCACCCTGCAGACCCTCGGCAGCATCGCCGGCGACAAGTCCTCGACCATCGTGTTCCCGCTGCCGATGGATGTGCTGGCGGGCCTCACGCTCCCGCCGCGCAAGGATGGGGCCTGATCAGGGAGGCGTGAGCACCGTGTCCCACAGGCGGGCGGTGAGGACGTCGACCAGGTCGTCGGTGTAGTCCACCGGGGGCGACTGGATCGCCATCACCCGCCAGACACGCCCGTCCATCAGCACCAGGCGAACCTGGATGCGGGTCGCGTCGTCCCGGCGGCTGCCGACCGCCGTCCAGGACGGCATGCCGCGGAATGTACCGAAGCTCCCGGCCGGCACCTTGAAGGTGTCGGCGACCGTGTCGCCCCAGGCACGCGCATATTCCGGCAGGCTCATGTCCCCCGCATCCTCCACCGAGAGGATCACCACGGCATGCTCGCTGTACTGGGTGAACTGGTGCAGCACCATGCCGTCGTCCGCCTCGGTCTCCCGGTAGCTCCACTGTGGTGCGACGCTGACGGTGCGCCCGGTTCCCGGATTGGTCCACTGGAAGGAAGGCCCGGCGTTGCGGGCGGCGGTCTTGCGCGTATCCTCGCGGTCCCACTGCTCCAGGGCGACCATCGCCGCGAACAGCACGAGGAAGGCGGCGAAGAAGCCCGCCCGCCTGATCCAGCCGATCGGCCGCGCCCGCACCCGGAAGCTGTCCTCGTCATAGCTGGCCTGCTCACCATCCCTGAGCTTGCGGTACTGGCGCGCCATGGTGAGCAGGTTGATCAGGGGCAGGCCGAGACCGAGGCCGGCGATCCACACGCCCAGATTGCGCCGGCACAGCTGGCCGAATCCCGGCGTGCGGCCATCGACCAGACTGATACGCAAGCCGAGCAGCGCCTTGCCGGGCGTGTTACCCAGCGCTGCCATCACGCCGGCATCGAGCAGCAGGGCCAGCGGCACGCAAGCCAGGCCGACCAGCTTTCCGCCGAGGGGCGACTCCAGCCAGCGCAGGAGGTCTGCGGAAACCTGGCCGAACACGAAGCCGCCAAGGAAGCCGACCAGCACGACCTCCCACCACAGGTCGAACAGGCGGGCAAACCAGCGCCGCCACGGCCCGGCGAGCGGCAGGGCCGGCGTTTCATCGCCGGGTGCCGGCGCGGTCTTCTCCAGGACGATCGCGTCCTCGTGCTGCAACTGCTGTTCCATACCCTCTCCTCTTGTGCACCTGCCCCATGCATACGTGGCGCGCGTGCCCAGCAGTATATCGGGCGGTCACAGGCGGATTCTCACGAATGGTCACAGGCGCGGCCGGATCAGAGGTACTTGAGCCAGGCAAGATCGCGCCGCCGCGCCTTGAGCCTGGCGAAGGCCTGCACCGCCGGGAACAAGGCTGCGCTCAAGAGCAGCGCCAGCGCCCAGACCGGCCACACCGCCTCGAAGCGCGCCATGCCAAGCGCCGACATGGCGGCGTGCAGCAACTGCAGTGCGTAGAGGTGCAGGATATAGAAGAACATCGGCGCCGAGCCGAGCACGGCCAGTTTTTCGCCAAGCAGGCCATGGCGGCGCTCCAGCAGCACCAGCAAAGCCAGGCCGACGCCCAGCGTCAGGGCCGTGAACAGCAGCGAAGGCGGGTATTTCGTCACATTGAAGAAGCTCATCACGGTCTCCTGCGCGGTCACGCCGGCGACCCAGGGACGGTCGCCATACACATTCAGGGCACGCAGCATGGCAAAGCCGCCGAGGAGGCCGGCCGCCCAGGCCAGCAGGCGGCGCTGGCGCCCGGCCGCCGGGAAGCCCGCGCCGAACCAGGGGCCGCTCGCATAACCGAGGCAGATGATGCCGATCCAGGGCAGCACCGGGTAGGAGGTGCGCACGCGCAGGGATTCCGTGACGTCCAGCCAGCCGCGGTCGTGCAGCACTGCCCAGAGTCCGTGGAGCGGATGGCCGGGGGCGAAGTGCAGCGTGTCGAAGAGGTTGTGGCCGGCCACGATCGCCAGCCCGATCGCCACCAGGGCCGCGCGCGGGAGGCGCACCAGGCAGGCCAGGGCCAGCATCGACAGGCCGATCGCCCAGATCACCTGCAGGTAGATGACCTCCGGTGGAAAGGCGCCGGTCCAGGCAAAGTTGATCACGGTGAGTTCCAGCGCGACCAGGAAGAGGCCGCGCTTGGCGAGGAAGGACGCGGCGCCGCCCTGCCCCTGGCGCGCGGCGTAGAGGAAGGCCGACAGGCCGGTCAGGAAGACGAAGACCGGCGCGCACAGGTGGGCGACGAGGCGCGAGGCGAACAGCGCGGGCGGGGTCGTCGTGACGTCCATCGGGTCGCCGACCTGCAGGTGCAGCAGGAAGGTTTCGCGAACATGGTCGACCAGCATGAAGACCATGACGAGGCCGCGCAGGACGTCGATGCTGAGGATGCGCTGGCGCGGGGGGAGGAGCGGTGGTGCGTGCATGCGTGAGGCCAAAGAAGCGAAAGCCGAAGCATACCTGTTTCGGCATTAATTGAGAACAACTTATCATTATCGTTGTCATCTAAATGATAATGCCATATCATTAGTCTCCAGCCGGCCCCTGCCGCCCTTGCTCAAACAAAAAGGTTCTCGAAGAAATGAAACGCAAGCTCCTCCCCGCCCTTCTTGCCACCCTCCTGCCGGTACAGGCCGCCTGGGCGAACGATCCGGTGATCGTCATGGGCGAGGTGCGCGTCAGCGCCCAGCGCGCCGGCGGGCCGCTGGCGAGCAACCGGGTACTGACCTCGGTCGACGTGCTGGGCGCCGACAAGGTCGAGGACGAGAACGTGATGAACAGCTGGGAGCTGATCGGCCAGCTGCCCGGCATCCAGCTGACCGAGACCCGCATGGGCGCCGAGTCCGGCAAGGCGACGTTCCGCGCCTTCAATGGCGAAGGCTATATCAACGGCATCAAGGTGCTGATCGACGGCGTGCCGAGCAACGTCAACAGCGGCAACCAGCGCTTCATCGACATGATCTTCCCGCTCGAGGTCGACTACATCGAAGTCGTGCGGGGTACCAACGACCCGCGCTACGGCCTGCACAATATCGGC
Organism: Pseudomonadota bacterium; assembly: GCA_040758275.1. Taxonomy (GTDB): domain Bacteria; phylum Pseudomonadota; class Gammaproteobacteria; order Burkholderiales; family Burkholderiaceae_D; genus Telluria. The sequence goes on from JBFLVV010000034.1 coordinate 15,911, forward strand.
GGCAACATCAACTTCGGCACACGCCAGGGCGGCAACTACACGGATGCCCGCTTCACCCTCGGCAGCTTCGACACCCGCGAAGTGCAGCTCGCCCTGGGCCGCGAGTCGAAGGGCTTTGCCCAGAACTACTTCCTCGCGAAGCAGGACTCCGACGAATACCGTCACAGTGGCTCCGACAAGGTTTCGCTGGGCGGCAAGTGGTTCCTCAGCTCGGCCGACAATACCCTGCGTGGCGGCCTGGTGCTGCGCACCTACCAGCACGATGCCGGCGAACCGGGCTTCCTGACCGCTAGCGAGCTGCGTGCCGACCGCCGCCAGTCGCCCTTGAAGAACGCGAACGACCGCAGCGAGCGCGAGATGCACCACGCCAGCGCCCACCTCGACTGGCAGATCACGCCAAGCGCTTTCTGGAGCAACAAGCTCTACTTCAACAGCTACGAAGACGACCGCCGCGTCACCTTCACCAGCAACCCGCTTGGTACCGCCCCGCGCCAGCGCCGCATCTGGGACGAGGAGCAGACGGGTTTCATCAGCACCCTCACCTGGCGCCTGAACGACCGCGTCACGCTGGATGGCAGCGCCAGCACCGAGCGCCAGCGCAACGGCTACCAGCGCTTCCGCTTCACCTACGCCCTGCCGACCGACTATTCGACGCCGGCCCAGACCCAGAACGACGAGCGCTACAGCTTCAACAACGTCGGCGCCTACCTGCAGGCCATCGTCCGCCTGGGCGAGAAGTTCAAGCTGGTGCCGGGCCTGCGCGTGGACCGCTTCTCGGGCGAGAACCTGTTCCGCGCCACCGGCCAGCGCGCCCCGCTGCAGGACTACGGCACGATCCGCCAGCCCAAGCTGAGCATGGTCTACACGCCGATGGAGAACCTGAACGTGTACGCCAACTGGGGTCGCACCTTCCAGGTGCTCACCGGTTCCGGCGCTCCCGCCTACCTGACGCCAGGCCAGGCCCGCTTCGCCCCTTCCATCAACACCGGCAAGGAGCTGGGCGTGAAATTCAAGCCGGCGCAAAAGACCGACCTGCGCCTGGCCGTCTGGCGCCAGGATGCGACGGATGAAGTGGCGAACATGCCGGCCACCGGCACCACCGTGGGCCTGGGCGAAACCCGCCGCGAAGGCGTGGACTTCCAGCTGTCCGGCCAGGTGGGCGACAGCCTAGAGCTGTGGGTCTCGCATTCGCTGCAGAAGGCCGAAGTGACGCGCGCCTTCGCCGCCGACGGCGCTTCGCTCGCCGACAAGGAAGTGTTCTCGACCCCGCGTCACATCAGCAATGCCGGACTCGAATACCGCGCCGGCGACACCTGGCGCTTCGGCCTGCAGGGCCGCGCCCAGGGCGACTACTACATCGACAGCCCGAACACGGCCGGCAAGTACGGCGGCTTCGTGCTCTTCGACGCCAATGTGCGCTACCAGCTGTCGAAGCGCACCAGCATCGACTTCCAGCTCAAGAACCTCGCCGACCGCCAGTACGAGTACGTCTGGTACGACAACTTCTTCTGGCCGGCTGCACAAGCCCAGCCCAGCTACTCGTCCGGACCGGGCCGCGCCGCCTATCTCTCGCTCAACGTCAAACTCTGAACCTTGGCGTCGCCGCCTTCCTGGGCTTGCGCAGGCTGGACCGGGGTGCCTGAGGCGCCGCAGTGCCTGCCGGGCTAGGCGTGGTGCAGCTTGCGCGCCGGACGCCGCCCATGCGCCCGCCCGGCGAGCGGTCCCGGCTCCCGGCCGCGGCGCAGGGCCAGCACCGTGCGGCGCGCCGTCGCCAGCACCCGCAGGCCGCAGAAGCGGTGCAGCGACAGCAGCTCCGGCAGGACTGCGAGCACCTCGCGTCCGATGTCGAGATCGCCCGCCTCGACCCGTGGCGTGGCGTGGTGCAGCGCGTTCAGCAGCAGCGCATTGTCGCGGCGTTGCTCGCGCACGCCGGGAAAGCCGATCGCCTCCATCAGGGTCTCTTCCTTGCGGAAGGCCGCTTCGATGGCGGCGACCAGGTGACTGAAGGCGGCGGCAAAGCCGGCTTCCGGCGCCTGCGCAGCGGCGCGGACCTGGACCAGCAAGGTGTTGCGTGCATGCGCCATGGCGCGCACGACAGTGTGCGGCCCCCGGATCGTGAGTGGCGACGAAGCCATCTGGGCGTCCTTTGCTGGAAGCTCAGGCTGGAGCCACGGGACGGTCCGCCCCGCCCTCTTCCAGCGGCGGCCGCAGCACCATCACGGGGGCCGGGGCATAGGCCAGTACGCCCTGGGTGACGCTGCCCGCCAGCAGGCGGCTCAGGCCGCGCCGGCCGTGCGAGCCCATGACGATCAGGTCGCAGCCGTGCTCGCGCGCCGCTTCGCAGATGGCGTCGGCCGGGTCAAGCGCGCAGCTGGCGACCGTGGTGCACGGGACCCCGGCCTGGCGGGCACGCCCGGCGACGGCATTGGCGAAGGCTTCGGCCTGCTGCGTCACCAGGTCCATCTGCAGCCCCGGGTCCCAGGCGACGGCGCCTTCGAGTGACTGGAAGGCGGGCTGGGGGACGGCCACCGACAGGGCGACGATTTCGCTGCCGCAGGCGCGCGCGAACTCGATGGCGGCGTCGACGGCCCGTTCGGAGACGGAAGATCCGTCGGTCGGGACCAGGATGCGCCGGTACATGGCTGCGGTCCGGCCTAGCGGTGCACCAGCACCGGAATCGCGCTGTGGACCAGCACCTTCTGGGTCTCGCTGCCCAGCAGCAAACCCTTGATGCCGCGGCGCCCATGCGAGGCCATCACGATCAGGTCGCACAGCTTGTCGCGCGCGGCGGCGATGATGGCCTCATAAGGGTCGTCCGACACGACCTGCACGACCGAGCAGGGAACGCCGGCGTCGCGCGCCACCGCGGCGGCCTGGTCCAGCAGGCGCTGGCCGGAGGCGCGGCTGGCGGCGAGGTACTCGTCGCGGGTCTGTTCCAGCATCTCGGCGTTGGCGGTGAGGGCGTGGAACTCGGGCGTGGCCGTCATCGCGACCACCTCGGCCCCGATGCTGCGCGCGAAATCGACGCCGGATTGGATGGCGCGCTGGGATGCCTCCGAGCCGTCGGTCGGGAGCAGGATGCGCTTGTACATGGCAAACCTCCAGGAGAGAGAACCGGCCGTGCCGGCAGATGGGATGGTGCGGATGCCTGGTTGGTGGAGATTCGATTGCTTACCCCCCAGTCTGTTCGGGTGGCCACACAATTTCTTTGATCGAGATCAAAAACGCCAGGAACGCAGGGCGCGTTCACGCGCTGCGCTCGCCCAGGCAGATGCCGAGCTCGCGCGCGGTGCGCACGGTGTCGCCATCGACCGGGACGCGCCGGTTGCGCCCCGCCACTTCGGCCAGCGGCGCGGTGGCGATGTCCTGGCCGCCCAGCGCCACCATCACGCCCGACTCGCCGCGCGCCAGCGCCCGCACGGCGGCCGCGCCGAAGCGCGCGGCGGCGACCCGGTCGAAGGCCGAGGGGCTGCCGCCGCGCAGCAGGTGGCCCAGCACCACGCTGCGGCATTCCTTGTCGAGGCGCTCGGCCAGCCGGGCCTCGACCCAGGCGCCGATCCCGCCCAGGCGCTCGGCGTGGCCGGCGCTGGCCGCCGTCCGCACTTCCGGACCGCCGCCGAGCGGCTGCGCGCCCTCGGCCGCCACCACGATCGCATGGCCCCGCCCCGCCGCCTGGCGCCGCGCGATGGCTCCGGCCACGGCGCCGATATCGAAGGGAATCTCGGGCAGCAGGATCGCATGGGCGCCGCCCGCCAGGCCCGCATGCAGCGCGATCCAGCCGGCGTAGCGCCCCATCACCTCGACCACCATCACGCGGTGCTGGCTGTCGGCGGTGCTGTGCAGGCGGTCGATGCAGGTGGTCGCGAAGCCGACCGCGGTGTCGAAGCCGAAGGTCTGGCTGGTGCGGTCGAGGTCGTTGTCGATGGTCTTCGGCACCCCGACCACCCGCAAGCCCTTGCGCTGCAGGCAGGCGGCGATCTCCATCGAGCTGTCGCCGCCGACCATCACCAGGGCATCGATACCGCTGGCGCGGAACAGGGCGAGCAGCTCGTCGCTGCGGTCGCGCGTCGCGGCGCCGCCTGGCTCCGGATAGCGCAGCGGATTGCCGCGGCTGGTGCTGCCGAGGATGGTGCCGCCCAGGTGAGCGATGCCGTGCACGGCCTCGGGCAGCAGGCGCGGCACCGGCTCGCCCAGGCAGCCCTCGGGCGCCAGCAGACCGTTGAAGCCGTCGCGGATGCCGCAGCATTCCCAGCCGAGACGGCTGGACGCGAGCACGACCGCGCGGATGACGGCATTCAGGCCGGGCGCGTCGCCGCCGCCGGTCACGATGGCGATGCGCCGGATGGGCGTGTCCACGTCCGTTTGTCTTGCCGGCGCCACGGCCTTACTGGACCGTGATCTGCTTCCTGGCGCCGCCCGGCTTCTTCGGCAAGGTCAGGTGCAGGACGCCGTCCAGGTACTTTGCCTCGGTCTTGTCGTCGTCGACGTCCTGGGGCAGGCTGAAGCTGCGGTATTGCGAACCGCTGTAGCGCTCGCTGTACACCGTGTCGCCGACGGTCTGTTCGTCCTGTCCCTGGATAGTTGCGCTGATCGACACGACGCTGCCGTCGACGGCGATCTTGATGTCTTCCTTCTTGAAACCCGGCATGTCCGCCTTCACCAGGTAAGCCTGGTCGGTCTCTTGCACGTCGATGCGGATCTGGCGCTCGGTATCGATACCGCGCAGGGACTGGGCAATCGGGAAGTCACGCATGAATTCCTCGATGCTGCGCAAGGGCGAGAGGCGCAGGGCCTCGCGGAAGGGATCGAAGGGGGTCAGAGTGTTGGCCATGATGTCCTCCTTGTCGGTTCTGGATATCGACACGGACGGGAGGCGGCCGACAGCCATTCCGCCGTGCCTTTTCCATACTAGAAGGCGTTATGTGGGGGTGTATGAGCCAAATCAATGTGCGCGGCTGGAACTTGGCGTTGATTTCAGAGTCCGAATGTACTAGCGTCGACAAAAACAAAAAGGGCCCCAGTTGGGGCCCTTTTTGTTTTCTTGGCGGAGAGGGTGGGATTCGAACCCACGGTACGGTCACCCGTACGCCTGATTTCGAGTCAGGTACATTCGACCACTCTGCCACCTCTCCTGAATCGGTGCTGCAGTCGCTTGTCTGCGAGAGGCCGCATTATAGCGGGTGTGCGGCGTTTCGGGAAGAGTGAATTGGTGCGAAATAATATTTCATATGAACATCTCGTTTGAAAGAATGTTTCAAAGTCGAAGTCGAAGTCGAAGTCAAAGTCAAAGTCAAAGTCAAAAGCAAAGGCAGGCTTTGCGGCTGCTCGCGGGTGGGATTCGCCCACGTTCCGCGGGCCGCCCTCGCGCAAGTATGCGCGAGGCTTCGAATCCCACGCGGGAGCCCCTCAGGGGCTCCCTCCTCTCCGCCACAAAAATAAAAAGGGCCCCGGTTGGGGCCCTTTTTATTTTCTTGGCGGAGAGGGTGGGATTCGAACCCACGGTACGGTCACCCGTACGCCTGATTTCGAGTCAGGTACATTCGACCACTCTGCCACCTCTCCTGAATCGGTGCTGCGGTCGCTCGTATGCGAGAGACAAGATTATAGCGTCGCTCTTGCAAAAACGGAAGAGCAATTTAATCCCGTGTGGAAAAACTTGCTCATCGCAGCATCAGGCGGCAGTCAGGCGCTCCAGGCCGCCCATGTACGGACGCAGCACTTCCGGAATCACGACCGAGCCGTCGGCCTGTTGGTAGTTCTCCAGCACGGCAACCAGCGTACGGCCGACCGCCAGACCCGAACCGTTCAGCGTATGCAGCAGTTCCGGCTTGCCGGCCGCATTACGGAAACGCGCCTGCATGCGGCGTGCCTGGAAGGCTTCGCAGTTCGACAGCGAAGAGATCTCGCGGTAGGTGTTCTGCGCCGGCAGCCAGACTTCGAGGTCGTAGGTCTTGGCGGCCGAGAAGCCCATGTCGCCGGTGCACAGCTGCATGACGCGGTACGGCAGGCCCAGCGAGGTCAGGATGAACTCGGCCTGGCCGACCATCTCTTCCAGCGCCGCATACGACTGCTCCGGATGCACGACCTGCACGAGCTCGACCTTGTCGAACTGGTGCTGGCGGATCATGCCGCGGGTGTCGCGGCCGTAGCTGCCGGCTTCCGAGCGGAAGCACGGGGTGTGGGCGGTCATGCGGATCGGCAGTTCGTCCAGCGCCACGATCTCGTCGCGCACGACGTTGGTCAGCGACACTTCCGAGGTCGGGATCAGGTAGAAGTGCTCGCCCTCGCCTTCCGCGCCGCCCTTCTTCACCGAGAACAGGTCGGCTTCGAACTTCGGCAGCTGGCCGGTGCCGCGCAGCGAGTCGGCGTTGACCATGTAGGGGGTGTAGCACTCGGTATAGCCGTGCTTGCCGGTGTGCGTGTCGAGCATGTACTGGGCGAGTGCGCGGTGCAGGCGCGCCATGCCGCCCTTCATCATCGAGAAGCGCGAACCGGTCAGCTTGGTCGCGGTATCGAAGTCCAGGCCCAGCTTTTCGCCGATGTCGACGTGGTCCCTGACCTCGAAGTCGAAGCTCGGCGGGGTGCCCACCTTGCGGACTTCGACGTTGCCCGACTCGTCCGTGCCCTGCGGGGTGCTTTCGTGCGGCAGGTTCGGCACGGCTTCCATGAAGCGCGCCATGTTCGCCTGCACGTCGGCCAGCAGCCCTTCGTTGGCCTTCAGTTCGTCGCCCAGGCCGGCCACTTCCGCCATCACGGCCGTGGTGTCTTCGCCCTTGCCCTTCATCATGCCGATCTGCTTGGACAGCGAGTTGCGCTTGCCCTGCAGTTCCTCGGTGCGCGTCTGGATCGCTTTGCGTTCGGCTTCGAGGGCGTTGAAGGCAGCCACGTCGAGCTGGAACTTGCGGGTCGCCAGGCGCGCGGCGACGTTGTCGATGTCTTTGCGGAGAAGTTGAATGTCAATCATGTCGGGGACGCTTGCGTATGTCGAAAACACAATTGTACCAAGCCGACAGACAATCCTAGCGAGATTCGGCAATGGGATTGCCCGGGCCCTTCGCCGGCCCCGTGCTGCATTACTTCAGGCCGGCTTTTTCTGCGACGCTCAGGCGCGGCGCCTTGACGACGACGACGTGCACGGTCGAGTCGATCAGGACGGCGGCTTCCTTCTGGGCGACTTCCACCGGACGCGAGGCGGCGGTGGCGTAACTGGCGACCAGGCCCAGGGCGGCGGCGCTCAGGAAGATGGCTTCGAAGTTTTTGCGGATGTTCATGGTGTGCTCCTTCGGGTTCGTCAGGTGATTCGGTATGGTTGAACTTTACCGATCGCCTCGATCCATCGCCATCGACATGCGATGAAGCGCCAAAAACAGGGAGCAGAATGCGCAAAGCGCGGACCGGCCGCAGGCCGGATGCGAAAACCGGCGCGAACCGCGCATGATGCGTGCAGATGCTGGGAAAACGGCTCAGTCGCCCTTGTCGCCGGGTTGGGATTCACCTCGTGCGTCCTCGTCGAGGCTGCGCAGGAAAGCCAGCTTCTCGGCCACTTTCGACTCGACGCCGCGCGGCACCGGCTGGTACCAGCCAGGCTCCGGCATCCCATCGGGAAGATAGGTTTCGCCGGCCGCATACGCATGCGGCTCGTCGTGCGCATAGCGGTAGGCGTGGCCGTAGCCGAGCTCCTTCATGAGCTTCGTCGGCGCATTGCGCAGGTGGACCGGCACCTCGCGCGACTTGTCCTTCTTGACGAAGGCCATGGCCGCGTTGAAGGCGTTGTAGCCGGCATTGCTCTTGGCCGCGATCGCGAGATAGATGACGGCCTGGCCGAGGGCCAGCTCGCCTTCCGGCGAACCGAGGCGCTCGTAGGTCGTGGCCGCGTCGTTGGCGATCTGGAGCGCCCGCGGGTCGGCCAGGCCGATGTCTTCCCAGGCCATGCGCACGATGCGGCGCGACAGGTACTTGGCGTCCGCGCCGCCATCGAGCATGCGGCACAGCCAGTACAGGGCCGCATCCGGATGCGAGCCGCGCACCGATTTATGCAGGGCGGATATCTGGTCGTAGAAGTTGTCGCCGCCCTTGTCGAAGCGGCGCGCGTTCAGGGTCAGGGCGTTCTCGACGAAGTCCTTGGTGATGCGGGTGACGCCCGAGGTGTCCGCCGAGGTCTTGGTCTGTTCGAGCAGGTTCAGGAAGCGCCGCGCGTCCCCGTCCGCATAACCCACCAGGGTGTCGACCGCGATCTCGTCGAACGCCAGGTGCTGCAGCACCCGCGCCGAGGCGCGCTTCAACAACTGGCGCATCTCCTCGTCATTCAAGGCCTTGAGCACATAGACCTGGGAGCGCGACAGCAGCGCCGAGTTGACTTCAAAAGAAGGGTTCTCGGTGGTCGCGCCAATCAGGGTCACCAGCCCCGACTCGACGAAAGGCAGCAGCGCATCCTGCTGCGATTTGTTAAAGCGGTGGATCTCGTCGATGAACAGGATGGTGTGCTTGCCGCGCGCGAGGTACTGCTCCGCCTGTTCGACGGCGGCGCGGATGTCCTTCACGCCCGAGAGCACGGCCGACAGGGCGATGAACTCGCAGTCGAATGCATACGCGGTCAGGCGCGCCAGCGTGGTCTTGCCGACGCCGGGCGGGCCCCACAGGATCATGGAATGCGGCTTGCCCGACTTGAACACCAGGTTCAGGGGCTTGCCTGGGCCGAGCAGGTGGCTCTGGCCGATCACCTCGTCGATGGTGCGCGGGCGCAGGGCCTCGGCCAGCGGCGGGGCGGGTTCGGTCTTGAACAGGTCATCCATGGCGTCCTCCGGGGACGCGCAGGATAGGGAAGGCGCGCATATGGTTCTGCATGCGCGTAGTGTAGCCGATGCGTGCGCCGCCCCCAGTGTGTGCTGTTGGTTTGTTCCGCGGTTGGGGGCCCCCCCCTTTGGGGGGCCCCCCACGAAGCGGTTCAGCGTCCGGTCGTCACCTTCGTCATCCGCGGCGTGACGGCGATGGAGCCGCTGGCACGCTGCATCGACGCGCGCTGGACGGACGGCGTCAGGGTGTCCGGCACCGGGGCCACCACCAGGCTGGCGTCGCCGAGGAAGAACAGGGTCTTGCCGTCAGGGCTGATCGTCCCCAGGGCCCGCGTATTGCATCCGTAGGCGTTGTCGCGGCAGGTCGGGTAGCCGGCGAGGTCGAAGGTGCCCAGCAGCGGCAGGTTGGTGGACGAGACCATCCGCGTACTGCTGTCGAATACGAACACGCGCGGCGTGGCGCTGCTGCCGGGGCTCGAATAGCTGTAGGGATAGGCCATCACGTAGACGCGCTTGCCGTCGGGCGAGGCCAGGGGCGTGCGGCCGAAATAGCTGTCATCCGGCAGCGCCAGGTTGCCGATCAGCGCCCAGTCGCGGTCCCACACCTTGTAGGTGCCCTCGACGAAACGGTCGCCATGCAGGCTGGTGGCGGCCTCGTACCAGAACTCCACGCCCGCCGGGTTGGCCTTCGGCGTCCGGTCCGAGGCGTCCAGGTAGAGCATCTTCGGCGACGGGTTGGACCTGGCGTCCTGCACGATGTTCAGGCGCGAACCGTCGCCCGACACGCTGAACCAGGGGCCGAAGCCGAACTCGAAGCGGTAGTCGTCGATGCTGCCGAACTCGCGCGTCGCCAGGTCGAAATACGCGAGACCGCCCGTGCCGCCGCCCTGGAAATAGGCGCGGCCGTCGTTCGTGACCGCCAGTTTTTGCAGGGAGTTGAGCGCGTCGCCGCCCACCCAGCCGGTGGCATAGCTGCCCTGCTTGTCGAGCGTGGCCGGATCGAGCAGCACGATGTGGCCGGTGGTCGCGGTCACGATCAGGCTTCTGCCGTCCGGCGACAGCGCCACCTCGTGCGCGCTCGGCAGCGAGACGCTCGTCGCGGTCCAGCCGCCGCCGTTCCAGGCATAGCGCATCACCGACTGCAGTTCCTTGTTGACCGAATACAGGGCGCGGCGCTCGACGTCATACACCAGGCCACCCTTGCTGCCCGCCGTGGCAAGGGCCGCCGCCGCGTAGGTCGCCGGCGCGACCACGCGCAGCACCGGGGCGCCGGTCGGGGCGCCAAGGGCGTTCGGCAGCGCGAAAGCGACGTCCCCGGACGAGGCGCCCAGGCGCACCCGCACTTCGGAATCGCTCACCCGCGTCAGCGAAGACGGTGTCGCGCCGCTCACCTGCAGCGCCCGGCCGATGTCGGCCACGCCGTCCAGGCCGCGCCCGCGCAGGACGACTTCGCCGGACTCGGTCGCCAGGCGCGTGTAGGGCGTGACGAAATGCAGTTCCGGCAGCGCCTTGGCCAGGGTGACAGTGACCTTGGTCGGGGCGATCCGGCTGTCGGCCGCCGAAATCGCGATGTCCGCCGTATGCGAACGGAAGTTCGGCAGCTTGAGCAGCTCGGCCTGGTCCACCGTCAGGCGCAGCGGGGCGCCGCCGGTGGTGCCGCTGCTGCGCGACAGCTTCAGCCAGGCCGCGCTGCTGCTGGCGCTATAGACCTGGGGCGGCAGCTCGGGCATCGCGATCGCGAGGTCGCCGGCAAGGGCTGCGGCGGCAGTGTCGCCCTTCACATCGAAGCGGGTCGCGCCGCTGATGCTCCAGCTGGCCGCCCCGACGGCGAAGCTGACCGGAATGGTCACCTCCGCCACATTCTCGGAACGCAGGATCAGTTCGGCCTGGTAGGTACCGGCCTGGAGGGCGGCGGCCGAGGCGCTCACGGTATAGCTGCGTTCGCCGGCTTTGACGGCGCCGAGCCAGCCGGTCGGCCCGCCCAGGTAGCGGATATCGGCGCTCAGCGCATTGGTCCAGGACGGCAGCACGACGTTGACCGTGCGCGCCGGCGCGGACGCGGTTGCCGCGGCGCTGAAAGCCAGGCTGGCGACGTCGGGAATGATGCGCGTGACGGTGCCGGCGTCGCCGCTCACCGTGTACTGGACCGAGACGACGCGGGTGCTGCCGCCCGAGGTGACGTCCACGTGGCCCAGGTAGTTTCCCGGCGGCATGGCCTTGGCCGCGATCGTGAAGCTGTCCGCGGTCTGGCCGGTGATCGACAGCCAGTTGGCGTTCGAAGTCGCCGTGGGCGTGAAGCTGGTGACGCCGGACTTGAGCTGCACCGCGACTTTTGCGCTCGCGGTGGCGCCGCTGACCGCCGCCAGGTTGACGCTGTGTGTGCCGAGCATGAAGCCTCTGGCGATCGACACCTTGTAGGGCACATTGACCGGCGAGCCGGCGAAATGCGTGGCGCACTTCTCGTCCGGACAGGCGAACAGCTGGAGGTTGCCGCTGTACTCGCCGGCCGGGAGATTGGATTTGGGGAAGACCGTGAACTTCACCTGCATGCCCACGGACTCGACCGTCACCTGCTGGATCGCCGTGCCCAGGTCGAGGCTGCCCAGGTAGATGGCGGCCGGCAGGGTGCCCGCGCCGGAACCGAGCACGGCCTGTGCCGGCATGCTGCCGCCCTCCTCGCCGGAAAAGCGCAGTTCGCTGCGGTCGATCGACACGGTAAAGGCGCCTGGGGACGTGCCCGGGACGGGCGTGACGCCGCCACCGGAGGGCGAATCGCCACCGCCGCCGCCGCCGCAGGCGCTCAGCGCCAGCGACAACACCGACAATACGGCGAAGCGCCAGAATTTCTGGTTGAGTTGCATGAAATTGCCAATTAGCTAAAAGAAAAGCCCGACAGTATAGCGTTTCCTTTGCCGTATTGACATCATGCAAATATCAATAAGTCCTTGTTCCGTATGAATTATTCAAAGCGGATAAGTCGCGTGCCCATCGTTGGCGGCCTGGCCCAGGCTTACTGGCTGACCACGTCGGCGCCCTTCGGCACCGCGAAGCTGAACTGCTGGGCGCCCAGCGCCGGGTTGCGCTGGAAGTTGGTGAACTTCAGCACCGAGACCTGGCCGAACTGGTCCTTCAGTTCCATCGCCACCGGCACGCCGCCCTTCAGGCCGATGCCGATCTGTTCGAAGGTGGTGTCCTTCGTTTTCGGCACGGCGGTCAGCCATTCGGCGCCGTCACGTTCGCCCGCGTCGGAAAGGGTGAAGTTCTTTTCCAGGTCGTTGGAGCCGAACAGGATGGCGGCCGGCGAGGAGCCCAGGGCGTTGCCGAGTTTACGGGTGGTGACCTGGTTCAGGTCCTTGTCGTAGATGTAGAGGGTTTCGCCGTCGGCCTGGAGCAGCTGCTCGTAGGGCTTCTGGTAGGTCCAGATGAACTTGCCGGGGCGGGCGAAAACGAAGGTGCCGCTGGAGACGGGGGCGGCCTTGCCGGATTTGGACTTGCCGAGCTGTTGCTGGGTGAAGTCGCCCTTGGCGGATTTGGTGCTGGCAACAAAAGACTTGAACTGATCGAGGGCGCTGGCGTGGGCGGCGCCGGAAAACGCAAGGGTGCTCGTTGCGATGAATGCTGCGATGACTTGGGGGGTGAATTTCATCTGTCTATTCCTCTTGTTGTGGTCCGCTGCCGTGCGTTGGACGCGTGGGCGGAGGACCGCCCACCCTACGATGGGCGCGGGTTATTCGGCGGCGGAGGTCGCGGGAACCAGGATGTCGCGGTTGCCGTTCGACTGCATCGGCGACACCAGGCCGCTCTGCTCCATCTGCTCGATCAGGCGGGCGGCGCGGTTGTAGCCGATGCGCAGGTGGCGCTGGACCAGGGAAATCGAGGCCTTGCGGTTCTTGAGCACCACGGCCACGGCCTGGTCGTAGAGCGCGTCGGATTCGCCGCCGCCCTCGCCCGCCGGGATGCCGTCGGCATTGCCCTCTTCCAGTGTCCCGCCCTCCAGGATGCCTTCAATATAGTTCGGTTCTCCCAGCGACTGGAGATGTTTTACAACTCGATGCACTTCGTCGTCCGACACGAAGGCCCCGTGCACGCGGATCGGCAGGCCGGTCCCCGGCGGCATGTAGAGCATGTCACCCATGCCCAGCAGGGTCTCCGCGCCCATCTGGTCGAGAATGGTGCGCGAGTCGATTTTCGAGCTCACCTGGAAGGCGATACGGGTCGGGATGTTCGCCTTGATCAGGCCCGTGATCACGTCCACCGACGGGCGCTGGGTCGCCAGGATCAGGTGGATGCCGGCCGCGCGCGCCTTCTGGGCGATACGGGCGATCAGCTCTTCCACCTTTTTACCCACGACCATCATCAGGTCGGCCAGTTCGTCGATGATGATGACGATGGTCGGCAGTTTTTCCAGCGGTTCGGGCGAGTCCGGGGTGATCGAGAACGGGTTCGGGATGTGTTCTTCGCGCTTGGCCGCCTCCACGATCTTGCCGTTGTAGCCGGCCAGGTTACGCACGCCCAGCTTCGACATCAGCTTGTAGCGGCGCTCCATCTCGTTGACGGCCCAGTTCAGGGCGTGGCCGGCCTGGCGCATATCGGTCACGACCGGCGCCAGCAGGTGCGGGATGCCCTCGTACACCGACATTTCCAGCATCTTCGGGTCGATCAGGATCAGGCGCACATCAAGCGGGTCGGATTTGTAGAGCAGCGACAGGATGGTCGCGTTGATGCCCACCGATTTACCGGAACCCGTGGTACCCGCCACCAGCAGGTGGGGCATCTTGGCCAGGTCCGCGCACACCGGCTTGCCGGCGATGTCCTTGCCCAGCGCGACCGTCAGCGCGGAGGCGCTGTCGCCATAGACTTTCGAGCCGACGATCTCCGACAGGCGCACGATCTGGCGCTTCGGATTCGGCAGCTCGAGCGCCATGTAGTTCTTGCCCGGAATGGTCTCGACCACGCGGATCGAGGTCAGGGACAGCGAACGCGCCAGGTCGCGCGCCAGGTTGACGATCTGGCTGCCCTTCACGCCGGTGGCCGGCTCGATCTCGTAGCGGGTGACGACCGGGCCCGGATAGGCGGCCACGACCTTGGCTTCGACGCCGAAGTCGGACAGCTTCTTCTCGATCAGGCGGCTGGTGAATTCCAGGGTCTCGATGGACACGGCTTCCTGGGCGGGCGGCGCCTCGTCGAGCAGGGCCAGCGGCGGCAGGCCGCCCTCGCCCGCCAGCTCGTGGAACAGCGGCGTCTGCATCTCTTTCTGGGCGCGCTCGGACTTCGGCACGCTGGTCATCTGCGGCTCGATCTTGAACGAGGGGGCGCTTGCCGCCACCGGCGACGGCGCGGCAGCCGGTGCAAGCACCGGTTCCATCATCGGTTCGCTCTTCGGTTCGGGGCGCGGCGCACGCGGGGCCTCGAGCATCGGCTCGGCCTTGACGATCGGGGTCGGCTCCGGATGCTTCTCGGCGAATTTCTGGCGCTCGTGCACCACCAGCTCGTCGCGGGCGACGGCGGCCGCCTCGCCGCGCTTACGGTCTTCATGGTCTTCCATGCGCAGGCGGAACCAGTCGATGGTAGCTTCTACCGACTCGCCGATGCGCTCGGCCACAGCCAGCCAGGACACCTGGAAGAACAGCGAGAAGCCCAGGCCGAAGAGCAGCAGGAGCAGCAGGGTCGCGCCGGTGAAGCCGAAGGCGACGTGGGCCGAATGGCCGATCACCTGGCCCAGCACGCCGCCGGCGGCGCGCGGCAGCTCGACGTTCCAGGACCACATGCGCAGGTATTCGAGGCCCAGGCTGCCGGCGAACATGATGGCGAAGCCGGTCCAGCGCACGTACATCTCGCCGGTGTGGGCTGGTTCCTCGGCGGGGGCCAATCGGCCGGTCAGGCGGCGCCAGCCCTGCCAGACGCCGCGCAGGAAGATCACGCCCCACCACCAGGCCGAGAAGCCGAAGATGAAGAGCAGCAGGTCGGACAGCCAGGCGCCCGCCTTGCCGCCGAGGTTGGCGATCTTGGGAACCGCGTTGGCGTGGGACCAGCCCGGGTCGCCCTTGTTATAACTGATCAGGATCAGCACGAAATACAGGAAGGCGACGGCCATGGCGATCCAGCGCGCTTCCATAAGGAGGCGCGACAGCCGGCCCGGCAGGGGCTGGCGGGACCGCACCGTCTGGGCGGTGCGGGTATATCCTGAGGTGCTTGCTTGGCTATTCTTGCTCATGCTGGGTGCTGCTTGAAGTAATCGCTAACGGCAATCCGCCCATTCTAAGCCATATACAGCTGGGCTGGCCTACGATTCATGCTTGCGTGCATCATCGTCTATAATCTTGTGTTGCTCGCCTGTTGCATTCCAGGCCTTGATTCGGCGCAGGCCGCCCCCAGTTTCCGCTTGTTCATCTAATTACGATAGCCTCCCATGACGACTACCAAACACGCCAAAGTCCTGATTCTCGGTTCCGGTCCCGCCGGCTACAGCGCCGCCGTGTACGCCGCGCGCGCCAACCTGCAGCCGATGCTGGTGACCGGCGTCGAGCAAGGTGGCCAGCTGATGACCACGACCGACGTCGAGAACTGGCCGGGTGACCCGATGGGCGTGCAAGGTCCGGAACTGATGCAGCGCCTGCTGCAGCATGCGGAGCGTTTCAATACCGACATCGTGTTCGACCACATCCACACGACCTACCTGAACGAAAAGCCGATCCGCCTGGTGGGCGATTCCGCCCAATACACCTGCGACGCCCTGATCATCGCCACCGGCGCCTCGGCCCAGTACCTCGGCCTGCCTTCGGAACAGGCCTTCATGGGTAAAGGTGTGTCCGCCTGCGCGACCTGCGACGGTTTCTTCTACCGCAACCAGGAAGTGGCGGTCATCGGCGGCGGCAATACCGCGGTCGAGGAAGCCCTGTATCTCGCCGGCATCGCCTCCAAGGTCACCCTGATCCACCGCCGCGACAAGTTCCGCGCCGAGCCGATCCTGGTCGACCGCCTGATGCACAAGGTCAGCGAAGGCAAGATCGCTCTGGAGCTGAACCACACCCTGGACGAAGTCCTGGGCGACGACAGCGGCGTGACCGGCCTGCGCGTCAAGTCGACCGCTACCGGCGAAAGCAAGGACCTGACCGTGCACGGCCTGTTCGTGGCGATCGGCCACAAGCCGAACACCGGCATCTTCGAAGGCCAGCTCGAGATGCACAACGGCTACATCAAGACCCGTTCGGGCCTTGAGGGCATGGCAACCGCCACCAGCGTGCCGGGCGTGTTCGCGGCCGGCGACGTGCAGGACCACGTCTACCGCCAGGCCATCACCAGCTCGGGCACCGGCTGCATGGCCGCGCTCGACGCGCAGCGTTACCTGGAAGCGCTGGAAGACGATCCAAAATAAGGACTACGAGCGCCTGACAAAACCCTCAGGCAAGGCGCATCGTCGAAGACAGTACGCTAGTACGGCGAGACGATGCAACGCAGCCATGAGGGGAATTGTCAGGCGCGAGAGGCGGGTATGAAGGACTTTTCCGAGCTGAAGGGCTTGCGCGACAAGCTCAAGGAAGACGAGCGCCAGCGCGCCATCGAACAAGCCGAACGCGAGAAGCGCGAGCGGATCGCGAAGGAGCGCGCCGTGGAGTTCCGCGGCGCGATGGAAGGCGTGCACAAGCTGCCGGAATCGGACCGCTACGTCTACCGCCCGGTCTACGTCGCCGCCGATCGCAGCTTCCAGGACCGCAAACCCCGCACCGAAGAAGAAGAAACCGAGGCCGTGCTGCGCGAGTCGCTGTCCGACCTGTTCGACGTCGACGGCCTGCTCGACGAAGATCCATCGCTGAGCTATGCCCAGCCGGGCGTCGGCCCCGACGTGGTGCGCAAGATGCGCAAGCGCCACTGGCCGGTCCAGGACGAACTGGACCTGCATGGCATGAACCGCGACGAGGCGCGCGACGCCGTCACCGATTTCCTGGCCCGCGCGAATCGCCGCGGCGTGCGCTGCGTGCGCATCGTCCATGGCATCGGATACGGCTCGCCAAAGGGCCAGCCGGTGCTGCGCGGGATCGTGCACAGCTGGCTGGTGCAGAAGAGCGAAGTGGTCGCCTTCTGCGTGGCCGGCAAGAAGGATGGCGGCCACGGCGCCCTGATCGTCCTGCTGCGCCCGGCCCTCGTCGACTGAATGCGACAAGCGCACATGTGAATGTCGCGTCGGGCAAGCGCCGTTCCATGTAAAATGTGCAGCGCCGGTATTTGCCGGAATTGACGAGAAAGGTCGGCGCGTGAAGGGTAATACCGTGATTCCTATGGAGCACGGCCGCCAGGTCGACTTGCTGAACTGTGCGGACGAGCCCATCCACATCCCCGGTTCGATCCAGCCCCACGGCGCCCTCCTGTTCTTCAACGATGCCGGCCTGCTCGAAGGCTGGAGCGCGAATGCCGCCGCCATGCTCGGCATCGAGCTCACCCTCGGCCTTCCCTACGCATCGCTGGCGCTGCCGCCTGCGGCGCTGGAACTCCTGATCGACTACATCGGACCCGGCGAGCGCGAAGTGACGCCCTCGATGGTGCCGGTTTCCCTGGGTGGCGCCGAGTACGACTGCATCGTGCATGCCGGCCCTGGCCGCGTGGTCGCCGAATTCGAACAGCGCGAAGTCGGCGCCGACGAGGTTGCCCGTTTCGCGGTCCGGGCCCACGCCTCGATCGACCGCCTGCGCCGCCAGAAGACCATCGAGGGCCTGCTCGCCAGCGCGGTCGACCAGATCCGCGAGTTCACCGGCTTCGACCGGGTGATGGCCTACCGCTTCCGTCCCGACGACAGCGGCGACGTGGTGGTGGAAAGCCGGCGCGAAGATATCGTGCCCTACCTCGGCCAGCGCTACCCGGCCTCGGACATCCCGGCCCAGGCGCGCCGCCTCTACATCCTGAACACCCTGCGCTCGATCATCGACGTGCAGTACGAGGCCGTGCCCCTGCTTGGCGCGCCGGAGGCGCTGCCGCTCGACATGAGCCACGCGGTGCTGCGCAGCGTCTCGCCGGTCCACGTCGAATACCTCAAGAACATGGGCGTGGGCGCCTCGATGAGCGTCTCGATCGTCATCAACGGCCGCCTGTGGGGCTTGGTCGCCTGCCACCACATGTCGCGCAAACTCGTGCCCTACTCGATCCGCATGGCGGCCGACGTGCTGGCCCAGGTGATGGCATCGACCATCCACAGCATCGAATCGCGCCTGGAAACGGACATGATCGAACGCTCGGCCTCGACCCGCACCAAGCTGGTCGAGGACCTGCTGCTGGAAGACGATCCGCTGGAAACCTTCAGCCGCTTCTCCGACGCCATCCTGGCCGCGACCCTGGCCCAGGCCCAGGTCACCAGTTACTACGGCAAGCTGCGCGTGCACGGCGCCGAGCTGCCGCCCGGCCTGGCCGAGGCCATCGTCGCTTCGCTCCCCGAGGGCGCCCACGAACTGGTGGTGCGCGAGAAGCTGGACGACTGGCCGGAGCCTGTCCGCGGCCAGCTGGGCAAGTGGGTAGGGCTGCTCGCGCTACCCTTCGATCCACCCGCCCACGGCTGGAACGTGCTGCTGCGTCTCGAGCAGATCGAACAGGTCGCCTGGGGCGGCCGCCCCGACAAGACCACCACCTTCGGCCCGCTGGGCGAGCGCCTGACGCCGCGCGGCTCGTTTGATGCGTGGTACGAGACGGTGCGCGGCCATGCTCACCCCTGGGAGCCGACCATCCTCGCCAACTCGCGCCTCACCTTGGCCGAGCTGGTGCGCGTGATGACCTCGCGCCGCACCCAGCTTGATGCCACCCGCGCCCAGCTGCTGGCCATGCTGGGGCATGACCTGCGCGACCCGCTCCACTCGATCAATATGGCCGGCATGGTGCTGGAAAAAGGCAGCGCCCAGCCGACGCTGGGAAAACGCATCCAGTCCTCCACCAGCCGCATGCAGCGCATGATCACCCAGGTGCTGGACATGAGCCGCATCGACGGCGGCCTGGGGCTGGGCGTGACGCTCGAACCCGTGGACCTGACGGCGCTGGTGGAAGACCTGATCGACGAGGCGCGCATGGCCTACCCGGCCATCCCCTTCCTGCTGACCTGCGATGAACAGGCCATGGTGAACGCCGACAGCGGCCGCCTGGCGCAGGTGCTGTCCAACCTGCTGAGCAATGCGCGCCACCACGGCGAAGCGGGCAAGCCGGTGCGCGTGTGCGTGACCGTGCAGGGCAAGGAGGCTGTCGTCGAGGTCAGCAACGCCGGCGCGCCGATCCCGCCGGAAGTCGCGGCCACGCTCTTCAATCCCTTCAAGCGCGCCTCCCTGAACAACCCGCGCAACCGCACGGGCATGGGGCTGGGCCTCTACATCGCGCAGCAGATCGTGCGCGAGCACCATGGCGACATCAGTTATCGCCATGATGGCAACGAGGTCGTCTTCGCCGTTCGTTTGCCGCTCCTGTAGGGTGGGCGGGTCTCCCGCCCACGCGGTCAAATTCCGTGGGCGATGTGAGGACGCGTTTCGAACTGCGAGAGCCGGCTGACCGCGTGGGCGGCGAAGCCGCCCACCCTACATGCGGATTGGCATGGTAGTCTAGCAACATCACGGGCTCCTCCTTACCGCATGACCCTCATCAAGTTCATCGAAATCATGGCGATCCTGGTCGGCGCCTTCTCGGGCTTCATCGAAGCCAGGCGCAAGCGCATGGACCTGGTGGGTGTCTTCACGGTGGCCTTCATCGCCGCATTCGGCGGCGGCACCCTGCGCGACATCCTGCTCGACCGCCGCCCCCTGTTCTGGGTCATCCACCAGGAATACGCGATCCTGATCTTCGTGCTGGCCCTGGTCGCCTCGCCCCTGATCCGCACCCTGCGCCAGATCGTTTCCGAGCGCCTCATCGTGATCGCCGACGCCGTCGGCCTGGGCCTGTTCTCGATCGCCGGCACCTCGGCGGCGCTGGACGCCAACATGCCGATCTTCATCGCCTCGATGATGGGCGTGATTACCGGGATCTTCGGCGGTGTGTTGCGCGACATCGTCTGCAACGAGGTGCCGATGGTCTTCCGCGACGGGAAGCCCTACGCCATCTGCGCTTTCCTCGGCAACTGGATGTTCCTCCTGATGGGCAAGTACGGCATCGAGCACGACTTCGCGCTATGGTCGAGCGCCCTCTTCATCAGCGGCCTGCGCCTGCTGACGTGGAAGTTCGACCTGCGCATGGGACGCTAGTTCAGGCCGCTCACGCTGCCTTCTTTCGGATAGGCGATCTCGTAGTCCATATCGAAGCGCGCCGTCTCGTTCGGTTTCAAGGTGCGCTCCCATCCCATCAGGCCGCGGCGCTGCTGCCAGTCCTTCACGGTGGCCGCCGGGCTGAGCGCCACCTTCACCGCTACCACCTCCGACTGGCTCACCGGCGTCGGCTCCAGCACCAGGACGTCGATCGGCTGGCGGTGCAGGTTCGTGACCACGTAGCTGTCAGCGATGCGGCGCTCGTTGTCGCGCTTGAACAAGCCCTTCTGGCCGGACTTCTCGTTGCGGTTCTCGACCGTCACGCGCACCAGCGGATCGCGTCCGAAGGCCATGGCGAAGCGCTCCTCCTCCTGCGGATTCCAGTGCAGGGAGCCGACGTAGGCGCCGTCGCGGCGCAGCTGCACCTGGCCAGGCAGCCAGACACCTTCGGGCCGCGGCGCATCGATCGTCAGGACCGCCAGGTCGCGGTAGTAACGCGGCGCGATGCGTACGCTCTGCTTGACCGGCATCGACTGGCGCGACAGCGCGACCGAGATTTCGCGGCCGTCGGAGGCCAGGTCGACCCGCGCCGGCACCTCGAACTCGGTGGTGAAGTTCCCTTGCGTCTCCAGCACCGGCGCGACGTAGTCGTCCGCCACGGCCGATCCTTTCACGGCCACCCGCCGCTGGCTCATCGAAGGCGCGGGCGGCGGTGGGGGCGCCGGCGCGGCCAGATAGGACTCCGCGAACTGCTGTACCGGCGGCTGCCAGGTCAGCAGCCAGGGCGACGGGTCGGGGGCATTGACCGACAGGCTCGGCTGGCCGGTCGACAGGCGCAGCTTCACGCGGCCCCAGTCCTCGCCGGTCTTCTGCGAAATCGTCGCCATGCGTTCGATGTCGACCGTGGAGGCGTTCGAATCCAGCGAAGCGCGGTAGGCCGGCTTCCAGCCGGCACGGTTGACCTGGTAACTCAGCACGATGCGGCCCGCCTGCTTCGCCGAGACGGCCACCGTCATCACGCGGCTCTCGCGGGTGCTGGCCTGGACCTTGGCCAGGTCGCGCTTGAAGACCGCGAGCTGCTTGGTTAAAGCGCGCTTTTTGACCTCGCCATCGTGCACGCGCTGCAGGGCGTCGCTGGCGCCCTTGCGGATCGCATCCAGGGTGCCGGCCAGCGCCTTCGGGTCGACGGGCGCGGGGCGGCCCGCCGCGTTGTCGGCGCCGCCCAGGCGTTCGAGGTAGCCCTGCACCACCTGCGCCGCCTTGGCTTCCGCGTCGATCACCGCGACCTGGTCTTCCAGCGCCTGGATCTTCGCTTCCAGCTCGGCCGCGCGCGGGCTCGGGTTCTCCGATTGCCCCTGGTCGCGCGTCACCACCTGGCCGACCTGAATGCCCGGGTCGGCCTGCAGACGCACCGTGTCGGTGTTGAAGTTGGCCAGCAGGCCGGTGATCTCGACCAGGGACGTGCCCGGGGCCACCTGCACCACGCGCTCCACCGTGGCGCTGCCGGGATAGAGCGTGACGCTCTGGATGGGGGCTTCGACAGCGTGAGCGGACGACGCCAGGAGCGCCACGAGGACAGGCCAGTTCTGTTTGATTGCCATTGCTCTTATCTCATCAGGAACGATCCCGCGAGCGTAACAGATGGCAATCAGGCAGAAAGCCTCAGAATGTCACGAGTTGTAAGTTTCGGTCTGCCTCAGACCGCGTCCGCCCCGGTCTCGCCGGTGCGGATACGGATCACCTGCTCCACGTTCTGCACGAAGATCTTGCCGTCGCCGATCTTGCCGGTGCGGGCCGCCTTGATGATGGCGTCGACCACCCCTTCCGCCATGCTGTCGTCCACCACCACCTCGATCTTCACCTTCGGCAGGAAGTCGACCACGTACTCGGCGCCGCGATACAGCTCGGTGTGACCCTTCTGGCGGCCGAAGCCTTTCACTTCGGTGACGGTCAGGCCGGTGACGTTCACGTCCGCCAGCGCCTCGCGCACTTCGTCGAGCTTGAAGGGTTTGATCACGCAGGTAATCTGTTTCATGTTCTCGTCTCTCTCTTTTTAGTCAGGAATATTGTTCAGGTCATCCAGCCACACGGTAGCTTCGGAATCCGACGGTGCGCGCCAGTCGCCGCGCGGCGACAGCGAGCCGCCATTGCCCACCTTCGGCCCGTTCGGCACGCAGGTGCGCTTGAACTGGCTGGTCTTGAAGAAGCGCCACAGGAAGATGCCGAGGTTCTTCTTGATCGCCGCGAGCTCGTACTCGTTGCGCGTGCCCGCCGCATTCGGCCACCTGCCCAGCTCGCGGTCGTGCCAGGCGCTCCAGGAAAGGAAGGCCACCTTGCTCGGCTTGAAGCCGTAGCGGATCGTGTAGTACAGGTTGAAGTCCTGCAGCTCGTAGGGGCCGATGGTGTTCTCGGTGATCTGGGCCGGTTTGCCGTCCTTGTCCCCGCCCGGCACCAGCTCCGGGCTGATCTCGGTGTCGAGAATACGCAGCAGCACGTCCGCGCCATCCTGCACCACCGCGCCGGTCTCGGCCACCCAGCGCACCAGGTAGGAGATCAGGGTCTTCGGCACGCTGGCGTTCACGTTGTAGTGCGACATGTGGTCGCCCACGCCATAGGTGCACCAGCCCAGCGCCAGCTCGGACAGGTCGCCGGTGCCGATCACGATCGCGTTGTGGAAGTTCGCGAGGCGGAACAGGTGGTTGGTGCGCTCGCCCGCCTGCACGTTCTCAAACGTGATGTCGTACTCCGCCTTGCCCTCGCTGTAGGGGTGGCCGAGGTCCTTGAGCATCTGGATGCAGCTCGGACGGATGTCGATCAGCTGTGCGCTGCAGCCGACCACGCGCATCAGCTCATTGGCCTGGTGCAGGGTGCGCTCGCTGGTGGCGAAGCCCGGCATGGTGTAGGCGAGGATGTTCGTGCGCGGCAGGCCAAGGCGGTCCATGGCCTTGGCGCAGACCAGCAGCGCGTGGGTGGAGTCGAGACCGCCCGAGACGCCGATCACTACCTTCTTGATGCCGGTGCTGGACAAGCGCTGGATCAGTGCCTGCACCTGGATGTTGTAGACCTCCGTGCAGCGCTCGTCGCGGCGCGCCTGGTCGGCCGGCACGTAGGGGAAGCGCTCCACGGTACGGGCCAGCGGCATGTCCTGGTCCAAGGGCAGCGCGAGCTGGAACTGCACGAGGCGGAATTTGGACACCTCATCCGCATGGCGGCGCACCGACTGCGCGAAGGTGGTCGCGTGCATGCGCTCGTTCGACAGGCGGTCGAGGTCGACGTCGGCATAGATCACGTGGGAATCGTCGCTGAAGCGCTCCGACTCGGCCAGCAGCTCGCCCTTCTCGTAGATCAGCGACTGGCCGTCCCAGGCCATGTCATTGGTCGATTCGCCGCGGCCGGCCGAGGTGTACAGATAGGCCGCCAGGCAGCGCGCCGACTGCTGGCTGACCAGCTGGTGGCGGTAGCCGCTCTTGCCCACCACGACGTTCGAGGCCGACAGGTTCACCAGCACCGTGGCGCCGGCCATGGCGGCAAAGGAGGACGGCGGAATCGGCACCCAGACGTCTTCGCAGATCTCGACATGGAATCGGAACAGGGGCAGGTTCTC
This sequence comes from Pseudomonadota bacterium, assembly GCA_040758275.1. GTDB lineage: Bacteria > Pseudomonadota > Gammaproteobacteria > Burkholderiales > Burkholderiaceae_D > Telluria. The sequence continues at coordinate 39,508 of JBFLVV010000034.1, forward strand.
GATCTCGAACAGCAGATTGGGTCCGAAGGGAACGGTCGCGCCAAACAGGTCGATCTGGTCGACCGCCGCGCAATCCGCGGCACTGAACTGCCGGGATTCGTAGAATTCGCCATAATTAGGCAGGAAACTCTTGGGCACCACGCCCAGCACCCGGCCATTCGCGATGACGGCGGCGCAGTTGAAGAGCTGGTGATTGACCTTCAGGGGCAGGCCGACGACCAGCGCCAGCGGCAGCGTTATGGAGGCTTCGATGATCCGGGCCAGGCCGGCCAGGCAGCCGTCGAGCAGCGCGCGCTGGTGGAACAGGTCGTCGCAGCTGTAGGCAGACAGGCCAAGTTCGGGGAAGGCGACCAGCACGGCGCCTTCGCTTGCTGCCTGGCGGGCCAGGTCCAGGGTCTGCTCGACGTTGAAGGCAGGGTCGGCGACGCGTACGCGCGGGATGGCGACGGCGACGCGGGCGAAGTGGTGCGTATAGAGGTTGAAGAATCGGTTTGTCATTGGTGAGTCTTTCGCAAGTCCGATCAAAGTCGGCTCTCATCAATACCTTAGGGATGTCATTTTGAATTATCGCACGCATATCGTTTCTTCTTTGCTTGATATCGGCCAGCGGCAGTGGGATGCGCTGGTCGCCGCGCAGGAAGATCCCAATCCCTTCCTGTCCTTCGCTTTTCTCCATGCCCTGCACGAATCCGGCAGCGCGGCGCCCGAGACCGGCTGGCAGCCGCAGTACATCGTCCTCTACGACGGCGAAGAGCTGGCCGCCGCCCTGCCCCTCTACGTCAAGGGCCATTCCTACGGCGAGTACGTGTTCGACTGGGCCTGGGCCGACGCCTATCAACGCCACGGGCTCGATTACTACCCGAAGCTGCTCTCGGCGATTCCTTTCACGCCGGTGGCGGGCCCGCGCCTGATGGCGGTCGATGCCGAGGCGCGTGCGGCCCTGATCGACGTGCTGGCAGCCACGCAGGCAGCGACCGAGGTCTCGTCCACCCACGTGCTCTTCCCGCCCGAGGAACACGCGCGCCAGCTGCAGGAGACCGGCTTCATGCTGCGCAGCGGCGTGCAGTTTCACTGGCTGAACCAGGGCTACACCTCGTTCGACGAATTCCTCGCCACGCTGGAACAGAAGAAGCGCAAGAATATCCGGGCCGAGCGCAGAAAGGTGCGCGAGGCCGGCGTCACCCTGCGCCGGGTACGTGGCCGCGACGTCACGGAGGCCGAATGGGTGCTGTTCAACCGCTGCTACCGGCACACCTACCAGGCGCATTACTCGACGCCCTACCTGAACCTGGACTTCTTCCGCCGCATCGGCGAGACCATGCCGGACAACATCCTGCTCATCATCGCTTCCCGCGAGGGACGCGATATCGCGGCTTCCCTCGTCATCCACAACGAGAGCACGCTGTTCGGACGCTACTGGGGCGAACTGGAACACGTGCCCTGCCTGCACTTCGAGGCGGCCTACTATCAACCGCTGGAGTTCTGCATCGAACAGGGCATCGGGGCCTTCGAGGGCGGCGCGCAGGGCGAGCACAAGATGGCGCGCGGCTTCCTGCCGATCCGGACATGGTCGGCGCACTGGCTGGCCCACCCATCGTTCGCCGATGCGATCGAACGCTTCCTGGAGCGGGAGAAAGGCGGGATCGACGACTACATGGATGAGCTGAACGAACGCAATCCCTTCAAGCGTTGATATGATGGGGCGATGAGCCGTCCTTCCCCGTCCCTGAACCCGTGCCAGGCCGCCGCGATCGACTTCGTGCGCAGACAGAGTGCGGGCGGCCCGCTGGACCCTGGCCTGCGCGTCACGCTCAACTTTCATCCCGATCGCCTCCATGATGGCGTGCCCATCCTGGAGCGCATGCTCGAGGAAGGCGTCTACCGCTCGCAGTTCGAGACCGGCACCAGCAATGGCGGCCTCACGGCGCATGCGGGCGGTGCGCGCTGGGACTGGGAAAGCAGGATGTTCGGCGGCGCCTATGACGGGGCGCTGCCTGGCGAGCGGCCGAAGTACGGCGCCCTGAACCATCCGGGGCGCGCCACCGGCGGCTCGCCGCGCTTTGGTTCCGCGCATTTCCGCCTGCGCCCCGAGGTGCTGGCGCGCTGCACCTTCTGCTATCCGGACAGCGTTTTCGATCCATGCCACTTCGGCGTGCGCGAATGCTGCGACCTGGTCGCGCGCGCCCTCGGCGACGACAAGGATCGCCTCGACGATTACGTGGAAGCCCATGTCCACGGGCCGCTAGGCCTGCAGTCGGACGTCGAGGCGCTGGTGCTGGATCCCTGCTACCGGGGGACGGAGACCGAAGAGCAGGCAAGACAGCTGCCCTGCGCGCTCGAATGGCACCCGGGTTTTCGCCTGCCGCTGGCCGCCTTGCAGCACCATGCAGCCTATCGGGGGCGGGACATCGTGGATCTGGCCGCCGCGATCGCCCATGCGGGCTGGCTCGATCCGGCGCTCGTGGGACAGGCGGCAAGGAGCGGCCGCCACGATGCGCAGCAGCTGAAGAAGGTCTGGCACCTGCTCGCCAGGTTCGGGGACCTGTCGGCCGCCTGAATCAGCGCTGGGGGACTGGCCAGTTCGACAGGCAGTCCAGCGCCGCCTGCACGCGATCGGCCGGCAGCACGTAGCGCCCATAGGCGACGCCGTCGATCGGATCGAGGTCGCGGTCGCGCGTGAAGCCGAGGGTGGTGTAGAGCCGCAGGGCAGTCGCCATCATGGGACTGGTGTGCAGGCCGATCGCCGGCGCGCCGTCGCGGATCGCGTGACGCAGGCAGGCGGCCACCAGCTGGCGGGCGATGCCCCGGCCGCGCTGTTCGGGCGCGACGACCAGCATGCGGATGACCGCCCACTCGTCGGGGAAGATCGCACTGCGCGGCTTGCCGGGCGCGACGTGCAGCACCGCGCCCAGGATGTCGCCCTGCTCAATGGCGACGAGGAGTTCGGCCTGGCCGGCCAAGTCCGAGGTGCGGGCGATGCGGGCGCTGAAGCCCGGCCAGTCGGCGTAGGCATGCGCGTATTGCGAGAAGGCGGCCAGCGCCACGCGGTCGACGGCCTCGCGGTCGGCCGGCTGATACGGTCGTATGAGGCAGTCCATCCGATTCTTCTCTCCCCTTGTGCAATCCTGACGAGTATATCGGTCTGGCTGCGCCTGATCTTCACGCATTCCCACCGCCGCAACCAAGGTATGATGCGCGCATGAGAATGCAAGGAAAATGGATCGCCGCGGCGGCGGCATTGCTGCTGTCCGGATGCGCGGACAGCGTCCCGCCGTGGAAACATGCCCCCTGGCCTGTCGAAGGCTACGATGTGGTCTACCTGGGAAGATCGGCCTGCTACGGCGAATGTCCCGTGTACGAAGTCGAGGTGTTCGGCGACGGGCGGGTGCGTTATACGGGCGAAGAATTCGTGAAGTCGACCGGCGTTCACGAAACCCGCATCGACGGGCGCGCCGTGGCCCAGCTGGCAAAGGCGGTTCAGGCAGCGCGCTTCGATGCCCTGCGCAGAAGCTACCAGGACGAAGCCGACGGTTGCGAGAACGTGATGACCGACGCATCCTCGCTTACCCTTGCCGTCAGGCGAGGCGGAAGGACGAAGAGCGTGAACTACTACTTCGGCTGCGAGGGCCGGAACATTCCTTCCACACGCATCGTTTCACTGGCCGACACGATCGACCGGCTGGCGGGTACGCAAGCGCTTGTCGAACAGTAGCGCTCCGCGCGGGCCAACAAAGGAGAAGGGCCGGTCTCGCTGCGCGAAGCCGGCCCTCCCCGTTTCGCCCATCGACATGGGCGAAGTCTTGTTGTCGCTTAGTTCCAGCCGCCGGCGTTCGAGCGGAACTCGACGTGGAAAGGCTTGGACAGTTCGGCCTGCTTGCGCAGCACGTTCAGGGCGCGGCCGTTGGCGGCTGCGAGCAGCACGCGGGCGACGTTGTTGAACAGGTTCTTCATGCACGACTCCTTCTGGTGCAGGACCCATTCGGAGCGGCCCTGCGAAACGGTTTGATCGCAATCGCGATCCAGTACTACCGTTATAGAGCTGAGTCGGAGGAATTTCCAATTCTGATTTGCAATACCAGATATGGATCTGGTGAATGTTATTCGAGCTGCCTCCCTATCCAGAAGCGTATCCCGTCCAGGGAGCGGAATTCCGTGACAGAACGACAGGCGATGCGGGGGTGGCGCGCCTGCAACATGCGGGCCAGTGCGGCGCCGGGGCCGAGTTCGAGCGCAACCGTGATGCCCGTCTCGACGCAGGCATCCATGCAGTCCATCCAGCGGATCGGTTCTGCGATCTGGCGCGAGAGCACGCGCGTGGCCAGCCCGGCATCTTCCACCTTCTCGGCCGAGATGCCAGACAGGACGGGAAACGCCGGCGCCGACCAGGCCTGGCGCGCCAGCAGCTCGGCGAAGGGCGACACCGCTGCCTGCAGCAGCGGGGTGTGCGATGCCACTTCGACCGGCAACACGGTCGCACGGCCACCCGCGGCGAGCGCGGCGTCGGCCAGCGCTTCGCGCGCTGCGGCAGGACCGCCGGCCACCAGGGCGTCCTCGCCGGTCACGATCGCCGGATAGAAGCCGAAACGCGCCAGCAAGGCCGCGATGGCGTCATTCGGCATGCCGGACAGGGCCACCATGCCCTGCGCCGCCCGCACATCGACGCAGGCGTCCATGAGACGCGCGCGTTCGGCCGCGATGCGCACCAGGTCCAGGGGAGCGAGCGCGCCCGCGACGCCGTAGGCGGCCAGTTCGCCGATGCTGTAGCCGGCCACCAGTGCCGGCGCGGGGATCGTCGCGCGCAGCGCCGTCCACATGGCCAGCGTCGCCGCCACGATGGCCGGCTGGGCGAGCTGGTTGGCGAACAGCGAGGCGCCGCCCGACAGGGGCGCCAGTGCCGGGTCGGCAAGCCAGGCCTCCAGCTCCCTGGAGGCGGCCGGGTCGCTGCGCGCCATGTCGAACATGGCCGGATGCTGCGCACCCTGGCCGGGACAGAGGACGAGGAGCCGGCCCGCCATCTCAGCCCTCGCCGCCGCAGGCGGCATGCACGAAACACACGGCGCCCAGCAGGTCGGCCGCCCCGCCCGGCGACAGGCGCGCCGCGACGAAATCGCGGTGGCAGGCCAGCGCGCGCGCTTCCCAGTCCGGCGCCGCGCTGCCGCCGCGGGCGACGAAGGCGCGCGCCTGGCTGCGCACCTTCAGCGCACCGTCGATGCCGCCGCGGTGGTAGACGTTGGTGTCGCTGATGTGCGCCATCAGCGCGAACAGCGCGTCGATGCGCGCCCGGCGCATGCCGCGCGCCTGCCCCACCGTGCGCCGCAGGGCCGGCAGGCCGACTTCGAACACCGAGGGGAATCCGCGTGCGCCCTCCTCGCGCGCGCCGCTGGCGGCGTAGCGCAGGAGCGCTTTCGCGCCGTGCGATTGGGTGCCGGTGTCGACGCTGTGGGCGCCGAGTTCACTTCCCCAGTGTTCGATCAAGGCAGCCCGAATCGCGCCTGGAGACAGGCACGTCCCGGCTGCCCGGCAGCGGCCGATCGCTGCGGACAAGAGGCCCAGGCAGAAGATCGCGCCGCGGTGGGTGTTGATGCCCTGCGTTGCGCGCAGCATGCGCTCCTCGGCGGCAAGCCCTAAGCGCTTGAGTTCGGCGAACGACGCACCCGCCATGCCCGCCTCGGCGATGTCCAGGAAATAGCGGCGCAGCGCAAACATGCTGCGCACGAAAGTCTCGGCCGTCATGTCTTCGTGGCTGCCGTTGTCGACCAGCGAGACCAGGCCGGGCTTCGGATACAGGGCCAGTTCGGCATACAGGCTGCGTACCGCCAGGCGCGCGATGCGCTGGCAGAACTGGCGGTCGCGGACCGGCGCCGGCGTCCGTAGCCTCCCACGTGCCTGGAGTGCGATCAGTTCAGCCATTTAACGTCCTCCAGTGTTGCAATCAGTTCTTCCGGCTTCACCAGCGCCACCCGCTCGAGCGCCTTGGCCAGCACCCGCGTACCGGGCGCGCTGTCGAAGGCCGCGCGCAGTTCTTTCCACGCCACGGCGCGTCCGTCGGGGAAGACGACTTCACCATCGAGCGGCAGCGTCTGCGCGTGGGTGGCGAGCAGTTCGAGGCCGGCCATCAGCTGCGCCCGGCTCAGGGGCCGCAGCAGCAGGTCGATATCGGATTCCGGGCGCACATAATGCTGGCCGGTCAGCGCCTCCAGCGCCACCGATCCATACACCGCCAGCCCGAGCCCGGCGCCGGCAGCTTCCTGCTCGAGGCGGGCGAGTCCTTCGCGCCATTCGGCCGGCACCGCATCGAGCGCGCCCACCAGTGGCAATGCGCGGGTACGGCGCCCGATGTCGGACAGTTCAACCCGGCAGGCGACACGCAGCTTGTTCCCGTCGACTGCGCGCGGCGGCATGGCGAAGCCGATCGCCACCTCGCCGGCGGCCAGGTCCACCTCGGCGCGACGCACCACGGCGGGCCAGCCGGCGGCGCGCCAGTTGTCGAGTAGCTCGAGCGCATCCTGCGGCGCGCCGGCGCGCACGCGGTCCCAGCCGCGGTGGGTCAGCCAGACCAGGTCATGCCGGGCGAACATGGCTGCCCGTCCTGACGGCTTCCGCGACCGGCTGCGCCAAATGGCGCCCGCCACGCTCGCGGCCCAGGGCCATGCGCACGTCCTCGACCGGGCTATCGGCCAGGGCCCGGGCCAGCTCGCCCGCGAGGTCCGCGTCCTGGCCAACCCGCCAGATGCCATGCAGGCCGCCCATGCGCAGGTAGTTCTCGGGGCCCGGCGCGAAGACCGGATTGTCCTTGGCGAGTTCCGTCAAGCGTTCTTCCGGCACCTTGGTGATGCGCGCCATCGCCGGCAGGCCCATCACACGGATGGTCGCCTGCGGCAGCGCGTAGCAGCTGCTCGCGATCAGGCCGCTGGTGATGAAGCCGCCGGAGAGGGCCTGGTCGTACACGAGCCCGACCACGGTATGCCCCTTGCGGCGCGCCAGGTCGACGCACTTGCCGAGGTGGGCCATATAGCTGTTGATGCCCAACATCTCGTCGCGGTGGCGCAGGCGCTGGCCGACGGTGTCGACCAGGATCAGGATCGGCCGGCCGGGGTGTTCCTGCACCGTGCGCAGGATCGCCCGGGCCTGGCTGAGTGCGATCTCGATACCGATCGGGACGTGGCCGGTGGTCCCGATCACGTCGACCATCTTGCCCTCGACCCGGGCGCTGCCGGACAGGAAATTGTCGTGCTCGACGATATCGTGGCCCTCGGGGAAGAGCTGCGTTGCCAATGTATGCCAGTCCATCTTCACTCTCCCTTTCCTGCCTGTACGCGGTGGCGGCTGGCCAGCGCGAGGAAGGCATCGGCATCCAGCATCGGCACGCTGGCCGGTTCGGCGATGCCGAGGCGCTGCCAGATTTCCATGGGCTCGAGCAGCCCCTCGGCCAGCGCGATGCGGCGCTCGAGCATGCCCTGTTCGCACAGCAGGTCTTCCAGTGTCAGCTGGCTCCCTGCGGCCTTGATGTCGGCGATCGCCCCGATCGCGGCTTGCCGGAAGGCCGCCGTATCGTCGGGTACCAGCACCTGGCAGTCGCCCAGCAGGTAGCGGTGCTTGCCGCCGGTGGTGCGCCAGACCAGGGCGCGGTCGCGCGAGTCGAATTCCTCGACGCCGTTGGCGGTCTCGATCACCTCGGGGCCGGACATCGCCAGCCGCCCTTCTTCGGACATGATGACGGTGTTGGCGCAGCGCGCCGAGATGCCCATGCCGCCGAAGCAGCCGTTCGAGCCGCCCACCAGCGCCACCACCGGGATGCCGGCGTCGCGCGCGTCCAGCATGGCGCGCATGACTTCCGAGACCGCGATCAGGCCGGCGTTTGCCTCGTGCAGGCGCACCCCGCCCGACTCCAGCAGCAGGAGCACGGCATCGGCCCTGTCGTCGACGGCCCGGCGCAGCATGCCGACCAGCTTGGCGCCATGCACCTCGCCGACCGCGCCGCCCATGAAGCCGCCCTCCTGCGCGGCGCCGTAGACGCGCATGCCACCAAGCGTTCCGCGCCCGACCACCACGCCGTCATCGAAGGAGACCGGGGCATCCAGCTGGGCCAGGTGCGGGCTGGCCACGCGTGCGCTCGGCGGCAGAAATTCTTCAAATGAGCCCGCATCGAAAATGGCCGGAATGCGCTGGCGTGCCGTCAGTTCCAGGTAGCTGCTCATGGCGTGCCTCCCGTGAGCGATTCGACGGCCTGGTCGAGGCGCAGTCCGACCACGGCGGGCGTGGCGCCCATGTCGTTGATGCTGATGCGGGCGTCGGCGAGCTGCCAGCGCGCGTGGAAGTCGGCCATCACGGCCTCCCAGGTGGCGCCGAAGCCCATGGCGGCGGTGCGGACCTCGATCTCGCAGGCGCCACCCAGTTGCGCGGGTTCGATCAGCACCTCGAGGTTGCCCGAGCCGACCACGCCGACCAGCTGCGGTATGCCGGCCAGGGGGCGGCTGCCGCTTTCAAAGCGGAATTGCAGGGTTTCCATTAAGACTCCTTGTTACCAGTTCCTGAAGCGCTTCGGCGGCTCGTACAGGCCGCCGGATGCACGCACCAGGCCTTTCATGTTCTTGGCGGCGAGCAGGTCGCGGGTCGCCATGCGCTTGTCGATGCCGAGGTCTTCGGGACGGCGGATCACGCCGCGGTCGCGCAGGTTCTCGACCATGCGCTTGTCGCGCCCCATGCCGACAGGCGTATAGCCGGCCACGCCGCGGATCGCCTGCTCGCGCTCTTCCTCGCTGCGGCACAGCAGCAGGTTGGCGATGCCCTCTTCCGTCAGGATGTGGGTGACGTCGTCACCATAGATCATCACGGGCGGAATCGCCATGCCGGCCTGCTCCGCCAGCTGCCAGGCATCCAGCCTGTCGACGAAGGCCGGCGCCATGTGCTCGCGGAAGGTCTCGACCATCTGCACGACCAGCTTCTGGCCGCGCGGGATGGTATTGCGGCCCTCGCGCGCCTGTTGTCCGGCCTTGAGCCAGGCGCTGCTGGGGTGCCGCCGGCCGCGCGCGTCGGCGCCCATGTTCGGGGCGCCGCCAAAACCCGCGATGCGTCCCAGGGTCGCGGTCGAGGAATTGCCCTGCAAATCGATCTGCAGGGTCGAGCCGATGAACATATCGCAGGCGTAGTGCCCGGCCGCCTGGGAAAAGGCGCGGTTGCTCCGCATCGAGCCGTCCGGGCCGACGAAGAAGACGTCGGGACGGGCGCGGATATAGTTTTCCATGCCGAGCTCGGAGCCGAAGGAGTGCACCGACTCGACGAAACCGGCCTCGATCGCGGGAATCAGGGCCGGATGCGGATTCAGGGCCCAGTGACGCGCGATCTTGCCCTTGAGGCCCAGTTCGGCCGCGTAGGTCGGCAGCAGCAATTCGATGGCGGCGGTGTCGAAACCGATGCCGTGGTTCAGGCGTTCGACCTCGTACTCGGCATAGATGCCCTTGATCGCCATCATCGCCATCAGGACCTGGATCTCCGAAATCAGGGCCGGGTCGCGCGTGAACAGCGGCTCGATGTAGTACGGAGTCGGCGACTGCACCACGTATTCGACCCAGCCGGCGGGGATGTCGACCCTCGGCAGCTTGTCGACGACCTGGTTGACCTGGGCGATCACGATGCCGCTCTTGAAGGCCGTGGCCTCGACGATGGCCGGGGTGTCTTCGGTGTTCGGGCCGGTGTAGAGATTGCCCTCGCGGTCGGCCATCTCGGCCGCCACCAGGGCCACGCGCGGGGTCAGGTCCACGAAATAGCGGGCGAACAGCTCCAGGTAGGTATGGATGGCGCCGATGTTCAGCTTGCCGGCCTGGGCCAGCTTGGCCAGGCGGCCGGCCTGCGGGCCCGAGAAGGAAAAGTCCAGCTTCGCCGCGATGCCCTTGTCGAACACGTCGAGGTGCTCGGGTAGCGAGAGCACCGAGAGCAGCATGTGCAGCTGGTTGACGCGCGCAGGGTCCAGGCGGCTCAGGGCCTTGCCGAGGAAATCGGCCTGCTTCTGGTTATTGCCCTCCAGGCAGACGCGGTCGCCCGGTTCGAGCACGGCGTGCAGCAGCTCGACGATGTGGGTGGACTGGACGATCTTGCCGTCCAGTGCGGCGCCGAGCGCGTTTCGTGCGCGCGCCAGGCGCTCGCCGCGGTTGCGTTGCTGGGTGTTCCAGCGGCCTTCGACTGCATTCATACGATTTCCCTTTACAAAGTGCCTAGAGCACCACGAACAGCAGCCACACCACGACCGGCGCGACCAGGGTGACGATACCGCCATAAATCATCAGCTGGCGCAGGAACACGTCGCGGTCGATGTGCTGGGCGCTGGCCAGGACCAGGGCGCCATTGGTCGAGAAGGGGCTGACGTCGACGATGGTGGAGGCGACCGCCATCGCCGCGATGAAGCCGATCGGGTCGACCCCGGTGCCGGAAGCCAGGAAAGGCACGGCCAGCGGAATCAGGGAACCCAGCACCGCCGTCGACGAGGCAAACGCCGACACGATGGCGCCGACGAACAGCAGCAGCAAGGCGACCATCAAGGGCGAAGTCAGGCTGGCGACGCTGTCGCCCACCCAGGTGATGGTGCCCATCTTCTGCATCACGCCGACATAGGTAGAGACGCCCACGATCAGCATGATCTCGGGCCAGGACACCTGGCCGATGGCGCGCTTCTGCACCTGCGGCGACAGGATCGAGATGAGCAGGCCGATCGAGATCGCAACGAAGCCGATGTCGAGCTTGTACATCAGGGTCAGGACGGCCAGCGCGATCAGGCCGACCACGGTGATGACCTGGTGCAGGTCCGGGCCCTTGTCCAGGGCCTCGCGCGGCGCGCCAGCCACGCCGCCGGCGCCCATGGTGCCGCCCACCCCTGCCGCGGCGCTGGCCGAGCGTTGGGCCGTGAGGCGCTCTTCGCTCGCCGCTTCGTTCTCGGCGTCGCCATAGATCTGCGGACCCTGCGCCGCCACCGCCACCGGCGGGCCGAAGGGCGAGATGCCGATGCCGCCAGGCGTGCCGCCCTTGGGCGCCTGCTGGCGCATCAGCTTCAGGCCGCCGAAGGCGAAGAACAGGACGGCGGAAACGGCCAGGTTAACGCCGAGGCTGGTGAGTGCGGTGGTCATCTCGGAGATCGGCAGGCCGGCTTCCTGCACCACCTTGTTGGTGATGCCGCCGTAGATACTGATCGGCGAGAAGCCGCCGCCCTGGGCGCCGTGCACCACCATCATGCCCATCATGAGCGGGTTGATGTTGTACTTGGCGGCGAAGCCGAGGGCGATCGGGGCGATGATGGCGACCGCCGCCGGGCTGACCGCGCCGACCGAGGTCAGCACGGCGGTGATCGCGAACATCACCCAGGGGATGGCGGCGATGCGTCCGCCCACGGCGCGCACCGCGAGCCGCACCAGCCAGTCGATGGTGCCGTTGTTCTGGGCCTGGGCGAAGAGGAAGGTGATCCCGACCAGGGTCAGGAACAGTTCGGCGGGGAAGCCCGCCATGATGGCCTTGGCCTGCATGCCGGCGACAATCGAGCCGACCAGAAAGGCGCCGACAAAGGCGATGACGCCCATATTGATGGGCAGCGCTGTGGCGAGGACGAACATCAGCGCCAGTACGCAGATTGCGATCATGTGCGAAGACATGGCTTGCTCCTTCAAGGCGCGGCGCCAAGCGTGCTCGTGCCGCTGGTGATACGTCTCCAATGCATGTCCGGTCCCGTGGGCCGGGCGTGCTCTTTTGTTATGCTATTTTGTGACGTAAAGGTAGCCTCGAATCGGGAAGCGATCAATTACGCTCGCCGTGCGACGTTTACTTTCAGCGGAACTATCGACGCTAAACCTAATCACCCGCTCTACTTCCCACCGTGCTTGAGCATGCGGCACACGGCCGCCAGCGCCAGCAGGTTCGGGTCGCGCTCGCGCACCCGCAGGAAGGACAGGCCGATGGTCTGGCGCATGTGGAAATCGGCTTTCAGGGGGATCAGCTGGACCCGGTCCCCGAAGGCGTCGCGCACCCGGCCCGGCAGCAGGGTGTAGCCGATGCCGGCCCCGACCAGGTTCATCAGCGAGAAGATGTCGCCCACGCGGGTGACGATGGTGGGCGCGAAGCCGGCGATGCGGAAGGCTTCCTGGAAGCCGTTGAAGGTGACGAAACCGTCGCGCAGGCAGACGAACTTCTCGCCCGCGCAGTCGCGCAAATCGACTTCCTTCATGCCCGCATAGGGCGAGCCGCTTGGCGCCGCAAAGAAGACCTCGTCCTCGAACAGGGGAATCGATTCGACGTCGGGGTCCGGATCGGGCTGGGCCATCAGGGCGGCGTCGATCGCGTTCTGCTTGAGCTTGTGCAGCAGGTCGGCGTTCGAGCCGAGCACCAGTTCGGTTTCGAGCTCCTGCTTGCGCAGCTTGATGCCGATGATGACCTCCGGGATGATCCCGGTGGTGAGCGAGTACAGCGAGCCGATTCTCAGGTGGTCGGCCGAATAGCCGGCCGCCGAACGCGTCGCCGCGATCCCGTCGGCCATCAGGCGGATCACGTCGCGGCTGACGTCGGCCAGCACCTGGGCCGCCTCGTTCGGGATCAGGTTGCGGCCCTGCAGGCTGAACAGCTGGCAGCTCATCGCCTCTTCCAGCGAATGCAGGGCGCGGTGCACGCTCACCGTGCTGATGTCGAGCATGCGCGCGGCGGCGTTCAGGTTGCCGCCTTCCATGTAGGCGAGCAGGACTTCGAGTTTGCGGAAGGTGATGTCGTCGCTGATGCGGCTGCGCATGAGGGTCCTTTTCGATCAATCGATGTGAGGATACCGTAGGGTGGGCGGCTACGCCGCCCACGCGGTCGACTCACGTCCGCAAATACGCGGCGGAGTTTACCGCCGTGCGTTGACCGCGTGGGCGGGAGACCCGCCCACCCTTGTATCTTGTTCTCATTGGTGGTTAGCTACTGCCAATTGAGGTGAAGACCAGCTTGTGCCCACCCTGAAGGCTCGACCTTGGAAGGTAGATCAAGCCCTTCACCTCGTTCCCACA
>JBFLVV010000035.1:0-49550 GCA_040758275.1 Pseudomonadota bacterium
AGCCGCTGCCGCGGTAGGCGCCCCGCTGCGCGTTGCCGGGCGACTGCTGGACCAGGTAGCCGAGGTTCAGCTGGGTGTTCGCGCTGCTGCTGGCCAGGCGCATGCGCAGCTGGCCGCGGGTGTCGTCGAGTTGCCACTGGTTGTAGCCGCCGCCGTCGAAGCCACGCGTGTGGATGCCCGAAATCGTGCCCGCGTGGTTGGCGGTGGAATCGACGCCGGCCGGGAAGGGCGGCACGTCGGCGCCGGTATAGAGCTGGGCCACGACCAGCGGCCGGTCGATGTCATTCTCGATGAAATCCACCAGCACCTCGGTGCCGATTCGTGGCGTGAACTGCGAGCCCCAGTTCGGCCCGGCCAGCGCTTCGGCCACGCGCACCCAGGTGCCTGAACGTTCGTCGCCAGGGGCCGATCCCTGTTCGTCGACGTCGTGCGCCAGTCCTCCCTGGTTGCTGCCTTGTCCGCGCTGCCACGCGAACTGCACGCGCACCTGGTGGTCGCGCACGGTGGTCGCGGTGGCGTCCTGCACGCCCACGACCAGGGCGGTTTGTGGCCCGAGCGCCGTGTGTGCATTGGGCAGGGCGGTGGCGCGCGGCACGATGGCGACCGCTTCGCGTACGCAGCCGAAGCGGTTGCGGTAGGTGCCGGGCTCGATCCAGCCTGCTCGGTCGGCGGTGGCGATGCCGGCGTCGATATTGTTGCGCGCCTCGTGCTCGACCCACAGGGTCTTGAAGGCGTTTTCCCCTATGGGATAGCGTTCGTGCTGCGCAAGTTCGAAACGGTAGCCCGGCGCCAGGCGGCGCACCGCGCCCTGGCCCTCGAACACCTTGTTGTCCAGCTCCAGTGCGCGCAGCATCAGCTGGGCGTGGTCCTCGGCGCCGCTACTGGCGACGCGCTCGCCGCTGCCGTCGTACACGGGCAAGGGCGGCAGTTCGCCCGCATCCAGCGTGGAAGCCAGTTCCGCGTTCGGCGCCAGCAGCTGCGCCGGGTCCCAGCTGCTGATGGTCACTGCATTCGCCACCGCCTGGCGCCGTGCGCCGAAGTGGTCGATGGCGTCATCAAGGTCGGTGGCGCGCACGCCGTGAAAGCGCAGCGCCGGGTCTCCTGGTGTATCCGGCGCCTCGGCCTGGCTGTCGAAGATCACCAGTTTGTGGCGCGACTGCCCGTCGCCCGAACCAGACGCCTGATCATGTTCGAAGCGCCAGGACAGGCCTTCGGACACCATCAGGCGGACAAAAAAGTCGTAGTCGCTCTCGCGGTACTGGGTGCAGATCGGCCGCGCCGCCAGCGCCGAGGAGACGTCGAACTCGAAACGCAGCTGCGGATAGTCGGCGAACAGTTCGGTGACGATGTCCTGGACATTCTTGTCCTGGAAGATGTAGCTGTCGCGGCGCAGGCGCAGGAGGGCAAGCGCAGGTTCCAGCAGCAGTCGGTAGCGCGCCACGCCGCCATCGGCGCCCAGCCACTCGGCCGCCGTGCACAGGCCATGCCACGCACGGCGCGAACCGTCAGGCTGGAGCAGGGTGACGGTCAGCTCCTCGCCGATGAACCCCTCGAGCTCCAGGTCCGTCGAGGTGCTGAGTGCGTCGACCTCGAAGGCATACAGCTCGTTCACCGCTTCGCGACCGCGCACGCGCTCGGCCATCAGGGCTTCGGGCAGGGCGCCGTCCTGGCTGCTCGCCAGCGTGACCAGGCGCGCATGCTGGGACAGTTTGGTGCCGAAGCGGCCAAGCGCCTGGCCTGCCGCGGCGAGCAGGTCGAAGGTTTCCATCAGGGTAGCGTGATCGTCAGGTTAGCCTGGCGCGGCGCCATCTTGACCACGTCGTTATGGGCCGCCATGCGCTGCTCGGTATTGCCGGCCAGCGTGGTGCGCAGGCCGATGTAGCCGAGGGCGCAGATCAGGGCGAAGACCGTGAACAGCACCCACATCGGCAGGTCATTGCGCAGCTTGTGCGCGACCTGGTCGGGGCGCTCCGCGTGCGGGGCGAAGCCGCCGCGCTTGCCCTTCATGCGCGCGATTTCCTCACCCAGGCGCGAGGTGAAGTAGTTCAGCTTCTCCGTGCCTTCCAACGCATAGCGTCCCTGGAAGCCCAGCAGCAGGCACATATGGAAGACCTCCAGCGCCTCCAGGTGGGCGCTGCCGCGCGCGCGCAGCGCTTCCAGGCGGTTGAAGAAGTTCTCGCCGGCGAGCTGGTCGCCGAAGAGCGTCAACTGCAGCGGATTGGTGGCCCAGCGGTCGGCGATCGTGAAGCGGCTGCGCAGGATGATCTCGTCCACCGCCGCACAGAAGGCGTATTTGGAGGCGTCGATGTCCTCGCTCGAGGCGCCCTGTTTCTTGGCCGCGCGCCCAAATTCGTCGAGGAACTGCGTCATGCGCTGGGCGAACTCGCCGTCGTTCTTGGGCGCGTTGCCGTTCTTGAGCATGAAAAGGGCATAGAAGCCGTCGTACATCAGGTCGAGCAAGGACTGCGGCGCATTGCTGTCAAGGGCCGGCGCCGGCGCGGCGCCGATCAGGGAAGGGGCGGTCATGGTGTTCATGGCGTGGTCGGTTTAAGCGGTGACGGCGACGAGTTCCAGGCGCAGGTCGTTCATGCTCGAGGGGACAAACACCGACACCGACTGGGCCTGCAGCATGCGTTCGTACATCTGCCCTTTGGCGTCGACAAGGAAGTAGACGGTGTCGGGGCGCACCGGCACCGCGGCCGGCACCTGGGGTGCGTGCTGCAGGCGCACGCCCGGCATCGCGGCGAGCACGAATTTGTCGACATCGTCCGGGGCGCCCACTTTCAGGCGCAGGGGCACGGCGTTCACCAGTTCGACCACCGGCATGCTGCTCGTCACGGCCAGGTAGAAGGCGGTCTTCTCGTCGATCTTGCCCGAGTCGAGCTTGCCGAGGTAGTAGGACGGCTTCACCTCTTCCAGCGCGATCGAGAAGTACTTGGAGGAGATCACCGTGTCGATCAGCTCGCGGATGATCGCGTACAGCCTGGCGAAGCCCGGGCCCGGGTCGGCGTGCTGGTAGGAGGGCAGGTCGGAAAGCTGCCAGCTCTTCGAGAAGGTCATGAGCGAGCCGGCCAGGCCGAGCAGCTGCTCGAACAGGCGCTCCGGATGCAGGGCCGGGTGGTGGAAGTAGTGGGTCAGCGACGCATAGGCCGTGCTGGCCGTGTGCAGCAGCCAGAACGAGGACATGTCGCCGGAACGGTATTCGATCACGTTGCGGCTCGGCTCGCGGTGGTGGCCGTAGAGGGCGCTGACCTTGGCCTGCAGCGCGTCGAGCAGGCGGCGCAACTGGTGCGCGAGAACCGGGGCGCTCTGCACCGCGACGCTGGGCGGCACGAAGTCCGGATCCAGCTCGAAGCCGCCGGTTGCCACGCGGCGCAGGCGCAGCAGGGCGAAGCTGGTGTAGGAATCGCGCGGCTCGTGCTCGGGCACCAGGCGCACCGTTTTCTTCAGGTAGGCCAGCTGGGCGTGGGCGGCCTGGGTGTAGAGGTCTGGCGTCTCGCGGTTGTCCTGCAGGTAGCGTGCGCTGTCCTGGGGCTGGCCGGGCTGGGCGAAGTTGCCCCCAAAAGGTTTGAAGGCGGGCAGGGCGGCGTAGAAGGTCACGCTCTGCTGGTTCTGCAGCAGCGTCGACAGGTCGACGCTGTCCGGCAGGGCGTCATTCGCGGGGGCATCGACGAGTTCGCCGTCCTGGAAGCGTAAAGACAGTGCCATGACTCTCAGTACATTGCTTGCCAGAGCCTCAGTATCGACTTTTAGTAATTTTACCCCCCATGCATAAGGATGGGTCAGTTGGAGGCTCTCGTGCAGGCGCCGCTCATGGTACTGGTCCTGCTGCTGGAAGTGTTGTGGGCGTAGGAGCAACCCCTCGCCCCATAAGACTTTGCTCGTCATCCGATCGTTTTCCCTCTGGGCCGGCGTACTTCGGCCTGCAAAAATTGGGCTGATAGTAACATTTCCCCATTTCTCGGGTGACACATGTTTTCAATCGTGCGCGGGTTGCGTGTTGTGAGAATTTGTGAGTTTCAATTGAAAATAGGGAATTTTTAGTTTCTGGTATTGTGCCGCCGAACGTGCAGTATTTAACAAAAGTAATAACCTTTAGTTACCCGTAAAGGATAGGCATGACCTTCTGTACCCCCGCACTCTCCGGCTCCTTCAAGCGCATCGGCGCCGCCGCAAGCCTCGCCCTCCTGCTGGGCGCCTGCAGTTCCACCCCGACCGTTCCCGCCGGTCCTCCGAAGCTGGACGAACTGCTGTCCCAGGCCAGCCAGGCTGCCGCCAGCGGCAACAAGGAGCAGGCCGTCACGCTGTGGAAGCAGGGGGCGGCCGCCTACCCGGCCGAGAAAGCCCCCTGGACCCACATCGCCCAGACCCGCTACGAAGCTGGCCAATACGGCGACGCCATCCAGGCCGCCCTCGAGGTGCTGGTGCGCGACCCCAACGACAAGCTGGCCAACAGCATCATCGCCATCAGCGGCCTGCGCCTGTCGACCCGCGCCCTGGGTGACCTGAGCCGCCAGAACAACCTGTCCGGATCGCTCAAGACCGAATCGCAGGAGCTGGCCAAGCTGCTGCGCGAGAACCTGGGCGAGACGGTGCTGGTGCCGCCGCCGGCGCCCGCGGTGCGCGAACGCGAGCGCCCGGAGCCGCCGACCCGCACCGCGAAGAAGCGCAGCAAAGCCGGCAAGACCGCCAGCGCCAATGCCAATCCCTTCGAGGGCTTGAACTGAGCCTGCCCCACGAACCACCACAAGAGGAAACCATGTCCAAGAATGAAAGTGTCCAGAAACGCCTGCAGAAGATCCGTCCGCCGCGCGTGCAGATGACCTATGACGTCGAGATCGGCGACGCCATCGAATCCAAGGAAGTGCCCTTCGTGATGGGCGTGGTCGGCGACTTCGCCGGCAAGTCGGAGGTGGAGCAGAAGCGCCTCAAGGACCGCCGCTTCGTGAACGTCGACCGCGACAATTTCGACGAGGTCATGAAGGGCGTCGAGCCGCGCGCCGCCTTCACGGTCGAGAACACCCTGGCCAAGGACGACAGCAAGATCGGCGTGGACCTGAAATTCCGCTCGCTCGACGACTTCCGTCCGGAAGCCGTGGTGGAGCAGGTCGAGCCGCTGCGCAAACTGCTGGAAGCGCGCACCAAGCTGGCCGACCTGCGCAACAAGATGGCCGGCAACGACAAGCTCGAGGACCTCCTGAACGATGTCCTGAACAGCACCGAGAAACTGGCCGAGCTGGGCCAGCAAGCCAACGTCAAGAAGGAAGACTGACCATGTCCGCCGTAGTCACGCCAGGCGTCAACGCCGAAGTCATGCAAACAAGCGCCCAAACCCATGAAACCGCGCTGCTCGACCAGATCGTCGAACAGAGCAAGGTGGCCAAGTCGAGCACCGAGCACGAGCGCGCCAAGGACCTGATCTCCGAACTCGTGAGCCAGGTCCTGGAAGGCACCGTGGTGGTGTCGAACAACCTGGCCGCCACCATCGATGCACGCGTGGCGGAACTGGACAAGCTGATCTCCGAACAGCTCTCGACCATCATGCACGCGCCCGAATTCCAGAAACTGGAATCCAGCTGGACCGGCCTGCACTACCTGGTCAAGAACAGCGCGACCAGCACCAACCTGAAGATCAAGATGCTCAACGCGACCAAGCGCGAGCTGGTCAAGGACTTCCAGAGCGCGCTCGAATTCGACCAGAGCACCATGTTCAAGAAGGTCTACGAGGAAGAATTCGGCACCTTCGGCGGCGCGCCTTTCGGCGCCTTGATCGGCGACTACGAGATCACCCGCCAACCGGAAGACATGTATTTTGTGGAGCAGATGTCGCACGTGGCCGCCGCCGCCCATGCGCCCTTCATCTCGGCCGCTTCGCCCGAGCTGTTCGGCCTCGAGAGCTACGCCGACCTGGGCCGCCCGCGCGACCTGGCCAAGGTCTTCGACACCGTCGAATACGCCAAGTGGAAGTCCTTCCGCGAGTCGGAAGACGCGCGCTACGTGGGCCTGACCCTGCCGCGCTTCCTCGGCCGCCTGCCGTACAACCCGCTGGACGGCGCCACCACCGAGGGCTTCAACTTCGTCGAAGACGTCGATGGCACTGACCACCACAAATACCTGTGGTGCAATGCGGCCTACGCCTTCGCCACCAAGCTGACCTCGGCCTTCGAGGACTTCGGCTGGTGCGCGGCGATCCGCGGCGTGGAAGGGGGCGGCCTGGTCGAGAACCTGCCGACCCATACCTTCAAGACCGACGAAGGCGAAGTGGCCCTGAAGTGCCCGACCGAGATCGCCATCACCGACCGCCGCGAAAAAGAGCTGTCGGACCTCGGCTTCATCTCGCTGGTCCACTGCAAGAACACGGACTACGCCGCCTTCTTCGGCGCCCAGTCGGCCCAGAAGGCCAAGAAATACAACTCGGACGCGGCCAACGCCAATGCGGTGCTGTCGTCCCAGCTGCAATACATCTTCGCGGTGTCGCGCATAGCCCACTACATGAAAGCCATGATGCGAGACAAGATCGGCAGCTTTGCCGCCGCGTCGAACGTCGAGGACTTCCTGAACCGCTGGCTGGCGCAATACGTCCTGTTGGACGACAACGCGAGCCAGGAGCAGAAGGCGCAGTTCCCGCTGCGCGAAGCATCGGTGCAGGTGTCGGAAGTGCCGGGCCGTCCGGGTGTGTACCGTGCGGTCTCCTTCCTGCGTCCGCACTTCCAGCTCGACGAGCTGTCCGTTTCCCTCCGACTGGTCGCGGAGCTTCCCGCATCGACCAAATCGTAACCGTAATCGTTCATCACAACTGAAAGGAACACCATGGCAATCGACGTCTACCTCCAAATCGACGGAATCAAGGGCGAATCCGCCGACACCGGCCACAAGGACTGGATCGAGGTGAAGTCCGTCAACTGGGAAGTGCTGCAGCCGAAGTCGGCCACCGCCTCCACCGGTGGCGGCCACACCGCCGAACGCACCGAGCACAAGGACATCGTGATCTCCAAGCTGGCCGACCTGTCGACCCCGCTGCTGCTGCAGAACTGCTCGTCGGGCAAGACCCTGCCGAAGGCGAAGCTGGAATTCCTGCGCGCCGACGGCCAGGGCGAGCGCGTCAAGTACTTCGAGATCGAACTCGAGAACGTCCTGATCAGCAGCGTGGCGCCTGCGGTGGCCCCGGGCGACATCCTGGCGGAAGACGTCAAGCTGAAGTACTCCAAGGTCAAGTGGAAGTACACCCAGCAGAAGGTCGGCGGCGGCGCGGGTGGCAACACCTCGGGCGGCTGGGACCTGTCGGCCAACAAGACCGCCTGATCGGCGCTGGGCAAGGGAGAAGCTGAAGCATGCAGGGCTACGTTCCGGGACTGATGGACCGCCTGATGGACGGGCCCGCACGCGGCAGCGCTCCCTTGCGCATGTCGATCGAAGAGCTCAAGGACTCGGTCGCGCGCGATCTCGAAGCGCTCCTCAACACCCGCATCGCCATTCCGGAGCTGCTGCCGAAGCAGTTTCCGGAATGCCGGCGATCGCTGGTGACCTACGGTCTTCAGGATTTCGCCGGCCGGTCCCTGTCCAGCTTCGACGACCGCGCCCATATCTGCGCCTGCCTCGAGCAGGCGATCGCACGGCACGAGCCGCGCCTGCGCAATGTGCGGGCCTCGCTCGAGCTGCGCGATGACGCGGTCAACTGCCTGAATTTTTCGATTACCGCGCTGCTGGTGGTGCACGCCGCCCAGGAGCCGGTCAACTTCGACGCCGTGCTGCAACCGTCCAGCCAGCATTACACGATCAGCCGGGTACGGCGCGCGGCAGGAGTCTAGATGGAAGAGTTGTTGCCGTATTACGAAAGCGAACTGGGATTCCTGCGCCGCTACTCGCGCGAATTCTCGGAGCGCTATCCAAAAATCGCCGGACGCCTCCTGATGGGCGGCGAGGTCTGCGAAGACCCGCACATCGAACGCATGATCCAGGCTTTCGCGCTGCTCAATGCGCGCGTGGCCAAGCGTCTCGACGACGATTACCCCGAATTCACCGAAGCGCTGTTCGCGGTGCTGTATCCGCACTACCTGCAGCCTTTCCCATCGTGCTCGATCGTGCAGATGGATGTCGCGGCCGCGGCAAGCCAGCTGACCAGCGCCACCCGTATCGAACGCGGCACGCTGCTCAGCAGCCGCAAGGTGCGCGGCGCCGACTGCAGCTTCCGCACGGCCTACCCGGTCACCGTGGCGCCGGTGGCCTTGAGTGCCGCCTCCTTCAGCCCGATCCTGGAGGCGCCTGCCGCCGTGCGCCTGCCTGCCGGCGCCGGGGCCGGCATCAGCATCACCCTGTCGGGCAGCTCGCCCCAGGCCGGCCTGCGCCAGCTCGGACTCGGCCGCCTGCGCGTCTTCCTCGACGGCGAAGCATCGTTCTGCGCGGCCCTGCGCGACGCCCTGTTCATGCGCAGCGTCTCCGCATGGGCTGAAGACGGCAACAGCGGCCGCTGGATCCAGCTCGACGCGGTGCCCCTGCATCCGGCCGGCTTCGACGAGCAGGACGCCCTGATCGACTTCCCGGCGCGCTCGCACGCGGCCTACCGCCTGTTGACCGAATATTTCAGCTTCCCGGAGAAGTTCAACTTCGTCGACATCGACCTTGATGCCTTGCTGGCGCGCCTGCCCGCGGGCTGCCGCGCCGTGACCTTGCACCTGGCCGTGAATGGCGTGCGCGCCGACTCCAACCTGGCGCGCATGCTCGGCACCTTATCAAGCCAGAACCTGCGCCTGGGCTGCACCCCGGTGGTCAACCTGTTCAAGAAGCGCGGCGAACCGATCCGCCTGACCCACACCAGCGCCAGCTATCCCGTGGTGGCCGATGCGCGCCGGGCATTCGCCTACGAGGTGGTGTCGATCGATTCCGTGAACCTCGTGCGCCAGACGCCACAGGGCGAGACCATCGTCCAGTTCCGCCCCTTCTATTCGCTGCGCCACGGCCAGACGCCGGAGAAGAACGGCCACTACTGGGTGATGCGGCGCGACCAGACCGTGGCCCTGCAAAGTCCCGGTTATGAGACCGAGATCTCGATCGTCGACATCGACTTCGACCCGGCGGCGATCGAAACCGACACCCTGAGCCTGGAGCTCACCTGCACCAACCGCGACCTGCCGGCCCAGCTGCCCTGGGGCCAGCGCGGCGGCGACCTGTTCATGGAGGGCGGGGCGCGCGTGGGCGCCATCTCCTTCCTGCGCAAACCGACGCTGTCGCACCGCTTCGAGCAGGGCGGGGGCGCGCACTGGCGCCTGATCTCGCACCTGTCGCTGAACCACCTGTCGCTCAGCGAAGGTGGCGTCGAAGCTTTCCGCGAAATGCTGGCGATGTACGACCTGCCGCGCTCGCCCGCCTCGCAGCGCCAGGTCGGGGGCATCGCGGCGGTCGCCTACAAACCGACCCACGCCTGGCTGCCGGGGAATCCCTTCGCCAGCCTGGTGCGCGGCATGGAAGTGCGCCTCACCATCGACGAGGAAGCCTTCGTGGGCAGCGGCATCCACGCCTTCGCCCATGTGGTCGAGCGCTTCCTGGGCCTCTATGTGCACGCCAACAGCTTCACCCAGCTCGTCGTGGTATCCAGCAAAACCGGAGAAGAATTATTGAAATGCAGCCCCCGAAGCGGCGATTCGAGCCTGCTGTAATCGAGCGCCTGTTCGCCCAGCCGCAACGCTTCCAGTACTTCCAGGCGGTGCGCCTGCTCGAACTGTGGTTCAAGCGCCACGGCCGGGTCGGCGCCGGCGCCGTGGCGCGCCACCTGCGTTTCGAAAACTCGACGCGCCTGAGCTTTCCGGCCAGCGAGCTCGAAGCAATGCGCGCCGATCCGCCGGAGGCGGCGCCGGGACGCACCGCGCCTGATGCGGAAGGAATGCCGCGCCTGCAGTACATCCGCATCACGCCTGCCTTCATGGGCCTGCTGGGCGGATCGGGCGCGCTGCCGGCCCACTACACGGAACGCATCGCCGGCCAGGTGCTGCACGAGAAGGATGACAGCGCGCGCGCCTTCCTCGACACCTTCTCGAACCGATCGCTGGCCCTGTTCTACGAGGCCTGGCGCAAGTACCGGCTGGAGCTGAAGTACCAGATCGAGGGCCGCGACGGCTTCCTGCCGCTGCTGCTGTCGCTGGCCGGGCTCGGACCGCAGGCGCTGCGGCGCCGTTTTGTGGACGACAGCCACGGCGAGCTGCTCGACGAGTCGATCGGCTACTTCGGGACCAGCATCCGCCACAAGCCGGCGTCGGCGGTGCAGATCGCGCGCGTGCTGTCCGAGTATTTCGGCGAGCAGGTGAAGGCCGAGCAGTTCGTCGGCCGCTGGTACGACGTGCCGGAAGAGCAGCAGAGCCGCCTGGGATTCGGCGCCGCCCTGCTGGGTGCGGGCGCGATGGCGGGCACGCGGGTCTGGCAGCGCGACCTGTGCATGCGCATCGTGGTTGGTCCGCTGCGGCGCGCCCGTTTTGATGCCTTCCTGCCGGGCGGGAAGGCGGCGCGGGCACTCGCCAGCATGCTGTCCATGATGACGGGTGTGACGCTCGAGTACGAAATCCAGCTGGTGCTGCATGGCGAGGACGTGCGCGGAACGGCCCTGGACGAGGGCGGTGGACGCCTGGGCTGGGACAGCTTCATGGTGACCCTCGATGGCGGATCGCCCGACCGGGACGACGTGCGCTACGACGTCCACGCTTTATAACAAACCTGACAATTTGGACTAACAAGGGAAGCCTGCATGAGCCTGAACCTGAAGACCCTGATCGGCAAACTGAACGACACCTGCCGCAACGCCGCCACCCGCGCCGCCGGGCTGTGCGTGGCGTCCGGCCAGTACGAGGTCGATCTCGAACACCTGTTCCTGGCCCTGCTCGAGCAGCCGAAGAGCGACTTCGCCATCATCGCGCGCCAGAGCGGCATTGCCGCCGGCATGCTGGAAGCGGACCTGCAGGCCGAGATCGCGCGCCTCAAGACCGGCAACACGCGCACGCCCGTGTTCTCGGCGCGCCTGCCCAAGCTGTTCGAGCACGCCTGGCTGATCGCCTCGCTCGACATCCCGGCGGGCCGCCCGGCCGCGATCCGCAGCGGCCACCTGCTGCAGGCCCTGCTGGGCGACCCTGAGCTGTCGCAGCTGGCCTACCGCGGCTCGAAGCTGTTCGACCGCTTCGACGTCGACCAGATCAAGCACAATCTCGACAAGCTGGCTGCCGGTTCCCAGGAAGCGGTATTCAATGAGGCGAAACAGGAAGAGGGCAGCGACCCGGTCGGCGAGCTGACCACCAGCGCGGCCTCGAAGACCCCCGCGCTCGACCAGTTCACGACCAACCTGACCCAGCGTGCACGCGACGGCAAGGTCGACCCGGTGATCGGGCGCGACATGGAAATCCGCCAGGCGGTCGACATCCTGATGCGGCGGCGCCAGAACAACCCGATCCTGACGGGCGAGGCGGGCGTGGGCAAGACCGCCGTGGTCGAAGGACTGGCCCTGCGCATTGCGGAAGGCGACGTGCCGGACGTATTGAGGGGTGTCGAGATCCACACCCTGGACATGGGCCTGCTGCAGGCCGGCGCTTCGGTGAAGGGCGAGTTCGAGAACCGCCTGAAGAACGTCATCGACGAAGTGAAGAAGAGCCCGCACGCGATCATTCTCTTCATCGACGAAGCCCACACCATGATCGGCGCAGGCGGCCAGGCCGGCCAGAACGACGCCGCCAACCTGCTGAAAC
The DNA here is from genome assembly GCA_040758275.1 of Pseudomonadota bacterium. GTDB lineage: Bacteria > Pseudomonadota > Gammaproteobacteria > Burkholderiales > Burkholderiaceae_D > Telluria. Next base: position 11,721 of record JBFLVV010000035.1, read on the forward strand.
CCGCGCTGGCGCGCGGCGAGCTGCGCACCATCGCGGCGACTACCTGGGGCGAGTACAAGAAGTATTTCGAGAAGGATGCCGCGCTGGCCCGGCGCTTCCAGGTGATCAAGGTCGAGGAGCCGAGCGAAGAGCTGGCCTGCGCCATGCTGCGCGGGATGGCGCCGCTGATGGAAAAGCACTTCGGCGTGCGCATCTACGACGAGGCGATCACCGAGGCGGTGCGCCTTTCTCACCGCTACATCATGGGCCGCCAGCTGCCGGACAAGGCGATCAGCGTCCTGGATACCGCCTGCGCCAAGGTGGCCCTGGGGCAGAACGCGACGCCGGCCCTGATCGAGGATACCGCAAGGCGCCTGGAGCGCATCGAAGCCGAAGCGGCCGCACTGCGCCGCGAGCAAGCCAGCGGCAGCCAGCACGGCGCCCGCCTGGAGGAGCTGGAGCGCGAAGCGGCCACCCTGGCGGACCGCCGCGCCACCCTGGCGGCCCGCTGGGAAAGCGAAAAAGCGCTGAGCACCCAGATCGTCGAGGCGCGCCGTGCCGTCGAGGCCGGCGAGGCGGAGGGCAGGGACGTACAGGCCCTGGCGGGCGAGCTGCGCACCTTGCAGGGCGAAACGCCGATGGTCCCGGTGCAGGTCGACGGCCACGTGGTGGCCGAGATCGTCGCCGGCTGGACCGGCATCCCGCTCGGCAAAATGGTCAAGGACGAAATCAGGACGGTGCTGAACCTCAAGCCCATGCTGGAAGAGCGCGTGATCGGCCAGCCTTACGCCATCGAGGCCGTGGCGCAGCGGGTGCGCACGGCGCGCGCCAACCTGGACGACCCGAACAAGCCGAAGGGCGTGTTCCTGTTCGTCGGACCGTCTGGCGTGGGCAAGACGGAAACGGCGCTGGCGCTGGCCGACGTGCTGTATGGCGGCGAGCGCAAGCTCATCACCATCAATATGAGCGAATACCAGGAGGCGCACAGTGTCTCCGGCCTGAAGGGTTCGCCGCCCGGCTATGTCGGCTACGGCGAGGGCGGGGTGCTGACCGAGGCGGTGCGCCGCAATCCCTACAGCGTGGTGCTGCTGGACGAAGTGGAGAAGGCCCATCCGGACGTGATGGAGCTGTTCTTCCAGGTCTTCGACAAGGGCGTGATGGACGACGCCGAGGGACGCGAAATCGACTTCCGCAACACCATCATCATCCTGACCTCGAACGTGGCCTCGAGCGTCATGATGCAGGCTTGCCTGAACAAGAGCGAGGAAGAGCTGCCGGCACCAGGTGCGCTGGAAGAGATGGTCCGTCCCTACCTGGTCAAGCAGTTCAAGCCGGCCTTCCTCGGGCGCCTGAAGGTCGTGCCTTACTACCCGCTGTCGGACGACGTGCTGGCCAACATCATCGAACTGAAACTGCGCCGCATCGGCGAGCGCATCGCCGCGAACCACAAGGCGGCGTTCGATTACGACGAGGCGCTGGTGGAGGCGGTGCTGGCGCGCTGTACCGAAGTCGATTCCGGCGCGCGCAATGTCGACAACATCCTGAACGGCACGCTGCTGCCGGAAGTGGCGGAATCGGTGCTGGCGCGCATGGCGGAGGGTGGCGCGATCGAGCGCATCGCGGTGACGGCCGATGAAGACGGCAAGTTCAGCTACAGCATCGCGTAGCAGCGCTTACCCGTAGTGCATGAGGGCGCACGCTCAGAAAAATGTGTCTTGGAAACATCGGTAAAATGGAACATCCTGTAAAGATGGTGGAAAGGAAAGCATGACATCGCCGATCGCCTCGCTGGCCTCCGCGGTGCTGGAAAACCTGGCCGGACGCTACGCCCAGCACCGCCGTGTCCTGAAGCTGACGACGCCGCTGGGCGAGGACGTCCTGCTGGCCGAAAGCCTGCGTGGCAACGAAGGGCTGAGCGAGGGCTTCCGCTTCGAAGTCGCCGCGCTGTCGCTGAACGCCGCCATTCCGCTCAAATCGTTGATCGGCCAGCCAGTGCTGCTCGAACTGCTGACGGACGGATTCGGGCAGAACCGCAACTTCCATGGACACGTCACTTCCGCGGAGCTGAATGGCGCCAACGGCGGCTTTGCCCGCTATCGCCTGCTCATCGAGCCGTGGACCCGTTTCCTCTCCCTGGGCCGCGACAGCCGCGTGTTCCAGGACATGAGCGTGTGCGACATCCTCGACACCGTCTTCCGGTCCTGGGATAGCCGCGGCAAGCTGGCGCCGGCCTGGCGCTTCGAGCTTGCCGACCCGGGCGTCTACCCGAAGCGCAGCATCACCACCCAGTACCAGGAAAGCGATTTCGCTTTCGCCGAGCGCCTGATGAGCGAGGAGGGGCTGTTCTACTTCTTCGAACATGGAGCTGAGGGCCACACCCTGGTCATCGCCGACCACAACGGCGCCTTCGTTCCCAACCAGAAGGCGGACGTGCGCTTCACCCAGGCGGGGGCCGTGATGCGCGAGGACAGCGTCGACCGCTGGCGCATCGAATCGAAGCTGCAGACCAATGCGGTGGAGCTGGCGAGCTGGGATTACCGCAGCCGCGGCCTGCGCGCCGTGACCAGCTCCGCGCTCGACGCGATCGCGCTGGCCAGCCGCGACCTGCCGGGCGTCTACGCCTATGCCTCGTGCGCGCACGGCCAGCGCATCGCCGACCGCCAGCTGGAGGCCTTGCAGGCCGAGCGCGAAGTGCACGTCGGCGCCGGCACCGTGCGCAGTTTCGTGCCGGGCACCACCTTCACGCTGCATGAGCACAGCCGCTTCGATGGCAATGAGGACGCCGCGTTCGCCCTGGTGCGCGTGCGTCACCTGGCGCACAACAATCTCGATGCTGATACGGGTAATGCGCTGGCGCGGCTGCTCGGGCAGTGCCTGCTCCGGAAGGAGAACGAGGAAGAGCTGGGTTCAAACCTGCATGCGGTGGGGCGGGAGCCGGGCGCGCGCCCGGTCTACCGCAACCGCTTCGAGGCGATTCCGAGTCGCGTTCCCTATCGCGCCAGGCGCACGGACGGTCATGGCGCGCTGCTGCATCCGCGCCCCGTGGTGCAGGGGCAGCAGACCGCGATCGTGGTCGGCCCGTCAGGCTCCGTGATCCATACCGACCGGGATCATCGCATCAAGGTGCAGTTCCACTGGCAGCGCGGAGACGCGAGCCATAGCCGCCTGACGCATCCTGCTCCCGACGGCCACACCGGGGCGCCCGCCGACGACACGGCCGGCACCTGGGTGCGTGTGGCGACACCGCTGGCGCCGGTCGCGGGCGCCAACTGGGGCAGCCATGCACTACCGCGGGTCGGGCAGGAAGTGCTTGTCGATTTCCTGGACGGGAATATCGACCGGCCGGTGGTGATCGGTGCGGTGTACAACGGCGCCGGACAGCCTGATGCGCAAAGCAATCAGGTGGTGCAGGGCGGCGGCGCGGCGACTGGCAATGCGCCTGCATGGTTCCCGGGAGAAGGTGGGGCGCATGCGCATCCGGCGGTGCTGTCGGGGCTGAAGAGCCAGGCGCTGCAGGCCAGCCAGCAAGGCACGGGGGCGTATAGCCAGCTGGTGTTCGACGATACGCCGCAGCAGTCACGGGTGGCGCTGCAGCGGCATGCCAAGGCGCATGAAGGGCAGGATGAGCTCAATCTGGGGCACCTGCGGCACCAAACCGACAATCAGCGCCTGGCTCCAAGCGGCTTCGGGGCCGAGCTCAAGACCGCGCACAGTCTGGCAATCCGGGCCGGTCGCGGTATGCTGCTGACTACCGACACCACTTCTTCCGGCGATGCGCAGTTGGCGGCTGAGCCAGCTGAATCGCAAGTGGAGAGTGCTCACGCCATGTATCTCGCGCTCGGCGAGACCGCGGCGAAACACAAAGCGAGCCTGGCCAATGATCCCGTCGTCGATGACTTGCCGGCCATGAAGGGGCTGCAGCATACCGTTGAAGTGCTTGCGGCGACGCGAAGGGCCGGAGGGCGCGAAAGCGGCAGCGTGACCGCATTCGCTGACCAGCACGTGCAGCTCTCTTCGCCTGTAGGTATCGTCGCGCTTACTCCCGCGTCGACCGTCGTGGCGGCCGGTTCCAGTACGACGATTGGCGCTTCGCAGGACATTGATGTTGCCGCACAGGGGAGTCTGTACCACAGCGTGAAGACAGGGATCGGCCTGTTCACTTATGGGAAAGTGAAGAATACGGACAAGCCGAGCCAGGAGGCGGGAATGCGTCTGCACGCCGCTAGCGGCAAGGTGAGCAGCCAGAGCCAGTCGGGCCTCACGCGCCTGACTGCGGATAAGACAGTGACGGTGTCCAGTATGACGCGCAGCGTCCGGGCCGCGGCCAGCAAGCACGTGCTGTTGACGGCCCAAGGTGCCTATATCAGGCTGGAGGGGGGCAACATAGACGTGCACGGGCCCGGAACGATCGAGTTCCGTGCAAGCCAGAAAGAACTAGCCGGACCACGATCTGCTCCCCTGACTCTGCCTGCACTGCCGAAGGGGCAGTCGATCGTCGACGCGATTAAAGAGCCGCTTTTCAGTCAACAAATCGTCGCTCCCGAGGTACAGGGATTAACACCTGAGTATGCAGGTATGCCTTACCAGATATGGCGGCGTGGCAAAGGGGTGTGTTTGGCATCGGGAACCTTGGATGAGGGTGGCGTCTCTGCGCGGCTATTCACTGAATCGAAGGAAGACTTGACGATCATTGTAGGCGAACCGGTATGGGAGTTCATTATCCCGGTGGACAGCGATCCTACTTCGAAAGAAGATGACGATGACTGATGCGCTGCGCACCATCACGGTTGCCCCGAATGAAACGCTGTCGAGAATTGCAGCTCGTGAGGGCTTTACGGTTAAGGAAATATTGGCCGTCAATCCGAAGATTCGCAATCCGAATGTGCTGGCGATTGGTCAGAGGATAAATATTCCTGCATCGAGGAAGGAAACCCGATACAAGAAGCCGGAAAAATTTGAAATGACAGTGCGTTTTGTCAATTCATGGGACGTGCCGCCTATAGGCATTCGGTATGAACTACTCGATGGTAAAAGATCGCTCGTAAAAGGAACGATCCTACTCGACAATGAGGCGGCTTTCACCGTTGCGGACGGCACAACCGTAACTTTCATGGCGCGACAGATTGGCGACTCAGCCTTGCGCCGCGTCGGCACCTTCGTCGCCAGACGCGAGCATCCGCTTGTCATCGCGCGCATTAACAGCTTCAAGCTCCCCAGTTTTACCGAGCCGCATCCGAAAGGGCACGAACCTGCCTCGCCACGTAAAGCTAGTCCCCCGCCAACTCCAGCCAGCGCCCCAAAAAAAGATCAGGGCATGCCGAATCAACAGGCAATAAACGCTGGCGGGGCCGCTGAGCATCAGATACTTCCAGGCGAGTGCGCTTGCGGAAGGGACCTGACCATTGACGAGCTGGCCGCTATTTTTCCAACTCGAAAAAAAGCCGATCTTTCGCCTTTCCTCGACCCGCTGAATTCAATGCTGAAAACGTATGGCATCGACTCCTGCCTGAGGAAAGCGCATGCCTTGGCACAGATCGGACATGAGTCAGGCTCCTTACAGTTTCGAGCGGAAAAACTGAAGAAAGGCGTAAAGGAGAGCGATGTCTATGACGGTTACAAGGGACGCGGGCTGATGCAACTTACCTACAGGAAGAATTACGTTGCTTATGGTAAATTCAAAGGCGTGGATTTTACCGGTGACAATCGGACAAAGCTGGAGTCTTACGAGTATGCCACGGACTCGGCTGGGTGGTACTGGCGCCACGGAAAAGGCTTCGACCTGAATAAGTACGCTGATCTCAATGATTTAATCTATGTTTCCGCGTTGATTAACGGAGCATTCAACGGATTCCAGCACCGTGCCCATAATTTTGTCCAAGCACACAAGGTACTCAAAGCGTCCAAGTGTAAAACTGAAGCGAACCGTTCCGCGACCTACCTTCCATTCGAACGCAGCAAAGCATATGACAATCGCGACATGGCGTTTGGCTGGGGGCTCTGGAGTGACCCCGACTCAACGAAAGCCGGTCTAAAAAAAGACCTAGAGGCCAGCAAGGCGGGCTATAGACGCTTTCTCGAGTTGAACGCAACTAATCCCATTAAAAAGCCCCGTTTTGGATTCAGTAAAACCGACGACATGATCAAACGAGCACAAGAGAAATCGAAATGAACATCAATAAATTGGCGATTGTAGCCGGCTTCATCGCACTGATCCAGTCGGGCACCTTAAGTGCAGGACAGGTGAACGCCAAGCAATATATGAAGCAGCATGGTTGGGAACCATTCGAAGCCAGACATACCGCAAAAGCGCCGAATTCGGATATTGCGCCGGTGCTGTATTACGAAAGTGACGATTCGGTTCCGAGTTGCGCTCTTGTCAGCAGCATACCGGGCACAAAGGAGCCGCGTTTTACGGAGTTGATGCGCGCTCCAAAAGGAGAGGATTTTCCGCAATGCGTGGCGGTCGTTGCGATGCAGCCTTTCAAGCTCAACGCCAAGGAATACCTCGCTGTTGAGTACGTGGTTCGTGACACGCGTGAGGACTTGTACCGGAATTTCGCTTTCCTTTCTCGCGATCATAAGCAGGGCTACATGCTTGACGCCACTTTATCCAAATTGGCGCCGATCAAGGTAGGAGGCTTGACTTCAATGCTGCCAAATTCATCTCGGGCGTCGGATGGCGTCAAGATTGCACGTGCGGCGTCTGTGAAGCACGCATTCAGTCAGTGGCGTTTCCACGAGCGTGACTTTATTGCCGACAAGGTCTCGTCTTTCGCAGTTTTCGATGATAGCAAGGCGCAACAATGTTATGTAGTTACGGAAGCAGGTGGCAGCCCAGTGGTCGCAAGCGCCGCTGATTTCGTGCCAGGAACGCAGTGCGCCGGAGTGCTTGCGGCGAGCCGTCTGGAGAAGCGGGCGGTGAGCTACTACATCGCCTTACTCAATTCATCCGCTGGTACGAAGGTCGCTGTCATCACTTCCGTCAATGCCGATGGTGTCATTCGAGTTGAAAAGGAGTTGGCAGAACGCGTGAATCACGCTGGTGCAACGAGAGACATCCGGACGATAAAGGCCATGCTAGCGACATATCTTAAATAGTTAATGGCCTGCGCTAACGAAGTAATCGGTCGCAACGGCATAGCTGGAAAATTGGTCGTTTGCTTCAGCCCCGGAAGCTCACGGCAATCAGGCAATTTACACCGCCGGACTGCCGGTCGAAATGATGGAAGCTGTAAATTCAACAAAATTATTTCTATCACTCACGCTGTTGGCATTTGGCAGTGTGCTCGGCTGGCTGTTAACTTACAAGATTGCCGGCACGGATGCAGGATTTGAAGCGCTTGCTGTATGTCTAACTATTGCAGGACTCACGTTTGTTTTTCAACTGGCACTCTATTTCGTCAATCAAGACCGACTTTTTTATGTCGCGGTATTCTATGGCGCGCTTGGCCTGAATCTGGTTTGGTTCATGTTCAGCCTGTTCATGCCGATATTCTGGGTCGAAACGGTGCCGTTGCTGGCAAAGTGTGCTGCATCGGGATTCCTGATCTTTCTGTCTATTGCGAACCTGTGCCGAGGCTATCGCCAGTTCGCTGATCGGTGGCGAAGCGTTGGCGACCCATTTGTCATAGGAAGAGTAAATCCGCAATTGCGCATAATCGAATGGAAACAGATCCAGAAACGCTTGCGATACGATGCTGATATCTTTATCCCTGGGCTGCCTCAAAATGCCACCTCGGTGTTGTCCGCGCTATTACTCATATCAATGCTCGCGGGGCTAAATTTCCGGAAGGCGTACCCGGTGTTAAGTACGTTTGCCTGGGGTGTTCCGTGTGCAGTATTCGGGTCGTTTTTCTTTCAATTAGTGGGGAATCGTTTGTCGGAAGCTATCGCTATCAACGATTTACAGAAAAAGCTTGGGTTTGTGTTCAAAATTCAGAAGTGAATGAGACGAGCCGCCAAGAAGATGCAGTTTGTGGAATGCAATCGCGTCCGACGTCAGATAATTGATGCGTTCTGTCGCAAAATGCATCGTTGCATCTTTCGCAAGGCTGGCTGGCTGCAGTAGTGGATGCTGCGCGTAAGGGCGAGCAAGGACTTATGGAAAAACCGGCACCAACAATACTATCTCTATCCTTTTTCCTCTTACTGGTTAGTACAGTTGGTGGGTCATTGCTCGCGTCGAAACTAGCGGGGCAAAGCGCGGGCTACGGCTCCATCCTACTGGGCACGATGGGGGCGAGTCTGATATTTCTTGTGCAGGTCGCGCTCTACCGCATGATTCGTAACAGGTTGTTTTTCGCAATCTTGTTCGTCGGTGCGCAACTTCTCACGATAGCTTGGTTTATGTTTTGCCTGTTCATGCCCATACTGTGGATGGATACACTGCCAGCCCATGTAAAGACAGTTGTCGTATGCATATTCCTATTTTTGTGTGTGGTTAATTTTTTGAAAGGCAGAAGTGACTTTCTTCGCAATTGGTCTTCGAGTCCTGATCCTCTGCGGTTCGGCAAGTTAGACACCGTCAGGGGTACGATTGCATGGGAGAAGGCATTACTGTCCTTGAAGCTGGAGCCCAACTTATATGTCCCCGGCCTGCCGCCACAATTCTCAACCGTTGCAGGGGTGTTGCTGGTAGGCTTTATGTTAATTGGATTAAATTTTCGCACGGCTTTTCCCATATTCAGCGCATTTGCGTGGGGCATTCCTAGTGCTGTAATTACGTCGTTTGTTTTCCAATTGATTGGCCAAAAGATGGGCGAAGCCAGGACGGTACGAGAAATCCAGGCGGAACTCAAAGTAGAACTTCAAACCGCCTCTGGAAAACCATTGGCCAAGAAATTGACTTGATCGCTGAACTGGTCCTCGGCAAACCTGCTGCCTGCGATGCGACATGCGCTAATAACCGCCCTCGGCTATCGCAACTGTACAAAGAGGGCTGTCCACGGCTACGCTAGCGGTACAACAGTCATGCCCCGTCAAACGCAGCGCAACGTCGTGCCTCACGCGTTTCTCGAGACTCATCTACAGGGCGGGCCTGCCAGCCGCAAGATCACCCTGCGCTTCCCACCCATACCCAGGTATCGTCCTGCCCGCCAGCCTGCGGCATCGGCTCGCCGAGACGGCGCACGCAGCGTTCCTCAGGCTGCCGGCAAGCCGCCCACAGCCCGGTCCTGCCGCAGCACGCGCCGGTATCGGCGGTGACCACCCCAGCGGCCAGCGCTGCAGTGAACGGATTCTCTGCTGACAAGGACTCGGTGGCGCGCGCGATGGCGCCGAGCTCGTCGACCGTACGCCCGACCGCGACGAAGAAATCCCAGTCGGACAGCTCCTCATCGGGCACGAAGGCAAGCATGCTGTTCAACCCAAACAGCGTCAGGTAGGCCATTGATTCATAGACGGTCTCGAAGCAGCCGTGGCCGCTTCCGTGGGCCAGCACGAACTTAGTGAACCCCGCGATTTCCTTCCCGCTGCCGACAATTGCCGGGGCCAGGGTAACGCCGATTCCCGGCATGCGCTCCTGCACGCGCCCGTCGGCACCCATCTGGAAGAGGACCAAGCGCTCGCCGTCCGGCGTCAGGAACACCAGTTCGCGCTCGTCGTTCCAATAGCACGCGCAGCGCCTGCCTGCCTCGATGGTATAGCTCCCGCGCACCTGGTGGCGGGCGCGCAGCGCCAGCGGCGCGGGTCCGACCGAGATCTTCGCTCCGTCTGACTCGGTCACCTGCACAGCGATACCGGTGCTGTCGTCCAGGTCCAGCAGCTCGTCCGCCGTGTGATGTCGGTAGATGTACACGGCGTGGCGCTCCCTCGCTTGTGCCTGGACGCGAATCGCCGTCAACCGCCCTGGGGTGGCACGCCCAGCAGCTCCTCGATGTGCGCCAGCGAAGCCGAATCCTTGACCACCGAGCGCAGCCAGGTATGCAGGTCCTGTTCGCCCGCATTCGCCGCCTTGTCGGCAAAATAGGACACCGGGCTGTGCGGCTCGGTGCGGCGGAAGAATTCGGCAATGGCGCGCAACTGGGTGATGGCCTGATGGCGCGTGGTGATGGCGCCTGGCGGACCCACGTGGATCGGCGCTGCATGCGTTTCGGCGGACTGCGTGCCCGCCGGCGCAGTGTCGTGGACCGGTGCCGCAGCCGCGGGTTCACCCGGCGCCGGCATCGTACGAATCAGCTCCTGCACCGCGTCCCGCGCCGCCACGAAGGCCGGCGCCTCATTGCCGAGGCGCGCATCGGCCGCTCGCTCCAGATCGAGCAGCGCATCCAGGCAGGCCTGCGCATCCCGCGCAAACGCGCTGCGGAAGGCGGTGGAGCTGGCGCGCCGCGCCGCCTCCATCTCGGCCAGGCGGCGGCCGTCGTCCAGGTTGGCCTTGCGCGCGGTGTCGAAGTCGAGCAGGGTCCAGGCGCTGCCATTGCCGTCGGTGACCGGGATTTCCTTGAGCAGGCCGGGAATGCGCGCCAGGATCCACGCGAGGTTGCCGATGCGCTGCTCCTGGTCGCCGTCCTCGGCTTCCGGATACAGGCCCTGGTCCCAGAAGCGCTCCACCAGGCCGCCCACCACGCGCAGGCCCTCGGCCAGGCCGGGTAGGTAGTGGCGCTTGGCTGCCGCTTCGGTGAGCCACACGGCCAGGCGCAGGTCCTTGCTGGTACTTGCCAATAGGGCGCTGCTGCGCTTGACGACAAAATCCCAGTCCGCTTCCTTCAGCTCGGTCACCCATTCGCCCTGGTCCAGCGAAGGGTCATCGAACTTGCGGGCGTGGACGATGGCGTCCATGTCGGACGAAAAACTCAGGTCGGCGCCGGCGGGGCGGTCCGGGCTGATCGGCTGAAGAAGGTCTTCGGCTGTGAACATGCGTGATCCTTGCGATTCTGTTGTTGCTTACTGTGCGATGCGGAATTCGATGCGGCGGTTGCGCGCCCGGCCTTCCGACGTCTCGTTGCTGGCCACCGGGCGGTCCGAGCCCTGGCCTGAGGCCGTGAGCAGGTCGCCGTTGATCCCGTGGCTGGCCATATACGCCTTCACCGCCTCGGCCCGGGCCTGGCTCAGGCCCTGGTTGGTGGCGCGCAGGCCGACGTTGTCGGTGTGGCCGATGATCTCGACCTTGCGCCCCTTGACCTTCTGCATGGCCGCGATCATCTCGTCAAGAATGGCGCGCCCGGTCGGCGTCAGGGTCGCCTTGCCGCTTTCGAATTCGACGGTGCGGTTGGCCAGGGCGCTGTCCAGGATGCCCTGTTCGTTGCTGGACACGCGCAGGCCGTTATTGACGGTATAGGTGGGGTTCAGGTTGGAGGCGACATCGCCGGCGATCTTCTGGCGCAGCCCTTCATTGGCCACTTCGCCGCGCAGGCTCACCGTGGTGCCGTCGATCTTCAATTGGCCCCGGCTGATCTGCTTCAGGTCCGGCGAGATGAGCTTCTGCACATAGTTGTTCCAGTTGGCGGGCATGGCCACCTGGCCGATCGCGATCTGGTCGACCACGCGCTCGGCGCCGTACAGCTCGCGCAGGCGCGCCAGCACGGCGGACTTGGTGGCTTCGTCGGGCACGGTGCCGGCGGCCAGCACCTGGCCCGGCTGCGGCGCCTGGGCCTGGGCCATGTTGACGGCGCCCAGCAACAGCGCCAGCAGGAATGGGTAGTAACGTCGTGCCATGGTCAGGTTCCGATAAAAGCGGTGTTCAGCGAATCGAGGGCGGACTTCAGCGAAAGCTCTTCCTGCGCCAGGTAGGTCGACAGCTTGCGCACCGCGTAGTCGTCGTTCACCTGGTCTTCGACCCAATCGAGTTCGTCGAAAGTGATGTGGCGTTCCTGGCCGGCGCGCGGGTCGATGATGGCCTGCAGCGTCTGCGCCGAGGCGCCCGAGAAGCCCAGCACCAGGGCGGGGCGCTCCGCGATGCGGGTGACGAACAGGGCCAGCTCGAAGTCCGCGCGCGCGAGGAAGGGCGTGATCAGGTGCATCCAGAAGGCCGCCACCAGGCTGCGGTACATGGGGTCGCGCGGCAGCGGCAGCAGCAGGCTTTTTTCGAGACGGCTGGAGCTGCTGGCCAGTACCGGCTGCAGCAGCATGCCCAGGGCCAGCAGCAGCTGGCGCACGCTGCCCTGGAAGCCGGCCTGCGCCAGCATGGCCTGCAGACCGCCAACGGTCTGCATCTCGAGGAAGTCGGCGAAGGCCGCGTCGTAGGCCGACGTGCGCAGGTCGACCTCGATGACCTGGCTGGTGGCCGCCTGCAGCGGCGCCGTCGCGTCGGGGGCCTTGAGCACGCCGGTGCTCAGCGTCTCGAGGCGGTTCCACAGCCGGTTCAGCACCAAGGGAGAATCTGGCACGAATTCGGCCGGCTCGCTCACTTCGAGGGTGCTCATCATGAGGAAGGGGAAGCGCCGGCTAGACTGGTCGCTGCTGGCCACGATGTGTCCCGCGATCGCATGGCGGCGGCGCGGACCGATGATGGCGAAGTGCAGCGGCGCCATGGCGTCGTAGCTGAGCTTCCAGCGGGCGTCGCTTGCCAGGAGGTCCATGGCGCGCGCCAGCCAGTCGTCGAGGGTCTTGATCAGGGCCGGGTTGTCGCTGCCCTTGATGAAGTCGCCGCGGCTCGGCACCTTGCCGAAGTAACCCACGGTGGCGGCGGTGGCAAGACGGCTCATTGGGCACCTCCGTTTGCAGCGACGGCGGTCACGGTAGCGGGCGCCGCGACGACGGTGTCCGGCAGGCGCAGGCGCTTGAAGCCCTGGTTGCCCGGCGCCGGGGCGGGCGCGGCGGCCGGCTTGCGGGTGCCGATGACTTTCAGGTTGGCGGAGACGCTCACGCCCTCGTTCGACCAGGTCAGTTCGAACACGCCGCCATCCTTCTTCTTGCGGCTCGAGGCTTCGACCATGCTCTTCAGGCCCGTGCGGCCTGGCTCGTTGAGCAGGGTCACGCTGCGGCCCTGCGGGGTGATCGCCGTGATGCGCGCGCCCGGCGTGCCGAAGTTGGTGGGCCAGGCCATATGGACCCAGGGCTGGGCCTGGCCGCGCCAGCGCAGCGCCTGGCCGTCGATCTCGATGGTGAATTCGGTGGCGCCGACCGCGCTCAGGGCCTGCAGGTCGAACATGGTCTGCTCTTCGCCGCCGCTGACGGCCGCCACATTGGCCACGCCGTTGGCGGACAGCGGCGCGATCCAGCCCGGGAAGCTGGCCACGACGGTGGGCGCCAGATGGATGCCTATGTCGGCCCAGGTCTTTGCCGCCAGCACGTCGCCGCGGCGCACCACCAGCGGGCCGATCGTGGTGTCGAAGAACTTGGCGATGGCGCCGGCCGGGCCAAAGATCTCGCCGATCTCCTGGTTGCTCGCTTCCAGGCGCGACTCCACCGAGAAGGGGTATTTCGGCGCCAGGTTCTGGCGGAAGGGTTGGACCACCTGGGCCGCCCACACCTTGTTGATCTCGAGCTCGGTCGGCTTGACGATCACGGCGAAGCTCTGCATCAGCGGACGCACCAGCAGCGGGCGGATGGCCGCCTTCTGGCTGTCGCTCATCCCGGTCAGCATCTGCTCGTCCACATACTTCAGGGCGTCGGCCAGTTCCGAGCCGTTGCCGTCCAGGGTCTGCTGCATCAGCTGCTTGGCGCCCGGGCCCGGGTCGCCCTGGTTCTTGATGGTGTTGAAGCGGCTGCGCAGCTTGGACATCTGGTCCATATAGCCACGCATCAGGGACGCGTTGTTGTCCTTGGCGACCACCATGCGCGCGACGCCGGCAAATTCGCGGCCGACGGGGCCGAGCGGCAGGGCGGCGTTCTGCGGGGTGCCGGCCGGGATGTTGATGTTCACCTGGGACGGTTTCTGGCGCAGGATGGTCTCCTTGAACCAGGCCATCACGCCGCGCTGGGCCTGCTGCAGGCCGGCGTCGACCAGGGTCGGATTGTCCCAGGAGGTCTGCTGGTAGACCGTGGTCACGAGCTTGCCGATGGGGGAGGTCTGCGGGTCGCCGAGGCGATTCATGGCGCCGGCGGCGGCTTCGAAATTGCCGAGGTCGCGGATGGTCACGCCCTGCAGGAAGCGCTGCCACTCCTTTGCGTAGTCGTTCTTGTACAGCTCCACCAGCGACTTCTGGATCTGCTCCGGGCTGCCTTCCAGGGTGAGGTCGTCCTTCGACGCGGTCTTGAGCACCCAGTCGGCGCTCTGCAGTTCGCGGTTGGCGGCGTCGCGGAAGGCGTCCTGCACGAAGCCTTCCCAGGCTTCGCGGGTGAAGGTGCCGGGAATCGCATAGCTGCCCAGCACCAGCTCCTTGTCCTGCTCGCCCACGATGCGGGCCACGGTCATGGTCGGGAAGCGGGTCGCGGCGCGCGCCTTGACGTCGGCGTAGACGCGCTCGCGCGCCGGCATGCCGCGCACCACGCGGCGCAGGTTGTCGCGGGTCTGGTCGACCAGGGCGAGCTTCGGCTCCAGGCGCGGCCAGGACACGTCCTGGATCTGGGACAGGTAGAAGGTGATGATGCGCTCGGCGCCGCGGATCATCTCTTCGCGCGGCATGGCGCCGCGGTTGGCGTCCAGCCAGTTGCGCCAGAAGCGGGTCAGCTGGTCGTTCAGGTGGGCCCCTTCGGCGCGCGCCGGGTCGGCCAGCATCAGGTAGGTTTTCAGTGCGTTATAGGCGTCCTCGCTGCTGGTCGGCGAGGAATCCTTGAACTGCTGGGAGGCCTGGGCCGCGGTCTTCGCGGCATCCGTGTCGGCGCCGCCTGCGCGCGCCGAGGGTTGCAGCTCGGCGGCATTGCGGTTGACCTCCGTGAGGAAGCCTTCCAGCGATTCGCCCACGGGTTTGAGCATCACTTCGCGCACGCCGCTGAAGTATTCCTCGCGCAGTTTGCGCTCCAGGTAGTCGCCCTGGTACAGACCGAGGCTCAGGGAAAGAGGCCTGTCCTCCCGGTATCGTTCGAGCTGCTCGATGCGGTCCTGCAGGATCTGCAGGGCCTCGAAGCGCGACTGCAGGTCGACCCGCTTGGCCTGCACGCGCGCCGCCTGGGCCAGGTCGGCTTCGACGTTGGCCACCAGCTGGCGGTTGTTCATGGTCGACCAGGTCCAGCCGCCCAGGGCCAGGCCGGCCACCGCCACGCAGGCGATGAAGGCGGCGTAGCGCATGCGGATCTTGGCGGGGCTGGCGTACTGCGCCACCAGGTCCTTGTCGGCGAAGATCACCTTGCGGAAGAGATTCAGCAGGAAGTAGCCCTGTTGCTGGTGCACTTCCTCGCCCTCTTGCGGCTGCAGCTTGATGTCGAAGCGGCGCGCCACGCGCTCGGAGGAGACGGAGACCGGCTCGCCTTCCTGCAGCGCGCTGGTGAAGTAGAAGCCGCGGAACACGGGCTTGAACTGGAAGGGGTTTTCCTCGAACAGGGTGGCGATGAAGGCGCGCAGCGGTCCCTTGATGTTGGAGAATTCGAGCGGAAAGGTGAACACGCCCGGCGGCATGCGCTCGCGCCACTGCAGCGCCATGTTGGCCGCGCTCATGTCCTTCAGGCCTTCGTACAGCTCGTCGAAGCGGGTGTCGAATTGGTCCAGCACCTGCTGGCCGCTCACGTTCGGGTTGTAGGGCAGCGTCGCGCCCCAGATCCGGTCACGCTCGCCGCGCTCGGCGTCCTGGAAGAACTCGTTGAAGCCGGTGATCAGGTCGGCCTTGGTGAAGACCACGTAGACCGGCGCATGCACCTCGAGCTTCTCGGTCAGTTCCTGCACGCGCTGGCGCAGGTTCTTGGCCAGGTTGATGGCGAATTCCGGGCGGTTGCCGGTCAGCTCGGCCACGCTGGCCGCGATGATGACGCCGTTGATCGGCGCCTTTTTCCGGTATTTCTTCAGCAGCGAGAGGAAGCCGAACCACTCGGCGCGGTCTTCTTCCTGCACAGAATAGCGGCCGGCGGTGTCGATCAGGATGCCGTCGGTGGTGAAGAACCAGTCGCAGTTGCGGGTGCCGCCGACGCCGTGCACGATCTTGCTGTCGGCGAAAGGGAACTGCAGGCCGGAGCTGGCGATCGCGGTGCTTTTTCCGGCCGCCGGGTTCCCGATGATCATGTACCACGGCAGTTCATAGAGGGCCGCGTCGCCGGACAGCTGGCCCAGCTTCGAGCCCTTGATGGTGGCGATCGCGTCCAGCATGCGGGTGCGGATCTCTTCCTGTTCCTGGCGCTGGGCCGGGTTGGCCTTCGGCGCGGCGGTGGATGCCTGCTGCTCCAGCATGTCGCCCAGCTGGACGCCGGCCTGCCTGCCGCGGTAGCGGCGCCATAGCCAGCCTGCTGCGACGCCGAGCACGGCGAGCAGGAAGACGGCCCAGGCCCAGGCGGGCGGCAGGCCGAGCAGGGCGGTGGCGATCCACAGCAGCGCGGCAAGTAGCAGCAGGCCGGCCAGGCTCAATGCGGGTCGGGAGGTCAGGGTTTGCCGGAGTGATTGCATCGTCGGTCGTTCTCGTTCAGGAAAGTGCCGCGGCCGGGCGAACCAGGGCGGCAGTACGTTGTAATGGATTTTCGTTGCCGACGCACAGGGCGGCGCCGGCGGTGTCGTTTGCGTGCTGGTGAGCCAGGGCGAGGGCGGCCAGGAAGGGCGCTTCGCCGCAATGGCCGCAGGCGCCGCCAACCATCTTCAGGTCCGCCGCCAGGTCCAGCTGGGGCGCCGCCTGGCCGGCAAAGGTCATCAGTTCCACCAGGTTGGCACTGCGGTGGCCCGTGTCTGCGAACACGGCGCTCACGGACGCGGCGCTCTCGGGATCGGGCAGCAGGGTGGCGGCCAGTCCTGAGAGCAGGGCGGTATCGGGTTTGCGCCGGCCCGCTTCCTCGGCGCTGCGCGCGGCGCTTGCCAGCTGCAGGCGCGGCGCCGCCGGGTTGAACAGCGCGGCCTGGACGCCGTCTCCCAGCAGCAGGCCCGCCGCCGCCTCGCCGGGCACCAGGCCTTGCTGGTTGGCGGAAGTGAACAGGGCGCCGTTCATGGCCAGTTGATCGACCTGGGCCTCGCCGATGCACGAACCGAAGGCCAGCACCATGGCGAACAGCGGCTCGGACTGCGGGCCGGTGTGCGTGGCCAGCCGGGTGAGGGTGGTCGAAACCGGGACCGGCAGGCTGTCGACCCTTACCTGCTGCGCCGGCCATCCGGCGCGCACGGCCAGTGTGGCGAGCCAGGCGTCGAGGGTGGCGCGCTGCGCCGCGGTCCAATCGGGTGTGAGCCCGGCGTGGATGCGCAGCAGGGGTGGCGTGGCCGCGGGACCATCGGGCGGCGCGAGCAACTGCGGATGGCCGCCGGCGAGCAGCAGCAGCTCCCTGGCCACGGCCGAACCAAGCGCCAGCGCGCGCCACTGTTCCGGCGTCCACTGCGGATCCTCGAGCGCGGCGCCGACGCGCCAGGTATGGATGTCGTCCTTGATCTCGTCTTCGACCGCCGCGTCGGCGCGCGCGCTGAATACCGGATAGCCTTCTTCGTCCACCAGTTCCGGATCGAGGGCGGCGCGGGCCTTCCCTGCGCCGATGGCTTGCGCCAGCTCGCTCGCCGCCAGCCCATGTGGCGTGCGGATGGACGACGCGAGGATGGCGAGCGCCGGCAGGGCGCTGGGCGCGGCCGGCGCTTGCACGGCGGTGTCGGGTGCCGGAGCGCTTGCCGGGGCGGCGCGGCTGGCGGCGATGCGGCGCCCGATCCAGACGGCGAGCAGGACGCCGAGGGGCAGCGCCGCCATCCAGGCGAACAGGTCGAGCGTCGACGGCATGCGGTTGCTTGCGCGCCAGTAGGAGACGGCGCCAACCCAGCTGGCGCCGAAGACGAGGGTGGCGAACAGGGCGCCTTTGATCCAGCCGCCCATGTCAGACCTGGTCGACCGTGGCCTGTTGGCCGGCGATGAGGGTGGCGCCGCAGCTGACCATGTCGCCGTGGCGGGCGGCCGGCTTGCCGTCCACCACCAGCGCCATGTCGCCGCTGACGATGGTTTGCACGCCGTGCGCCGGGCAGGCGACCTTGTCGCCCACGCGCGCGATGCCGATGCCGCCGATGTCGCTGGCCATCGACGCTTCGATGACGACGCCGCCATGCGTGGTTTTGTCGCCGAGCCTGATCAAGGGTCCTGCCATAGTGTGTTCTCCAAATGCTAACGCCGCATGACGCCGGGCCGGCGCAGTTCCGTGTGCCCGAGGTCCATCATCTTCCAGCGGCCGCCCCAGGTGAGGCCGACCGATTCCGCCACTTCGCCATACAGCTGGTAGCCGCGCATGGCCCAGGGATCCTTTTCCGAGATCACGATGCGCCCGTTG
This sequence comes from Pseudomonadota bacterium, assembly GCA_040758275.1. Lineage (GTDB taxonomy): Bacteria > Pseudomonadota > Gammaproteobacteria > Burkholderiales > Burkholderiaceae_D > Telluria. Next base: position 29,943 of record JBFLVV010000035.1, read on the forward strand.
CGCACGAAGGCGCTGTCCGCGGCCAGGCCGTACTGATGCCAGCTCTGGAAGGCGGCGGCGTTGGTCACGTTCGGACCCATGGCGGCCAGCTTCTGCTGGCGCTCCGGGCTGCGGTAGCCTTCCAGCAGGGCCATCTCGTAGCCATGCTTCTCCTTCATGATGCGGAAGGCCAGCAGCAGGCGTTGTTCGAAGTCGGGGTCGAGCATGGCCCAGTCGCGGCTGGCCGAGGCGATCAGCGGGCGCGCCTCGGCGACTTCGGCAGTGGTGAAGGCCATCGGCGGCAGCGGGGGAGGCGGCACCAGCTGCTCGCCTTCGAGCAGGGCCGCGACCTGGCCGTTGATCTCGCGCGTATCTTCCTCGAAGCCATTCAGTTTTGTGTGGGCGCCGCCCAGCAGCGCGAACAGGGCGGGCGCGCCGAGCAGGACGAGGGCCGTCATGCAGATTGCATAGTGTTGTCGCAGGAAGTGGCCGGCCCTGTGCAGGCTATCGAGGCCGGACCGGCGGGTCGATGCGAGCGCCAGCTTGCGCAGCTGGGCGATCGACTGCCAGTGCCGTTGAATGCGTGTTCCAGCGCCGAGCAGGGCCTGTTGCATGAATGCGCGTCCCGTCGGGAACAGCAGCATCCAGCTGATCAGGCATGCCAGTGCGAAGTACAACGCAACAGCAACGAACAGCACGTACTTTTCCTTGTTTAAGAATTGTTACGGAAATGCAGTTGCCGCAGAGTATAACTTTCCGTTGCGATAAGACCCCGCACGATTGAAATTATGAGTAGCGCATAAGTCCACACAATTGGTTACTTGTTATTTGGCACGATTTTTACAATCAGCGTAAAGTTATGGTCAACTCAACAGAGGAGTGTGTTTTGCACGACAGTAGCGAACGCCGCCCCGGCGCGGGTCGACCCAGCCTTCTATCAGCGGACCAGGTCCCGAAGCAGGAGGACCGCAGCATCCTGAGCCAGCTCGATGGCCGCTCGGCGCCTGCGCGCGCTGCGCCGGCGCCGGCCCGGCACGACCACCACCAGCGCGGGGTGCGCGCCGCCGTGTTCGCGATCGCCATCGCCGGTATCGGCACCTTGGCGTGGCTGGCGTTCGGCAGCGTGAACGAGTCGGCCGACGCGAGCCTGGCGGCCGCCCATGCGCCGACGCGCGTTCCGCCGATGGCCGCCCCTGCACAGGCGGCGGTCGCCGCAACGAGCGCTCCCGCTCCTGCGCTCGAGACCACACCGCAGGCGCCTGCCGCGGCGACCATCCAGGACGACCTGACGGCGGCGCTCGACGCACCGAACACCTCGCAGCCTTCTCCGGCCCCTGCGGCGAAGGCCGAGCAGCACGATCTCGCCAGCCTGCTCGACGCACCGGCAGCCGCCCCGGCGCCCGCACTCAAGCTGGCCCAGGCTGCACCAAGCAAGGCCGCAGGCACGAAGAAGCCCACGACGGACAAGCCGGCGCGCACCGAGAAGGCGCGTGCGCCCGCCGCAAAACCGAAGGTGGCGCAGAAGCCGGCCGCGCAGAAGCCAGCCTCCGGCAAGAAGTCCGCACCCGCGGTCGACAGCGACGTCGCCATCCTGGCCGCGCTGCTGGCCCACACCAAGACGCCCGAAGCCGGCTCGCCCGAAGAGATCTACAAGCGCTGCGCCACCAACGCCACCGCCGCCGAAGTGCAGCGCTGCCGCGTGCGCGTCTGCCGGGGCAGCGCCAAGGGTGCGGCTGAATGCAAGTCCGTCCGGATATCCAAAGTCTCGAGTTCGAGTTGAACATGCGCAGTGAATTGCTGGACCAGGCCATCGCTGCGCTTGCGCAGTTCGGCAGCGCCACCCGCCTGTATGCCCTGACGCTGGAAGACCAGGGCCTGGAGCTCGGTTCCGGCGGCCTGCTGGTGGAAGCCTTCGCGGCGCGCGACCTGGTGCAGGGTGTCGGCGCACGCGACGTGATCGCGCTGTCGACCCGGGCCGACATCGACTTGCATGCCCTGCTGGGCCAGTCGGCCAGCCTCGAGGTCAGCCTGGCCGACGGCAGCCGCGCCAGCTTCGCCGGCGAGATCAGCGAGATGGCCATGCTGGGAAGCGAAGGTGGTTTCGCGCGCTATCGCCTGCGTATCAGCCACTGGATCTGGCGCCTGGCCCATGTGCGTAACAGCCGCGTATGGCAGGACAAGTCGGTCACCGACATCGTCGACGAGGTGTTCGGCATCCACGCCCCGGTGGCGCGCTGGCGCTGGAGCGAGGACGCCGCCGCCTTCATGGCGGGCGCCATGGCGCGCAGCTACTGCTGCCAGTACCGCGAGTCCGACCTGGCCTTCGTCGAGCGCCTGCTGGCGGAAGAGGGCCTGGCATGGCGCTTCGAACAGGGCGAGGACGGTCCGGAGATGGTGCTCTTCGCCGATAGCACCGGCAGCAGCGCCATCCCGGATGACCCGTCGAGCGCTGGCCTCGGTGTGCGCTTCCACGGCGCCCATGCGCGCGAGCAGAGCGATACGGTGCAGGCGCTGGCCAGCGTGCGACGCATCGGGCCCTCGAGCACGACCGTGCTCAGCTACGACTACAAGTCCAAGAAGGCGGTGGCGGCCAGCGTGCCTTCGCGCCTGCCGGCCTCGCCGAAGCTGCCTGCCCTTGAGTCCTACGACGTGCCGGGCCAGTACCACTATGCCGGCCGAAGCCAGGCCGAACGCTACGCCACGATCCAGATGGAGTCGCGCGAGGCGCGCACCCAGCTGTGGCGCGGCCGCTCCACGCTGCGCACCCTGCGCGCCGGCACCCGTCTGGACATCACGGGCGCACCCCTGCAGCGGCTGGGCGAAGCAGCCGCCTATACGGTGCTGCGGGTCGACAGCGTGGGCGTGAACAACCTGCCCTCGAAAGCCCGCGAAGCGCTGGCCGAGCTGTTCGGCCCGATCCCGGAACTGCTGGAAGAAGCCCTGCGCGGGGACGCGCTGCCGGACTTCCTGCTGGCCATCGCGCAAGCGCAGCGCAGCGGCTATGCCAACTGTTTCGAGGCGCTGCCGCACGACGTGCCGTGGCGCCCGCAGCTGGCGGGCAGCGAGGGCCGTGCCCACCCTCGGCCCACGGCGATGGGGGCGCAGAGCGCCATCGTGGTCGGCCCGGACGGCGCCGATACGCCATCCGGCGCGGACGAGATCCATTGCGACCAGCTGGGCCGGGTGCGCATCCGCTTCCACTGGCAGGACAGCGGCGACGCCACCTGCTGGGTGCGGGTGGCCCAGCGGCTGGCGGGCGGCGGTATCGGCAGCCAGTTCCTGCCGCGCATCGGGCAAGAGGTGATCGTCCAGTTCATCGAGAACGACATCGACCGGCCGCTCATCGTCGGCGCCGTCTACAACGGACTGGGTGAAGGCGGCGTCGCTCCGACGCCGGGCGGGGAGAACGCCCAGGACAAGGGCGGCGGCGCTTTTGACGCGGCCACTGACCACGCGGTGTCCAGCCAGGGCAACCTCGCCGGCGGCAACGCGCCGGTATGGCATGGCGCCTCCGGCGACAGCGCCGGGCACCGCAACGCGGCCGCCCAGTGGGGGGTGCGCAGCAAGGAATTCGGCGGATCGGGTTACAACCAGCTGCTCTTCGACGACACCGACGCCCAGGGGCGGGTGCAGCTGCGCACGACACTGGCCGCCACCGAAATGAATCTCGGCCACCTGGTCCACGGCGCTGACAACTTCCGCGGCAGCCTGCGCGGTGTCGGTGCCGAACTGCGCACCGACGCATATGGCGCGCTGCGCGCGCATGCAGGCCTGCTGGTGACCAGCTACCGTATCAATCACAGCGCGGGCGAGCGCGAGCCGGCCGGCGACAACGTGGCCGGTATCGCGTTGCTCAAGCAGGCGGTCAAGCTGGGCGAGAGCTTCAGCGATGCGGCGGTGAAGCACGAGACCGTCGGGCTGGCGGCGCACCTGGGCGCAGCGAAGAGCGGCAGCAGCGTGCTGGACCCGAAGGCGGCGCCCTTGCAGGCGATGCTGACGGCGGTGTCGGGCATGGTCGGGACCGAGGGTGTCGACGCGGCCAAGTCCGACGCCGCGAAGAAAGACACCGCGCCCGGTGACGGCAAGCTGCCGCACCTGACCGACCCGATCATCGCGATCTCGGCCAAGGCCGGCCTGGGCGTGACGGCGGGGCAGGCGGTGCAGCTGTCCAACGGCGAAACCGTGTCGCTGATGAGTGGACAGGATACGCAATTCGTCACCGGCGGCCAGCTGCGCGTGCACAGCGGCCAGGCGATCGGCATGCTGGCCGGCGCCGTGAAGCCGGGCGAGGGCGGCATCGGCCTGCAGCTGATCGCGGCGAAGGATGCGATCGACGTGCAGGCCCAGGCCGACGTGCTCAAGGTGCAGGCGCGCGACGAGGTGAACATCGTCAGCGCGAATGCGCACGTGGACTGGGCTGCGGCCAAGAGCATCGTTCTTTCGACGGCGGACGGGGCGAACATCACGATCGAGGGAGGCAACATCATCGTGCAGTGTCCGGGCAAGATAACGATTCATGCAGGAAAGAAATCGTTTGCCGGTTCGGACCGGAACAGTTACGTTCTGCCTCACCTGCCACGCGCAGAACCCGGCGAGACGGATCTCGAATTCAGGCACTTCACCGACTGGGGCGAGGCACTGGCCGGCCGGCCGTTCAAGGCTTTCCTAAGCGACGGCAGCGTGCGCAAGGGCGTGCTCGACGCAGAAGGCTACGCGCGGATCAGCGGAGTCGCGCCGGGCACGATGGCGCGTGTCGAATATTTGCCGATGATGGAGACCGCCAAATCCTATGTTTCCAGCGAGCTCGACGATGATATCGACGAGTTCTTCAACCTGGCAATCAATGCACCGCCGCCGGACGACGAGATCGATGCATGAGCAGACAGCCGGACGATAATATTATTGACGATGCGTGGGACAGCGTCGTTGGCGGATTGGGCTGGCTCAAGTCTGTCCTGATCGGTGAGTTTGCCGATAATCGCCCGTTGTCGGCCGTGGTCGCGGACATGCTGGTCAGCTTCGTCCCAGGCGTTGTCCTGGTCACCAGTGCGCGCGACGCAATCGCGGTGACGTTGCGGCTGGCGAATCACCCAGACAAGCGAAACGACCTGATGGAATGGGTGCTGCTATGCGCCTGTTTGATCGTGCTCGCCCTGCCGATCGCAATGGCCGCGGGTGGGGCCGCCGCCGCAGGCGTCGGGGCGATCGTTGGCGGGATCGCCGGCTCCGAGCTCGGTGCCGCGCTGCGTGCGGTGATGCTCATGTTGATCAAGGAGGCGAACAAGTTGGTCGAGCTGGTGCGCTTCCTCCAGAAGTTCATCAAGGGCGACATCCTCAAGTTCCTCCGTGCGATCAAGTTCGCCCAGTATCAAAAGCCGCTGCTGGCCGCTCTGGACAAGACGATCCAGAAGCTGCTGGAGATCGTGCGCGGCATGCGACGCCATCTGCATCGCGTCAATTATTTCGATTCGCTCACGAGCACGATCACCACACTCGTAGCCTGGGAGAAAAAGTTCTATGCGGTACAGCAGGATGCGTTGAGGCAGATACCGAAGGCCCTGGCCGTACTCGATGCGCGGCTGGCCAAGGTTTTGGCGCAGACAGCGCCGAAGGAGGTGCATACCGTGGCCTCCGGCGTCAAGGCCAAGAAACCCGTGGCTCCGCCGCCGGCAACGCAGCGGGTTCGGGATGTCGCGGGGCGCCCGCTGGCGAAACCGAAACCGCTCGCCGCAGAATCCGCGGCAAAACCGGCACCTGCGGCGAAGCCCAAACCGAAACCGGCCGCCAAACCGGCTGCTGCCGAGCCGCCGAAACCGCCGCTGAAAGACAAGCCGGATCCGGTCAAGCCGCCGGACGAGAGCGCGAACACGAAGAAGCAGGAAGTGATTGACGCGGCTGTCGAGGCCGACCGCGTACGCATCACGCAGCTATCGAACGAAATGCGGGAGGCGGAGAAAGCGGGAGACACGGCGCTCGCAGCAGCTAAGCGCCGGGAAGCGCAGGATATACTGCGTCCTCATTTTCCGAGAAAGAATTCGACCGATACCTGGGACGAGGTCATCAAGCGTCTGGACGTCTCTTCTCCCAAAGATGGCGCCGTGTTCTGGTCGGGAGACGACAAGGCAGCGCAGAAATACGCCGAAAGTATCGGCGGGGTCACACTGGAAACGACACCGGGCGGCCGGATCATCGATGGGTGGAAAGAGATCAATGTCGATTATCCGTGGGATAAATCCAAGGGCACGCCGCCGTTTGCCCGCGATTTGTGGGCCGGGGTATCGAAAAAATATGCGGAAGGCGTTACAGGACACGTCAATGCGGTCCAGACTCTCGAGAAGCTGGATGCGCCTTACACTTTGTGGCACAACGTCGAAAAGCCGATCTATCTGGATAAATATCGTGCAGGCGAGGTCAGCGGCATCAACGTATTTGCGCTCGACCCCGCTGGCAATCTCACGCAATTGGGCGAAGATAAAGTGAAAGCGCTGCTCGCGCTAAAAGGAACTGCTCCATGGCCGTAACCGACGACTCCAAGCTGTCGCGTCTCTACAAATTTTTCAATACCTATGGCCCCGAACGTATGAATGGCCTGGACGCCAGTTATTTTGCGGGCATGAGCCCAGCCGAACAGGCCGAGGCCTGGGATTTCCTGATGACTGGATTTCCGGATTCCGTCGATAACATCACGGGCCTTTACCTGCTGAACAAGATGCGGGCCATTGAGCAGTTCAAACTCGCGCTAGACCAGCCGATGCCTGAGTCGGAGTTTGCAGCGGAGCAGCGGGAAACCGAAATCGACCGCTTGCTGATGCTTCGATACGTCACGAATAACGATCCAGATCCCCGCTACATTGCCATGCTGGCCAACTTTGCCGGGAGTAAATTTGAAAGTGTGAGGACACAGTTTGCGCAGTCGCTGTCCAACCGGAACGCCACACCGGACAACATCAACGCGCTCAAGGGAATGATTTTTACCGAGACTGAACGCTTGCCTCTAGCCTCTGCAATCCTGGCCTTGATGGAACTGCATGGGGTATCGTCCGACCCTGACGATCCCGAGCACCGTGCGACTTACATGTCGCTTCGCTCCGGTGCGCCGGACGACAAGCTGGCCGCCATGAACCGTCTGGAAGCTATGCGACCACTGATGGGTGCATAGTAGGGCAGGCCGCCAGGGCTGTCGGGAGACGTTACGATGCCGATTCTCAGGCACGTTGCCGACTGGGGCGAGGCACTGGCCGGCCGTTCAAGGCAGAACTGAGCGACGGCAGCGTGCGCAAGGGCTTGTCTATTGCGCGCACCGATTCTCCCAACCTGTCACGCCTTTACGACCGTGGGAATTGGATCTGTGCAGTTGAGATAAATTGACGATTGATGCTGAGGTATGTCATGAACCCAGATCCCGATCCACGTTTTCGGGTTGAACATGCGTCGTGAATTGCTGGACCACGCCTTCGCTGCGCTTGCGCAGTTCGGCAGCGCCACCCGCCTGTATGCCCTGGCGCTGGAAGACCAGGGCCTGGAGCTCGGTTCCGGCGGCCTGCTGGTGGAAGCCTTCGCGGCGCGCGACCTGGTACAGGGCGTCGGCGCACGCGACGTGATCGCGCTGTCGACCCGGGCCGACATCGACCTGCATGCGCTGCTGGGCCAGTCGGCCAGCCTCGAGGTCAGCCTGGCCGACGGCAGCCGCGCCAGCTTTGCCGGGGAGATCAGCGAGATGGCCATGCTGGGAAGCGAAGGTGGTTTCGCGCGCTATCGCCTGCGTATCAGCCACTGGATCTGGCGCCTGGCCCACGTGCGCAACAGCCGCGTATGGCAGGACAAACCGGTCACCGACATCGTCGACGAGGTGTTCGGCATCCACGCCCCGGTGGCGCGCTGGCGCTGGAGCGAAGACGCCACTGCCTTCATGGCGGGTGCGCTGCCGCGCAGTTACTGCTGCCAGTACCGCGAGTCCGACCTGGCCTTCGTCGAGCGCCTGCTGGCCGAGGAGGGCCTGGCATGGCGCTTCGAGCAGGGCAAGGAGGGGCCGGAAATGGTGCTCTTCGCCGACAGTACCAGCAGCACCGCCATTCCCGATGATCCGTCGAGCCGGGGCTCGGGTGTGCGCTTCCACGGCGCCCACGCGCGCGAGCAGAGCGACACCGTGCAGGCGCTGGCGAGCGTGCGCCGCATCGGCCCCTCGAGCACGACCCTGCTCAGCTACGACTACAAGTCCAAGAAGGCGGTGGCCGCGAGCGTGCCTTCGCGCCTCCCGGCCTCGCCGAAACTGCCCGCCCTCGAATCCTACGACGTGCCGGGCCAGTATCACTACGCCGACCGGCGCCAGGCCGAACGCTACGCCACCATCCAGATGGAGTCGCGCGAAGCGCGCACCCAGCTGTGGCGCGGCCGCTCCACGTTGCGCACCCTGCGCGCCGGCACCCGCCTGGACATCGCGGGCGCACCGCTGCAGCGGCTGGGCGAGGCGGCCGCCTATACGGTGCTGCGGGTCGACAGCGTGGGCGTGAACAACCTGCCTGCGAAAGCCCGTGAAGCGCTGGCCGAGTTGTTCGGCCCGATCCCCGAACTGCTGGAAGAAGCCCTGCGCGGGGATGCGCTGCCTGACTTCCAGCTGGCCATCGCGCAGGCGCAGCGCAGCGGCTATGCCAACTGCTTCGAGGCGCTGCCGCATGGCGTGCCGTGGCGCCCGCAGCTGGCGGGCAGCGAGGGCCGCGCCCACCCGCGGCCCACCGCGATGGGGGCGCAAAGCGCCATTGTGGTCGGCCCCGACGGCGCGGACGCCCCAATCGGCGCGGACGAGATCCATTGCGACTACCTGGGCCGGGTGCGCATCCGCTTCCACTGGCAGGACAGCGGCGACGCCACCTGCTGGGTGCGGGTGGCCCAGCGGCTGGCGGGCGGCGGTATCGGCAGCCAGTTCCTGCCGCGCATCGGGCAAGAGGTGATCGTCCAGTTCATCGAGAACGACATCGACCGGCCGCTCATCGTCGGCGCCGTCTACAACGGACTGGGTGAAGGCGGCGTCGCTCCGACGCCGGGCGGGGAGAACGCCCAGGACAAGGGCGGCGGCGCTTTTGACGCGGCCACTGACCACGCGGTGTCCAGCCAGGGCAACCTCGCCGGCGGCAACGCGCCGGTATGGCATGGCGCCTCCGGCGACAGCGCCGGGCACCGCAACGCGGCCGCCCAGTGGGGGGTGCGCAGCAAGGAATTCGGCGGATCGGGTTACAACCAGCTGCTCTTCGACGACACCGACGCCCAGGGGCGGGTGCAGCTGCGCACGACACTGGCCGCCACCGAAATGAATCTCGGCCACCTGGTCCACGGCGCTGACAACTTCCGCGGCAGCCTGCGCGGTGTCGGTGCCGAACTGCGCACCGACGCATATGGCGCGCTGCGCGCGCATGCAGGCCTGCTGGTGACCAGCTACCGTATCAATCACAGCGCGGGCGAGCGCGAGCCGGCCGGCGACAACGTGGCCGGTATCGCGTTGCTCAAGCAGGCGGTCAAGCTGGGCGAGAGCTTCAGCGATGCGGCGGTGAAGCACGAGACCGTCGGGCTGGCGGCGCACCTGGGCGCAGCGAAGAGCGGCAGCAGCGTGCTGGACCCGAAGGCGGCGCCCTTGCAGGCGATGCTGACGGCGGTGTCGGGCATGGTCGGGACCGAGGGTGTCGACGCGGCCAAGTCCGACGCCGCGAAGAAAGACACCGCGCCCGGTGACGGCAAGCTGCCGCACCTGACCGACCCGATCATCGCGATCTCGGCCAAGGCCGGCCTGGGCGTGACGGCGGGGCAGGCGGTGCAGCTGTCCAACGGCGAAACCGTGTCGCTGATGAGTGGACAGGATACGCAATTCGTCACCGGCGGCCAGCTGCGCGTGCACAGCGGCCAGGCGATCGGCATGCTGGCCGGCGCCGTGAAGCCGGGCGAGGGCGGCATCGGCCTGCAGCTGATCGCGGCGAAGGATGCGATCGACGTGCAGGCCCAGGCCGACGTGCTCAAGGTGCAGGCACGCGACGAGGTGAACATCGTCAGCGCGAATGCGCACGTGGACTGGGCTGCGGCCAAGAGCATCGTTCTTTCGACGGCGGACGGGGCGAACATCACGATCGAGGGAGGCAACATCACCGTGCAGTGTCCGGGCAAGATCACCATCCATGCCGGGAAGAAGAGCTTCCTCGGCGCCACCGAGCGCAGCTACAAGCTGCCGATCCTCCCGCAATCGGTCTGCGTCGAGTGCCTGGCCAAGCGCGCCGGCCAGCGCACGGCTTTCGTGAACAAGGGGGCCTGATGCGCGAACAGCTCCTGCCACGCTTGCAGCCCTTCCTCGACGCCCATGCGCGCGATGCTTCCGTGCGCTGGTACGCGATCACCGACAGCGCCCAGGCGCCCGGCCTGCCGGCCGTGATCCAGGAACCGGGGCGCGAGCTGCGCTGCCTGTTCGATGCGGAGCAGGGCACGCCACTGGCGGAGAAGGCGCCGCATCTCGTGGAACTGGCGCCGCCCGATGCGGCGTCCCCCGCCTGGGCCTGGATCCTGACCCATGCACCGCGCTCGCCCTGCGCCACCATCCTGGCCACGCCCATGGCTTTCGATCCATTGTTCGCGATGCTGCAGGCGGCCACCGAAGTGCTCCTGCCGGACGGCGAGGCGATGTTCTTCGCGTACTGGGACCCGGCCATCCTCGGCACCCTGGTCGGGCAGCCGGACGACACCTCGCTGCATGTGCCGGGGCCCGTGCTGGACAAGCGCCAGCACGAGGCCTTGAGCTGCGGCCTGGCCGGCTGGTGGTACTGGGACCGCTATGGTCAGCAGCATGCGGTGGCGACTGCATACGAATGCGCCGATCCCGCGCCGCTGCCGCTCCAGCTGAACCAAGAGCAGGTGGACGACCTGGTCGAGGCCAGCATGCCGGACCACTTGCTGTACTACGTCGACCTCAACCAGCGGCACCTGCTCGAGCGGATCGAAGGAGACCCGTACCGCTATGTGCGCGCGGCCTACCTGCAGGCGCGTGCGCTCGGGCTGGAGGGTATGCAGGATCTGGTCAACTTCATCTGCGTGAAAATCGTCTATGGCGCGCGCTTCGACCTGGATCCGGCGATCGGCGCGGTGCTGAAGCGGGTGCAGGAGGGGCGGATCAGCTTTACCGATGCGGTGGCTGAATTGCCCTGACGGCGCAAATTTTTTGGATAGAAGGCTTCTCATATGATACGAAACTACCAAATATTATTTGGGCCCAAATTTTCCAGATCTTGGCGTCTTCTCAGCGCCGCTATCTTGTTTTTTTCACTTAGTGCGTGTAAGGCAGCTCCCATGACCGTTACCCTCGATGTCGTCACATTTAATTATTGGAATCGACCTATCTTTGATGTTTTCATCGATGGAAAGTCGGGAGATAGTTCCACTGCCTTCCCTGCGACAGGCGGAAGTACGATCACCGGAGTGAAACTCAAGCTTGGTCCGAAGCAGGTCAGCTGGAAACTCACAGGAAAACGCGGCACCCCGCGAAACGGTGAAACGGTGATCGCAAAAAACTCGCCGCAACTGATTGACGTGCCCAGCGATGCAGTCTTCCTTGCTGTGCATATTTATCCAGACGAAACTGTCGAGTTGATCCCAACGCGGCACTATCCACGCAAGACTGAAAAAGGGATTGCCATGGCCACCGCGGCGCAATGATGACTCGTGCATACCGCTGAAGTTCGATGGAATGAACGAGTCAAGACCGTGAGGTGATGCCAATGGCAGAATTGGATGCGACTGCGGCCACCGCCGCCAACCGTGACGTTTCGAAGGAGCCTGCCGGGGCATTTCAAGATTGCTACGATGTGGTGCACATCGCCGTGTTCTTTGATGGAACAGGAAATAATCGTGATGCGGATAGCCCTTCGAAACGTTGGAGCAACGTAGCACGCTTGTTTGACGCCTCGATAAACGACACGGATCGTGCCGTCTATCGCATATATGTGTCTGGCGTGGGTACGGCTTTCAATGGTACAGCCGATAGTTGGCTCTCATCGGCGGGTATCTGGGCAGAAGATACCCTGGGCGGCGGCGGATTCGGGGCCGGGGGAGATCGCCGAATGGATTTTGGCAATCTGACGGTCAACCAGCGATTGCGGGATGTACTCATTGCCAACGCCGCCAGGTTGGGTGGCGAGGTGGCGGCATATGCCAAGAAAAGTGCAGAGAAAAGCTTTTTGGAAGTAAATCGAGCGCTTGGCAAGCACCGCTTGATCAAGAAAATCAACATTTCGGTGTTCGGCTTCTCGCGAGGTGCAGCGCTCGCGCGCGCATTTACCAACCGTTTGCTTGACGACTGCGAACGTTCGGCCGAAGGCTTGGCGTATGGTGGCTATCCGATTCGATTCAATTTCTTGGGACTGTTTGACACCGTTGCCTCCTTTGGATTGCCGGCGCAGAACGTCCGCACACCTTTCAGCGAGCGTGAACTGCGTGTTTCGCCAACAGTTCAGCGATGCGTTCATTACGTCGCCGGTCACGAAGTTCGTTTCGCGTTTCCAGTCGACCTGATTCGGCTGGATGGGAAGCTCGGTGGCGACTGGATCGAGAAAACCTATCCGGGTGTGCATTCGGATGTAGGGGGAGGGTATGAGCCAAATGCCCAGGCAATTGACAACAACTATGCGCGCATTCCAATGTGTGACATGTGGCAGGAGGCTCTGCAGGCCGCCGTCCGCATGAAGACTTACGCATGGATTGACGAGAATGAGCCTGACGTTTTCGACCGCTTCGAATGCCTGCCAAACACGAAGCAAGCTTATCAACGCTACATGACGGTGTTCGGCGGCGCGGGCGGGTCGATCGAGGTGCAGGTCAGGCGCCATATGGAACTTTTGTACAGTGCCTATGGGACCATGTATCGACGCGGCATCGAGACGCCGGGCGAACGTAGCCGCCAGGCGAACAAGCTCAAGTACATCGGTCCGAAGGGCATGGCGTGGGAAATCGAGAAGTACCGCACCGCGGTGCGCTTGGGCGAGTGGCGGCGTATCGGAGGGAATGTTGCGAATGCATACGCCCAGTACGTCAAACCGCAGGACTGGCAGCTGTCTGCCTGGGACAGTAATGCCGCGCCGGGTGTGCTGGATTTCGTGGCCGCCTATGTGCACGATTCCAAGGTCGACTTCCTGATGAACGCCGAACCCTTCAGCTATTTCAAGGCGCGCGGGATCGAGGAATCGACATCGAGCGTGTGGCAGGATGCCGGGGCCTGGATCCAGACCAAGGGCACCGAGGCCGCACACGCCGTCCAGTCGACCGCCGCTGCGGGGCGTGCCAAGGTAGAACAGGCTGCCGACACGGTTGCCACGACGGCGAAGGAAACGGCGCAGACGGTTGCCGACCACGCCCGAGAGGCCGCCGAGGCGGTCGAGCAGCGCGCAATCCAGGCGCGCGACTATGTGCAGCACAAGGCGGAAGAAGCGGCGACGGCTGTCAAGCGGACTGCCGAACAGGCGGCGACCGAGGTCAGGCGGGGTGCGAACCAGGTTGCCGACGGCGCTCGCGAGGCCTACGAAACCGCGAGTAACCAGGCGCAGCGCGCGGCGCGGGAGACGGGCCGCAAGCTGCGCGAGGCCCGTGATGGTGCGGAGCGCGTCATGGACGCGGGTGTGGGGTGGGTGCGCGAGACTGTGGGCGGATGGTTCGGCAGCGATCAGCCGAACAAGTAGTGCGATCCTCATGGAGCCCATATGAAATCTGACGCACGCCGATTGCAGACGAAAGGCCGTCTTCGCCGATGCATCGCCGGCATGCTCGCGATCGTTTTCTCGCTCGGCGCGTGCAGTAGCGCACGCAGGTCAGTCTCGCTCGATGTGGTTACGTTTAACTATTGGAACCGGCCTATTCACGACGTTTTTATTGACGGGAAATCTGGCGACAGTTCGACTGCGTATCCGCAGACGGGCGGCAGCACAATCTCGGGAGTGAAGTTGCGGCTGGGACCAAAGCAGGTTACCTGGAAGTTAAGTGGCAAGAGGGGGACGCCCCGCAACGGCGAAACGGTCGCAGCCCGCAATGCGCTTGAACTACGGAACGTGCCCAAGGATGCGGTTTTCCTGGCGATCCACATCTATCCCGATGAAACGGTTGAGTTGATCACGTCGAGACATTATCCGGGGGAGACCGAGAAGGGTACATCCATGGCGCTCGCCGCAGCGCAGGAGTAGCAACACGATGACGGTGACAAGCGAAACCAGGCAAGGTGGCGGAAAATGTCGGCGAGGTGTGTTCGGCGCATTGACGGTCTTTTTAATCCTTGCTGCTTGTATTAGACCAACCAGCGCAGTTACGTTGGACGTTGTGACGTTCAATTATTTGAATCGCCCCGTCTTTGACGTCTTTATTGGCGAACAGGCTGGGGACAGTTCAATGCCATATCCCGAGACAGGCGGCAGCACGATCATGGGCGTGCGATTTCGGCTCGGGCCACAGAACGTAACTTGGCGCCTCGACGGACCCCGGGGAACGCCCCGCAATGGAGAAACGGTGATTGCGAAGAACGTACCGGTACTCGGGCCGGTTCCGCGAGACGCGGTCTTCCTGGGCGTTCATATCTATCCTGACGAAACGGTCGAGCTTATCCCGACGCGACATTATCCTCGGGCGACAGAAAAGGGACAGACAATGGTCGCGGCATCGAGAGCTGCTGACCATAGGCGGGCAAACAGCGCCCGGCCTTAGTGACGCGGACATTGTCAGCATTGAGGAAGGATTCCAGATGAACGACACCAGTCGCACTGCCGACGCATTACGAACGCCGAAGTGCATGCGCGCTATCGGCACGGCGCTTCTCCTGTTTCTCCCGTTTGCAAGCATGGCAGCTCCGAAAAACGTCACGCTCGATGTGGTCACGTTCAATTACTGGAACCGGCCAATCCTCGACGTTTTCATTGATGGAAGAGCAGGCGATAGCTCTACCCCTTATCCGGATACAGGCGGCAAGACAATTGCAGGGATCAAACTGCGCCTAGGGCCAAAACGAGTGACTTGGAAGCTCGACGGACCGCGCGGAACGCCACGCAATGGTGAGACCGTTGCTGCACGCAACCTTGTGGAGTTACGGAATGTGCCCAAGGACGCCGTTTTCCTCGCAATCCATATCTATCCCGATGAGACCGTAGAGCTGATCACGTCGCGACACTATCCGCAGCCGACTGCCAAAGGCGAGTCCATGGCGCGGGCCACGCGCTAAACCACTCGCCCCCGTAGTTCACAAGGGCAGCGCCGTCTCGTACTTCACCTCCCTGAGCGCTACGCTGGTATTGAGCTGAGACACCCCCGGCAGCTTGAGCAGCACATTGTGCAGCAGGTCGTGGTAGCCATCCATGTCCTTCACCATCACCTTGACGATGTAGTCCGAGGTGCCCGTCACCTCGTAGCACTCCATCACCTCCGAACACGCCTTCATCTGCGCTTCGAAGGTATCGACCACGCCCGCTTCGTGCCGCGTCAGCGACACGTGCAGCACACAGACCAGCCCCAGGTCCAGCTTGCGCCGGTCGAGCAGGGCGGCGTAGCGGCGGATGAAACCGTTCTCCTCCAGCTCCTTCTGGCGCCGCCAGCATGGCGAGGCCGACATGCCGACCCGTTCGGCCAGTTCGTTGACGGAGAGGCGCGCGTCCTGCTGCAGTTCGCGCAGGATGCGTACAGACGCCGGATCGAGGTTGGATTTATCCATATCATGCTCGTTAGGGAAAAGATTTACCTATTCTGACGCAAAACCCGGCAAGTTAGAAATGCTATTTCATAACAGAAGACTATCATCTACCACAATAGACAGGCCCTGCAGGGCTGCACAGTGGAGACGAATGGATGGGATCGATGCACGAGGAAGTAGGTGGCAAACGACAGGCCGCGGGCACGCAGCTCGCCGACCCTGGCTACCAGCTTGACGACAACCTGAAGCGTGAACAGGGCAGGGTCTTCCTGACCGGCACGCAAGCCCTGATCCGGCTGACGGTGATGCAAAAGGCGCTCGACGAACGGGCGGGCCTGAACACCGCCGGCTTCATCTCGGGCTACCGCGGCTCGCCCCTGGGCGCGGTCGACCAGGAAGTCTGGCGCGCATCCAGGATCCTCAAGGCGAACGCCATCGAATTCCTCCCCGCGATCAACGAGGAGCTGGGCGCGACCGCCGTACTCGGCACCCAGCAGGTCGGCGGCGATCCGAACCGCACGGTCGACGGCGTATTCGCCATGTGGTACGGCAAGGGCCCGGGCGTGGACCGTGCCGGCGACGCCCTCAAGCACGGCAACGCCTACGGTTCTTCGCCCCTGGGCGGCGTGCTGGTCGTGGCCGGCGACGACCATGGCTGCGTGTCCTCGTCGATGCCGCACCAGAGCGACCACGCCTTCATGGCCTGGGGCATGCCCGTCATTAACCCCGCCAACATCGAGGAATACCTGGAGTTCGGCCTCTATGGCTGGGCCCTGTCGCGCTTCTCGGGCGCCTGGGTCGGCTTCAAGGCGATCTCCGAAACCGTCGAGGGCGGCGCCGTCGTCGAGCTGCCGGACGCACCCGTTTTCAAGGCGCCGGAAGGCTATGTGGCGCCCGGCGACGGCCTGCACTACCGCTGGCCCGACCTGCCCAGCCTCGCGATCGAGCAGCGCGTGGCCGACAAGCTGGAGGCCGTGCACGCCTTCGCCTCTGTCAACTCGATCGACCGCCTGGTCGTCGCGGCCCCTGGCGCGAAGCTCGGCATCATCGCGGCCGGCAAGGCCTACCTCGACCTGCTCGAGGCACTCGACCGTCTCGGCCTGAAGCTCGAGAAGCTGGAGGAAATCGGCCTGCGCCTGTACAAGCCGGGCCTGACCTTCCCGCTCGAGCGCAAGCGCCTGCACGCCTTCGTGCAGAGGCTGCAGGAAGTGCTGGTGGTGGAAGAGAAGGGCGACGTCATCGAGGGACAGCTGAAAAGCCTCTTGTACAACCTGGCGCCTGAACAGCGTCCGCAGGTGCTCGGCAAGACCGACGTGTCGGGCGCGCCGTTGCTGTCGCACCTGGGCGAATTGCGTCCCTCGCGCATCGCCCCGGCGCTGGTGCGCTGGCTGGCGCCGAAGCTGCCGGGCATGCAGCTGGAGGGGTTCCTGCCGCAGTTCTGCCGCGCCGAAGTCCTGTCCAACGGCGCCGACCTCGTGAAGCGCACGCCATACTTCTGCTCCGGCTGCCCGCACAATACCTCGACCAAGGTACCCGAAGGCAGCCGCGCGCTGGCCGGCATCGGCTGCCACTTCATGGCGAGCTGGATGAAGCGCGACACCGTTACTCTGACGCAGATGGGCGGCGAAGGCGTGCCCTGGGTCGCGGCCTCGCGCTTCACGCGCGAGAAGCACGTGTTCCAGAACCTGGGCGACGGCACCTATTACCACTCCGGGTACCTGGCGATCCGCCAGGCCATCGCGGCGCGCACCAACATCACCTACAAGATCCTGTACAACGATGCGGTCGCCATGACGGGCGGCCAGCCGGTCGACGGCACGCTCACCGTGCCGCAGATCCTGCAGCAGGTGCTGAGCGAGGGCGCCGTCGAGGCGGTGGTTGTCAGCGACGAGCCGGAAAAGTACACGGGCATCCAGCTGCCTTCCGGCGTCACTGTCCACCACCGCAGCGAACTCGATGCGGTCCAGCGCCGCCTGCGCGAGGTCGCGGGCGTGACGGTGCTGGTCTACGACCAGACCTGCGCCGCCGAGAAGCGCCGCCGCCGCAAGAAGAACAAGCCGGACAAGGTCGTCTTCCCCGACCCGGCGCGCCGCATGGTGATCAACCCGGCGGTCTGCGAGGGCTGTGGCGACTGCGGCGTGCAGTCGAACTGCCTGTCCATCCTCCCGCTCGAGACGCCGCTGGGCCGCAAGCGCCAGATCGAACAGTCGTCCTGCAACAAGGACTACTCCTGCGTGGAAGGCTTCTGCCCGAGCTTCGTCTCCGTCATCGGCGGCACGCTGAAGAAACCGGCGGCGGCCACGCTGTCGCTCGGCCAGCTGGAGGACATGCTGGCCGCCTATCCGCTGCCGCAGCCGTATGGTTTCGACAAGCCTTTCGAGATGCTGGTGGCCGGCGTCGGTGGCACCGGCGTGGTGACGGTGGGCGCCCTGATCACGATGGCGGCCCACCTGGAAGGCAAGGGCGCTTCCACCCTCGACTTCATGGGCTTTGCCCAGAAGGGTGGGGCGGTGATGTCGCACGTGCGCGTGGCGCCGTCGCCCAAGGCGCTGCACCAGGTGCGCATCGACCTGCAGCAGGCCGACGCCCTGCTGGCCTGCGACCTGGTGGTGGCCGCCATGCCGGACGCGCTGGCCGTCATGCGGCGCGGTCATACCCGCGTGGTCGCCAACGAGAACGAGACCCCGACCGCCGAGTTCACCCGCGATCCGGACGCCGACATCCGCAAGGACGATTTACTCGCCAAGATCCAGGATGCCGGCGGCGAGACGCTGCGCCTGAACGCCCAGGAAGTGGCGGCCAGTGTGCTGGGCGACCCGATCGGCGCCAACATCCTCATGATGGGCGCGGCCTGGCAGCTGGGGTTGGTCCCGGTCGGCCTGCCCGCGTTGATGCGCGCGATCGAGCTGAACAACGTGGCCGTCGAGATGAACAAGAAGGCCTTCCTGCTGGGACGCCTGGTGGCGGCCGACGGCAAGGCCATCGCACGCCTGGCCCAGCCGGCCAAGGTGATTCAGTTCACGCCGCCGGCTTCGCTGGAAGACATCGTCGCCTTCCGTGCTGACTGGCTGTCGAAATACCAGGACGCACGCTACGCCCAGCAGTACCGCGCCGCCGTCGCGCGGGTCGAGGCACGCGAGGTTGCGATCGAAGGGGCGGACTCGAAAAAGGCGGTCAGCAAGGCCGTGGCCCGCTCGCTGTTCAAGGTCATGGCCTACAAGGACGAGTACGAGGTGGCGCGCCTGCACCTCGACACCGGCTTCCTGGAGGGCCTGGACAAGCAGTTCGAGGGCGACTTCCGCGTCGAGTACCACCTGGCGCCGCCGCTGCTGGCCCGGCGCAAACCGGGCAGCGACGTGCCCGCCAAGATGCGCTTCGGTTCCTGGATGCAGACGGCCTTCCGCGTGCTCAAGCCCATGAAAGTCCTGCGCGGCACGGCCTTCGACCCCTTCGGCTACACCCACGAACGGCGCGCCGAGCGCCGCCTGCGCGACGACACCCTGGCCCTGGTGGACATGCTGGCGAGTGAGCTGACGCTGGAAAACCGGGCGGCTGCCTTGAAGCTGGCCCAGGTCGCGGAAACCATCCGCGGCTATGGCCACGTGAAGGCGGCGAACATGGCCCGGGCGCAGGAAGAGAGCGCGCGCCTGCTGCAGGCGTTCCGCCAGCCGCCTGGCGCGACTTCGGTGGTGCAGCTGCACCGGCAGGCACAACGCTGAGGTCTCCGCACCACGCAGTTTCCTTGCCCAAGGATAATATGCTGCAGTGCAGCGTATAATATGCTGTTCCAATCGCCGGCCTGCGCCGGCGATTGTCATTGTGCGCCCAGCATGGGCGCACTCTTGTGGGTGAAAGTCCCGCCGTAAGCTGACCACAGCGAGCGAAGTGAAGCGCAACTGCGTGAGGGCGACCGAGCGTGGGGAGGAAGCGTGGAGCGAAAC